>CP001643.1:602498-1204997 GCA_000023405.1 Brachybacterium faecium DSM 4810
CACTCATCGTGCTCGCCGTAGCGGCCGGACCGGATCACCCATGCTGTGCTGGTCATTCATACAGTCAAGTGGGGAACATCTGTGCTCCAGGCTCACTCTCATCTCCGCCAGTCGGTCTGGAATCTCCTGTTCTTGTGGTCATGCGTTGGGGAGATGCGACTTCACTCATCGCCGTAGCCTCGCCAGATTGCGACGTTGACCCCAAGGGATGTTGTGTAGGTGCGAGGCTGGCTCAGCCGAGCCCAAGAAGAGCTCGAAGAGAACGCCTCCCTGCGGCACGGGGAATATCAGTAGCTCGAGAGCTCTCGGCACGCGCTCGGCGCTCCACTCGCCGTAGCTCGAGCCTGTAATCGACAACGACGCGGACGACTTCAGCCGTGACCGCCAGCCGGATCGCGATGAGGGTGACAGTCCCGAGAAGCCCTGCAGCGATCAGATAGCCGATGAGTAGGACTGCAATGGCGTCGTTCGACGCCAGGCTCCCGATGACCACTGCGACGGCCAGAGCGAGCACGCTCATTCCGAGCGTGAACATGATCAACGAGTCTCGCGCGAAGTGTGCGCGATACGCTGTGCTTGCCAGGAGCAGCTCTTCGCCGTCTCGGACTCGGTCTTCGCCCAGCAACTTGAGCCTCTGATCCACGTGGCGTCGCTCGGAGTCGAGGAGGAGCCCGTTCTTGTGTCTGTTCATGCTGATTCGCCGAGCTTCTCCGCCACCAGTTCCGGGAACTCCGCGATCGAGTCCGGCTCCACGACACTGACCCCCTCGCCGTCCGGCGCGGCCATGCGCCACCGGTTGATGCCTTCGTGCTCGCCCTTCCACAGGATGAGCGCGCCGCCGAGTCCGGTGGGGATCCTGAGCAAGGGGTTCGCCTCGTCGACCTCGATGCGGTCCGCGAGGTCGGGGTGCGCCTCGAGGAGCAGCTGGTGGACGCGGTCGCGCTCGAGGAGACGCTCGTATCCGTCTATCAGATCGCGCGTGGGGAACATGGTGCCTGCCTTCGGTGCGGTGGCCGCGCCCTGCGCGCGGCCGGGGTGGCAGTCAGTGTGCCCAGAGGGACCGACATCGCGCACCGGGCCCGCACGCGATATGGACAACGGGGGCAGCGGAGTGGCGGTGGTGCGATGGCACATCGGTGATGACACGTCATTCGAGGGGATCGAGCACCTGCTCAGTCATCGAGCACCTCGTCGTGCGCCGCCTCGAACTCGCGCAAAGCCGCGTGGGCCGCTGCCCGATCGGCAGCGCGCTGGGCTCGCACCCGGAGCACCTCGTCCCGTGTGAACCGGGAGTGGCTACCGACTGTGAACGAGTCGATCTCGCGGGCGCGTGCCCACGTCATGAGCGTGGGGCGCGAGATCCCGAGCAGGTCGGCGGCGACTGTGCTGGTGAGCTCCTCCGGCATCCTGCCGATTGTGTTCCGCTCGGGGAACCGTGCGGTCACAGGCATGATCAGTCCTCTCGGTGAGCCGGGTCCCGGCGCCGGGTCGAGCGCAAATCCGCACGCTATGAAGTGTGCGCTGATAGGTGCAAGGGATATTGCGCGTAGGGATCAACGGCGGGGATGGCGGCGTGGACGAACAATGGCGCGGCCACAACTCTCGGTCTGCGACGAGGCAGACCTTCTGTCGCACTCCCGGACTACGATCCGGAGTCGAGCCGGCAACACACCGTGCGACGGAGGAATCTGGCTCATGATTGTCGAGGAGGGTAAGCGTGGCCAGGTACAGGCGTCGGGGGCATTGGCGGCGTGGCCGGAACGGCACCGTGCACTGGGTCTCGAGTCACGAGGTGGACAGAGGTGCCCGTGCGGGATGGGACTCGATCGGACACATGAGCGCATGGTCGCCCGTGAGCCGCGCCCGAACCTCTGCACCTCGCCGTAGGCCCTCCGTCATGGTGACGTGGAACCCTCCTCCGGAGGAGCCGAACGCGTCGTGTCCCATCTGCTCGAAACCCGTCTGGTTCTTCCGCAACAAGAACGGTGGCTGCGCGTACTTCGACGCGATCGGCAAGCCGTGGCCTCTTCACCCCTGTATGGAAAAACAGCAGAGCGCTGAGGACCGCCGGGCCGCCATCGAGGCGCGCGCCGCCTACGACCGTGCGCTGGAGACGTCTCCCCGATTCAGAGCGCGGCAGACAGCTCGAGTCGCCGTGCTCGATTCCGTCTCGAGGGTGGACCAGCAGAGGACGGGCTCGTCCTTCACGACGGCTGCACCGGCGAAGCAGGAGTCGGACGACGATGAACCACTGGACTGGATGGTGGTGCTGGGCGGTTTCTTCGCCCTGTTGCTGTCATTGCCCGTGAGCTGGTGGGTCAACGGCCGCTTCGAGTGGATCCCGCCGCTGCTCACACTCTGGGCCTTCATCGTGCCCACCGTCGTCATGGCGTTCGCCATCGGCTGGTTCCTGGTGCGTGCGTCGCGGTCGATATTCGAGGCGTCGGACGTCATTGGCTCCCTCGTGATCTCGCCGATTCTTCTCGCGCTCGGCATCGTGGGGAATCTTCTCTCCTGCGGATTGGGTGTGCCGCTCGCCGCAGTGTGGGTCGTTTCGGAGGCGAACACGGCGCGCAAGCGAGACCAGCTCTGACGTAGCGCCCCCGCCGCCCCACCGACGGTGCACCATGGACACATGCCCTCTTCCTTCGCCTGGCTCGCAGTCGATGCCGAGCAGCGTCGCCGGATGATGGAGGCGGTCGAGCAGTTCCGTGACGAGACCACGGTCGATGATCTGGGCGTGGGCGGGATCCGGGATGCGTTCTCGGATTCACTGTTCCCCGGCACCTCCACCCTCCACACGCGGCTGCGCTACGTCCTGTTCGTCCCGTGGCTGATGCAGGAGGCGGCGAGACGCTCGACGGTCTCCGAGATGGCCACCAGGTACCACGACCTCGAGCGCGACTTCATCGGCGCCCTCGAACGCGGCACCGGGGAGGGCGAGCCCGGCATCATCGGCCGTCGTGCGGGCAGGACTCTCCAGCGTGTGCCGTCGGTGCTCTACAGCGGCATGCTCGCGCAGTGGGGGATCCTCGAGCGGGGCCTCACCTCCCGCGAGTTCTTCACCCGGATCGAGGCGGGCCGGCGCCTGGATGCCGAGGCGCCGCGGGCGGAGGACGGCGGCCTGGGCTCCGAGCGCATCCCGGACGGTCTCGACCCGGCGCTCCCGGCCCCGCCGGAGCGTCTGCTGACGAGCGCGGACTTCCGCCTCCGGCCCGGCGAGGTCGCCTACCTCGAGGAGGCGATCACCCGCACCAACCCCGGCACGCTCCTGGCCCGGCTGGTGCAGGAGCGACCGGCCGGCTGGATCGATCGCGAGAGCGCGCCACGGTCGCCGTGGGCGCCCGAGGTGCGGGACCTGCTCCGCGCGGAGGCCGACGGGGAGCTGCGCTCCTTGCTCGATCTCGCCGAGCGCTTCAGCCTCCAGGCGCACGGGGCCGGCCTGCTGTACAACCTGCTGCTCGCCGAGGCGACGGCCTCCGACCCGTCCCGCTTCCGCGACGACCGTGTGGCGCACTACCGCGACCGCCTGCAGGACTGGGCGGAGGAGGCGGCGGCGAGCCGCCCGTTCGGGCGGGAGGATTTTCTCGCCCTCGGTCAGCTGATGGCCGCCCGCCGCCGCACTTTCACGGACAGGACGCGCCGCTTCCTGGAGCAGTGGTGCGAGGAGTCCCGCGCCCCGCATGCGGTGGCGGACTCCGCGAGCGCGCGGGAGCTGGTCGCGCGGCGCGAGCTCGCCGTGAAGAGGGGGCGGGCGCGCCTGCGCCCGGGGAACCTCAAGGCGCTGAACGCCTGGGGCGGCGCCTCGGGGGCGGCCCGGCTGCACTTCCGCTGGGCGAACGTCACCACGCTGCTCCAGGACCTCTACGACGGGGAGGGGAGCTCCTGATGCTCGAGCCGGATACGAGCGTGCTGCTCACGGACGCGCTGAGGCCGCCGCCGGGGCACGAGGTGGACGTCGCCGTCACCACCACCTACTCGCTGAACCTCACGGCGATGCTGATCGCCCCGATGACCTTCGCCCTCGCCTCGATGGACGAGGCGACGCGGATCGACGACGGCGACCCGGCGCAGCTGCTCGACGCGGTGCAACGGTTCATGGGCCGCACCACCGTGTTCTGCCAGGCCGCGGGGATCCACGTGCCCCGCTCTCACAGCCGGATCCACACCTTCCTCGAGGATTCCCTGCACGAGGTGGAGGCGCCGCGGGAGGGCGCCCTGTTCCATCCCAAGCTCTGGGCGATCCGCTATCGGCGCGCGCACGACGGCGCCTGCTTCCACCGCGTCGTGGTCGGCAGCCGCAACCTCACCCTGGACAGCTCCTGGGACACGGCCCTCGTGCTCGACGAGAGCAGCGGCGGCACGATCGACGCGGCCCCGGCCGCGACCGCCGTCGAGGCGGTGACGGGCATGGTCCTCGACCCCCTGGCGGGAGCCCGAAAGGACGCGATCCTCGACCTCGCCCGCTCGCTCCGGGACGTGCGGCTCGAGGCCCCGGAGCCGTTCACCGGAGGCCGGCTGCTCGCGCTGGGCCTGGGCGAGGACCCGCCGCCGTGGCCGTTCCCGGAGCGGGCCCGGAAGGTGCTCGCGATCAGCCCGTTCCTCTCCGCGCCCACCCTCGCGAGGCTCCGCTCCGGCGCGCCGGAGGCCACGCTGCTCACCCGCGCTCCCGCGGCGGACCTGCTGGGTAGCAGCACGCTGAGCGACTGGGAGGTCACCGTCCTCGACCCCGCCGTGGACGGCACCATGGAGGAGAGCACCGCGGCCGAGGACGCCGCCGCCGACGGCACGGTCCCCGCGGCCGACGGCACGGTCCCCGCCCCGTCGGCCCTACTGGACCTCTCGGGGCTGCACGCCAAGACGGTGGTGGCCGACGGCGAGGACGGCCGCTCCGTGGTGGTGACCGGCAGCGCCAACCTCACCGCCCAGGCCTGGGGCGGCAACGTGGAGTTCGACGCCGTGCTGACCGGACCCACCCGCGCCTGCGGCGTCGACGCGGTGCTCGACGGCCCCGGCGCGGGCATCGGACTGCGCACGCTGATGGAGCCCTACTCCCCGGCGCCGGACGCGACCGAGGATCCGTCGCTGGACACCGGCTATGCGCTGGAGACGCTGCACCGCGACCTCGCACGGTCCGTCCCGCGGCCGCGGCTGGACCTCACCCGCACCGGCGAGGACGCGGTCACCGCGCGACTCACCCTGGAGCTGCCGGAGCACCAGCCGGGGGAGACGAGCATCTGGCCGCTCACCGCACCGCGCCTCCGGCGTCCGCTCACGCAGTCCACCACCTGGGAGCTCTCCCTCGACGAGATCACGCCCTTCCTCGCCGTGGAGTCCGTGGACGGCGAGGGACCGGCCCGCGCCACGCGGCGCTGCCTGCTCAAGGTCCCGCTCATCGGGGACGTGATCGACCGCGAGCAGCGGGCGCTCGCCACGATGTTGAACAGCCGCGACCGGGTGCTGCGCTACCTCGCGCTGCTCCTGGGCCTCGATGATCCTGCCGGCGCGCCTGCGCAGGAGGCGCAGCTCGAGTCCCTCACCACTGTGATCGACGGCGCCTCCGCGGCGGATCGTCCGCACGCCGCGCCCCCGGTCGTGCTGTTCGAACCGCTGGTGCGCGCGGCCGGGAACGACATCGATCGCATCCTCTCGGTGCGCGAACAGGTCGAGGCCGTGCTCGCCCTGCCGCGGGCCGAGGAGCTGATCCCGCCGGAGTTCCACCGGCTGTGGGAGACGGTCCTGATGTTCTCTCTGGGCAGGAGGCGCGCATGAGCCCGAACGCCCCCACCGAGGAGACCTCCGTGGATGCCGAGGAGCTCCTCGCGGGCCTGAAACCCTTCCAGCGCGCCACCGTCGAGCACGCGTTCCGGCGGCTCTGGACGGATGAGGATCCCGTCCACCGCTTCCTCGTCGCCGACGAGGTGGGTCTCGGCAAGACCCTCATCGCCAAGGGCGTCGCCGCCCGCGCGATCGCGCATCTGCGCGAGACCACCGATCGCACGGTGACGATCGTGTACATCTGCTCCAACAGCCAGATCGCCGGCCAGAACCTGGACCGCCTGCGCGAGCTCACCGGCGGTGAGGCGCAGCGGAACGCCGACCGCCTCACGATGCTCCCGCAGACGATGGGCTCCGCCCCGCTCGGCGGCGTCGACCTCATCGCCTTCACCCCCGGCACCTCCCTGCGGCTCGGCGACGCGACGGGCCGAGTCGGCGAACGCGTGCTGCTGCACTGGATGCTCAGCCACAGCATCGACCGGCTCTGGCTGATGCAGGAGCGGATCGTCGACTACTTCCGCGACGCCGTCGGATTTCGGAGGTTCTTCGACAGGCTGGAGTGGGACGGGAGCCGCCCTGCACTCGATGCCGGCCTCGTCGACGAGTTCACCCGCACCCTCCGCACCGATGCCGGCCCCTTCGGCGGAACGCTCCTCAGCGACCTCTTCGACGAGCTCGATCTGTGGCTCGGCAGCGAGGAGGTGACGCACGAGATGTGGTGGCGGCGCCGCCGCATGATCGGCGCGCTGCGCATGGTCATGGCCCAGACCGCCGTGACCCGCCTCGCCCCGGACCTCGTGATCCTCGACGAGTTCCAGCGCTTCAAGGATCTCTTCCCCGGCGCCCGCAGCACGGGGGACGAGCACTACTCGGATGCGCAGCAGCTCGCGCAGAAGATCATCGATCATCGCTCGGCGAAGTCGCTCGTGCTCTCCGCCACCCCGTACAAGATGTTCACCCTGCCCGATGAGCTCGACGCCGAGGACCACCACCAGGACTTCTACGACACCATCGCTTTCCTCGCCGGCCCCGAGCGCGCGGACCGCGTGCGGGAGCATCTCGCCCAGGTGCGCGAGGGCATGCTCCAGGGCACCGACGAGGGCACGCGCCGCGCCGAGGAGGCAACGGCCCGGGCCCAGGCGGAGCTTCAGCGGGTCATGTCCCGCACCGAACGGCTCGGCTCCACCGCAGTGGCCGACGGGATGCTGCGTGAGATGGAGATGCCCTCCCTCGAGCTGCGGCCCGGCGACCTCGAGGTGTGGGCCGCGGCCGACGCGATCGGCCGCCGCGCGCACGGCATGGACATGTTCGAGTTCTGGCGCTCGAGCCCCTTCCCGGTGAACCTCATGGATCCGTCGGCCTACGTGGCCCAGCGCCGCACGCTCGACCTCGCCCACGAGGGCGACGAGGACCTCGCGGCGCTGCTGCACCTGCGCCGACGAGGCCTACTCTCCTGGGACGACGTGCACCGGTTCCGCGAGATCGACCCCGGCAACCCCAAGCTCCGTGCCATGATCGACGCCGCCATGGAGCGCGGCGTGTGGAAGCTCGCCTGGCTCCCGCCCTCTCTGCCGTACACCGCCCCGGGCGGCCCTTTCGCGACCGAGGGCGCGCGCAGCTTCACCAAACGCCTGGTGTTCTCCGCCTGGAGCGTGGTGCCGAAGGCGATCTCCGCCCTGTTCAGCTACGAAACGGACCGACGGCTCAGCGCTTTCGCCCCCGGGCAGGGGAGGGGCGGTCCGGCGCTGTACGACGGGCCGCGCGCCTCGCCGCTGCTGCGCTTCGCCGTTGCCGATGGGAAGCTGATGAACCTGCCGCACCTGGCGCTGCTCCACCCCTCTGTTGCGCTCGCCGAGCTCGGGGACCCGCTCGCGATCGCCCGGGAGACCGGTGAGCAGCTCCCGCTGGAGCGTGAGCGGCTGCTGGAGGTGGTGACCGGCAGGATCCAGCAGCGCCTGGACGCGCTCGAGCTGCCCGTGCGGGACGCGAAGGGGCAGACCGCCGGCTGGTACGGCGTGGCCCCCTACCTCCTCGACGGTGCGCTGGGGCTCGAGGACTTCGGCCTGCATGGCAGTGGCGAGGGCGCGGACGGGGAGGATGAGACCGTCAACCGCTTCCGCGACCACGTCGACTTCGCGCTCGCTCCGGACTGGGAGGTGCTCGGCGCCCCGCCGGAGGATCTCGCCGCGGTGCTCGCCCAGGTGGCGGTCGCCGCGCCCGGGGTGTGTGCGCTGCGCGCTGTGGGCCGTGCCGCCGGCGGAGAGTGCTCCTACGCCGATGTCCACGTGCGCCGCGCCGCCCACGAGATCAGCGAGGGCCTGCGCAGCCTGCTGAACCGGCCCGAGACGATGGCCGCCGTGCGCGCCGCCACCGGCGCCGGGGCCGAGGAGGCCGACGGCTACTGGCATCTGGCGCTCCGCTACTGCCTGGACGGCAATCTGCAGTCGATGCTCGACGAGTACGTGCACACCCTCGTCGACGCGCTGGGGCTGCGGCGCGACGCGCCGGCCGCCCGGGCCGAGGCACTGGCCGCCAGGATCCGCACCACGGCTGCGATCCGCACCGCCGCGAACGAGGTGCACGAGCTGCGCTCCGATGGCTCCGCGATCGAGGTGGCCACGCACAAGCTGAACTCCCACATCGCGGCGCGGTTTGGTCGCACCCTGAGCTCCGAGGAGGCGGAGAAGCGGGAGGCCTCGGTGCGGGACAGCTTCAACTCGCCGTTCTGGCCGTTCGTGCTCGCCAGCACCTCCGTGGGGCAGGAGGGCCTGGACTTCCACACCTACAGCCACGCCATCGTGCACTGGAACCTGCCCGGCAACCCCGTGGACCTCGAACAGCGCGAAGGCCGGGTGCACCGTTACAAAGGGCACGCCATCCGCCGGAACATCGCGCACGCCCACGCCGCGGCGGCGCTCGCGCCCGGCTACGACGACCCGTGGGCGGCGATGTTCGACGCCGCCGTCGCCGCCGAGCCGCCGGACAGCGAGGGGCTCAGCCCCTTCTGGCTCCACGACGGCCCCGCCAAGATCGAACGCTACGTGCCGGCCATGCCGCTCAGCCGCGAATCACGCCAGTACCTGCGGTTGCAGCGCACCCTGGGCGCGTACCGCTCCGTGATGGGCCAGCCCCGGCAGGAGGACCTGATCAAGCTGATGGGGGAGGACGTGGAGTGGCCGCGGATCGATCTGCGGCCGCCTCGGTGAGGACGGCAACCACCACCTGAATGCGGCGCCACTCGATACAGTGCGAACAGCCGCATCAATCAGAGGAGCACCCATGCCCGCCCCCACCTGGGACCAGTACATGATCCCCTCGCTGCACGTGCTCGTGGACGGCCAGATGCGGCGCACTCGAGAGATCGTCGACAGGGCCGCTGATCTGCTGCAGCTGAGCGAGACCGACCGAGCGGTCCTCATCCCCTCTGGCCAGGAGCAGTGGAAGAACCGCGGCAATTGGGCGCTGTCCTACCTGGCACGTGCGGGCGCTGTCGAGCGTCCCTCGCGAGGCCGCTACGTGATCACCGAGGTAGGCAGGGAACTGCTGGGGGCGCACCCGGGCGGGATGACGGAGAAGGATCTCCGCAGCGTTCCGGGGTACGACTCTCCGAGACTCGCCCAGAAAGCCGCCGCGGACGCCGCACCGGCCACGCCGGCCCCCGTGGTCGAGGAACGCACCGAGCTTGATCCCGATGAGCAGATCGAGAACGGCATTGCGAGGATCCATGCCGATGTCGCTGATCAGCTGCTCACCCGGATCCAAGCGCAGGATCCGGAGTTCTTCGAGAAGGCCGTCCTCGATCTGCTCATGGCGATGGGGTACGGCGGCGCCGAGGGCTCCGCCACCCGCACGCAGCTCTCGCGGGACGGTGGGATCGACGGGATCATCGATCAGGACGCCCTGGGCCTCTCCCGCATCTACGTCCAGGCCAAGCGCTACGCGAGCGACAACACCGTGGGCCGGCCCGCGATCCAGGAGTTCGTGGGCGCACTCGCCGGCAACGCCGCCAGCCAGGGCGTCTTCCTCACCACGAGCCGTTTCAGCGTCGACGCGCAGCGCTACGCGGACCAGGTGCAGGCGCGGATCGTGCTGGTCGACGGGGCGAAGCTGTCGCGCTTGATGATCCGCTACGGGGTGGGCGTGCAGGTGCGGCGCACGGTGCAGATCGTCGACGTCGACGAGGACTTCTTCGAGTAGCTCGGCCCCGCCGAGACGAAGGTTCCGGTCAAGAGCGTCGCGAAGGTCTTGCCGTTCATCGGCATCGTCATCGGTGCCGGGATGAACTCGCAAGTGCTTCGGAGCGTGGCCGCCGACGCTCAACGGTACTGCCCGACCCGCTTCCTCAGCGAAAAATATGGCCTCGAGCCGCCTGAGAGTCCGAGGCAGATAATGGCGGGAGAAGATGCCGAGGCCGAGAGCGGCGCCGACGGTCAGCAGTGAGAGGTTCCAGAGGCTTGAGCTGCAGTCGACTCTCGTCCATGTGTCAGACCGTGCGACGAACATACGGTGACTGCCGCACCGATAGGTGACAGTTGGGGTGTCAGGCCGCGAGGCTCACGGCCGGGTTCATGATGGTCTCGTATTCGATGGGGTCAATCGGCCCAGGCGGGCCTGTCGGCGGCGGCGGTGGTAGGTCCGCTCGATCCAGGTGATGATCGCGATGCGGAGCTCTTCTCGGTCCGCCAGTGCTTGCGGTCCGAGGCGTTCTTCTGGAGGGGTGCGAAGAAGGATTCCATAGCGGCGATGTCCCCGGCGGCACCGACTTGCCCCATCGATCCGATGAGGTGGTGACGGTTCAGGGCGTGCACGAACTTCCGTGATCAGAACTGGGATCCGCGGTCCGAGTGGACGATGCAGCCAGCGGCTTCTCGACGCCTGGCTATCGCGCTCTCCAGGGCATTCACTGCCAGACGCGCCTTCATCCGGGAGTCCATGGAGTAGCCGACGATCCGGCGGGAGAACACGTCCTTGATGGCGCAGAGGTAGAGCGTGCCCTCGTCGGTGGGGTGTTCCGTGATGTCGGTCAGCCACAGTTCGTTGACGTCATCAGCAGTGAAGCCGCGCTTGACGAGGTCGTCATGGACCGGTGGTCCCGGGCGCTTCCCGTTCTTGCCACGCTTCTTCCCGAGCACTGACCACCACCGGTTGTCCCGGCAGATCCGCCACGCGGTCCGCTCACACATCACTTCGCCGGCCAGGAGCCGGTAGCCGTACTCGGGGTCGTCGACGTGGGCGTCCAGCAGGGCGTTGGCACGGCAAGCCTCGATCAGCTCGGCATTGGTGACCTGCTGTTTCCGCCAGCGGTAGTAGGGCTGGCGGGAGAGCTTCAGGGCCCGCAGGGACACCGCGACGGGAATGTTGTCAGCGGCGAGCTTGCTCACGAGCGGGTAGTACATTTTCCCGGCAGGTTCGCCTGGGACAGATAGGCAGCGGCGCAGCGCAGGACCTCGTTCTCCTGCTCCAGCAGCCGGTTCCGGCGGCGGAGCTCGCGCAGTTCCGTGGAGTCCTCACGGGTCTTGCCGGGACGGTTGCCGTCGTCGATGTCTGCTTGGCGGATCCATTTGTGGAGCGTCATCTCGTGGACGCCGAAGTCCTTCGTGATCTGCGCGATCGTGATGCCGTCCTCGCGGGACCGGGCCACTCGCACGACGTCTTCGCGGAACTCCTGAGGGTAGGGAGCGGGCATGGTGCACATCCTTCCAGGCCGCCCTACGGGCAAGCCAGATCAGATGTCACCTATCCGTGCGGCAGTCCCCTTCCTCGCGGGATAGGGACACCGTGCCGCATCAGGCACCTGGGCTATCAGACCGACGCCAATCATCCCGGCGGCATGTCACACACCCCGCCGAGCGATCCGGTGCCCGATGGGTGAATACGTCTCTCTCGAATAGACACGACAGCTCGGAAGTGTCGGAGTCTCCCGGTAGCGTTGGTCGCGGACCATTAAGTGCAAGCTAAGCCGCATGGCCAGGCGCCTAGGAGGATGAGCTGATGAAGTGCGGAACGGTCAGATCGACCCGCAGCGGGGGCCGCAGAGCTGTGGCAGCCGCGATGCGTCTGCCCCGCTTCTTCTCCAGGGGCTATCGGTGACGGCTTTCCTCACCGACTACCAGTCGAAGTACTTCGCCTACGAGCTGCAGCGCAGCTACGCCAACGATCACGTCGGCAAGCTGGCGGGTCTGTTGTTCGACGCGCAGGTCGAGCCGAAGCCGCACCAGATCGACGCGGCGCTCTTCGCGTTGCAGACGCCGTTCCTGCCGGGCGTGATCCTGGCGGACGAGGTTGGCCTCGGGAAGACGATCGAGGCGGGCATCGTCATCTCGCAGTACTGGGCCGAGCGCAAGCGCCGCATCCTGATCATCGCGCCCTCGAGCCTGCGTCAGCAGTGGAAGCAGGAGCTGTACGAGAAGTTCCTCATCCCCTCCACGATCCTCGACGCCAAGTCGAAGGACTCGCTGCTCCCGAAGACGGACACCCGCGCCGCTGAAGTCCTCGTCTGCTCGTACGAGTTCGCCCACCGCCACGAGACCTCACTGCTGAAGTCGTGGGACCTGGTGGTGGCTGACGAAGCGCACCGCCTACGCAGCTACTGGAACGGCAAGGCCAAGATGGCTGAAGCCGTCTCGCACGTCGCCCGCAGCGCGCACAAAACGGTGCTGCTCACCGCGACGCCGCTGCAGAACAAGCTCGAGGAGCTGTACGGCCTCGTCTCGATCTTCGACCCTGACTACTTCTATTCGCTCGATGCGTTCCGCGAGCGGTACATCAAGAGCCGCGACCTGACCGGCGACGACGACCTGGTCGAGCGCGTGGCGACGATCTCCAAGCGCACGCTCCGCAAGGACGCCAACAAGTACATCCGGTTCACCAAGCGCATGCCGCTGACGGTGGAGTTCACCCCGTCGCCCGACGAGGTGCGCCTGTACGACCTTGTCAACGACTACCTGCAGCGTGACGAGTTGTTCGCGTTCGCAGGCTCGCAGCGCCACCTCTCCGCGCTCATCATTCGCAAGCGCCTCGGTTCGTCGACGTATGCCGTGGCGAGCACGCTGGAGAACATCGCCAATCGTCTGGCGGACGAGGTGGCCGCTGGCAAGCTCCGTGACAACCGAGGTGGGCTGTTCCTGGCCGACTTTGAGGCCGGTGACGAACTCGAGGAAGAGATCGTCGAGGAGGCCGAGGAGACGACGGCTCAGACATCGAGCGCGCAGCTCGATGCCGAGACCCTCAAGCGCATGCGCGCCGAGGTGGATGAGCTCCGCGAGTATGCGGCGCTTGCTCGTTCGATCACGGTCAACCAGAAGGCCGTGAAACTCAACGAGGCCCTCGACATGGGCTTCGAGCGCCTGCGTGAGCTGGGCGCCGCCGAGAAAGCGATCATCTTCACCGATTCGACCAAGACGCAGGAGTACATCGCCCGCACGCTTGCCGACGCCGGTCGCGGCGAGGGCATCGTGCTGTTCAACGGGTCGAACACCTCGCCTGAGCAGACGGCGATCTACCAGGCATGGCTGACCGCCAACAAGGACGGCGATCTGATCACGGGCATCCCGGCGGTCGACCGACGTAAGGCGCTCGTGGACTACTTCCGCGAGCAAGGCACGATCATGATCGCCACCGAAGCAGCGGCAGAGGGCATCAACCTGCAGTTCTGCTCGATGCTCGTCAACTACGACCTGCCGTGGAACCCGCAGCGCGTCGAGCAGCGCATCGGACGTGTGCATCGCTTCGGGCAGAAGCACAACGTCGTCGTCGTGAACTTCTCGAATAAAGGCAACATCGCCGAGCAGCGCATCCTGGAGTTGCTGACGAACAAGTTCCAACTGTTCTCCAGCGTCTTTGGCGCCAGCGACGAGGTGCTCGGCGCGATCGAGGACGGCCTGGACTTCGAGAAGACGATCAGCGACATCCTCACCCGCTGCAGAACCGCTGACGAACTGGACTCCGCGTTCAAGGAGCTGGAGGCGCAGTACGCGGGCGAGATCTCGCGCGAGATGGCCAGCGCCAAGGCGAAGGTCTTCGATAATCTCGATCCCCACGTCCAGGATCGCCTCAAGGCCTATGACACGCAGTCCGGTGAGGTGCTCAACAGGTTCGAGCGCCTCCTGCTCGCGGTGACCCGGCACGAGCTGGACGAGCACGCGACCTTCGAGGGCGACGGGCGCACCTTCGTGCTGAACCCGTCCCCGGTGCAGGACGCGCCGACCGGGCGTTACTTCTTCAAGTCCCAGCCGCTGGAGAACGCGCACCAGTACCGTTACGCGAGCCCGCTGGCCCAGCACGTCGTTGAGACCGCCAAGACCCACGACACCCCGGCACGCGAGCTGACGTTCTCTCTTGGCCAGTCGGAGCGTGTGAGCAGCGCGATTCGTGCGCTGGAGGGCACCCGCGGCGAACTCACCGTCAGCGTTGCGACCTTCCGTATGAGGGCGCGCGACGAGGATGTCTCCGAGTCCTACATGCTCGCCGGCGCCATGACCGATGACGGCCGGTGGCTTGATGAAGAGTACGTCGCAGACATCCTTGACCTCGCCTGCGTCGACGTTGGGACACGGCCGGTGGCGATCGATGAGGGCCGCTTCACGCCGCATTTGGACACTCGACGGGCTGAGCTGGAGAAGGAAGTCCAGGGCCGTAACTCTCGCTACTACGACCAGCAGGAGGAACTCCTCTACCGCAACCAGCAGGATCGTAAGGCCGAGCACGAAGGCAAGATCCGCGAGTACCGCGCCAAGGAGAAGGAAGCCCGCAAGCTCGCCCGGCAGGCCGACGATCCGATGGAGCAACTGCGGCTGAAGAAGGAGGCCCGCAAGTGGGAGCAGCGTGCCGAGGAGGCCGACGAGGACTTCCGAGACACGCGCAAGAAGCTCCGGGCCGAGGCCGACAAGTACCTCGAGCTGATCGAGCAGTCACTCCAGGGAACCCAGGAGACCGAGAACCTGTTCACGATTCGCTGGCAGTTGTCAGAGTAGGGCGTAGTGGCCCTTCTCCTGTGGCGTGAACAACCCCAGACAACGGCGCACTCAATAAGACGCGAGCGGCAGTTATTTAGCTGAGCACGGCCAGGCTTGCGCCATGCTCAGCGAGTCCGAATAGATCCGGATAAATGACCCCATGGTGCAAGCCAAATTCGTCAAGTAGACGTCTTCTGATTTCTGGTTTTGCCTTGGCGGCGATTCTCAGGGTATAAGTGGCTTGGGAATTTCTTGCAGTCCGCCGATCAAGACTCTTTAAGAAGACCGAGACCGACGTTACCTCCCGCACCTTGGCCGCAGGCATCGTTTTCATATTCCCGGACTGCCATGCACCTGGCATTCGGTACCTAGAGTTCTGGCCATGCGGTAGCGATGGGACTCCACCTATCAAGAAAGCGCCATGCTGTGCGACTATTCGCTCGTTGAGTGCGCTGGGTGGATTCCAGATAAAAGGGAGATCCGTCTCCCAGCCATTCTTATCTCGGTCCCAATCGATCCAAGGGAGTTCCCTCGATCCCCAAGTCTTGTCAAGTTCAACTACTCGATCGTCCGACTGGAAGGCAAAAATGCGACCATCAACGTCATCCTGGGGGGTATGATCATTGGGGTCAAACTTCTGTTCCGTGGCGAAGAACACTGCGACGTTTACGGAATGGCTGACATCGATGAGCCGTGTGGGGCCACCATAGTGCTGAATATGTGCCAACGTTTCGAGGGCGCTTCCTCCCCTGTCCGGCCAGGTGGTCCGAGATGCTGCCAGAAGTTTGGATTCGAATTCGCGCAAACGACCTTCTGGCGGGGGCGTTCGATCGTGGCTCTTTAGCCAGCGGTAGGCGGAACTCAGCAATCCATAAGAACTATTGTGAACCCCACGCCATACGAGCTTTCTTCCGTCCGATACCCTCTCGATGTTCTTGAGTTCATTTTCAAGGCTTGCCCAGCTATCTACCGAATGCTCCCAAGCGCGAAAGTAGTCATGCGGTTCCCAGGACGGTGGAGAAGTTGGCACAAGTGCGAGTGTACCGATGACGACAGAGGTGCGGGTCTCCGGGTGTCGAGGGCCACTATTTTCTGCCCGGAGGCGGACTTGGCCCGCAACGCCAACACCACCCGGAACCTCGACCGCGCGGCCCAGACGACGAACAGGACCTTCTTGACCCCATCCACGACAGGCCCGTCGCCGTAGTCATACTGCAACCACATCCCCGGCTCGGTCACCCACGGCCGATGGACCCTGCGGTTCCCGACCCGGAACGCGGTCTTCGCGACCGCGACCGCGCGGCGGGTGGTCCGCTGCGACCCGGTGAACCCCAGCCACTCCAGCTTCGCGTGGACCCTGTAGGCGCGGACCTTCCCTTCGACCGCTCGACCCACTCCTCGACGTTGGCCAGGTAGTCGTCGATCAGCTGGGACCGGTGGGCCGTCCCCGACGGCGGGCCACCCAGCTTGTCGCGGGCCTCCACATAGCGTTTCACCGTGTGATGAGAACACCCCACCAACTCGGCAGCATCACGCAACGACCCAGTCAGATCGTAAGCATCCAAGATTTCCATGATTTCCCCGGCAGACTCAAGATGTCCCTTCCCCGGATGACGAACAGTGCTTCAGCACCACTCATCGCACTCGAGGACGCCGACCGCAGACGCGGCCAGGCAACGGATGTCCTGTCGGGCAGAGACCATGGCCACCACCGGGCAGATTTCATGACCGCCAGCGGGCATTTTGTCGTGTCCGCCGACATCCGGGTGTTGTCGGCTCTTCGCGGTTCGTGGTGAATGACCCTGCTGTGGCGGGTATTCACGCTACGGTTCTCGCGGCGCTGGCTAACAGGATACGGGTCCGGTAGTTCTCCGCGTTACGGAAGCCGCGACCGGTGCGTTTGATGTTCTTGATGCCGGTGTTCGCTGCCTCGACTCGGGCGGTGGTCGCGCCGGTGACGATGAGGACCTCGATCGCGTCCCACCAGGTCACGACGGTGTCGTAGAGCTTGGTCGCCTCGGGCATGTTCGCGAGCTGGGCGAAGTAGCCCATCCGCATCCGTTCGTCCCAGGCCTGGGCGAGGGTGTCGGTGGCCAGCAAGCGGCGGAGCTGCTCCTTGATGCCCCAGGCGGCAGAGAGCTCGTCGGTGGGGTCATCGGTGCGGAACACCGTCTCCAGGCGGTCCCACGCTTTCGGGGTGAGGGTGTCAGCTCCGCGCAGCAGCAGCATCCGGTGGGCCCAGGCCGGGTCGTCCTTCCGGCCCCGACGACCACGATGAGCGCGGGCGAGACGCTGACGGACGGTGGTGACCATGTCGTTTCCGAGCTTGACGAGGTGGAACTTGTCGACCGAGACCGCAACGCGGGGCAGGTAGGTCCGCAGTGCTTTGCGGAACGCGGCCGAGGGATCGATGGCGACGATCTCGATCCGCTCCCGCCAGAGCTCGGAGCGCTGGGCGAGCCAGTCGCCGATGGCGGTGGAGTCCCGGCCGTCGACGATACCGAGGACCTGCCCGGTGGAGAGGTCGACCAGGGTCGTCATCCAGGGCTCGAACCGTCTCCAGGCACCGTCGTCGGTGCGGAACCAGCGCACCGACCGGTAGCGGTGCTCATCGATGCCCAGGCGCATCACTGACACGTCCTCGGCGGTGGGCAGGACCACGGCGGCAGCCGCCAGCGCGGCTTGGACCAGCCACCACGAGACGCCATGGGCCCGGGCGACTTCCGAGGCTGCCCGGCCAGAGGTGATCACCGCGGAGACGACCTGATCCCGCAGCCGGGTCGTCGAGCGCGCGCGGTGCGGGACCTGGTCGGTCGCTTCCCAGAACGTGCGCCGGGCGCAGGCCGGCTCGAGGCAGAACCAGCGTCGCTTGGCCCACACCACCGCCATCGCCCCGGCCACGGGGACGTCTCGCACCTTCTGGGATCGGCGGGAGTGGACCTTGGTCGCGAGCACCCCGCACGACGGACAGCCCGGCGGCTCGATGGATTCGATCACCACCCGCCGGCCTCCATCGGGCAGGTCGATCGCGTCGATGACGCGGTAGTCGGGCAGGTTGAAGATCGTGCTCGCAGCATCTCGCTGTGAACCCGTATTCTCATGCACAGGCTCGTGGTCCTCTGGGATGTGGCTGTCTAGACAACACCCATCACAGCAGGACCACGGGTCGTTCTACGCCAGCGACGCGACGCTCTCCTTCACCACGAGCCGCGAAGAGCCGTGTTGTCGGTGGTGCGTGGGATACTGGTGGAATGCCTCAGACGCCTGCCGCTACCCCCAATTTCCGGACCGAGCTGGCAACGCAGCTTGCCGATCTGATTCCCGAGGCCATCGCCGACGGCAAGGTTGATGTCGAGAAGCTCAAGGAACTGCTCGACGGGGATGCCGCCGACAGCAGTGAGCGGTTCGGGCTGTTCTGGCCGGGCAAGAAGCGCGCCCTGCGTGCCGCGCAGGAGCCGACCACGGCGACACTGCGCCCCGACTTCAAGAACTCGAAGGACTGGGACACCACCAAGAACGTGTTCATCGAGGGCGACAACCTCGAGGTGCTCAAGATCCTGCAGAAGCACTACCACGCCAAGATCAAGCTCATCTACATCGATCCGCCGTACAACACCGGCAAGGACTTCGTCTACCCGGACAACTATCGTGAAGGACTCCAGACATATCTGGAGTACACGGGCCAGCTTAGTGAAGAGGGCAAGCCGAAGAGCTCGAATGCTAAGAATTCTGCTGAGAACCCGCAGTATCACTCGGCCTGGCTTAGCATGATGTATCCGAGACTGAAACTCGCGCGGAACCTACTCACCGAAGACGGCGTCATTTTGATTTCGATCAACGACGTCGAACAGGCGCAGCTACGTCGTTTGTGCGACGAAGTCTTCGGGGAGTCGAACCTGATTTCGCAGTTCGTGTGGCTCAACGAAGGAAATGTTGACCAACAGAGCAAGGTGAAAGGTGTCCACGAGTACGTTCTCGCCTATGCAAGGAACGCGTCCAAGTTTGCTCGCCCTTCGGTGATCGACCCGAACATCACCGAAGACAGCAAGCTATTCAAGGATGTGATCGAGAACTCGATTACGAAGAATGGTCCAGCAAACCCGGCATCGACTGTCGAGCTTCCCATCGGATTCCCCGCTAACTTCACCTCCGGTGCTATCGCGAAGCGAGACGACGCGTTTCCTCACGTCCTCGATGAGGTCGTGGTGGCGGAGGGTAGCGTTTCCGCACCTGCTCGAGTCCGTAGTGGTTGGAGCTCACGTAACCTACTTGATCTCTTCATCCGCAATGGGTGTGTACCGATCGAGGACGGCGAGGGCCGCGAAACCTGGTTCGAGTTGCGCGACACGGGTGCGATTTACATGATGAAGCGTCGCTCCGATGAGCAAGGGCATGTGCTGTCGGTTCTACGAAACCTGGGCACAACCAAGCAAAACAGCTCGCTTCTGGCGTCATGGGGGCTCAAGTTCTCCTACCCGAAGCCGGTCGGGCTGATCGAGTACCTCGTGTCTGTCTTCACCAAGCCCAAGGAGGAGGCTGTCGTACTCGATTTCTTCTCTGGCTCGGCAACCACTGCGCACGCGGTCATGGCGGCGAACCTTCGCGACGGTGGGAACCGTGTGCATCTTCAGGTGCAGCTCCCGGAGCCCGTGGAAGGCGGAAGTGGAGCGACCATTGCAGACCTTGCGCGTCGGCGCATTGCCGCCGCGGCGGAGGCGGTGTCCAGTTCGCGCCGCGACCAGCTTCAGACGGACGCGGCTGACCGCGTGGATGTAGGCTTCCGGAGTTATCGCTTGGCGGACACCAACTTCTCCAAGTGGAAGGTATCCAGCGACGTCGACCGCACGACGCTTGAGCAGCATCTCTTCGATCTCCGCGAGTCAAGTAGCGACGACGATGCCTCCGCCGACGACCTCCTCTCGGAGATTCTCCTCAAGCAGGGCTACTCGCTGACCGAGCAGATCGCTCCGGTCGACGTGGCTGGCCTCAACCTGCGTTCGGTGGGCGATGGCATTGTGCTCGCCTACCTGAACGAGCATGTCAAGCCGGCGCTCGAGCAGCTGCGTGCGGTGGCGGATGAGGATCCGCAGCGTCTGATTGTCCTTGAAGATGCGTTCCAGGGCGACGACGAGCTCAAGACCAACCTGGCCCAGCTCTGCAAGAGCCGTGGCATCGAGCTCTGGACGGCCTGATCATGGGAGACAACACAGCGAGCAGCGGATTCAAGTTCGACGCGAGTCAGCCCTACCAGCTCGACGCGATCAAGTCTGTCGTCGACCTGTTCGACGGACAGCCGAAGGATGCCGAGAAGCTGGAGACGACGCTGCGCGGCCGGGTAGCTGCTGTCAACTCAAGCGATAACACGACGCTCGACCTCGACCTCTCGCAGGAGGTCGGCGCCGTCGGTAACCGCCTAGTGCTCGACCGCGACACGGTGCTCGCCAACCTGCAGCGTGTGCAGGACAAGAACGGCCTCGAGGTTGCCTCGAAGCTGTTCGACGACTCTGCGCTCGATTTCGATATCGAGATGGAGACGGGTACGGGCAAGACGTACGTGTACCTCCGCACCATCTTCGAACTGGCCGAGAAGTACAACTTCACGAAGTTCGTCATCCTCGTGCCGAGCGTTGCGATCCGTGAGGGCGTGAACACGAGCATCCGGCTCATGCGTTCGCACTTCGAGAACCTGTACAAGAAGCGCAACATCACCTTCGACTCGTCGGTCTACAGTGGTAAGACGGCCGAGGAGGTGCAGTCGTTCGCGACGTCGACCAACGTGCAGATCATGGTCATGACGATCGACTCGATCCGTGGCAACGCGGCGACTCGCATCATCCACCAGACGCGGGACAAACTGAACGGTCTCAAGCCGATCGACTACCTGAAGGCGACGCATCCGGTCGTCATCATGGACGAGCCGCAGAACATGGAGTCCAGGCTCTCTCAGTCGGCCGTGAGCGAGCTCGACCCGGTGTTTACGCTGCGCTATAGCGCGACGCACAAGAAGCTCCGCAACGTCGTCTACCGACTCGATCCGGTCGACGCGCACGATCTAGGTCTGGTGAAGCAGATCGTGGTGGCGGACGTGCAGCAGCAAGGTGCGGACGCGACGCCGTACATCAAGCTGGTCGAGGTCAAGAACGACAAGGGCTGGGTTGCCCGGCTGGAGCTGTCCTGCCGGAAGGCTGACGGTTCGCTCGAGCGGCGCGTGGTGAACGTCAAGCAGAATCAGGAGCTGTCCGATCCTCGCCTGACGAACAACGCGAGCTACGACGGCTGGCGCGTCAACGAGATGAGTATCGAGCCCGCGTACGTCGACCTGACGCTGCATGGCTATCTGTACCAGGGCGAGAGCATCGGCGGATCGTCGGGTGCGATCTACAAGGAGATGATTCGCGAGACGATCAAGGAGCACCTGCGCAAGGAGACGCAACTGCGCGCTAAGGGCATCAAGGTGCTCAGCCTGTTCTTCATCGACAAGGTGGAGAGCTTCCTCGGTGACGGCTCGAACAATCTCGATGCGAACGGTCAGTTCGTGCAGTGGTTCGACGAGCTGTTCCGTGAGGAGCGTGCCAAGTCGCCGCAGTGGCAGGAGCTGCTCCCGCAGGATCCGGCCGAGCTGCGTCGCGGCTACTTCTCTGTCCTCAAGGGCAAGAAGGGCGCGGCGGACAGGTTCCAGGACACGTCCGGCACGACCAAGGCCGACGATGACGCGTACGAGCTGATCATGCAGCAGAAGGAACGGCTGCTCGACGAGAACGAGCCGACGCGGTTCGTGTTCAGCCACTCTGCCCTGCGCGAGGGCTGGGACAACCCGAACGTCTTCCAGATCTGCACCCTGCGCGAGATGGGCGCCGAGACGGAGCGACGCCAGACGCTCGGGCGTGGTCTACGTCTGCCGGTCGCGAAGAGCGAGGGCGGCTACGAGCGTGTGGCCGATCGTGGCATCGCGACGTTGACGGTGGTTGCGAACGAGTCGTATAAGCAGTTCGCCGATGCGCTCCAGAAGGAGTACAAGGACGCGGGTGTCGAGATCGGGCGTGTGCGCAAGGCGGAGTTCTCGAAGATCCCACTGCAGAACCCTGACGGTTCGCTTACCGATGAGAACCTCGGCTACGAGGGCTCCGTGTCGATCTGGGAGCACCTGCTCGCGCAGAAGTTCATCGACAAGGACGGCGTTGTGCAGCCGAAGTTCCAGCCGAACATTGAGGGTTTCAGCCTCAACATGCCTGCAGATTTCATGTGGGCCGAGCCGTTCGTCATCGAGCTGGTCGGCCGCGCCCACATCGGTAAGTACGTCAAGCCGAAGAGCAAGCGACACTCGCGCAGGCTCAACAAGGAGCTGTTCGCGAACCCGGAGTTTGAGAAGTTCTGGGAGACGATCAGCCGCCGCACCACGTACCGCGTCGAGGTGGAACGCGACAAGATCATTGAGAACTCGGTCAGAGCGATCAAGGAAGCACCGGACATCGATCCGTTGCGCATCCAGGTCACCCGCGCGGGCGTGAAGGTGCTCCGTGGCGGCGCGAAGGGTCAGGAACTCGGGTCACGTCAACAGGAACTCCGAGGCAGCTACGACCTGCCCGACATCATCGGGGAGCTGCAGGAGGCCACTTCCCTCACCCGCAAGACCATTGTCGACGTCCTCGTCGGCAGCGGCCGGCTGGGCGAGTTCATCGCGAACCCGAACGACTTCATCGCTATGGCCAAGCGCCTCATGCAGACCGAGCTCGCGAAGCTCGTCGTCGACGGCGTGCAGTACGAGAAGATCGCAGGTTCTGTCTACGAGCTGCGTGAACTGCGCAAGGACGGCGAAGAGGAGAAGGAACGCTTCCTCGACCAGATGTACAAGCTGGAGAACGCGGACAAGTCGAACTTCGACTACGTCGTCTACGACTCCGACCCTGAGCGCCAGTTCGCGGAACTGCTCGACGGCCGCGAGGACATCAAGTTCTTCATGAAGCTGCCCGACAGGTTCAAGATCGACACCCCGGTCGGCCCGTACAACCCGGACTGGGCGATCGTGAAGCACGAGGACGGCGAGGAGCGCGTGTACATGATCCGAGAGACGAAGAGCACGGAAGACGAGATCAAGCGCCGCCCGACAGAGAACGCCAAGATCCGGGCAGCCAAGCACCACTTCGAGGCAATTGGCGTGCCGGACTACGCGGTCTCAGTTCCGGGTCGGTGGAGGCTGTGATGCTGAACGTGCAATCCGGTCTCTTGGCGTCGAGACGACTCTTCGAATATTGCAAGCACCTGCGGGAAAGAGATGTGTCAAACGGATGAAGGCGACGGAGACACGCTGAAGGAGCTGCTCGAAGGAACGAAGCAGTACCAGGTGCCGTTGTACCAGCGCACCTATTCGTGGGAGAAGGACCAGCACGAGCGCCTGTGGAGCGATCTCGTCCTCCTTGCGGAGGACAGGCAGGTCAACCGGGAGGCGACCCACTTCCTCGGTTCGGTCGTCCTCGCGCCATCGCCCTCGAACGGGCCGACGGGCGTGCATCGGTATCTCGTCGTCGACGGTCAGCAGCGTCTCACCACGCTCTCGATCCTGCTCGCTGCGGTCCGGGACCACCGAGCGGCAACAGAGGGTGCGCAGCACCGCGACCGGATCAATGAGCAGTACCTCGAGAACAAATGGGAGTCGGAGGACGCGCGCCTGAAGCTCTCTCCGACACAGGCGGACCGCGACTCCTATCGCGCCTGCATCCGCCAGACCACCGCCGCAGGAAGCGCCGACGGAATCGGAGAGGCGTATCGGTACTTCATGGGACGGCTCTCCGCCGCATCGAGCGAGGACATGCCGGTCGATGTCCAGGCTCTGGAGGAAGCGGTTCTTCTCGGCCTCGCCCTCGTTTCTGTGACCGCGCAGAAGGGAGACAACGTCCACCGGATCTTCGAGTCGCTCAACAACACTGGCCTCCAGCTCACGCAGGGAGACCTGCTGAGGAACTACCTCTTCATGCGGTTGGAGGGCAATGCGGAAGAGGCGTACACCGATCTCTGGCTCCCCCTCCAGAAGTTGCTGGCACCCAAGCAGCTGGAACTGCTCTTCTGGCTCGATCTCGTCCAAGAGAACCCTAAAGCGCGACAGTCCAACGTCTACTCCGACCAGGTGAAGCGTCTCGAGAGGCTTCAGGATGAGCGCGCGCTGGTCGACGAGATCACGCGATTCCTTCACCTCGGTCGGCTGCTCGCGGTCATCTTGAACCCGGAACGGGAGCATGACCAGGACGTGCGCACCCGGCTCACACGGCTGAAGGCCTGGGGGACGACGACGGTCTACCCGCTTCTGCTGCACCTGATGGACCGGCGGGGAACGCGGTGACTCCTCCTCGGCCCAGATCGCGGCCGCGATGCTGTCCGTCGAGAGCTTCCTGGTCCGTCGGCTGCTCATCGGGCGGGCGACGGCGAACATCAACCGCACCCTGCTTGCCACGACCTCCGAGGTGCGGGACGAGGAGGACGTCGCAGCCGCCGTGCATCGTTACCTCTCCACCGGCCGGAAGTACTTCGCCTCCGACAAGGAGATCGCCTCCAGCCTCACGACCGTACCCTTCTATCTCAATGGCCGGAGCAACCAGCGCAAGCTTGTGCTCCAGTGGATCGAGGAGTCCTACGGGAGCAAGGAACCAGTCGACCCGGCACAGCTCACGATCGAGCACGTCATGCCACGCACGGCGACCGAGGCCTGGCGTGATGAGCTGGCACCCGAGCTCGGCGAGGAGGAATCCTTCGAGGAGGTCCACCAGGGTCTGCAGCACACCCTCGGGAATCTGACCCCGACAGAATCCTTCGCCCGACTACTGGCCGGCGAGCCTCATGTTGCTTCGACGCATTGACACCACCGGGACCTGTGAAACACTACTGTCGGCTAATCAATTTGTTCTTCCGAGCGCATAGCCGTTTAGAGAAGCCTTGCCGATCGCGCTGTCGTCATCGGAATGCGCTCCTGAATGGTTAGGCTTTGTTGTCTGTTTGATTGCTGATCAGTGCGGCTGCAGATGCGACGACGACTACTCCGACGGCTGCGCCGGCCATTGCCACGGTTTTTACGGTGGCGAGCGCGAATGACTGATGCTTTTCATTCATCTTCGCCTCGAGTTCGATCGCTTCCTTGACGAGCCCCAGCAGGCGAAGGCGATCGTCGAGTTCCAGAGGTCCTTTCTCCAGTTCGCGATCGATCATGCGGCGGTACTCAGCAAAGGAGGAATGGACCTTCTTTTGTGACTTCCAGTTGGCCTTCAAGACGGAGTTTGCGCCAGCCTGTACGCGGTCGAGGGACCCCTTCACGAGACCCTCAAAGTCCGGCAGGCTGGCCACGACGGCCGCGGCTGCCTCCTTGCTCATGGACGGGAGTTCCTGCAGGAACATGGGAAGCTTCTCGACTGGCAGTTCCCTGATCGACTCAAGTCCGAGCTTTTCCTCGAGCTCCTTCTGCTCGTCAGATGCCTGCTCATCGGGCTGGTCCATGTCTCGCTTCTCCCTCATCGGGTTAGTTGGGATCGGGAGATCCCGGCCTGACCGGATCCTACGCGGACCGCATGACATACGAAGCTCCGTTGTGCTGGGACTTGGTCCCCACTCCGCCTGCGGCGATCAGACCTCGGCCTCACGCCTCCCCGCCAGCGTCGACAACGTCATGACCTCATACATCTAGATCGAGACGGCGGAGCGAGGCATCGCCGCCGCCTGCAGCTGCCCCTTCGCCGAGGACGGCTTCTTCTGCAAGCACGGCGTCGCCACCGTCCTGGTATGGCTCCGCGCGGCGGGCGCCGCCCCCGGTGATGACGAACCGCAGCGAGCACCCGTCGAGGAGAGCGCCGACGACGCGGACGCCCCGGACGAGGAGCTGCTGCGCGAGACCCTCGCACAGAAGCCGCTCGGCGAGCTGGTGGATCTGCTGATCGATGCAGTCCAGAGGGACGGCCTGCTGCGCCCGGCTCCTCGTCGACGCGGGCGCCTTACCCGAGGCAGGCTTCGACCAGGACGAGCTGCGCCGCGCGCTCGTGAATGCCTTCTCCACCGAGCACGTCATCGGGCTCCACGAGGCGAACGACTACTTCTGGGGGACCGAGGAGGTGCTCGAGGAGATCGACGATCTCGTCGACGCCGGCTTCCCCGGGCGCGCCGCCGAACTCTGCCTGTTCGCCCTCGACCTGGTCGAGGAGTTCGACGCCGACGTCGACGACTCCGGGGGAGGCCTCGCCGTCGTCGTCGAGCAGATCGAGGAGACTCACCTCCGGGCCAGCCGGGCCGCGGAGCCCGAGCCGGAGGACCTCGCCGCGACCCTCGTCGGCCGCACCCTCGTAAGCGACTACGAGATCTTCCTCGGCGCCGCGGAGGGTTGCGCCGACGTGCTCGGCGAGCAGGGCCTGGCCGCCTACCGCGACCTCGTCGAGGAGAGGTGGCAGGCGCTGCCCTCCCGTACGAGCCGGTACGACCACGCCCGCTCCACCCTCGCTGCGCTGCGCGAGCAGGTCGCCGACGCGATCGGCGGCGCGGATGCGTTGCTGGCGGTGCTCGAGGACAGTGCCGACGGCGCGGACGGGATTCTGAGCATCGCGAAGGTGCTGCACGACGAGGGTCGCGACGAAGAGGCCCTGGGACGGCTGGAACGAGGCATGGACGAACGCCGCTCGGATCCGCGGCTGCGCTCGCTCGCCGCGAGGAGCCATCACGCCGCCGGGCGCACCGAGCGGGCCGGCGAGCTGCTGTGCCGCTCTCT
Source organism: Brachybacterium faecium DSM 4810 (assembly GCA_000023405.1). NCBI lineage: Bacteria > Bacillati > Actinomycetota > Actinomycetes > Micrococcales > Dermabacteraceae > Brachybacterium > Brachybacterium faecium. Next base: position 628,965 of record CP001643.1, read on the forward strand.
GGTTCAGGCCCCCGCCACGGAGAGCCCGAAGTGGGCCAGCAGCGCCGAGCCGACGTAGGTGCCGACGAACACTTAGGTCGCAGTGGTCGCGATCTTCTACGGCGTCTTGGAGAGGTCCACGAGGCCGGCTGAGACGCTAGGGTCTGCTCTGCGCCGGCCGGTCCCCGGACCGGTCTCGAACTTCTGGGCGCCCGTCAGTCATAGTCCTCATGCTCATCATCGGCGTCATCCGACCCGCCGGTGATGGACACGCCCTCCACCCCGGGCAGCTCGACGAGCTCGGGGACGAGGTCCCGGACGGGGAAGCGGCCGTGGAACCGGATGTCCATGACCACCAGCTGCTTGTCCTCGGTCTCCCGGCGGCGGCTGTTCTCGATGGTGCTGGAGAAACCGGCCGAGGTCGCGACGGCGAGGATCTGTCGCAGCACCCCGGCGCCGTCGGTGTAGGTGACCCGTGCGAGCCGTTTGCGGTCCGGGTCCGGCAGCTTCCGGATCAGCGGAGCCACGACGAACAGCGTGATCAGGTGCATCGCCGTGAGTGCGATCCCGAGCGAGAGCATCCCAGCGCCGCAGGCCATGCCCACGGCGGCGGAGACCCAGATCGTCGCCGCGGTGGTCAGGCCCCGCACCACCGTGCGGCCCTTGAAGATCACGCCGGCGCCGAGGAAGCCGATGCCGGAGACGATCTGGGCGGCGATGCGTGAGGGGTCCAGGATCACCTCGTCGCCGAGCACCATGGAGAAGCCGTAGGCGGAGACCAGGGTGAAGGTGCACGAGCCGAGTCCGACGAGCACGTGCGTGCGGTACCCGGCGGCCTTCTGCCGGATCTGCCGCTCGATCCCCAGCAGGGAGCAGAGCAGGAAAGTGGCCACCAGCAGCTCGATCTCGACGAGGCTGGAGTCCGTGAGGATTCCGACGAGCGGTTCCATGTGATCGGTGCCTTCGTGACCTCTCTGGCATGTCGACGGACGGGCTCCTCAGGATGCCGCACCCGCACCGACGTGTCACTGTTGCGGACGACCGAACGGACCGATCATCGCGACGTCCCGCGCCGAACGAAGCCCCCGTCGGCTGCGCGACCTCGTCGCGATGCACGCACTGAGCTCGCGCAACATGAGCGACGAACTTTCAGCTGCAGAGGCGCAGCCGCGTCACCCCTTCACGCACAGCACCGTCTGCAGGTGCGCGACGGGCTCCACCAGATCGGACTGGTACTTCATCACGGCGTGCAGATCCTTGTATGCCGAGGGGATCTCGTCGAGCACGCCCGCGTCCTTCCGGGTCTCGATGCCCTCGGTCTGCTTCGCGAGGTCGCTGACGGTGAAGGTCTTCTTCGCGGCGTTGCGGCTCATCTTCCGCCCGGCCCCGTGGGAGGCCGAGTAGAACGAGTCCGGGTTCGCCAGGCCGCGCACGATGTAGGAGCCCACGCCCATCGAGCCGGGGATGAGCGCCAGGTCACCGCCGCGGGTGGAGATCGCGCCCTTGCGGGTGATCACCATGTCCTCCCCGTCGATCTGCTCGAGGGAGAGGTAGTTGTGGTGACAGTTCACGGGCATGTCGAAGCGCACCTCGCGGCCGCGCGCACCCCAGTGCTGCGAGACGGCGTCCTGGAACAGGCCGATCATGATCTCGCGGGAGCGGGAGGCGTACTCCTGCGCCCACTGCACGTCCCGCACATAGGCGTCCATGCCGGGGGAGTCGGCGAGGAACACGGCGAGGTTCCTGTCGCTGAGCTGGGCGTTGTGCTCCAGACCCTTCGCGCGGGCGATGTGCACCTCGGCGACTTCCTTGCCGATGTTGCGCGAGCCCGAGTGCAGCGTGATCCACACACGGCCGTCGCGGTCGTCCACGCACAGCTCCGCGAAATGGTTGCCGCCGCCCATCGTGCCCAGCTGCGTGCGCGCCTTCTTCTCCCGCTTCTGCACCGACTCCGGCAGGGCGGAGAAACCCTCCCAGAACTCCTCGAGCCCGCCGCGCGCGCCCAGGCGTGTGAGCTCACGGGAGGACAGCGCCTCCTCATGCGCCGCGAAGCCGACGGGGATCGCCGCCTCGATCGCGGAGCGCAGAGTGCCGAGGTCTTCGAGATCCTCCTCGACGAGATCGGTGCGCACGGCGGCGACGCCGCAGCCGATGTCGACGCCCACGGCGGCGGGGGAGACCGCGCCGCGCATGGCGATCACGCTGCCCACGGTGGCACCGATCCCGAGGTGGCAGTCGGGCATCGCCCGCACGCCGTGCACCCAGGGGAGGGAGGCGATGTTCCGCAGCTGCGCCACTGCGGCGCTGTCGGCCTCCTCCGGCGGCAGCCACATCCTCACGGGAGCGGCGGTATCGGCCAGGGTGATCGGGAGCTGGGCCCGTTCGGGAGAAGTCACGGATGGCCTCCTTCCTGCTGGCCGAGTGTGCCCTGACCAGCACGGGGCGGCAAGCGGCTGCTCAGAGCTCGAGCAGCAGCCGTTCCACCCGCTCACGGCGCACATGCTCCCGGCGCCGATCCCGGTCCGGTCCGTCGAAGGAACCCGTGAAACGTCTCCCGACGTCATCCCGTGATGGAACACTCGGCTCATGGAGAACCCGAAGACAACGGACGCGAAAGCAGTCATGACGCCGGTGTTCACCACTGCCGTCAAGAGGGGGCCCGGTAGCCGCAGCGAACACCGCGCGCCTCCTCCACCGCGAGAACGACAGCATGACCACTAGCCCCCTGTGAGTGCAGGGCAGACGAAGGAACACCAATGAGCACCATGTGGGGCATCCACAACGACCAGATTCCGGCTGCAGAGCTGCTTGCCGGGCAGTTCGTCTCCATCGGCTGGAACGAGATCGATGATGTGCGCGAGATCGGGAACGACCAGACGGCGCTCAAGGCCGCGCTCGCCGCAGCGAACCCTGACGCGAAGCCCGGGGCGCTCCCAGTCTGGGCAGGGGTCCTCCGCCGATTCGCGTTCGAGATGAGCGAAGGTGACCTCGTCGTCGCCCCCAGCAAGCAGGCGCCGGTCTTCAACATCGGGCGCATCGCCGGTCCTTACGAGCATCACCCGGAGGTGCCCGAGCATCGGCACCGCCGGCCGGTCGAGTGGCTCGTGACCGATGTGCCCCGCACCGCATTCACGCAGAGCGCGCTCTATGAGATGGGCGCGGTGATGACCCTCTTCCGGGTGACCAAGCACGCCGAGGAGTTCGAACGCGTCGTCGAGAACGGCGTGCCCGCCGTCGCTGCGGCTCCGGAGCGTCGGACCCGGGTGCGCCATGGACTGCTCCAGCGAACTGTTCTCGAGGTGCTCCGTGATCGAGGGTCCACCCCACGCCACGAGATCATCAAGGACGTCGCCACGCGGATCGAACTCACGGGCTACGAGACGTCGAGGACGGCGAAGGGCATCCCTCGCTTCGAGGTCAGCATCACCTGGGGCTCGGTCGACATGGTCGCCGCCGGATGGATCCTGAAGACCAAGCGCGGATGGATTCTCACCCGCGAGGGCCGCGATGTCCTCTCGAAGAGCACCGAGGCCGACGACCTCTCGAAGATCTCCGGCGCTGCGTACAAGGAGCTCCGCGCCGCCAAGCGCGCCCAAGTGGGCCGGTTCAAGACCGACCGGTACCCGCTGATCGACGAAGCAGTGAAGCTGCTGGAGGAGGGGCAGTGGACGACGTACAGCGATATCGCCGCTGTCGTCGGCTCGAACCCACCGAGCGTCGGCGAGTACCTGCTCAACCGCGCCATCGGCATCGACGGGCGGTATCGCGTCGTCCCCGTCGGCCAGCCCCCGTACCGCGATGAGGACCGTGCGGCCCTCGAAGCGGAGGGGGTCTCCTTCGACGACCGAGGACTGCCCGACCCGCTCAAGAAGGTCTCCACCGAGGACCTCCGCGAGTCGATGGATCTGCTGGGCTTGCTGCCTGGCGTGCCACGTCGAGCATGGATGGTGCGGGGCAGTAGCGTCGCCGGCCAGGATCTCGTTCCCGCATGGCTCGACGACGGAGAGGTCACCCTCCTCACGTCCCGGCTCCGGCCGGTGCAGTTCGGCGCCTCCCGCGATGAGCTCAAGCCGATCATCGACGAGGACTACGCGCATGCGTCCTACGACGTGAGGGTCGAGAAGATGGACGATGCGCACGCGTTCCTCACCCGGATGCAGGAGGGCCATCTGGTCGTCACCGTCGACGACGGACGGGTGTTCGTCGGCACGATTCTCGAGGCGGCGCGCCAGCGCGCCACGACCGCCGGTAGTTCCGAGTTGGTGCGGGATGTCGAATGGGCGGATCCGGGTGGTGTCGCACTCTCTGAGATCTCCTCGACGCTGTCCACCAGGCTCAAGGTGCAGCGGGACATCGTGGACCTGACACAGCAGATCGATCTGATCGAGGATCTGCTCGACGCGGAGGAGGAGAACGTCCCGCCGGCCATCGTCGAGCGCGCGCCCCTGCGCGAGGCATCCCCGGAGCTGGCTGAGGACCTGCACGTTCCACAGGCCTGGCTCCAGGAATGCATCGACCTGCTCGATGACAGGCCCCAGCTGATCTTCTATGGCCCGCCCGGCACCGGGAAGACGTTCCTCGCCCAGGCCATCGCGAAGCACATCGCGGGCGAGAACGTCCGCCTCGTGCAGTTCCACCCGGCGTACTCGTACGAGGACTTCTTCGAGGGATACCGCCCGCAGGAGGGAGGCGGGTTCACCCTCAAACCGGGCCCGCTGCGCAAGGTGGTCTCCCAGGCCAAGGAGAACCCGCAGGACGCCCACGTGCTGATCATCGACGAGATCAACCGCGGCAACCTCGCGAAGGTCTTCGGAGAGCTCTACTTCCTCCTCGAGTACCGCACGGAGAACGTTGAGCTGCTCTACGCGGACGAGGAGTTCAACCTGCCGGAGAACGTCTTCATCATCGGCACGATGAACACCGCGGACCGCTCGATCGCTCTCGTGGACGCGGCGATGAGGCGGCGCTTCTCCTTCCTTCCACTGCACCCGTCGGAGGAGCCGACCAACCGGATCCTTCGTTCATGGCTCAGTGCGGAGGGCCGCCCCCGCAGGGTGGCTGACCTGCTCGACGAGCTCAATCGCCGGATCGACGATCCCGACTTCAAGATCGGCCCGTCGTACTTCATGCGCTCTGCGGTGCACCGCGAAGGCGGTCTCGAGCGCACCTGGAGAACGTCGATCCTGCCGTTGCTCGAGGAGCACCACTTCGGAGAGATGGATGCGAGAGCAGTCAGAACCAGGTACGGCCTGGAGGCGGTCTCCGCCGCTGTGGACAGGACCGAGGATCCCACCGATGCGCCGTCTCGAACTCATTGAGGGCGAACCCGCGCAGACGATCGAGCTCTCCGACGGCGAGGCGGAGGCGCTCGCCGCTGCGGACCTCGCTGTCGTGAACCGTGCACCCGGCGAGGTCCAATGGTCGATCGCTCCCGGCCGGAAGGTCGGCGTGGTCCAGGCCGGCGCGGTGCAGATCAGCGTGCGACCGAAGATCCCGGTGGAGCGGCTCGTGTTCCTGATGGGCTACGCCTCGGCACCGACGTTCTGGCGGGACCACTCCGTCCGCCTCGACACCGACGCGGATCTTCCTCAGGCGCTGGCCCGCACTTTCATGCGGCTGGCGACGAAAGCGATCGAACAGGGCCTCTTGCAGGGCTACCAGCGCGTCGACGACAGCCTGCCGGTGTTGCGCGGACGGATCCGGGTCACCGACCAGATCTCGCGACGATTCGGTGCCGATTTACCGCTGGAGGTCTCCTACGACGACTTCACCGTCGACATCGCCGAGAACCGCCTTTTGCTGGCTGCCGCGACGAGGCTGCTGCGGCTGCCGGGGCTCGATGTGCGCACCCGGCAGGGACTGCAGCGCCTGCGGCTCCAACTATCCGGTGTCTCCGAGGTGAGACGCGGCGATGAGCTGCCACGATGGCAGCCGACGCGGCTCAATGCGCGGTACCAGCCATCGCTCCGGCTCGCCGAGCGCATTCTCGCGGGAGAGTCCTTCGAGCAGCGACGAGGACGCCTGCGCGTCGATGGGTTCGTCTTCGACATGTGGAAGATCTACGAAGACTTCGTCGGCGTTGCCCTGAAGGAGGCGCTGGCCTCACGGGGCTCCGCCACGTTGCAGCACCGGATGCATCTGGACCATGCCCAGCGTGTTGACCTGCGGCCCGACTTCCTCTGGACCTCCCACAACGGCGATCAGGTCGTCGTCGACGCGAAATACAAGGCAGAGAAGCCTGCCGGCTATCCGCAGGCAGACCTCTACCAGCTCCTCGCATACTGCACCGTGCTGGGTCTGCGCGAAGGGCACCTGGTTTACGCCAAGGGGAACGAATCCGAGCTGACCCACGACGTTCGGGGCACTGAGATCGTCATCCATTGCCACACCGTGGATCTCGACCAGGCGCCCTCCACGTTGCTCGGACAGGTGCGCTCGCTGGCACACCGGATTGCCGCGCTGCCGAGCGACGACTGACGCGGAGTCTGGCGGGTCAGACCTTCTCGACGCCGCTCTCGGAGACCTCGACGACCTTCCCGCCGAGCTCGTCCTGCACGGCCTCGGCGAACCCGAGATCTTCCTCGTCCGTGCCGTCCACCAGGAGCACCCACTTCCCGGACTGCACGGCGTACGACTCGGTGCCCTCCTCGCCCATGGCCTCGAGGAACTCCGAGCCCTTCACGTCGTGGGGCACCACTGCGGCGACGGAGAAGCTGTCGTCCCCCAGCTGGCAGTCGCCCTCGACGGCGTCGAAGGCCGGGAAGCCGTCGGTGAGCTCCCCCTCCATGTACGACTCGAAGTCGTCGGAGTCCACGGTGTCGCAGCCGATCTCCACGCGGAGCTCCTCGTAGAGATCGCGGGAGTCGTCGTAGGAGCCGCCGCAGCCGGCGAGGGTGAGGGCGGCGCCTGCTGCGAGGGCGGTGGTGAGGGCGTGGCGGGTCTTCATGGGGGTCTCCTGGTCGTGGTGAGGGTGTGCGGGTGAGCTGTCGTGGCGGGGCAGGGGCGGTGTCGTGGTCTGCGGCGTCATTCAGCTGCCTCCGCCGTCGGAGGGCTGCGCGGCCGGGGCCGCGTCGTCCAGGGGGAACTCGACGGTCAGCTCCTCCGTGCTGAACTCGCGCTCGCCGGATCCGTCCAGCGTGTAGGTGTCCTGGGGCCCGTCGATCTCCACCGTGAACGTCCCGCTCATGCTGACCGTCGCCGCGGTGGTGTCCGCGGAGACTGCGGCGACGAGGGTGCGCTCCTCCGTGTTGCTGCTCGGGCTGAGGAGCAGCTTGTCGTCGTGCACCTCGTCGGTGGTGGTCTCCTCGTCGACGGCCACCGATGCGGTCGCGGTGAACGAGCCGGCCTTCACGATCCCGGAGAGCGAGGCCTCGATCGTGGTCTCGCACTTCCAGTCCATCTCGAGCCACGCACCTCCGGGCTCCGCCCAGCCCTTCCCCTCCGTCCAGGCCGTGAGCGTGAGGGCCGTGGCCTGGAAGGAGACGGTGGCGTCGACCTCGCTGTCCGCGTCCCCGCTGTACAGCACGGGGATCGGCTCGATCGAGACCGGGAACGTGTGGTGCGGTTCCTGCACGCGATCCTCCCGGTAGTAGGCGGCGGCGACGTCATCCGCCTGCCGCTCCCCGGTGAGCAGATCGACCACCTGATCGTGGCCCTCGCTGGAGACGACGAGGGCGGAGGAGCCGTCCTCCGGCACGGAGACCAGGATCCGGTTGCTGTAGTCGCTGGTGATCTCGGCGAGGTGGCTCTGTGAGCCTCCTGCGCGGAGCGAGATGTCGGTGGGCGGCAGGCCGTCATCCGCTCCCCAGCCGTCCTCGCCGTCGTGGGCGAAGGAGAGGTCGATGGCGCGCAGCACCTCGCCCTCGGCGGCCGCGAACTCGGCCTCCTCGCCGTCCTCGCCCGTCTCCGGGTCCAGTTCGACCGCCTCGGCCGACACCGAGGTGAGCGCCTGGAGGCCCTCGATGGTGAGCGTGCCCGTCGGGGTGATGACGGTGTTCTTCTCGGGCTGGAGGGTGTCCGAGACGGTGACGTCCTTGGTGAAGTCCTCCACGGTGAAGCCCGCGTCGAGCTGGGGGAGGCCTGCGGTGGCGTCGGGCGCTGCGCCGCCGCCGTCGCTCGCGCCGCCCTCGTCGCTCGCCGAGGAGCCTCCGGCGTCCTCGAACTCGGCGGTCTCCTCGGAGCCGCACGCGGCGAGGGCGAACGCGCCGACGGCGGCGAGGCCGAAGCTGCGGCGGCCGAAGCGTGCAGTGGTGGTGCTGTGCATGGTGTTCCCCTTCATCGGAATGTGCTGTCCCCCATGAGTCGCAGCGGAGCGCGATTCGGTTGCATCGACTCCGAAAGTCCTCTCATCCGTCGACGCGGAAGCGGTGGCGGGTCTCGAGCTCGGTGCCGTCCGGGGCGCGTGAGCGCAGCACCACCTCGGCGCTGCCCGCGCTGGAGGCGGTCATCGAGATGGTGCCCTCGTCGGCGAGGAACCGGCCGTCCGGCAGCTCCCACACCCAGGACTCGACCCCCTCGGCGTCTGCGGTGAACGTCGCGGTCTCGCCCACGGAGACCTCCTCGGGCCCGCTGATCGCGAGGGAGGCGCCGTCGGCGACGGCACCGGGCGGGTCGTGCCAGATCTGCTCGCCGATCCCGAGGCCGGCGGCGAGCCCCAGGACGACGAGCACGGCCGCCAGGATGAGCCGTGGGCGGCGTCGTGCCCTCGGCGTCGAGGTGCTGCCCTGCTCCGCCGGTTCCGGTGCCGGCGCGGCGGCCGGCTCGGTGAGCGCCTCCTCGATGCTGGCCAGCCAGGTCTCGACATCGGCGGGGCGGCGGCGCGGGTTCTCCGCCGTGCCGCGGGCCAGGGCCCGGCCGAGGGCGGTGGGCAGTGTGGCGCCCTCGGTGAGCCACGCCAGCAGCGCCGAGATCGCCCAGATGTCGGCCCGCGCATCGACGCGCCCGTGGCGCTCCTGCTCCGGCGGTCGAAAGCCGGAGGTCCCGGCGGCGACCGTCATGCCGGAGCTGCGAGCCAGGTCCTTGCACATGCCGAGATCCGCCAGCAGGAGGCGCTCGTCCTCGGCGATCAGCGCGCCGCCGCCCCGGACCGCTCCGCTCGACGCGTTCGCCTCGGGGCGGGAGGTGAGCAGGAGGTTCCAGGGGCTCAGATCCCGGTGGACCAGCTGCGCCCGGTGCACGGCGCCGAGCGCCGCGGCCAGCGACCTCGCGACCACGAGCACATCGCCTCGATCGGCCGTCCACCCCTGGGCGCGCAGCGTCTCCACGCGGTCGCCCAGGGTGCCGCGATCGGCCAGCTCGAGCACCAGGTACGGCTGGTTGTGGGGCAGCTCGCCGATGTCGTGGATCGCCGCCACGTGCGGGCCGCGCGCACGCCGCAGAGCGCGTCCCTCGCCGATGAAGCGCTCCAGCATGTCCGGGTTCAGGGCGTGGTTCTCCGCGAGGACCTTCACGGCGACCTCGTCGTCGAGGCGGAGGTCGTGGGCGCGATGCACGGTGGCGAAGGAGCCCGCGCCGAGGCGGTCGGTCACCTCGTACCGTCCGATCCGCTGCATCAGTCGATCGCTCCGAGGATCTTCTCGAGCTTCGCCCGGCCACGGCTGATCTGGGCCTTCACGGTCCCCTCAGGCAGGTCGAGGCGCGCGGCGATCTCCGCGACCGGCAGCTGTTCGAGATCGCGCAGGATCAGCGGGGCCTGATACTTCTCGGGCAGCTGCGCCACGGCCGTGCGGATCGCGGCGCGGGAGGCGACCATCGAACTGATCCGCTGCGCGGGCAGCGCGGCCTCGTCGAGCGTGGCGGAGTCCCGCTGCTTGCGGAGGTGGTCGGCGACGCGGCGCTTCACGATCGGGTGCACCCAGCTGGAGACCTTGCCGACGCCCCGGTACTGCCCGATCGACCCCATGATCGAGATGAGCACTTCTTGGGAGACGTCATCGACGGCGTGCTGGTCCAGGAGCATCGACCCCACCATGCGATGCACAGTCCGCGAGCGGTCCAGGGATTCGATGAGCTCGTCGAGCGCGGCGGCGTCCCCCTGTGCGGCGCGTGCGGCGACGCGTGAGAGCGCCGCCTCCTCGTGCGTCCCCGAATGCTCCGCGTCTCCCCCTGGCATGGGTCGATGGTACCGAGGTGAGGAGTGGCAGACGCAGACGTCACCGCCACGCCTCCTCAGTTAACCTTAGGGGAATAAAGTTAACTGAGGAGCTGTGATGGGTGTTCACGGGACATGGCTCGCCGGTCGGCAGGAGCCCGACCTCCGCGGTGTCACGGCGGCGGCGCGGCGAGGTGGCACCTTCTCGTACTACCTGCCGGCACGCCTTGCCGAGCACGACGCGGGGTCGTGGCTCGAGCGGGATGTGCGCGAGGCGGCCCTGGAGGTGTCCGGCCACGTCACCACGCTCTCGGCACAGGTGGACGAGGCCACCCGGCAGGGCATCTACCCCTTGCTGCTGCGCTCGGAATCGATCGCGTCCTCGCGGATCGAGCAGGTCAACGCGTCCTCGCGCGACGTCTCCTACGCCCAGCTCGGCGAGCAGCTCGCTCACCTGCGCAACGATCAGGCCCTGAGCGTGAGTCGCAACGTCGCGGCCACGCGCGCCGCGATCGAGCAGCTCGCCGCACGCGATGAATGGGCGGTCGAGGACGTCGAGAGGGTCCACGCGGCGCTCGGTGTCGTGGGTGCCGCAGCCGGTCTGCGAGAGGTCGACGTGTGGATCGGTGGTCGGGACAAGCTGCGTGCCGACTATGTGGCGCCGCCGCCCGGCGAGGTCCGCGACCTGGTCGAGGACCTGTTGCGCTACCTCGACGGGTCGGGTGAGCATCCCCTGCTGCTCGCCGCCGTCGCGCACGCGCAGTTCGAATCCATCCACCCTTTCGAGGACGGGAACGGGCGCGCCGGCCGGGCGCTGGTCCATGCAGTCCTCGAGCGCGGGGGAGTGGTGCGCTCGGGACTGCTGCCGGTCTCGACCGTGATCCGGTCACGGGAGCGGGAATACATCCAGCGACTCAGCGCCGTCCGTACCGACGATCCCGACCGAGCCGTCGAGGCCCTGAACGCGTGGGTGCGCTTCTTCGTCGAGGTCGCAGAAGAGGCCGGCAGCACGCTGCAGCGCATCCAGGAGGAGGTCCGCACCCTCGATGCCGCTCTCGTCGAGAAGGCCGCCGGTCTGCGCGCCGATTCCTCGGCGCGCCGGCTGCTGCCTGTGCTGCGAGAACAGCCCGTGGTCACCGCAGCCTTCGTCGCAGACCGTCTGGGGGTCTCCCGCGTCGCGGCCCATCGGGCCGTGGACACGCTGGTGGCCCGCGGGATCCTCACCCCGGGCACCGGGAAGTACCGCCGCTCCGAGACCTTCCAGGCGGACGACGTCCTGCAGCTGGTGGACAGGGAGAGCTGAGCGGATCGGGCAGCGGGAACCGCGCGCCCGCCGCCCTCGCCACTAGCATGTTCGAGCCCCCCGCGCTCCCCTCTGAAAGGCCTGGTGCCCCGATGAGCGCCGATGCGACCGCCCTCCGCCAGCTCCTCACCTCGCTCGACGGCCGCAGCTACGGCTCCTACAAGCAGCTGAAGGGCTCCTACGACCTGGGTCCCTGCCGACTGCTCATCGACCACGTGCAGGTCGATCCCTACGCCCCGCCGTCGCTGATGCGCCTGGTGGTGGACCGTGACGCCGCCGGCATCCCGGAGGATCTCCTCGCCGACCGGCGCGGCACGGTCGCGACCACCGACTTCCTGGCCCGCGCCCTCGTGCACGCCGCGGCCCCGCTGGAGGGGAGGCTCAGCATCGGCGCGCCGGCCCAGGAGGTCCTCGAACGCACCACCGTCGCCGTCACCTCGCACGGGATCGAGGCGCGCCTCGCCGCGGAGCTGCCCGCCTCGGGCCGCCGGATCCGGGGCCGGCAGGCCAGCCACCTGCTCACCGAGGAGCTGCCGCGCCTCGCGGAGGCCGCCCTGTCCCATGCCCGCCTCGACGCGGAGGCGCTGCGCGCGCACGTGACCCTGCACCGCGACCAGGAGGCGCTGCGCGACCAGCTGGCCGAGCGGGGCCTGGTGGCCTTCGTGGGCGAGGGCGCGATCCTGCCGCGCCGCGCCGGCGACTCCGACCTGCCGCTCAGCGAGGGCGCCGTCCCCTTCGCCAGCCCCGCCTCGCTGCGGGTCTCCTTCGACCTGCCCAGCGGCCGGCGCGTGAGCGGGATGGGTGTGCCGGACGGCGTCACCGTCATCGTCGGCGGCGGCTACCACGGCAAGTCCACGCTGCTGCGCGCGATCGAGCGGGGCGTGTACCCGCACCGCGAGGGCGACGGCCGCGAATGGGTGCTCACCCGGGCCGATGTCGCCGCGGTCCGCGCGGAGGACGGCCGCTCCGTGGCCGGCGTCGACATCTCCCCGTTCATCAGCGGCCTCCCCTCGGGCACCGACACCCGCCGCTTCTCGACCACCAACGCGTCGGGCTCGACCTCCCAGGCCGCCTCCCTCGTCGAGGCGGTCGACGCCGGCGCCTCGGCGCTGCTCATCGACGAGGACACCTCGGCGACGAACTTCATGCTCCGCGACGCCCGGATGCGCGCCCTGATCCCGGCCGAGCGCGAACCGATCACCCCGTTCGTGGACCGCGTGCGCCCGCTGCACACCGAGCGCGGGGTCTCCACCGTGCTGGTCGCCGGCGGCTCCGGCGCGTTCTTCGACGTCGCCGATCATGTGATCGCGCTGGACGAGTACGTGCCCCGCGACGTCACCGCCCAGGCGCGGGCGCTCGCCGACGCCCCGCCACCGCCGGGCGAGGCCGTGTTCGCGCCGCCGCGCCCGCGACACCCGGCGGCCGGGGCCCTGCGCCCGACGGGGAAGCGCAGACCCGCCGCGGCACGCGGGCGCGGGAGCATCCGCTTCGGGCACGAATCCCTCGACCTGGCCGCCGTGTCCCAGCTGGTCGATGCCGCACAGACCCAGGCCATCGCCCACGCGCTCGACCGCCTGGCCGAGCTGACGGAGCACAGCCCGCACCTCGCCCTCGACGCCGCGATCGCGGCCCTGTGCGACCGGATGGATGCCGAGGGCCTCGAGACGCTCTCGCCCCACCACGGCCACCCGGGACACCTCGCCCGGCCCCGCCCCCTCGAGCTCCACGCCGCCGTGAACCGCTACCGCCGACTGCGCCTGGCAGAGGAGCCCGCACCCGGCCGGTGACACCGCCGCCTGGCAGGTGGCCGCCCTCCGCGCCCCCGGGCAGCCTGTGCCCGGAGGCATAGACTGGCCCGCCCCGCGGAAGGAGAGGACCGATGCAGGACCACGCCCCCGCCCGGACCGGCGCCGCCGCACGGCCGACGCTGCGCGAGGAGCTGACCGGCCCTCCGCGCCCCAGCGGGAACGCCCACGCCATGACGATCGGGTTCGGCCTGCTGCTGACCGCGTCCCTGGTGATCGGCGCGTTCACCGACAGCGCCCCGAGCAGCGGCCTGCAGCTGGTGTTCGCAGGGCTCATGGCCTCGCTCGGCGTCGCAGAGCTGATGGACCCGCGCCGGCGGCGCCTCGTGATCGGCACCCGCCTCGGCGGGATGGTGATCGCCCTGCTGGGGCTCGTGATCCAGTTCGTCCCCGGCCTCGGATGAGGCGGTCATGTCGCCGCCGCGAAGCGACGACCAGGTAGAACGTTCAGGTGATGCCGGGTACGGTCGGCGATGCAGCCGGGCTCGCCGCCCGGCTCCGGCATGCTCTCGGCCGACTGCGCGCCTGACGGCATGCCGTTGACAAGTGAACTCCACGAGAGAGGAAGCCATGTCCACGGTGACCATGACCGACGATCTCTACCGCACGCGGCTCACGGAGGCGAAGGAGCCTTTCGCCCGTGAGCATCCCACGGTGTGGGGGAGCGCCGATGACGGCCCCTTCGACGCCGATGCGCTGCGCGCCCACGACGAGCGCGGCTTCACGATCCTGCCGGACTTCATCACCGGCGAGGAGGTGGAGACCTACCAGGCGGAGCTCGACCGGCTCACCTCCGATCCCTCGCTGCGCGGCGACGAGCGCGTCGTCACCGAGCGCGCCTCCGGCGAGGTCCGCTCGATCTTCGCCGTCCAGCAGCTCAGCGAGCTGATCGACCAGCTCTCCCGCGACCCGCGCCTGCTGGATCGTGCCCGCCAGCTGCTCGGCTCGGACGTGTACCTGCACCAGACCCGCATCAACTACATGCCCGGCTTCAAGGGCAGCGGCTTCTACTGGCACTCCGACTTCGAGACCTGGCACGCGGAGGACGGCATGCCCGCGCCCCGCGCGGTGAGCTGCTCGATCGCGCTCACGCCGAACTTCCCCTACAACGGCGGGCTCATGGTGATGCCCGGCTCGCACCGCACCTTCGTGCCGAGCCTGGGGGAGACCCCCGAGGACAACCACAAGTCCTCGCTCAAGGAGCAGAAGATCGGCGTGCCCTCCGAGGAGGCCATCACCGAGATGGCCCACCGCCACGGCATCGACCAGTTCACCGGCCCGGCGGGCTCCGCCCTCTGGTTCGACGCGAACATCATGCACGGCTCGGGCAACAACATCACCCCGTTCCCGCGCTCGAACATCTTCCTGGTGTTCAACAGCGTCGAGAACGCGCTGCAGGAGCCGTACGCGGCCTCCGCGGTGCGCCCGGACCACATCGCGCACCGGGACGCGCAGCCGCTGAGCTGACCGCTCCCGCGCCTGCCCCGCGGTGAGGGCAGATCGGAAAAAGGGGACGGACGAGGTGATCGTCCGTCCCCGTTTCCGTGCCCGCGGCAGCGGAGCGTGCCCTGCGCCACAGCCGACCCCGGACCACGCGCGGTCATGTTTCGCGCTATGAACATCCTTTAGCTCAGGTTTGGTCCCTGTGGTGCACTGGACCCCGGCCCACCCCGCTGTCCGGGCCTCACGTCCACCCCTCCTCGAGGAGTCCTCCATGTCCGCGCTCACCCGCCGCTCCGCCCTCGCTCTCGGCCTCGCCGTCCCCGCCGCCGCGACGATGGCCGCCTGCGGTGCTGCCAGCGGCGGCTCCGGTGACGCCGGCGGCGAGCCGCAGCAGGGCGGCACCCTGACCTACCTCGAGCCGCAGACCTGGGCGACCCTCTACCCGCCGGCCGGAGGCTTCTACCCCAACGGCGGCGTGCTCAACAACATCACCGACCGCCTGCTGCACCAGAACCCCGAGACCCTCGAGCTCGAGCCGTGGATCGCCGCCGAGCTGCCCGAGGTCAACGAGGACGCCACCGAGTACACGTTCACGCTGCGCGAGGACGCCACCTACTCCGACGGCACCCCGATCGACGCCGAGAACGTGGTGAAGAACTTCGACCTCTTCGGCAAGGGCGATGCCGACCGTGCGCTGACCGTCTCCGAGGCGATCAACAACTACGACCACGGCGAGGTCGTCGATGCGACGACCGTGAAGTTCCACTTCTCGGCGCCCGCGCCGGGCTTCGCGCAGGCCGTCTCCACGATCAACTCCGGGCTGCTCTCCACCGCCACCCTGGATCGCACCAGCGAGGAGTTCGGGCCCGGCAACGCGACCGAGATCATCGCCTCCGGCCCCTTCGTCATCGCGGAAGAGGAGATCGGCACCCGGCTGAAGCTCACCGTGCGTGAGGACTACGCCTGGGCGCCCGCCTCCCTCGAGCACGAGGGCCGCGCATATCTCGACGCGATCGACATCATCGTCGCCGCGGAGGACAGCGTGCGCGTGGGCACCCTGACCTCCCAGCAGGCGCACCTGGCCCGCCAGATCGAGGCGCCCGACGAGCCGCAGTTCGACGCCGACGGCCTCGCCCTGCACGCCGCGGCCACCAACGGCGTCACCAACAGCCTCAGCTTCCGCTTCCGCGACCCGGCCCTCGAGGACCTGGCCACCCGGCAGGCGCTGATCGCCGCGATCGACCGCCAGGCCATCGTGGACACCCTGTTCACCGACAGCTACCCGCTGGCCACCGGCATCCTGGGCACCACGGCGCTGGGCTACACGGACACCTCCGAGAACTACGCGCACGACCTCGAGCGGGCGGCCTCGCTGCTGGACGAGGCCGGCTGGGAGGCGGGGGCCGACGGCACCCGCACCAAGGACGGCGAGGCCCTGACCCTCACCTTCAACGAGGCGCTGCCCCAGCCCCGCTCCCGCGAGGTGGTCACCCTGATCCAGGAGCAGCTGTCCGAGCTCGGCATCGCCGTGGAGCTGCTGCCCGGCGACCAGGCCACGCAGGACGCCGCCCGCGCCGAGCCCGGCACCGTGCAGGTGTACCACTCGATGGTGGGCCGCGCGGACTACGACGTGCTGAAGTCGCAGCTGTCCTCCGAGAACCGCAACGCGCTGCTGAACGGCCACCCCGACGGCAGCGTCGGCGACGAGGAGCTCGACGAGCTGCTCGCCGCGATCGCCTCCACCCCCGGGGACGAGGAGCGCGCCGAGGCCTCCGCCGCCGCGCAGGCCCACATCGCCGAGAACGCGTACGTGCTGCCGCTGTTCGAGGAGCCGCAGGTGTTCGGCTACGTCGAGACGGTGCAGGGCTTCGCCACCGAGTCGGTGGGCCGCCCCAGCTTCTACGACACCTGGCTGACGAGCTGAGGCACCGATCATGCGCTACGTCCTGCAACGCACCGGGGGCGCGCTCCTGGTGCTGGTCCTCGCCTTCACCGCCGCGTACATCCTGCTCACGGCCCTGCCCGGCGATGCCGTGCTGGCCCGCTACGGCAACCCCGATCTGGGGCTGACCCCGGAGCAGCTCGCCGAGATCCGCGCCGCCTTCGGCGCGGACCGCCCCGCGGTGCTGCAGTACCTCGACACGGTGGTCTCCTTCCTGCAGGGGGATCTGGGGTATTCGGTCCAGAGCGGCGCGGCGGTCTCCGCCCTGCTCGCCGAGGCGCTGCCCTCCACGCTCACCCTCGCCGCGCTGGGCCTGCTGCTCGCCGTGGTGCTCGCGGTGACCATCGCGTTCACCGCCACCCACGGCAGCCTGCGCGGCACCCGGGCCACCACCTGGCTGCGCGGCGCGCTGCGGGGCCTGCCCCCGCTGATGGTGTCCCTGCCGGTGTTCTGGATCGGGATCATGCTCATCCAGGTGTTCTCGTTCCGGCTGGGCCTGGTCCCGGTGCTGAACGCGAGCCCCGCCCAGTCGCTGATCCTGCCGGTCGCGACGCTCGCCCTGCCGATCGCGGCGCCGCTCGCGCAGGTGCTGATCCGTTCGATCGACGAGGTCTCCGCCCAGCCCTTCGTGGCGGTGGCCCGCGCCCGCGGCGCCTCCACCTGGTGGCTGCTGTGGCGCACGGTGGCCCGCAACGCCCTGCTGCCCACCCTGACGATGGCCGGGCTGCTGTTCGGCGAGCTCGTGGGCGGCGCCGTGGTCACCGAGGCGGTGTTCGGGAGGATGGGCGTCGGCCAGCTCACCGCCCAGGCCGTCGCCGCGCGCGACACCCCCGTGCTGATGGCCGTGGTGGTGCTGTCCACCATCGTGTTCGTGCTGGTGAACCTCATCGTGGACCTGCTGTACCCGGTGCTCGACGCCCGGCTGCGCCGCACCGACGCCGCCCCCGCGGCATCCGGAGCCGGCACGTCGGGCTCCACCACCGAGCAGAGCGAGGTGACCGCGTGATGAGCCTCCAGACCCTCACCCGCGATCAGGCCCCTGCCCCCACTCCCGCCCGGTCCCGCGCTCGGCGCCTGCCCGCGCTGCGCCCCACCGTCGTGCTCTCCGCCCTGGTGCTGCTGCTGGCGATCACCTGGGCGCTGGCCCCGGGGCTGTTCACCTCCTACGGGGCCACCGCCTCCGTCGGCCCCTCCCTGCAGGCCCCCAGCGCCGAGCACTGGTTCGGCACCGACGCGACCGGGCGGGACATGTTCTCCCGCGTGGTCCACGGCGCCTCCCACTCGATCACCGCGGCGCTCGTGGCCGTGGCCGTCGGCCTCGTGGTCGGCACCACGATCGGCGTGGTCGCCGGCAGCGTCGGCGGGTTCGTCGAGGACGTGCTGATGCGCGTGGTCGACGTGCTGCTGGCGATCCCCGGGCTGCTGCTGTCGCTGTCG
Source organism: Brachybacterium faecium DSM 4810 (assembly GCA_000023405.1). Lineage (NCBI taxonomy): Bacteria > Bacillati > Actinomycetota > Actinomycetes > Micrococcales > Dermabacteraceae > Brachybacterium > Brachybacterium faecium. The sequence continues at coordinate 646,964 of CP001643.1, forward strand.
GTGGTGATCCTGCTGGGCTTCGGCACCACCAATGCGGCGATCGCCGTGGGCGTCACCTCGATCGCGACCTTCGCCCGCCTGTCCCGCTCCCGGGTGCTCGAGGTGCGTCGGAGCGAGTACGTCGAGGCCGCGTTCGGCTCCGGCGGCACGCTGCCCGCGATCCTGTGGCGCCACATCCTGCCCAACTCCGCCGCCCCGGTGATCGCGCTCGCGGCGCTGCAGCTGGGCTCGGCGATCCTGCAGATCTCCACCCTCGGCTTCCTCGGCTACGGCGCCCCGCCGCCCACCCCCGAATGGGGGCTGCTGATCGCCGAGGGCCGCGACTACGTCGCCACCGCCTGGTGGCTCACCCTGCTGCCCGGCCTCGTGGTCGCCGCCGTGGTGCTGTCCACCAACCGTCTCAGCGATGCCATCGGAAAGGCGCAGCGCCCATGAGCCGCGTGCACGACACCCCCTCCACCCTCCTGCACACCCCTGCCGCCCCGCACGACCCCGCCACTCGGCACGACCCCGCCGCCCGGCAGGACCCGAGCCCGGCCGCGCCGCTGCTCGAGGTGCGCGACCTGCACGTCGCCTACCGCACCCGCCGCGGCCCCGTCGAGGCCGTGCGCGGCATCGACCTCAGCGTGGACCGCGGCGCGGTCACCGCCCTGGTGGGCGAATCCGGCTCCGGCAAGTCCAGCGCCGCCCAGGCCGTGATCGGCCTGCTGGCCGACAACGGCGCCGTCACCGACGGCACGATCACCCTCACCGGCGCCGAGGACCGGCGCCAGGAGCTCGTGGGCCTGCCAGAACGCAGCTGGCGCGCGCTGCGCGGCACCCGCATCGGGCTGATCCCGCAGGATCCCACCAGCTCCCTGGACCCGGTGCGCACCATCGGCGCCTCCGTCGCCGACCCGCTGCGGATCCACGGCTGGCACGACCGCGCCCGGATCGAGCAGCGCGTGCTCGAGCTGCTCGACCAGGTGGGGCTCGACGACCCCGCCACCCGCGCCCGCCAGTACCCGCACGAGCTCTCCGGCGGGATGCGCCAGCGCGTGCTGATCGCCGCCGCGCTCGCGCTCGAGCCCGAGCTGCTCATCGCCGACGAGCCCACCAGCGCCCTGGACGTCACCGTGCAGGCCACCGTGCTGGACCTCATCGACGAGCTGCGCGAGGCCACCGGCGCCGGGGTGCTGCTGATCACCCACGACCTCGCCGTCGCCGCCGACCGCGCCGACTCGCTCGTGGTGATGCGCGCCGGCCGCGTCGAGGAGGCCGGCCCCACCGCCGCGCTGCTCGCAGCCCCGTCGGCCGACTACACCCGCACCCTGCTGGCCGACGCCCCCTCGCTGCGCCAGGTCGTGGACCGCAGCCCCCGCACCTCCGCGGCCGAGGAGGCGCCGCTGGTGCGGGTGCAGGGCCTGCGCCAGGAGTTCGGCGGCCGCGGCGGCGCCCCCTTCGTCGCCGTCGAGGATCTCTCCTTCGACATCCCGCGCGGCACCACCCACGCCCTGGTGGGCGAATCCGGCTCCGGCAAGACCACCACCGGGCGCGCGATCGCGGGCTTCCGCCGCCCGACGGCCGGCAGCATCCGCGTGGGCGGCACCGAGGTCACCGAGCTGGGCACCGGGGCGCGACTGCGCCGGTTCCGCTCCACCGTGCAGCTGGTGCACCAGAACCCCTTCGGCTCCCTCGACCCGCGCCAGAGCATCGCCCAGATCCTCGAGGAGCCGCTGCGCAACACCCGCCGCGGCAACCGGGCCCAGCGCCGCAGCGCCGCCCTGCACCACCTCGAGCTGGTGTCCCTGCCGCGCGAGGTCGCCACCCGCCGGCCGCGCGAGCTCTCCGGCGGGCAGCGGCAGCGGGTCGCGATCGCGCGCGCCCTGATCCTGCAGCCCGAGGTGGTGGTGCTCGACGAGGCCGTCTCCGCGCTCGACGTCACCGTGCAGGCGCAGATCCTGCGCCTGCTGGCCCGCCTCCAGGACGAGCTGGGCCTGACCTACGTGTTCATCTCCCACGACCTGGCCGTGGTGCGGCAGGTGGCGGACACCGTCTCCGTGCTGCGCCGCGGCGTGCAGGTCGAGCAGGGCGCAGTCGCCCAGGTGCTCGAGGACCCGCAGCACGACTACACCCGGCAGCTGCTGGCCGCCATCCCCGGCACCGGCCACGGCATCACCCACGAGGAGCTCACCGCATCATGACCCGACCCCGTCTGGGACTGTTCACCCGCCTGCTCGAGGAGGCCCCGGCCGCGGACCGCTACCGCTACGCCCTCGAGCAGATCGCCCACGCCGAGCAGCTCGGCTTCGCCTCCGCCTGGGTGGCCCAGCACCACTTCGGCGAGCACGAGGGCGGGCTGCCCTCCCCGTTCGTGCTGCTGGCCGCCGCCGCGCAGCGCACCGCGCGGATCGGCCTGGCCACCGCCGTGGTGACCCTCCCGATCGATGACCCGCTGCGCGCCGCGGAGGATGCCGCGGTGCTCGACGCCCTCTCCGGCGGCCGGGTCCAGCTGGGCCTCGCCGCCGGCGGCACCCCCTCCTCGTTCCCGGCGTTCGGCCGGGACCCGGCCGCGCGGCGCGAGCTGTTCGCCGAGCACCTCGAGGTGCTGCGCGACGCGCTCGCCGGCCGCGGGGTGCGCGGCACCGACTCGCGCATCTACCCCGATGCCGGGGATCTCGGGCAGCGGGTCTGGCAGGCCACCTTCTCCGCCGGCGGCGGCACCCGCGCCGGGGCCGACGGCGACGGTCTGCTGCTGTCCCGCACCCAGCCCCGCCCCGAGGGGGAGCACACCCTCCCGCTGCACGAGCTGCAGCTGCCCCTCATCGAGGCGTATCACGCGGCGCTGCCCGAGGGTGTGGCCCCGCGGATCCTCGCCTCCCGCACGGCGCTCGTGGTCGATCCCGAGCACCGCGACCGCGCCCTCGCGCTCGCCGAGCCCGGCCTGCGCTCCCTCGCCGCCCTGCAGCCCGGGTTCGATGCGGGCACGGCGAGCCTCGAGCAGCTCATCGCGGTCACCGACACCCATGTGGGCACCGTCGAGGAGGTCAGCGCCTCCCTCGCGGCCGACGCCGCGCTGCCGCGCGTGACCGATGTGTCCTTCCAGGTCCACTCGATCGACGCCGGCCACGAGCTCACCCTGCGCAGCCTCGAGCTGCTGGCCACCGAGGTCGCGCCCCGCGTCGGCTTCGCCACCGGCCCCGAGGCCGCAGACGCCCTGCACACCGCCCACCGCACCCCTGCCGACCCCGCCCGCCTCCACCCCGCGGGCGCCGACCCCGTCGGCCCCGCCGCCACCGTCGAGGGAGCCTCCGCATGAGCACCCCCACCCCGGACGTCATCGACCACCTGGCAGGGGAGGGTGACGGCGGCGCGATCGCAGCGCTGCGCGCCCTGCGCCCCCAGGCCCGCGAGCAGGCCCAGCGCAGCTACCAGGTGCTGCTGGAGCCGGCCGATCCCGGCCCCGTCCCGCTGCGGGAGCGGTACGCGGTCGCCGCCCACGTCGCACGCCTGCACGGCCCCGGCCCCGCCGCCGAGCTGTACCTGGAGAACCTGCGCGACGAGGACCCGGCGCTCGCCGAAGCCGTCGCCGCCGGCGGCCGGGCGGGGGAGACCCGCCTGGACGCGGCGCTCGACCATGCGGACCTGCTGGTGCTGCGCCCGAGCGAGGCCGCGCCCGCCCACCTGCGGGCCCTCGAGGCCGCCGGCTGGGACGCCGACGGGATCGTCACCCTCTCCCAGCTGATCTCCTTCCTCACCTTCCAGCTGCGGGTCGCCCACGGCCTGCGCGTGCTCGCCGAGAACCCCGCCCCCGCCGCGGAGCAGAGCACCGACCGCCCGGCACCCACCCCGCAGGAGACCCGATGACCCGCCCCGAGACCTTCACGCAGGAGAGCCTCAACTGGGTGCCGTGGCTCGAGCCCGTCGCCCGCGAGGACCTCACCGAGGAGCAGCACGAGGCGCTGCTGGACGACTTCCGCCGCGCCATGCCCTACTTCCGGCTGCTCGCGCGGGACCCGCAGGCGCTGCTGGCCCGCACCCTCACCGACAAGGACATCTTCTTCAACACCGACGGCGGCGCGGGCCGCGCCGAGCGGGAGCTCGCCGCCACCGCGACCTCCCGCGCCAACGGCTGCATCTACTGCGCCTCGGTCCACTCCGCCTCCGCGACCCGCGAATCGGGACGCGTCGACGACGTGCAGCGCCTGCTGGACGACGGCGTGGGCGCGGACCTCGGCTCCGAGACCTGGAACGCGATCGCGCACGCCGCGGACGTGCTCACCCACCTGCCGCTGGACTTCGGACCAGGTGAGATCCAGCGCCTGCGTGCGGCGGGGCTCGACGATGCCGATATCGTCGACGTGATCAACGGTGCCGCCTTCTTCCACTGGGCGAACCGTCTGATGCTCTCCCTCGGCGAACCCGAGGTCCCCTCTCGGAGGAAGGAGCGCTCATGAGCGTCCCCCATCTGCTGGACCACATCGTCATCGCCGGTCCCGATCTGCAGGAGCTCGTGGACTGGTTCCACGAGCTCACCGGCGTCACCGCCGCCCCCGGCGGCGCCCACCCCACCGGCACCGCCAACGCGCTGATCGCCCTCACCGTCGGCGGCGAACCGCGCCCCCACTACCTCGAGCTCATCGGCCCCGACCCCGAGCGGGAGGGCGAGGAGCTGCCGAAGAGCTTCAACATCCACCGCCTGAAGAAGCCCGCCGTGATCACCTACGCGGTGCATCCGCAGGGGATCGAGCAGGTGCGTGACCGGGCGCTCGCCCAGGGCGTGGATCTCGGCGAGGTGCAGGACCTCTCCCGCCGCACCCCGGAGGGCACCGAGCTGCAGTGGCGGCTCACCCAGGCGCCGCAGCCGCGCAACTACGGGCTGCCCTTCCTCATCGACTGGGGCCCGACCACCCAGCCCGGCCTCGGCGACCTGCCCTCGCTCGAGCTGGTCTCCTTCGAGCGCATCGAGGTCAAGCCCGAGCCGCTGCAGAAGGCCACCGCCGCGCTCGGCCTCGACGACGGCGTCGTCACCGTCCGCGAGGGCCGCGGTTCCCGGTTCGTGCTGCGCCTGCGCACCGAGGACGGCCGCGAGATCGAGATCTGAGACCGGCCCGGGGCGGGCGGCCGGTGCCCGCGGGAGCGGCGGCGCGACCGAGGATTCCCGGTGCCCGAGCCCCGCGGTCGGCTAGCGTCGGCGACATGAGAGCTCTCCGCGCGCCCCTGCTGTCCCTCGCACTCGTCGCCGGCCTCATGATCACCGACGCCGCACCGGCGGCTGCCGACGACGGCGACGGGCCCTGGCAGCAGGGACGATTCGACGCCAGCCGCAATCCGGTCCTGAGCTCTGGCCTCGGCGAGATCTACACCGGGGAGATCAGCACCCCCGACGAGGTGCGCGCCACTCCCACCATCACCGACGGGAAGATGTTCGTCGGCAACCACGACAGCGGCTACCTGCAGGCCTTCGACCTGGCCAGCGGCGAACAGCTCTGGCAGGCCCAGGCCCCCAACTGGGTCCATTCGGAGATGGTCCACCGCGAGGGCAGCGTCATGGTCGGATACGGCAACAGGACGATGGGCGAGGACGGCATCCGCGGGACCGGGGACAGCGGTGTGCTCAGCCTGGACACGGACACCGGCGAGGTGAACTGGCAGCTGGAGACCGCGGGCGAGGTGATGCCGACCCCGGCCGTGGTGGGCGACTCGGTCTACATCGCCACCGGCGATCGGCACCTGTACGAGATCGACCCCGAGACCGGTGAGGACATCGAACGAGCCGACCTGGGCGGCAACGTGAACATGTCCCACCCCGCAGTCTCCGACGGCATGCTGTACGTCGGTGCCAGCGGGCGCACCCCGAACGTGCTCACCGCGTACGACACGGACGCCGACGACATCGCCTGGCAGCGCGAGTTCGAGGAGACGCGCAGCATGGGCGACGTGCCGCCGGCGGTCGCTGACGGCGTCGTGGTGATCACCGCACCGATCACGCTGCCCGAGGGCGAGCCCGAGGACGGCGTCCACGAGCGACACATGATCTACGCGATGGATGCCGAGACCGGCGAGCTGCTCTGGGACGACGAACTCGGCGTGGGGCCGACGATCGAGAACAACCGCTCCGGCGCACCGATGATCGACGACGGCACGGTCTTCGTGGGCAGCCCCCTCACCGAAGCCTCCTACGCCTACGATCTGCAGTCCGGGGAGCGCCTGTGGACCTACCACAGCGGCGCTGTCAAGGGTGCCCCGGTCGCCCGGGACGGGGCGGTCTTCTTCTCCACCACCAGCGGGTGGATCCACGCCCTGGATGAGGAGACCGGTGAGAAGCTCGGGGAACGGCACCTGGGCGGCGCGCTCGCTCCAAGCGGTCCCGTGATCGTCGACGACGTCCTCGTCGTCGGCAGCCAGGACGGCAGCGTCAACCTCACCCCGCTCGCCGAGATCCTCGACACCCCGCTCGCCGAGGGCGTCGACGTCCCGCTCTCCGAGAGCATCGAGGACGACGCGTCCGCAGGCACCACCGTCCTCCTGGTCGCGCTGAGCGCCCTGGTGCTGGCGCTCCTCGCCGTCGTGGTGCTGCAGAGGCGACGACTCGTGGACATGCGGGGCCACCGACACCTGCAGTAGGCCTCGGGCCGCCTCAGAGGGACTGCCAGATGTCGTCCCCGCGGCGCAGCGCATCGAAGCCGCCGTCGGCGAAGAGCACCTGGCCCGTCATCCGCGCGTTCGCGGGGGAGACGAGGAAGACGTGCACGGCCGCGATGTGCTCCGCGTCGGCGATGCCGTTGTAGGGGGTGGGCATCGCGTCGTCCGCCTGCTGGCGGCCCTCCTCGGAGGCGAAGAGCTCCTTCGTCATCCCGGTGCGCACCTGGCCCGGGCCCACCGCGTTGATGCCGATCCCGGCGCCGGCGTACTCGGCCGACGGGGCGACGCGGCGGATCCAGCGGGAGATCGCCCGCTTGGAGCTCGAATAGTTCGCATAGCCGGCCATCGGGCCCTGCGCGGCCAGCGCCGCCCCGCGCTCGATCGCCGCCTCCGCCTCCCCGGCCAGCAGCAGATCCACCAGCTCCGGGTCGTTGCCCTGCAGGGTCGCGGCCGAGCTGGTGACGCTGATGCGCGGGTCCCGGCCCGCGGCGAGCAGCGGGCGCAGCGCCTCGATGAGACGCACCGTGCCCAGGTAATTGATCTTCACGGACAGCTCGGTGGGGGCGGAGACGCCCGCATTGGCGACGAGCGCATCGAGCACACCGCCGGTGCGCTCGGTGATCTCCGCGGCCACCCGGTCGACCGACGAGGGATCGCCCAGATCACCGGTCACGTCCCCCTCGTGCAGGTCCACCCGGATCACGGTGTCCCCGGCGGCCTCGAGCTGAGCGGCGGTGGCGTGCCCGATCCCTGAGGCGGCTCCGGTGACGACGACGGTGCGTGACATGTCCAGTCCTTTCGCGGTGGCGGTGCACTGCTTCGCGGTGCACCGTCAGCGTAGTGCGCAGCGCCGCTGCGGCGCCCGGCGGAAGTCCCGGCCCCGGCCCGCTCCCGCATACGCTTCTGCCATGACAGGCCTGCTCTGCCTCGACCTCGGCACCACCTCGGCGAAAGCCGCCCTGCTCGACCTCTCCGGGCGCACCCTCGCCGCCGCGAGCGCCGAGTACCCCACCCGCCACACCGCGGACGGCGGCGCCGAGCAGGACCCGGCCGACTGGGTGCGCGCCGCCCGCACCGCGATCGCCCGCACCCTGCCGCCGGCCGCCGGGGTCGCGGCGCTGTGCCTCACCGGCCAGATGCAGGACCTCGTGCTCGAGGGAGAGCTCGACGCCGACAGCGCGCCCTCTGTGCCGACCCCGGCCGCGGGCTCCGACCCGACCCCGTCCGTGGACTCCGCCGGGAGCCCGGCCGCGGGCTCTGCCGCGGATCCTGCCCGCGACCCGGCGGTGCACCCGGCCGTGCTGTACACGGATCTGCGCGCGGGGGCGGAGACAGCGCAGCTGCGCACCGCCCTGGCCCGCGACGGCGTGGACTGGGATGCGCTGGCCGGGAACCTGCAGGACGCCAGCAGCTGCGCCGCGATGTTCCACCGCCTGGCCCGCCACCGCCCCGAGTCAGTCGCCCGCGCCCGCGGCCTCACCTTCGGCCCGGCCGGCCACCTCGCGCACGTGCTCGGCGCCGGCCTGCACTGCGATCCGACGACGGCCGCGGCCACGGGCCTGCTCGATGCCCGCACCCGCGACTGGGCGCCCGCCGTCGCCCGCGCCGCCGGGATCGACCCGGCGCTGCTGCCGCGGCTGACCCGCGCCGCCGGCGAGGTGGTGGGCCGCACCGGTCCGAGCGCCGATGCGCTGCTGGGCCTGCCCGGCGGGGTGCCGATCGTGCTCGCCCCCGGGGACGCGGGCGCCGCGACCCTCGGGATCACCGGGTTCCGCCCCGGCCAGGACCACGCCTCCCTCGGCACCAGCGGCTGGATCGCGAGCGTCCGGTCGGCACCGGCCGAGGTCGAGGTGGACGGCGCCTCGCACCGCCTCGCCCTCGGTGGCGGCGCCACGCTGCACATCTGCGCGATCCTCGCCGCCGGGGCGGCCGCTGCCTGGGCGCGGGAGGCTTACCTCGGCGGCGCCGACGGCGAGGAGGCCGACCGGCTGCTCGCCGCGCGCGAGGCCGAGCACGGGCGCGGGCCGACGGGCCTGCTGGTCCTGCCCTCGCTCGGCGGGGAACGCTTCCCCGTGCGGGACGGGGCGCTGCGCGGGGCGGTGCTCGGCATCGACGCCGCCACAAGCCCGGTCGACCTCTACGCCGCAACCCTCGAAGGGGTGGCCCTCGCCCTCTCCCACGCGCTCGACCCCGCCGACGCCGGCCAGGTGCCGCCCGACGCCGACCGGGTGCTGCCCGTCGTCGGCGGGGGAGCGGCCTCCACCCCGTGGCGCCGGATCCTCGCCGACGTCACCGGCCGCCCGGTGCTGCAGGCCGACGGCAGCGACGCGACCCTGCTCGGAGCGGGTATCGCCGGCGCCGAGGCGCTCGGCCTGGACCACGGCCTGACGCCCCTGCTCGAGCAGGGCGGGGAGGTCACCACCCCGGACCCGGCCGCGGCGGAGGCCTACGCCGCGCTGCGCCCCGCGCACCGCCGCCTCTACGACACCGCAGCCCAGTACTGAACGGCCCGGCCCCGCCCCGCCCCGCCCGGCCCGGCTCTGCCCTGCCTGCCCGCCCGGCTCTGCCCTGCCCGCCCGGCTCTGCCCTGCCCGCCCGGCTCTGCCCTGCCCGCCCGGCCCACCACTGCCTCGCTCGGCACTGCCCGGCCCAGCAGCTCGGCCCGCCGCGCTGCCCCGGGCGGTCCTCACCGGCTCACGCCACCACCTGCACGGTCACGGCCCCGGCGGGCGGCGTGAGCACCGGCTCCGCCCACACCTCGAGCCGCACCGGCACCGCCTGCGGCGTCCCGTCGGCCCAGGAGCCGAGCGCGTCCAGCCCCAACTCGACGACCACCTCGCCACCTCCGGCGGGCACCTCGTGACGCCCCGCCGCGAGCACCGTGCGGGTGCGGGGCAGGATCCCCGGCTCGTGCCGCCGCCCGTAGACCACCACCGGCACCGAGACCGGCTCCGGCCGGGCGTGGTGCACCTGCACCGTCACCGCGACGGTCGCACCGCCGGCGAGATCCGCGGCGCGCACGGGACCATCGGCCCCGCTCACCTCGGCCCGCACCGCGGCGGGCAGGCCCGCGCCCAGCAGCGGCCCGCGCACCTGCGGCTGATCGATGTAGGCGCGCGGCGCCTCGAGCCGCTGGTCATGGGAGACGGGCTGGAGGCCGTCGGCCCGCGGCAGCGTCGCCGGCAGCAGCCCGTTCCCGCCCTCACCCAGCAGCACCTCGACGATCGCCCTGCCGCCCGAGGGGCCGGGGAAGGGCACCAGCAGCACCGCGTCCGCGAGCGCGGCGAGGTCGGTGAGGGCGCGGGGTCGACCATCGACCACCACGGCGATCACCGGCCCTGCGCCGGCGGCGCGCGCCGCACGCACCACGTCGAGCTGCGCCTCGGGCAGCGCGACCGCGGCGAGGTCCACGCCCTCGCCGTTGGTGGTGTCCGAGGCGGGCCCGTCGGCCGCCCCGTTCTCCGCGAACTCGTCGTCGTAGGAGCGGCGGCTGGTGCCGCCCAGCACCACCACCGCGGCCTCGGCCCGGGCCGCCGCGGCGGTGACCTCCGCGAGCGCCGCCTCACCGCGCGGCGTGCGCAGGTCGCTGCCGCGGGCGTGCGGCACCGCGTCCGCCCCGAGCCTCTCGACCAGCGCGGCGCGCACCGTCGCGGCGCCGGGCTCCTCGGGCGGGCGCGGCGGGGTGTAGTCGCCCAGCAGCGCGTCGAGATCATCGGCGTTGGGGCCGACGGCCGCGATGCGGCGGGCGCTCAGCGGCAGGTGCCCGCCGTCCTCCAGCACGATTACGGCCTGGCGGGCGGCGCGCTCGGCGAGCACCGCCGTCTCCCGTGCCCGGGCTGAGGGCCACTGCTCGTCGGCCGCGGGCTCCGCTGGGGCGTCGTCGAACAGGCCGAGCCGCTCCTTGAGGCGGAGCACCCGGGTCACGGCCGTCTCGAGCGCGGCCTCCGCCACCAGGCCCTCCTCGAGCACGGCCTCCAGGCGCGTGTACGACTGGTCCCAGAGGCTGAGGTCCACCCCGGCGCTCAGCCCGAGCGCGGCGGCGTCCTCGAGCCGCCCGCCCACGGCGAGGCTCAGGCGGTCGACCGCCCCGCCGTCGGACATCACGATCCCGTCCCAGCCCCAGGCCTCCCGCAGCGTGCCGGTGAGCAGCTCGCGGCTGCCGGTGCAGGGCACGCCGTCGATGTCGTTGTAGGCGGACATGAACCCTGCGACCCCCGCCCGCGCCGCGGCATACGCGGGGCGCAGGTGGATCTCGCCCAGCTCGCGCGGACCGAGCGGCGCGCCGGAGCCGTTCCGCCCGCCGATGCCCGCCCCCTGACCGGCCAAATGCTTCGCGACCACGGCCACGTGCTGCGCGTCGATCCGCTCCCCGGCGCCCGCGCCCTGCATGCCCTGCACGGTCGCCTCGACCAGCAGGGCCGCGAGCGCCGGATCCTCGCTGAAGCACTCCTCGGCCCGCCCCCAGCGCGGGTCGCGCAGCACGTCCAGGCCGGAGACCAGCAGCAGATGCGTGCCCCGCTCCCGCGCCTCCGCCGCGACCGCCGCGCCCAGCTCACGGGTCAGCGCGGGGTCCATGCCGGCGCCGAGCGCGAGGTTCACCGGGAGCGTGGTCCCGCCCAGGCCCATGAGCCCGTGCGGCGCCTCCTCGACGAACAGCACCGGCAGCCCGTCCCCGCACCGGTCCACGTGCTCCTGCACCGCGGCGTACGCCTCCGCGCTGCGCTCGGGCGGGATGCCGGTGCCCCAGCGGACGGCGGACCACGGATCCGCGCGCAGCACGCCGTAGAGCGCGCCGAGCCCGCCGAACCGGTCCACCTCCGCCCGCAGCACGTCGGTGACCTGCGGTGCGCCGTCCACCCAGCGCACCGCCTCCCAGCCCTTGAGCCGCTGGTTGACCTGCCCCACCTTGCTCGACAGCGACAGGGCGGCGAGGCGCTCGGCGATGCTGAGGCTCATCGGTGCGCCGCCGCGCTGCGTCGCCGCGAGGCCGAGGAATGCGGTGCCGGCGAGAACAGTGCGGGGGAGAACGGTGCCGGCCAGGGCAGCGGGCGCGCGCCATCGCAGCGCGAGAACGTCATCGTCATGACGTCACGCTAATCGAATTTCTTCCCACGTCGACCGTTCGGCCCGCATGGTTGCCGCTCCGGGGCGTGCTCGTTAGTGTGGCGAGCAGGATGTCGGCGTGATCGACGGAGCGTCGGCGCGGCCGGCATCGCAACGATCGATACGGAGGAGTCCCCATGAATGACACCGTTCCCGTCCCCGAACCCGCCGGCGCGAAGCGCACCAAGCGCGAGAACGCCGAGAGCGGCTTCCTCGCCCCGGCCGGGCTCGCCAAGAACCTCCAGGCCGTGCTCGTGGATCTCACCGCGCTGCACCTGGTGGGCAAGCAGGCGCACTGGAACATCGTGGGCCCGAACTTCCGCGACCTGCACCTGAACCTCGACGAGGTCGTCGACATCGCCCGCGCGGCCGCCGATGACATCGCCGAGCGGATGCGGGCCCTGCACGCCACGCCCGACGCCCGCCCCGCGGTGGTCGCCGAGCAGGCCTCGCTGCCGGAGTTCCCGCAGGGCGAGGTGCTCACGCACGACGCGATCGATCTGGTCACCTCCGCGATCGAGGAGACGGTGGGCACCATGCGCTCCGTCCATGACGAGGTCGACGAGGCCGATCCCACCTCGGCGGACATCCTGCACGGCATTCTCGAGAAGCTCGAGCAGCAGGCCTGGTTCATCAGCGCGGAGACCCGCACCCCGAAGCAGCGCTGAAGCACGCCCCCGCCCCGCCCCGCCCCGGGCGCCAGGGCGCCAGGAGCGGCTACCGGGCAGTTATGTGCAGTGGGGAGCCAGAGATGGCACTGAGCTGCACATAACGCGCGGCGCGGGAGTGACGCGGAGCGGTGCGAGGGCGCGCGGGCATGCGAGTTCGCCGCGGAGCGGCGTGGCGCGTGCGGAACGACGCGGCAGGCGCGGCGCGGTGCCGGCGCGGCGCGTGCGGTGCGGCGTGCCACGCGCGGCGCGGCGCGTGCGGGGTGGCCCAGCACGTGCGGGGCGGGGCCCGGCCCGCACGCGCGGCGGTCGCTCGGCTCTCGGGGGTCAGCCCTCGAGCACGGCGTCCACGAGCTCCTGTACGAGCGCCGTGTCCGAGCGCATCGCGGCCAGGGCGGCGCGGCCGGCGGCGTGCGGGTCCTCCCGCGTGGTCGCGAGGCTGAGCTCGAGCCGCCGGGTGACCAGCGGCAGCGCCCGTCGGCGCACTGCGGTGTGCACGGCGTCGCCGAACACGGGCCCGGCCAGGGCGAGGTCGCCGCCGAGCACGATCGCGTCCGGGTCCACCACGTTGCACACCATCGCCAGCGCCCGCCCGACCGTCTCGCCGGTGTCCTCGAGGATGGTCGCGCAGGCGTGGGAGCCCTGTGCGACGGCCTCGATCGCGTCGGTGAACGTGGCCTCCTCGCCGAGGGTGGCGCGGATCCGCTCGGTGACCGCGTCCAGCCCGGCGTACAGCATCAGGCAGCCGCGGTTCGCGCATGCGCACGGCAGGCCCATCGGGTCGATGCTCACGTGCCCCAGCTCGCCCGCCCCGCCGTGGCTGCCGGGGACGATCTCCCCGTCCACCACCTGACCCATCGTCACGCCCCAGGAGAGGTGCACGTACACGAGGCTGCGCGGGCGCGGCTCGCCGAGCGCGTGGTATTCCGCCAGGCCGGAGAGGCGGGCGGTGTTCTCGACGATCACCTCGGCCGGGCTCCACGCAGCGGCGATCTGCTTGGGGTTGGTGCCGCGCCAGGGCCCGGCGGCCTCCTCGGAGAGCACCTCGCCGCTGATCCGGTCGCACTGCGTGTTCACGGCGAGGTGGAGGCGCAGGATCCGCTCGAGGGGGATCCCGCATTCCTGCAGCACCTCGCGCAGCAGGGCGTGGGCGCGCTCGAGCCGCTCGGCGCCCAGCTCCTCGCGCGGGAACTCGGCGTGCGAGGCGGCGAGCAGGCGCCCGTCCAGGGTGCCGACGTCCACCGCGACGGAGGTCATCCGGAACACCACCGAGACCAGCACGCCGCGCTCGGGGGCGAGGCCCACGGGCTGTTTGAGCGTGGGCCGGTCGGGATCGGCGGGGGAGGGGCTGCCGTCGGCGCGCTCGAGGGTGAGCAGCGCCCCGGACTCGGTGAGATCGGCGACGAGGTTCGTGATCGTGGTGCGTGAGACGCCGAGGGCGCGGGAGAGACCGGCCCGATGGGCGGGGCCGCCCTGGATCAGGTGTCCGAGCAGACGACGGGCCGTGGCCCCGGGACTGGTTCTCATCGTCCTGATAGTAGTCGGAGAGCGCTCGCCGTGCGGGCGCTGCGTGGCACAAGGCCCGCAATCGGCCACTTTAGGTGACGGGGATGCTGCGAGACTGCCGCTGTGCCACACTAAAGTGTCCGGTTAAGAAACAGAATGGAGCAGACGTGGCACCGCTGCAGAAGGTCGTCGAGCGTTCCCGGCAGGCGCCCACCGCGGAACGACGGGTGCATGCCCTCCCGAAGCCGGTGATCCCCGGCCCGTCGGCCCCCGCTGAGCCCGCCCATGCCTGGCGCGGGCTGCTGCTGGACTCCGCGCGCACCGCCTGGAGCGTCGAGGTGATCCATGAGCTGCTCGAGCTCATGGCCCGCTACCGGCTGAACCGCCTGCACTGGCACCTCACCGACGACTCCGGCTGGCGGTTCGCGGTGCCCGGCTACGACCGCCTCACGGAGATCGGCGCCCAGCTGCCGCGGCCCGACTACGGCTGGTACAGCAATGTGCTGCCCGCCCAGCGCGACCGGGCCGACGCCCGCGCCGCCGAGCGCGAGTTCAACGGCCACTACACGGCCGAGGAGATCGCCGGCATCGTCGCCCACGCCGGAGAGCTCGGCATCGAGGTGATGCCGGAGCTGGACCTGCCCGGGCACATGGCCGCCGCGATCCGCGCCTACCCCGAGCTCGGCGACCCGCGCCTGCGCGACCTCGACCCCGCGCAGTGGGATCACCCCAACGACCTGCTCTGGCCGAGCGAGGCCTCCTTCGCCTTCCTCACCGCCGCGCTCGAGACCGTCGCCGAGCTGTTCCCCTTCTCCGTGGTCCACATCGGCGGCGACGAGTGCAAGCACCAGCTCTGGGAGGCCGATGCCGCCCTCATGGCCCGCTACGACGAGGCCGCGGACCACGGGCCAGAGGGCGGCGCGGGACCAGAGGCGGTCGCGGAAGAGCGGTCAGAAGAGAGCTCGGGAGAGGGCGCCGCCGAGGGGGCCGGCCCAGCTGCCTCCCCGCAGACCGGCGGCCCCGCCCTGCCGCCGAACGGCCCCGGCTCCGGGCGCAGCGGCCTCGGGCCGCGCCTGCAGGGGATGTTCACCGACCACGCCCGCCAGGTGCTCGCCGGGCGCTCCCGCCGGGTCGCCGCCTGGGACGAGCTCATCGGCAGCCCCACCACCGGCGAGGAGCTCATCGTGGCCTGGCGCGCGCAGGCCGGTGTGGAGGCCGCACGGGCCAGCGGCCACGAATGGATCTTCGCCGACTGCACCCGCCTGTACCTCAACCGCGTGGCCGGTGACCCCGCGACCGAGCCGCCGGGCATGTTCGGGCCGATCACCCCGCGCGACATCCTCGAGCTCGAGGTGCCCTCCTCCTCCCGGCTGCTCGGCCTCCAGGCGGCGGTGTGGACCGAGTTCGTGCTGGACCGCGAGCACCTGCTGTACCAGCTGTTCCCCCGCCTGCTCGCCGTCGCCGAGCGCGCCTGGTGCGGCCCGGACGCGGGCTGGGAGGACTTCTCCGCACGCCTCGAGACCGAGACCGCGCACCTGCGTGAGGCAGGGATCCTCCGCGAGCCGGACTCTCCGGGCGAGGCGCCCACGGCGCGCTGAGAGCACCGCGCACGACGGGGCGGGAGCGAGTACCGCACACGACGGGGCGAGAGCCCGGATCGAGGGATCCGGGCTCCCGCCCCCTCTCCTGTGCCGGTCAGGGGGTCGTCAGCACCCCATCTTCTGCAGGGCGCCCGCGTGCGGGTGCACCGGGTTCACGGTGTCGCCCAGGTAGTCGCGGTGATGGACGCCCACGGGAGCGCCGAGCTTGCGCGCCGGGGAGGAGCGCTCCAGGCGGTACCCCTCGATGCCCTCGCGCAGCCCGGTCGCGGAGCCGGGCGCGCACAGCTGCGGATCCTCGTCGGTGCCGCCGGGGTTCTCCGGCGACCCCTCGAGGCCCGAGAGCACGTTGTGATCCAGGGTGTACCCGGTGTGCTCCGCCATCGCGAAGGTCGCGGAGCCCGAGCCCTCCGCATGCACGATGTTGTTGAAGAAGCGCACGTTGCGGGGCGCGTCCACGTCCTCGTTGAGCACCGTCTGGGTGATGCCGTCGCCGATCATGATCGTGTTGCCGTACACCTCCGCGGATTCGATCGGCCCGAGGCAGTTCTCGATCCCGCGATGGGAGTCGTCCTGGCTGATGTTGTACCGCACCACCGAGCCGCGCTGGATGTTGTCATGCGTGCACAGCAGGAAGAACCCGCCCTCGTTGTCGTGGCTGAGGTTGTACTGGAACGTGTTGTCGATGTTCCCGCCGTCGATGTCGTAGGCCATGCCGTCCTTGGTGCCCACCCCGCCGGAGGTGTCGTTGTGCTGGACCAGCGAGCCGGTGGTGTTGAACGTCCACAGCCCCGCGTTGTACTCCGTGGAGCGGGTGTTGAAGCCGCGGATCACGTTGCCCTGGGCGACGGCGTCCAGCGTGGTGTTCAGGACGATCCCGTCCCCGCCGATGTCCTCGAGGTGGTTGTCCTCCACCAGGACGTTCGTCGCCGGTGTCCAGGTGTTCTCACCCTCGCAGCCCACCTCCGGGCGGCAGCTGAAGTCCGAGAGCATGATGTTGATGGCCTGCCGGTCCACGCGCACCAGCGTGTTGTCGTGCACGTGCACGTCATCGAACGTGGAGGGCTCCGTGCCGGTGACGCGGAAGGCGATGCCCTGCGAGCCCTCGGGGCCCTTGGTGTCCGCGGCGAAGACGTCGTGGATGTCCAGATCTCGCAGCTCGTACCCGGTGCCCTGGCCGAAGTCCTCGAGCTGGACCAGCACGCCGCGGCGCGTGCTGCGCTCGCCGGTGGAGTTGGTGATCTCGAGATCCTCGAGGATCACGTGCTCCATGTTGAGCAGGTGCACGGCGGCGTCGGCCGCATCGCCCTCGACGTGCGCGCGCTCCTCGGCCTCGCCGTAGTCGCCGATCGTGATCGGCGCCTCGGCCGTGCCCCGGCCGGTGGCCTCCAGGGTCCCCTCGCAGGTGACGCCCCTCTTCAGCAGCAGCTGATCGCCCGGCCCGAGCTCGAGGGCGGAGGCCTGCTCGAGGCTCGTGAAGGGGGATTCCGCCGAGCCGTCCCCCGTTCCCTCCGCCGAGCAGTCGATCCGGTAGGTGGTGCCCGCAGCACCGGCGCCCGGCCCTCCCGGGCCGGCGCCGAGGGCCGCGGGGGCCGTGGCCGCCAGCAGGGCGCCGACGGCCAGCGCGGCGGAGGCTCTGCGTGTGATTCTCATGGTTCTCCTCATCGAGCAACAGGGGATCGGCGGGGACCGACGCGGCGGCACCCACCGGCCTCCAGGAGACCAAGGTCACACAGCGGATGTCAACATGCGTGACAGGTTTGTCGTCGGGAGCGCCTCCTTCTGAAGCGTCGGGGTGCGCTCGAGGTTCGATCGGAAAGCTCTCCCGCGAACCACTGGTCAACATCTCGAATCTGTCACTGAAGTTGACACGTGGGGGTCCTCGCCCCAGACTTCTTGCAGAGCCCGGATCTGTCACCAGCCCCCTGCGTCCATCGCAGGCCGGGCGACCCCGGAGGAACCGAGAGGACAAGACGATGACGTCGACATGGAGCAGGCGGAGCATGCTCGGAGGCGGGGCGGCCCTCGCCCTGGGACTCGCGGCATGCGGGAGCAGCAGCGGCGGGAGCGGCGGCTCCGACAGGGACCCCGCGGAGATCAGCGGCGAGAACGTGCGCGTGTGGTTCATGGAGGGCTCCTTCGCGGATGACGCGATCGACTACCTCGAGACCGCCTTCGCCGAGGAGAACCCCGGCAACACCCTCACCGTGGAGATCCAGCCGTGGGACGGGATCGTCTCGAAGCTGCAGACCTCCCTGGCCTCGTCCTCCGAGAGCCCTGATCTCGTCGAGACCGGCAACACCCAGTCCACCACCTTCACCAACGTGGGCGCCTTCGCGGACGTCAGCGATCTGTACGAGGACCTCGGCGGCGACGACCTCATCCCCTCCTTCGTCGAGGCCGGCACGGTGGACGGCGCGAACTACGCCTACCCGCTGTACGCCGGTGCGCGCGGCGTGTTCTACCGCTCCGACCTCTTCGACGCCGCCGGGATCACCGTCCCCGAGACGATCGACGAGTTCCGCGAGGCGATGATCGCGCTGGGCGAGGCGAACCCCGAGGACGTCGACGGCTTCTCCGGCATGTACTTCGCCGCGGTCGACATCCACGGCGTGGAATCGTTCATGTTCGCCGCCGGCGGCGAGTACGCCACCGAGAACGAGGACGGCTCCTTCACCGCCGTGCTCGACCAGCCCGAGACCCTCGCCGCGCTCGAGCAGGTGCACAGCCTGTTCCAGGACGCCACCGCCTACGCCCTGGACTCCCAGGCCTCGCAGAAGGCCTTCGAGAAGTACTTCAACGAGGGCAAGGTCGGGGCGATGATCGGCACCGGCAACGTCGGCACCAAGATCGACCAGGAGCTGTGGGACGAGGACAAGGTGGGCGTCATGGCGCTGCCCGGCCAGAGCGCCGGAGAGGTGGGCCAGACCTTCGCCGGCGGCTCGAACATCTCGCTCGCCGCCAACGCCCAGAACCCCGAGCTCGCCCGCGAGGCGCTGAAGCTCATCTTCAGCGAGGAGTTCCAGACGAAGATCGCCGAGGCCGGCTGGTCGCCCGGCAACTCCTCCTACGGCGACGCCGTCACCGGCCCGTTCGGCGAGATCTCCCGCGACATCGTCGAGAACTCGAAGCTCACCCCCAACACCCCGCAGTGGGGTGTGGCCTCGGGCAACAACCTCGTGCGCGACTTCTTCACCGAGCTCGCCCAGGGCGGCGACGTCGAGACCACCGCCCAGACGTACAACGCCACTCTCCAGGAGACCCTCTCCGCGGAGGAGTGAGCCGGGCCGGCGCCGCCCTCGCGGCGGCGCCGCCCCGCCCCCGCCCGACCCACCACTCGAGGAGTCACGCGTGTCTGCTCTCGACGCCCCCACCGGCGCCCCGCCCCTGCGGCCCCGGCCGCGCCCGCTCTCGGCCCGCATGGCCCCGGCGCTGCTGTTGGCGCCCGCCGTCGTCCTGGTGCTCGTCGCCCTCGCGTACCCGATGGTGCGGCAGCTGGTGATGTCCTTCCAGGAGTTCGGCCTCGCCCAGCAGTTCGGCCAGCCCGCCGAATGGGTGGGCCTGCAGAACTACGCGAACATCCTCAGCGACCCGTACTTCTGGAGCGTCTTCGGGAAGTCGGTGGCGTTCTGCTTCTGGACCGCCGGGTGGACGATGCTCGGCGCGCTCGGCTTCGCGCTGCTGATGCGCTCCGCCTCCGCCCCCGCCCGCACCTTCATGAACATCGTGCTCGTGGTGGTCTGGGCGATGCCGCTCATCGCGAGCCTCACCGTCTGGCAGTGGCTCGTCGATGCGAACTTCGGCCTGCTCAACCACGTGCTCACCGGGGCCGGCCTCGACGGCTTCGCGGGCTTCTCCTGGCTCGCCTCGAGCCCCTGGACGTTCTACCTCATCGCCTCCGCGGTGATCGTCTGGGCCTCGATGCCGCTGGCCACGATCACCATCTACTCCGCCCTCAGCCAGGTCGACGATGCGCTGCTCGAAGCGGCCCAGCTCGACGGCGCCGGCTACCTCGGCCGCCTCCGCAACGTCATCTTCCCGACGATCATGCCGGTGGTCTCCCTGATCGGCGTGCTGCAGGTGATCTGGGACCTGCGCGTCTTCACCCAGATCCACGTGCTGCAGCAGTCCGGCGGCATCACCCAGCAGACCAACCTGCTGGGCACCTACGTCTACCAGGTGGGCATCGCCCAGGGTGACTACGGCACCGCCTCGGCGCTGGCGATGATCATCCTGCTGCTCACCCTCGTCATGACCGCGAAGTACCTGCAGATGCTGTGGACCCAGGGGGACATCCGATGAGCACCACTCCCGTCGCGCCGCCGGCCCCCACCGCGCCGGACGCCGCCACCCCGGCCGTGCCCGGCCCCACCGCCGGCCACCGTCGGCGCTCCTCGCGCCGCAGCCGCCAGCGCCTCGTGGTCGACGCGATCGTGGTCGTCTTCGCGCTGCTGTGGCTGCTGCCGGTGTACTGGATGGTCAAGTCCTCGCTGCAGCTGCCCGGCGACCTCCTGGCGAGCCCCCCGAAGCTCCTGGCGTGGCCCGCCACGCTCGAGAACTACGGCTCCGTGCTGCGGGACTCCTCGTTCTGGTCCGCGCTCGGCATGAGCGTGGGCGCCGCCGTGATCACCGTGGTCGTCACCACGAGCGTGGCCCTCTTCGCGGCCCTGGCCCTGGCCCGCTTCGGCTTCCGCGGGCGGCGCACCCTCATCGTGATGATCCTCGTGGTGCAGATGATCCCCGCCGAGGCGCTGTTCATCTCGCAGTACCGGATGCTCGACGGCTGGTCGCTGCTGAACTCGGTCACCGGGCTCTCGCTGCTCTACATCGGCGGCGTGCTGCCGTTCGTGATCTGGATGATGCGCGGCTACGTCGCCGGGATCCCCGAGGAGCTCGAGCAGGCCGCGATGGTCGACGGCTGCACCCGCACCGGCGCCTTCCTGCGCGTCACGATGCCGCTGCTCGCCCCGGGCCTGGTCTCCACCGGCGTGTTCGCCTTCCTCCACTCCTGGAACGAGTACACGCTCGCGCTGATCATCCTGTCGCGGAACACCTCCGTGACGCTCCCGATCTGGCTGCAGTCCTTCCAGCAGGGCCTGCGCGACACCGACTGGGGCGGCGTGATGGCCGGCTCCACCCTCATCGCGCTGCCGGTGATGATCCTCTTCGCCGTCGTCCAGAACCGCATGAGCCAGGGCATGGTCTCCGGCGCGGTGAAGGGCTGAGCGACGTGCTCCGGGCAGCGAGCGGGTGAGGCCTCAGCGCCGGCCGGCCAGCTCCGGAGGGCTGTACAGCAGCGAGAGCGGCTGCGCCGGGCGGCCCTGCGCGAGCTGTGTCGCGGTGCGGCCGATGAACCTCGTCAGCGCCCGGGAGAGATGCGGCTGGTCGTAGAAGCCCAGCTCGTGCACCACCTCGAGGATCGGGGTGCCCGCACCGAGGCGGAGCGCGGCCTCCCGGGCACGGGCGATCTGCCGGATCGTGCCGAGCGTGAGGCCGGTGGTGGCGGCGACGCGACGCTGCACCGTGCGCGGTGAGAGGGCCGAGGGACGGCCGGCCAGCACCTCGGCGACCAGCGGGTCGCGCACCAGGAGCCCGGCCCGGACCAGACGACCCACCAGCTGCTCCGCGGAGTCGTACGCCGGCAGCGGCCAAGACCGCTCGCCCAGCTGCATCCCGCCGTGCGTCGCCGGGCGGGGCGGTGTCTGGGAGTCGACCAGCTCGGTGACGGGCAGGTGCGGCATGTGCACGCCGTGCGCGAAGAGGATCCCCAGGGAGCGGGAGTCCTGCGGGACCTCGGCCGTGCTCGCCCTCGTCTCGGGGCCCCGCACCGCGGTCAGGAGGCGCGTGCCCTCGTTCCACATCACCAGCTCCCAGGTCGAGTTCGCGACGGACGTCATGGTGTCCACGCCCGTGGAGTGCGCACGCCACACCCGCGCGATGCAGGGCGAGGCCGAGGGGCGGTGCTCGATCTCGATCATCGCTCGGTCCTCTCGGGCGTCATCGCCGCAGGCGCAGGAGGGCGGGGCACGTCGCCATCATCGCCGAGTCGGTGCCTGCTCTCCAGCGAGTTCCCGGCGCCGAGCGGAGGCGCGCTGTCGTTCCCGTACAAGACCGGCGCGATCCCGTCGGCCCAGACTCGGGCGCATCACCTGGACGAGAGGATCGATGATGAGACTGACCGTGAACACCTTCCTCACGCTCGACGGGGTGATGCAGGCACCCGGAGCGGCCGACGAGGACCGCTCGGGCGGGTTCACCGCCGGCGGCTGGCAGGTGCCGTACACGGCCGATGCAGCCTTCGGGGAGATCGTCACCGCCTGGCTGGAGGCGCCGCACACAGCGCTGCTGGGCCGCACCACCTTCGAGATGTTCCGGGCGTTCTGGCCGCAGGTCGATGATGCGGACCCGGTGGCCCGCGCGATCAACCATGGCTCCCGGTACGTCGTCGCCCACCGCGGCTACGAGCCCGGATGGGGCGATACGACGGTGATCGACAGCGCCGACCCGCTGCCCGCGATCGCCCGGCTGAAGGCCGAGGGGGAGGGGGAGCTGAAGGTCAGCGGCAGCGCCCGGCTCGCCGCCGCCCTCCATGCGGCCGGCATGATTGACGAGTACCAGCTGCTCATATTCCCGGTGGTGGTGGGCGGCGGCAAACGCCTGTTCCCAGACGGCGCCCCGCCGCGCGGCCTCCGGCTGCACAGCACCCGCACCACCGCGAGCGGCGCCATCCACCTCGTGCTGACCCCCGAGCCGTTCCGCAGCGGCGAATACGCCGTCGAGGACGGACGCGAGGTGACCCGGCTGGAGTGACGCCCCCGTGAGCGACTCGGCGGGTGCGATCCGACGGAGACGACATGGCGGGCGTGACCCGGACGTGCTGAGGGCGGCCCCTTCTGAGGAGCCGCCCTCGGACGATGCCGGGCATCGGGCCGTTCCGGGGACGGGCCCCGGCCCGCGGCTCAGTCCTTCTTGTCCTTGCCGAACATGCCGTCGACCGCGCCCTTGACGGTGTCGCGGGCGTCCTGGAGCTTGTCCTTGGCGTCGGCCTTGCCCTGCTGGGTCTGGCCCTCCGCCTCGGTCTGCTTGTCGCCGGTGACCTTGCCGAGGCCCTCCTTGGCCTGGCCGCCCACCTTGTCCTTCGCGTTCTCGAACTTCTCGTCGGTGCTCATGGCACACCTCCTGGTGTCGAGGGTCCGCACGGGTGCCGTGCGGTGCGGGCAGTCTAGAGCGGGGGCGCCGGCCGACGCCGACCTCCTGGTCGGCGTCGTCGGCCCCGGGCTCACACCTGCTGCGCGGTGAGCGGGATGCGGCCGCCGGCGAGCACCATGTCCACCTGGCGGTCCGAGAGCCGGTGCGTGAGGGACACCGAACGCCCCGCGATGCTCGCCACGAGCGTGCCGCCCGAGCGCAGCGCCTCGTGCACGCCCTCGAGCACCACCTCGTCGCCCACGGAGATCTGCGCGAGATCGGCGGGGTCCTCGAACTCGAGCGGCACGATCCCGAAGTTCGCGAGGTTCTGCCAGTGGATCCGCGCGAAGCTCACCGCGATCACGGCCTTCAGCCCCAGGTGGCGCGGCGCGATCACCGCATGCTCGCGCGAGGAGCCCTGGCCGTAGTTCTTCCCCGCCACCACCACGTGCCCGCCCTCTGTCTCCCGGGCGCGGGTCGGATAGTCCTGGTCGATCCGGGTGAAGGCGAAGTCGGAGATCCGCGGGATGTTCGAGCGGAACGGCAGCACCTGCGAGCCGGCGGGCAGGATCTCGTCGGTGGAGACGTCATCGCCCATCACCAGCAGCGCCGGCACCGCCAGACGGTCCTCGACCGGCTCGAAGTCCGGCAGCGAGGAGATGTTCGGCCCCTTCACCAGCTCCACGGCCTGCGCCTCCTCCGCCGGCAGCGGCGGGATCAGCATGTCGTGGATCTGCGCGTACTGCTCCGGCAGGGTGGGTCGCGGGTAGGTCATGTCGTGGCTCTGCTCGAGGGTGCGCGGATCGGTGATCTGCCCGGTCAGCGCCGCCGCGGCCGCGGTCTCCGGAGAGCACAGCCACACCGCGTCCTCCTCGGTGCCGGAGCGGCCGGGGAAGTTGCGCGGCATGGTGCGCAGCGAGTTGCGGCCGCTGGCCGGCGCCTGCCCCATCCCGATGCAGCCCATGCAGCCGGACTGGTGGATCCGCGCCCCCGAACCCACCAGCGAGCCGAGCCATCCGCCGGAGATGAGATCGGCGAGCACCTCGCGGGAGGTGGGGTTGATGTCCACCGACACCCCCGGATCGGCCTGGTGGCCGTCGAGGATCTCCGCGACCACCGCGAAGTCCCGCAGCCCCGGGTTGGCCGAGGAGCCGACGACCACCTGGCTCACGCTCTCCCCGGCGACCTCCGCCACCGGCACCACGTTCCCGGGGGAGGAGGGGCGGGCGATCAGCGGCTCGAGCTGCGAGAGATCGATGTGCTCGGTGAGGTCGTAGGTCGCGCCCTCGTCGGCCTCCCACCTCTCGAACTCGTCGCCGCGGCCCACCGCCTCGAGGTAGCTGCGGGCGGCATCATCGGCCGGGAACACGGTCGCGGTCGCGCCGAGCTCCGCGCCCATGTTCGCGATGACGTGCCGGTCCATCGCATCGAGCTGCGCGAGACCCTCGCCGTGGTAC
This sequence comes from Brachybacterium faecium DSM 4810, assembly GCA_000023405.1. NCBI lineage: Bacteria > Bacillati > Actinomycetota > Actinomycetes > Micrococcales > Dermabacteraceae > Brachybacterium > Brachybacterium faecium. The sequence continues at coordinate 671,108 of CP001643.1, forward strand.
TCGATGATGCGGCCCACGCCGCCGCTCACGCCGTGGCGGCGCAGCATCTCCAGCACCACGTCCTTCGCGCTGACCCAGTCCGGCAGCGTGCCGGTGAGCTCCACGCCCCACACCTGCGGCACCGTGACGTACAGGGGCTGGCCTGCCATCGCCATCGCCACCTCGAGCCCGCCCACACCGATCGCGAGCATCCCCAGCGCGCCGGCGGCGCAGGTGTGCGAGTCGGAGCCGATGAGCAGAGCACCGGGGCGGCCGAAGTGCGCCTGATGCACTGGATGGGAGACCCCGTTGCCGGCCTTGGAGTACCAGAGCCCGAACCGCTCGGCGGCGGACTGCAGGAACAGGTGGTCGTCGGGGTTCTTCTCGTCGGTCTGCAGCAGGTTGTGGTCCACGTACTGCACCGACAGCTCGGTGCGGATCCGGTCCAGACCCATCGCCTCGAGCTCCAGCATGACCATCGTGCCGGTGGCGTCCTGGGTCAGGGTCTGGTCCACGCGCAGACCGATCTCGGAGCCGGGGTCGAGCGTCCCCTCGACAAGATGGTCGGCGAGCAGCTTCTGGGCGACATTGCGCGGCATGGAACAGTCCTCCTCACAGGGCGGACCGCCGACGAGGCCCGTCGGCGGACCTTCCCCCACCGTACGCGTCCCACCCGGAATTCTCGCCCGCCCCGACCATCTGCCCTGCCCGGGCCCGCCGAGGCCCGCCGAGGCCCGACGACCCAGCCACCACCCGGCCCGCCCAGGCCGGCGCACCCGGCCCGCCCGCCCCGGCACCGAACGAACTTCTTGTTCCCTGCGTGGCCTCAACTCCTCCACGGCGTTGAGGTCACGCCTACGACAAGAAGTTCGTCGTCTTCCCCCACCCGGCCCGGCCCACCCCGCCGGCCCGTCCTACCCGGCCCGTCCTGCCCGGCCCGCCCGCCGGCCCATGCACCCGCCCTGCCCGGCCCGGGCGCCCACGCACCCGCCCCCACCGGCCCACTCCGCCCCCGCCTCCCTCCCACCTCCCGGACCGGGCTTGCGCTCTGCGGGGCAGGCTGTACTCTCTCCGGCATGCAGAACCGTTGGTTTACCTATGCGATGTCGGCTCCGGAGGGGCCGGCGACCGTGTAGCGTCCCCACCTCTCCAGAGCCGACAAGGGCAGAGCAGATGCTCTGCCCTTCGCCATTTCCCGGCGGGCTCTGAGAATCGGGTCCGCCCCTACCCAGGACAGGACCCATGACCGCTCTCGCCACCGCCACCACCGCCTCTGCCACAGCACCCGCCGGCGCTCCCGACCGTCACATCGCGAGCTACACGCCGCTGCCCACCCCGGCCGAGCTGCTCGACGAGCTGCCGCTCGGCACCGACCACGCCGCACAGGTCGCCGCCCACCGTGACGCGGTGCGCGAGGTCCTCGCCGGCCGCGACGACCGGCTGCTGGTCATCGTCGGCCCCTGCTCGATCCATGACCCGGAGGCGGGCCTCGACTACGCCCGCCGCCTCGCGTCGCTCCAGCATGAGCTGGCCGATGACCTGCTGCTGGTGATGCGCACCTACTTCGAGAAGCCGCGCACCACCGTCGGCTGGAAGGGCCTGATCAACGATCCGCACCTGAACGGCAGCCACGACATCGCCGCCGGTCTGCGCCGCGCCCGCGCGTTCCTGCGGGAGGTCACCGCGCTCGGCCTGCCCTGCGCGACGGAGTTCCTCGAGCCGATCAGCCCGCAGTACATCGCCGACCTCATCAGCTGGGGCGCGATCGGGGCCCGCACCACCGAATCTCAGATCCACCGCCAGCTCGCCTCGGGGCTGTCGATGCCGATGGGGTTCAAGAACGGCACCGACGGCGGGATCCAGGTGGCGCTGGACGCGATGAGCGCCGCCTCCGCCCCGCAGTCCTTCCTCGGGATCGGGGCCGACGGGCGGGCGAGCCTCGTCTCGACCACCGGCAACCCGGATGTCTCCCTCATCCTGCGCGGCGGGGCCGACGGGCCGAACTGGGGGCCGGGGCCGGTGCGCGCCTCCGCCGAGCGGCTCACGGCGCAGGGCCTCTCGCCGCGGCTGATCATCGACGCGAGCCACGGCAACAGCGGCAAGGACCATGTGCGCCAGGCGGAGGTGGCCCGCATGCTCGCGGACCAGGTCGCCGTCGACGGCGCAGCGGTCGCGGGCCTCATGCTCGAGTCGAACCTGGTGGGCGGGGCGCAGAGCCTCGACGTCGAGGCGGGGCCGGCCGGTCTGGTGCGCGGCCAGTCGGTGACCGACAAGTGCATGGACCTCGGCAGCACCGAGCAGGTGCTGGGCGCGCTCGCCGAGGGTGCGCGGCGGGGTCGGGCGGGGGCGGCCTGACGGCGGGGCGGGACCCCGGGCACGGACCGGCAGGCGCAGACGGCAGCAGGCAGGCGGCCCCGCCGCCCTCCTCGAACATCGCCGCGGGAATACCGCGCACCTCGGCGGGGTTGAGCCAGGGCCCGCCCTCCACCCCGCATCCCCGCTCGTCCGCCCATCCCGAGGAGCTCCCATCACCCCGGCACCCGCCACCCTGCCCACCCTCGCCGCGCAGGCCCAGCGCCTGCTCGACCTCGACGTCCACACCCTCGCCGGACTGCCTGCCGAGGCGCTGACCGCCGCGGCCGAGCGGTGGGGGAGCACCCGCACCGACGCCCTGCTCGCGATCGACCCCGCCCTCGCCCCGCCGTCGGCCCTGACCCCTCTGCTGCGCCGCGGCGGGAAGCCGGGCTTCGTGGTCGAGGACATGACCGACGTCGACTCCTTCGCCCCGACCGGGGTGGAGCTCGGCGGCGAGCCGCTCCACCTGGTCGAGGGGCCGCAGCGCGGGGACGAGTTCGAGAACGCCTCACCGGCGGAGGCGCTCGCCGAGCTCACCGCGCGCACCCGCAGCCCGCTGCTGCTCACGGAGGGCCTCCACTGGGTGCTCCAGCAGCCGGAGGTGCTCGAGCGGGGCCACTGCTTCATGACCATCGGCTCGCGGCGCACGACACCGGGCGGGGCCGTCGATGCCCGCACCCCGGCGCTGTGGATCAGCAACGGCACGGGGCGGGACGGCAGGGAGAGGAAGGATGCTCCGAAGCTCGGCTGGTGCTGGTGGAACAACCGCCACACCTGGCTCGGCATCGCCTCCGCCGCGGGGCGCAGCGCGGTGTGACAGCAGGCCGTCCTGCGCGGGAGGGCTCTGTCAGGAGCGGAGGTCGTGCCGCGCCCCGTGGACGATCGTGACGGCCAGGAAGATCAGGATCGCCGGCGCGAGATCCACGGTGATGTCGAGGAACGGCCGCTGGAAGATCGCGGCGACGCCCGCGACGAGGACCGCGATCGCCACGAGGTAGAGGGAGACGACGAGCACCAGATACTTCGCTCGGTCGGGCATCTCTCCTCCTCTGCGCCGCTGTTCCGCGGCTTCCATGGGAACACGCCGGCTCCCGGTCGGCCAAGGGTGGGCCGCGGGGGCACACAGCCCGGCGCGGCCGTGCCGCGGAGGACTCGGGTGACGCATGCGCAGCTCGGCAGTACCATGCTCGTCATGAGGACGGACGACGCCCCCTGGTGGCACGCGCAGCAGGCCGGCCTGGCCGAAGCCGCGCAGGAGGATCCGTCGTTCGCCGAGCACCTGCTGTCCGCAGAGATCCTCGCGCTGCTCGACGAGGTCGAGACCACCTTCGCCGAGACCGGCGCCGACACCCCCGGCTGGCCGGATCCGCACCTGCGGCCCGACGGCACCGAACGCGACAGCCGCGAGGAGGAGTACAGCCGCTGCCTCGAGCCTGGCAAGTACCGGATCCTCTGGTCTCGGGCCGAGGCCTGGGCGCGCGTGCTGACCCGCCGCGGCTGGGCCTCCGAGACCGTGCATGAGGATCCGGGCCAGGTCGCGTGGGAGCCCCGTCCCCGGGTCGCGCCGCAGCGCACCACCGTGCTGGAGCCTCACCGGCCGGGCGCGGAAAGGCTCGTCCTCGCCCGCACCGCGCCCGAGGACGCCCCCGGCAGCACGGATCTCCGCAGCGGCGAGGCGATGCTCCCGGGCCTGCTGCTCGGGATCGGCGACCCGGCCGTCACGGTCGAGACCCTCCCCGACTGCGGCTGCGACTCATGCGACGACGGCTCGGCGTCCCAGCTCGAGCAGCTCGACCGCGCGCTCCTGTCGATCGTCGACGGCTCGCTGGAGGTCGTCATGACCTCCTCGGGCTGCTCGCAGCGCACCTCCTTCGGCGCCGAGAGCGGCGGCGCCTCCGTGGAGGGCGGAGCCTCCGTGCACGTCACTGCGGGGCCCTGGGGCGAGGAGTGGACGCCCCGGCCCCTGTGCCCGCCGATCGACCCGCACGAGTCTGAATGGGCCGAGGAGATGCTGCGCGAGCCCTGGCCGGCCCGCCTGCTCGGCGCCGTCCTCGGTGCCCTGCCGCCGCCCCTCGTCTCCCGGATCGGCCGGCACCGGCCGGGCCGCGCGGGGCAGGCGACCGTCTACGCCCGCCTGCCCGAGGAGGACCAGCCCGTCACGGCGCCACGGGATGCGCTGGAGAATCCGCCGCCGGGGTACCGCCGGTTCCGCCGCAGCGCGGTGCTCACCGGCATGGACTTCGCACAGGCCGCCGCGGCAGTGCGCTCCTGGGCGCTGCACCGGCGCGCAGGACTCCAGGTCAGCGCGACGCACACCCCGCCGCAGGTGGGCACGGAGGTGCGGCTCCGGATCGGCCCGCGCCCCTTCTCCGTCATCGCGCCCTGCCGAGTGCTGTGGCTGATCGACGAGCCCGACCGCGCCGGGTTCGCCTACGGCACCCTGCCCGGGCATCCCGAATCCGGCATCGAGCAGTTCGTCGTCGCCTGCACGCCGACGGGACCGGTGCAGCTGCACCTCGACGCCGTCTCCCGGCCCGCCACCTGGTACGCCCGGCTCGGCGCCCCGGTCGCCCGGCTCGTCCAGGAGCTCCTCACCCGCCGCTACCTGCACGCCCTCACCACCCGCTGACCCGCAGCCGGGGAAGCCCCGCCGCCGGGAACGTCGCGCGGCGGGGAACCAACTTCTTGTCGTCTGCGTGACCTCACGCCGTATATGCCGTCGGGTCAACGCAGGGAGCAAGAAGTTTGTCGTGCCTCGCGCCGAGGACAAGAAGTTCGTCGTCCTGCCACCAGGCTCAGGCGCTCTGCTCGACCTCGGCGGGGTTCCGCTTCAGGGTGCAGGCGAGCACGATGGCCGCGGTGGTCATGATGCCGCCGAACGCGAAGGCCCAGGAGGCGCCCGAGGCCTGCGCGAGCTGTTCGGAGGCGCCGGACTCGGAGGCGACCACCGCACCGAGGGTGAGCAGGGCGATGAACACGGCGGTGCCGAGCGCACCGGCGAGCTGCTGCAGGGTGTTGAGGATCGCGGAGCCGTGGCCGTACAGCTCGCGCGGCAGCGCGCCGAGGGACAGCGCCATCAGCGGCGTCATCACCATGGCCATGCCGATGCCCAGCGGGATGTTCAGCGCCACGACGTGGCCCTGGGTGGCCTCCGCGTCGAGCAGGACCACCTCGAGCCAGCACACCAGCGCCATCAGCGCCGCGCCGGGCACCACGATGGGGCGCGGGCCCACCCGATCGTAGAGCGCGCCGACCAGCGGTCCGAGCAGGCCGGAGGCGGCCGCGCCGGGCAGCATGGTCAGGCCCACGTCGAAGGTGGACATGCCGAGCGCACCGGTCATGTACAGCGGCAGCGCCACGACGGTGCCCAGCATGGTGGCGAAGCCCAGCAGGATCACCAGCACGGAGACGGAGAAGGTGCGCACCTTGAGGGGGCGCAGGTCCAGCAGCGGCTCCTGGCCGCGGGAGAGCATGCGCACCTGGCGGGTGCAGAACAGCACCAGCGCCAGCGCGCCGACGGCGACGACGATCAGCGGCAGCACTCGGTTGCTGCCGTCGACGATGCCGCTGATCGAGGCCAGCGCGTAGATCGCGCCGCCGAAGCCGATCGCGGAGAGGATCACCGACAGGACGTCCAGGCGCACGGCCTCGGGCTCGGTGTAGTTGCGCATGAACAGCAGGCCGATGGTCAGGGCGACCACGACGATCGGCAGCATCATCACGAACAGGTAGTGCCAGGTCCACTGCTCGAGGATGAACCCGGAGATCGACGGGCCCAGCGCCGGGGCGGCGGAGATGACCACGCCCACCAGACCCATCACGAGGCCGCGGGCGCGGATCGGCACCAGCGCGAGGATCGTGGTCATCAGCAGCGGCAGCACCATCGCGGTGCCGGCGGCCTGCACCACCCGGGCGCCGAGCAGCACCGGGAAGGTGGGGGCGAGCATGGCGACGGCGGTGCCGGCGAGGAACAGCAGCATCGCGACGGTGAACACGGTGCGGATCGACAGCCGCTTCATGAGGAAGCCGGTGGTGGGGATGACCACGGCCATCGTGAGCATGAAGCCGGTGGACAGCCACTGCGCGGTGACCGCGGTGATGGAGAGGTCCTGCATCAGCACCGGCAGCGCGACGGAGAGCAGGGTCTCGTTGAGGATCATCACGAAGGCGGAGACCACCAGCACCGCGATGATCGGGACGACCTTCACGTCCTGCGGGGCGTCGGGAGCGTGGGTCTCGGCGTCGGCGGCGGAGGCGCCGCCGGCCACGAGGCCCGGGGTCTCGACGGCGGGGAGCTCTCCGGTGGGGGTGGGCGTGTGCGTGCTCATGTGGGGGAGAGGCGCTTTCTTCATCGTCGTGCCAGAAGGCCGGGACCCGTGCGGGTCACCCTCCGGCGGGCCGACGGACACCATCCGCGGCCGCGGTGATCCTTTCACGGAGGGGCTCTTCTCGTCACGGTGATATGAGCCGCTCCGCACTGCACAGCACCGCCCCGCACCGGACCGCACTGCTCCGCTCCGCGCTCACCCGCGCTCACCCGGGCGGTCACCGTGCCGGCCGGGTCAGCCGCGGTGCTGCTGCCACCACAGCGCCGCCTGCACCCGCGAGTCGAGCTGCAGCTTCACGAGGGCGTGCGAGAGGTGGGATTTCACGGTGGTCACCTCGACGAACAGCTCCCGGGCGATCTGCTGGTTCGTGCGGCCCTGGGCGACGAGGGCCAGCACGTCCTCCTCGCGCCGGGTGAACGGCGGCTCGGGGCCGACGGCGGAGCGGCCCGCGGCGGGGTGGCCGGAGGCGCGTCCGCGCAGCTCCGCGACGACGGCGCGGGTCGCGGCGGCGGAGAGCACGGCGTCGCCGCGGTGCACGTCCCGCACGGCGGCGAGGATGCGCTGCGGGTCCTCGGTCTTCACGAGGTAGCCGTCGGCCCCGGCGGCCAGTGCGCCGAGCACGTACTCGTCGAGGTCGAATCCGGAGATCACCAGCACGTGCGCGCCGGTCTCGCGCAGCGCCGGGGTGATCTCGATGCCGGTCGCACCGGGCATGCGCACGTCGGTGAGGACCACGTCGGGGCGGTGCTCGCGGGCGGCGGCCAGGGCCGTCTCGCCGTCGCCGGCCTGGGCGACGACGGCGAGGTCCGGGGCGGAGTCCAGCAGCGCCACCAGCCCGGAGAGCACGGCGGGGTGGTCGTCGGCGACGAGCACGCGGATCGGCGCACTCGCCCAGGCCTCGGGCCGGGGACGATCGGGCCGGGCCTGCTCGGAGCGGGCGGGGTCCGTCATGAGGGCATCTCCTCGTCCTCGAGCTCGTGGCGGGCCCGGGCGGGCAGCCGGGCACGGACCTGCCACAGCTGGGGATCCTCCCGGGCGAGGGCCGAGCCGGCGCTGCCGCCCACGGCCTCCGCGCGGTGCGCGATCGTGCCGCGCCCCACGCCGGTGCCGGGGGCGGCCGTCGTGGCCCGCCGGTTGGTCAGCGTGAACGTCACGGCACCCGGCCCGTCCTCGAGCACGACGGTCATCGTCAGCGGCGCCTCGCCGTGGCGCACCGCGTTGGTGACGGCCTCGGCCGCGATGCGCAGCAGCGCGGCCTGCACGGAGGGCTCGATGCGGGCGGGATCGGTGACGGCGGGATCGAGCTCGACCCGGGCCTGCGGGTCGCGCCACCGCAGCCGCGCGGTGAGGGAGGGCCAGTCGAGGGTGACGGCGGGCAGCGCCCCGGCCTCCGCGGAGGAGAGCACCCCGATCATCGAGCGCAGGTCCCGCAGCGCCGCGTGCGCGCAGTCGCGGGCCGTGGTGAGGGAGCGGTCCCGGGCCGCGGGGTCCTCGAGGGAGGCGGCGAGGCCGGTGTGCAGGGAGACGGCGCTGAGATGCCCGGCGATGACGTCGTGCAGATCGTGCGCGATCGTGCGCCGCTCGGCCTCCACGGCGTGGGCGGCGCGGGTGGCGGCGAGCTCGTGCTCGAGGCCCGCCAGCTGCTCGGCCGCACGGCGCGCCTCCCGGTGGTGGCGCACCTCCCAGCCCCACAGCAGCGGGGTGGAGATCATCAGCGCGGCGAGCATCGCGACCAGCAGCACCGCCTGCCCGGGCAGACCGGCCACGAGCGCGGCGAGCAGGCACAGCACCCCGAGCGCGATCGCGGCCCGCGTGGTGAGCAGCGCGAGGCGGCGGCTGCCGTGCATCACCGGCTCGAACAGCGCCTCGAACAGCAGGAAGTAGGCGGAGATCTGCCCGCCCAGCAGGATCTCGGCGAGGCTCAGCGGCCCGGCCACCGCGAGCGCGAGCTCGGGCCGACGGCGCCGCCACACGAGGCTCGCGCACGCCACCAGCAGCACCGTGAGCGAGACCGGCAGCGCCCAGCCGCCCTCGGCGCCGAGCAGGCCGTTGCCGTCCAGCCCCAGCACCGGCAGCGCCACCACGAGGGCGGCGTAGGCGGCGGCGACCAGGAGGTCCCGCCGCGCCGGGGCGGGCCGCGGAGCGGGCGCGGCGGAGGTGGACATGACCTGAGGTTACGCGGGTGCTCCGGCCCGCCGCGGCGCACCCGGAGCAGTTCCTCCCAAGGGAGGAGGACCCGGCCCGTCGGCCCGCAGGAGCATGGAGGCATGGAAGGACTGATGGACGCCGCCGGCCCGCTGGGACTGGTGCTGCTCGCCCTCGTGGACTCGACCTCGATGGGCACGCTCGTGATCCCCGTGATCCTGCTGGTGGTGGGGGAGGGGCGGGCGCTGCGCGTGGCCGGGCGCACCCTGCTGTACCTGTTGGTGATCGGGGTGTTCTACCTGCTCCTGGGCATCGCGCTGCTGGCCGGGCTGCTGCCGCTGCTGGAGCGCTTCGGGCATCTGCTGGCCGGCCCGCAGGTGATGACGGTGCTCGCACTGTGCGGGGTGGCGCTGGTGGTGTACTCCTTCCGCATCGACCCCAGAGCGGTCGCGAAGCGCGGCGGCGACCCCGAGGCCTCGGCCCGGCGCTGGACGCAGCGGGCCCGCCGCGCCTCGGGACGGCCCGGCCTGCTCGTCGGGCTCGCCCTCGCGGCGGGTCTCGTCGAGGCGGCGTCGATGATCCCCTATCTCGCGGCGATGGGGATCCTCGCCGAGATGGGGGTGGGCCTGTTGCACGGGACGCTGCTGCTGGTGGGGTACTGCGCGGTGATGATCGTGCCCGGCGCGGTGCTGTGCGGGGTGCGGGCCGCGCTCGGGGACCGGGCCGATGCCTTCCTCGACCGCGCCCACGACTGGGCGGTGAAGAACGCGACCAGCGCCTTCTCGTGGGCGGTCGGCATCATCGGCGTGCTCCTCGCGCTGAACACGGCCGGCCCGGCTCTTGCCTGGCTCACCGGCGGGGCGGTGGGCTGACCGGTAGACTTCCCGGGACTGATCAGCACAGGCGCGGAGCTGCGCACCATCGATCTCGAGGGGGACACCGCACGATGCCGCGCACGGACCAGGGGGCCGGCCGCACCGTGTCCAGGGGGTGGCGCCGCGATGCCCCGTGAATCCCGCGGCACCGTGACCCTGGCGGACGTCGCCCGCGCCGCCGGCGTCTCCCTCGCCACCGCCTCCTTCGTGCTCTCCGGGCGGGGCGGCTCCCGCTCGGCCGGCTCCGCCGAGACGAAGAAGAAGGTGCGGGCGGCGGCGGCCGAGCTCGGCTACGTCCCCAACCGCCACGCGCAGGCGATGCGCACCGGCCGCGGCGGCGGCGTCGTGCTGGCGCTGGGCACGCTCGATGACCCGTGGGGCGTGCAGCTCACCGCGCAGGTGCGCGACGACGCCCTCGCCCACGACCTGTCCACCCTGGTCCTCGCCGACGAGCGCTGGTACGAGTATCTCCTGGGGGCCTCGGCCGACGCCGCGCTGGTGACCAGCGTCGACTTCGTCGCCGACGGGCCGGACCGGGTGCGGCGCCTCGCCTCCTCGACCCACACCGGGATCATCGCGTTCAGCGCGCAGATGGAGCCGGAGGGCTTCGACGTGGTCTCCTCGACCCCGGTGCGCGCGATCGGCCGCGCCTACCACCGGCTGCGCGCCCGCCACGACCGGGTGCAGCTGCTCGCCCCGGATCTGGGCCGACGGGTGGGCGGCACCCTCGCCCACCCCCGCACCCGCGCCTTCCTCGAGGCGGCGCGCGAGCACGGCGACCCGGGCGAGCAGCGGGTCCACATCGTCCCCGAGGGCAGCCACGAGACCTACCTCGCCGGGCTCGAATGGCTGCGCGGCCCGGACCTGCCCGAGGCGGTCATCTGCTTCACCGGCTACCAGGCGGTGGCCCTGCAGCTGGCCGCCGAGCGCGCCGGCGTGCGCGTGCCCGAGGAGCTCGAGATCGTCTCGATCGGCGACGTCCCGGCGAAGTCGGAGTTCTTCGGCCCGATCAGCTACTACGGCGTGGACGACGTCTTCGTGCGGCTCGCGCGCATCATCGTGGACCGGGCGGTGGACCGCGAGGACCGCCCCGGCAGCCTGCACACCTTCGACTGGGAGTTCTTCCCCGGCACCACCACCCGCGACACCGACGGAGCGTCATGACCACCTGGACCCTGCCCGGCCTGCAGCTGCGCGACATCACCCTGCCCGTCCCGCTCGACCACGCCGACCCCACCGGCGCCCGGATCGAGGTGTTCGCCCGCGTGGTCACCGCGGACGGCGGCGAGGACCGCCCCTACCTGGTGTTCCTGCAGGGCGGTCCCGGCTCCGAGTCGCCGCGCCCGCTCGAGGCCTCCTCGCCCGGCTGGCTCTCGCGGGCGCTGCGCGAGCACCGTGTGGTGATGCTCGACCAGCGCGGCACCGGCCGCTCCACCCCCGTCGGACCCGACACCGCCCTGCCCGAGGGCGCGGGGGCGCCGACGCTGCGGGAGGCGACCGCGCAGCAGCAGGCCCGCTACCTCACCCACTTCCGGGCCGACGCGATCGTGGCGGACGCCGAGCTGCTGCGCGAGCACCTCGGCGTGGAGAGCTGGGCGCTGCTGGGGCAGTCCTTCGGCGGCTTCACCACCCTGCGCTACCTCAGCACCGCGGCGAGCAGCGTCTCGACCGCGCTGTTCACCGGCGGCCTGCCGACGGTCGGGCCCGGGATGGACGAGGTCTACACCACCACCTGGCACGGGATGATCGAGCGCAGCGAGCGGTTCTGGGCCCGCTTCCCCGGGGACCGCGACCGCTTCCGCCGCCTCGCCGACGCGGCGGACGCGGGCCGGCTCCGGCTGCCGGACGGCCAGCGCGTCGGCGTCGAGCGGCTGCGGCGGCTCGGACACCTGCTCGGCGCCTCCCAGGGCGCGGAGCGACTCCACTACCTGCTGGACCTCGACCCCGCCTCGCCCGCCTTCGCCCACGACCTCGCCGCCGCGCTGCCCTTCGGGGGCCGCAACCCGCTGTACGCGGTGATCCACGAGAGCTGCTGGGCCGACGGGGTCGCCACCCGCTGGGCGGCCGACCGCACGCAGCCGCAGCAGGTGCGGGAGGATCCGACGCTCCTGGCCGGCGAGCACATCCACCGCAGCCTCTTCGCGGAGGACCCGGAGCTCGCGGTGTGGGCGGAGGCCGCGGATCTCCTCGCCGCGCACGAGTGGCCGACGCTCTACGACGCCGACGCGCTGCGCGCCGCGGACGTCCCCGGCGCCGCCGCGGTCTACTACGACGACGCCTACGTGCCGCGCGAGCACTCGATGGCCACCGCCGCGCTGCTCCCGCGCCTGCGCACCTGGGTCACCAGCGAGTACGAGCACAACGGCCTGCGCGCGAGCGGGGAGGGCGTGCTCGACCACCTCCTCGACCTCGCCGCGGGCCGCCGCGCCGCCTGAGAGGTCCGCGCCTGCCCGCGCTCAGGCGTCGGCGACGAGGCGGAAGCCCTTGTTGCCGCTCGCGTCCTCCGCGGCGGTGGAGGAGCGGGCCGCGACCCGGTACCGGTTGCAGTACGAGTCGTGGCAGAGGTACGAGCCGCCGCGCATCACCCGCACGTCCCCGGTCAGGGAGGCGGCGCTGCCCGTCGTCCAGCGGTCGCTGCACCACTCCCAGACGTTGCCGGCCACCTCGTACAGTCCGAAGCCGTTGGGCGGGAAGGACCGCACCGGGGCGGTGCCCAGGTGGCCGTCCTCGAGGGTGTTGCGCACCGGGAAGGCGCCCTGCCAGATGTTGCAGCGGTGCTCGCCGCCGGGGGTGAGCTCCTCGCCCCAGGCGTAGCGGGCCTGGTCGAGACCGCCGCGGGCGGCCTTCTCCCATTCGGCCTCGGTGGGCAGGCGCATCCCGCACCAGCGGGCGAATGCCTCGGCGTCGCGCAGCGAGACGTGCACGACGGGATGGTCCTCGCGGCCCGCGAGCGTGGAGCCGGGCCCCTCGGGATGGTCCCAGCGCGCCCCCTCGACCGCGCGCCACCACGGGGTGCCCGGCGGTTTGCGGCTCGCGCGGCGCAGCTCCTTCTCCAGCAGCGCCCCGAACACGAACGACCAGCCGAACTCCTCGGCCTCGGTGACGTATCCGGTCTCCGCGACGAACGCCGCGAACTCGGCAGTGGTCACGCACGTGGCGTCGATGCGGAAGGCGGGCACCTCGACGGTGCGCACGGGGGATTCGCCGTCCCCTGGGTTGCGGTCGGGATCCTCGGTGCCCATCCGGAACGGCCCGGCCTCGACGAGCACCGTGCGCTCGGCCCGGGCGCGCACCTGTGCCGTCGGCGCGGCGAGGGCGGCGAGCCCGCGGGTCGAGGCGTCGTCGGCGCCCGTCGGGGTGGGGTCCATCGCGCCGAGCTCGGCCCGGCCGGCCGCGCAGCAGGACGGTGCCGGGTCGGCGGAGGCTGCGCCGTTCATGCCGGCACCTCCTCGTCCAGCATTCTCTGCGCCTCGTCGGCCGAGGGGATGCTCGGCGAGGCGCCGCGCCGGGTCACCGCGAGGGCCCCGGCCGCGCCGGCCCGTCGGACGGCGGAGGGGAGGTCCTCCCCGTCGGCCAGCGCCGCGGCGAGGAAGCCGGCGAAGGCGTCCCCCGCGGCGGTGGAGTCCACCACGGTGACCGGGTGCGGCGGGATCTCGTGCACCTCCTGCGCGGTGACCAGCACGCTGCCGGCCCCGGCGAGGGTGATCAGCGCGGCCCGGGTGCCGCGTGCGAGGAACCACCGCCCGGCGCGGACGGCCCCCTCGCGATCGCGCACGGGCATGCCCGTGAGCAGCGCGGCCTCGGTCTCGTTGGGGGTGACCACGTCCAGCAGCGGCCAGATCGCGGGGTCCAGCTCGGCGGCGGGCGCCGGGTCGAGCACCACGGTCAGGCCCTGCTCATGGGCGGCGCGGATCGCGTGCAGCGTCTCGGGCAGCGGGGTCTCGAGCTGGGTGAGCAGCACCCCGGCGTCATCGTCGAGCGCCTCGTCGATCTGTGCGGTGCTCAGGGCGCTGTTCGCGAGCGGCACCATGACGATGTCGTTCTCCCCGGCGCCGTCCACGCGGATGTGTGCGACACCGGTCTGGCCCGGCACGGTGCGCAGATGCGTGAGGTCCACGCCGGCCTCGCCGAGCCCGTCACGCACCACCGGGGCGAACATGTCCTCGCCCACGCACCCCACGAAGCGCGCCTGCGCTCCCGCGCGGGCCGCGGCCACCGCCTGGTTCGCGCCCTTGCCGCCCATCACCAGGGAGAAGGAGTCGCCCAGGAGGGTCTCGCCGGGCTGCGGCAGGCGCTGGGAGAAGCTCGTGACGTCCACGGTGGCGGAGCCGACCACCAGCACCGGGGCGGGGCGTGCGGGCATCGTGTCTCCTCCGTCGTCGGGCGCGGCCGGGGTGCCGCGCGCAGCACTCACGGTAGCCGCTGACCGCCCGCCTCGAGGACGTCGTCGTCGAGCTGGAGCTGTGCGTCCCCGTGCGCGGCCCGCTGCTCGGCCGCGTCCCGGGCGATCCGGCGGCGCCGCGCCTGCACCCAGCCCGCGGTGAACACCAGCGCCGCGAGCAGCAGCACGGTGGTCATCAGCGCGATGACCACGGTGAAGGTGGTCTGCAGCGAGGCGAGGGAGAGCAGCGCGCTCGAGGTGATGATGCCCAGCGCGTTCGCGGTGCGCAGCTGCGCGAAGACCTCGGCCCGATGTTCGGGGGCGACGAGGGCGTCGAGCGCGAGCGAGTAGTAGGTCGCCAGCGGCGCGAGGACCGCCCCTACCAGCAGTGCGCCGATCATGGTCGCGGGCACCGACTGGCCGAAGCCGACCGCCGCCACGCCGAGCGCCGTCACCGCCAGCCAGGCGAGCACGGTGCGCCGGCGCGGCACCCGGTTGCGCACGCTCACCCAGAGCCCGCCGAGGATCGAGGTGACGCACAGGGCGATCGGGAAGACCACGCCCCAGGTGGCCGGCATCCCGAAGGAGACCGCCATCGAGACCGCCCCGATCTCGATCGCGGCGATCGAGGCGGAGCCGGCCGCACCGCACACGAGCCACAGCAGGATGCTCGGGGTCAGGCGCAGGCGGCTGCGCACACGGTCGGGCCCGGGCGCGGTGGCGGTGGGGATGCGGGGCAGCAGGAACATCGGGCCCATCCCCAGCAGCACCATCGCCCACACCGCCGCCTGCGGGGAGAGGGTCCCGAGGGCCGCGGCGAGCACGGGAGAGGCGACGAAGGCGACCTCGTTGAGCGTCGCCGCGACGCCCAGCGCCCGGGGCAGGCGCCCCGCGGGCACCAGATGGTTCAGCACCGCGCGCAGCGTGCCGAAGGCGGCGCCGTTGACGAGGCCCGCGAACGCGGCGCCGACCACGACCAGCGGGAACGGGGCGTGCAGCCCGGCGAGCACCGCGATCCCGATGAGGGCGAGGGTGCGCAGGCCGATCAGGCCGCGCACGAACGGCACGGGCGCATGGCGCCGTCCCAGGCGTGTGATCGGCACGGCGCCGATCACCTGCGCGATGGTCATCGCGAGCATCATCGCCGCACCGCTGGAGGCGTCGCCGGTCAGCGGCAGGGCGATGAGCGAGAAGGCGATCGGCGCCGCGGCCTGCGGCACGGTGAAGGTCCCGTAGGAGACGAACCAGCGCAGGAGGGGTCCGCGAGCGGGCGCGGTCGGGGCCTGCGAGGTGGGGGTGGGGGCGGCGAGACCGGCCATGGGGGACCTCCTTCGAAGCACAGGGGGAGCACGGGCGGCACCGGGCGGGCGGTGCAGGACGGGGTCGGTGCGGGCGCCTCCGCGCCACCGCACCTCTGCGCAACATAGTGCGCACTCGCGGTGGTGCGCAATATAGTGCCCGTCACTCTCGCTAGGCTTCGTCGCATCGGCATGCGCAGAAGGCCGACGAGCAGGCACGAGGAGGAGCGGCATGAGCGGTGGGATGCGACCCGCGGTGGTCGAGCAGCTCGGGGAGCGGATCCGGGCCGCACGCCAGGAGCTCGAGCTGAGCGTCGGCGCGCTCGCCGAGCGCAGCGACGTCTCCCGCCGCATGCTCACCCAGATCGAGCTGGGGCAGGCGAACCCCTCGGTCGCGATCCTCGACCGGATCGCCGCGGGCCTGGGCACGACCTTCGCCGCGCTCATGGGGGTGGGGGCGGATGCCCCGCCGGACGGCGTCGAGATCTGGTCCACCGATCACGGCAGCTGGGCGGTGCTGCTGGACGCGATCGACGACGGCGGCGTCTCGGTCGAGACCTGGAAGTGGAAGCTCGTGGGCGAGGACGTCTACGAGGGCGCGCCCGGCGGGGCCGCCGGCAGGATCATGCTGCACGTCATCGAGGGCTCCCTCGAGACGGAGGAGGGGGCGCCCTGGCGCGTCATCGAGGCCGGCGGCTCGCATCGTTCGCCGGCCGGGGGCGTGCGCCGCTATCGCGCCCGGGACGGCGGGGTGGCCGTCTTCCTCTCCGTCGCGGTGCTCCCGCGCGCCCGCGGCGAGCACTGACCGGACGGTCCGACCCCTCGCCGAGACGCGGGGTCGCGGGCGTAGCCTCGAATCACGAGAGGCCCGGCCCGGGGCCCGCCCGGGCATGGCGAGAGGAGATCGGCATGACCGTTCGACGCGGACTCTGGACACGCACGGCGGCGCTCGCCGCCGGCACGATGCTCGCCCTGGGAGCCGCCGGCTGCGGAGCCGCCGACGACGGCGACACCGACACCGACGCTCCCGACACCTCGGCCAGCGACACCGACGACGGCGGAGCCGACGAGGGCACGGCCGACGACGGCGCCGCGGATGACAGCAGCGACGACGGCGGCGCGGATGACAGCAGCGACGACGGCGGCGCGGATGACAGCAGCGACGACGGCGGTGCGACCGACGACAGCAGCGATGCCTCCGCCGACGACTACGGCCCCGACACCGACCTGCGCACCGACGCCCCGCCGGTGGCCGCCGCGGACGCCGTGCAGACCGCGCAGCAGGAGGTCGGCGACGGCATCCTCCACGCGGTCGAGCTCGACTACGACGAGGACGACGCCGCCTGGCAGTGGGACGTGAAGATCCTCGCCGGCTCCACCGATCACAAGGTCATCATCGACGCGGTCAGCGGCGACGTGGTCGCCGACGAGAGCGAGGAGACCGACGACCAGGAGCAGGCCGTGGACCTCGAGGACCCGATGACCTACGACGACGCCCTCGAGAAGGCCACGGCGGAGGTCGACGGCGAGCTGCGCGGCTGGAAGCTCGAGTACGACGACGGCATGATCCAGTACCAGTTCGACCTCACCTCCGGGGCCGATGAGCAGGAGGTCACCGTCGACGCCGAGACCGGCGACGTCACCGTCGACTGACCTCCTCCGCGCGCCATACCGGGAAGATCGGGCGTTTCGGGTCGACTCGGGGCGAGCCTGGCGGCACACTGAACAGATGGATCCGAGGGAGCAGCCGCAGCTCGCCTGGCGCGAGGAGATCGACGACGCCGAGGTGTCGGTGCTCCATGCCGCCGCCTTCGATCACGCGGTCGAGCACGAGCCCTGGGGCGAGCGGCTCGAGCGCCACTCCCTGGGCTGGGTCACCGCCCGCTGCGGCGGGGAGCTGGTGGGCTTCTGCAACGTCGTCTCCGACGGCGGGCGCCACGCGTTCCTCGTCGACACTGCGGTGCGCCCCGACCGGCAGGGCACCGGGATCGGCCGCGAGCTGGTGCATCGCGCGATCGAGGAGTGCCGTGCGAGCCCGGCCCGCTGGCTGCACGTGGACTTCGAGATCGACCTGGGCCCCTTCTCGATGACCGACGGCCTGTTCCGCCGCAGCACCGCGGGCATCCTCGAGCTGTGACGCCATGACCGACACCGCCCCCGCGCTCACCCTGGCCGTCGCCGGCGCGACCGGCACCCTCGGCCGGCAGGTCGTGCGCCTCGCCCGCGAACAGGGCAACCAGGTGCGCGAGATCGCCCGCTCCCGCGGCGTCGACGTGCTCACCGGCGACGGCCTCGCGGAGGCGCTCGCCGGAGCGGACGCGCTCATCGAATGCCTCAAGCCGCCGCAGCTCGACGACACCGCCGGCGCCTGGTACGAGGACGCCGCCCGCAGCCTCGGCCGTCACGCCGCGGCCGCCGGCGTGCCCCGCACCGTCGCGATCTCCATCGTCGGCATCGAGCACATGCAGGACTACGGCTTCTACCGCGCCCAGCGCGCCCATGAGCAGGCGGTGCGCGAGCACTGCCCCGGGCCGGTGCTCGTGCGCGCCACGCAGTTCCACGACTTCATCGGCCAGCAGCTGCGCGAGGTGGGCGACCACCTCGAGATCATGGAGGCACCCTCCCAACCCGTCGACCCCCGCGCCGTCGCCGCACTGCTGCTCGCGCAGGCCGTCGCCGCAAACCCGGCCCCGCTCACCCAGATCGCCGGGCCGCAGCCTGAGCGGACCCTCGACCAGGCCCGGCGCCTGCTCGCCGCCCGCGGTGACGCGCGTGAGGTGGTCGGCGTCCCCGCGAGCGAGTCGATGACCCGCGGCGGCATGCTCCCCGGCCCCGAGGCGCTCCGGGCCGGGCCGACCTACGACGAGTGGCTCCTGGAGACCGGCGCCACACCCCACTAGGCTCGAGGCATGAGTGCACCCACCCGCCGCCTCGGCTCCCTGACCGTCTCCGCCCTCGGACTGGGCGCCATGCCGCTGTCGATGGGGCGCGGCGAACCCGCCCCGCACGAGCGCGCCATGGCCACCGTCCACGCCGCTCTCGACGCCGGCATCACCCTGCTCGACACCGCCGACATCTACGCCCCCAGCTGGGACACCATGGGGCACAACGAGCAGATCGTCGCCGAGGCGCTGCGCAGCTGGGACGGGGACCGCTCGCAGGTGGCGGTCGCCACCAAGGGCGGCATCACACGCTCGGCCGAGGGCGGCGGCCGCGACGGCTCCGCCGCCTACCTCCGCTCCGCCCTCGAGGCCTCGCTGGCGGCGCTCGACACCGACGCGGTGGACCTCTATTACTGGCACCGCCCGGACCGCAGCATCCGCTACGCCGCGGGGGTCGAGGCGCTCGCCGTCCTGCAGCAGGAGGGCCTGATCCGCGAGATCGGCATCTCCAACGCGAACGTCGAGGAGATCGACGTGGCGCGCGACGTGCTGGGCGAGGGCGGTCTCGCGGCCGTGCAGAACGAGTTCTCGCCCACCTTCTTCCACACCAGCCGCCACGAGCTCGAGCACTGCGCCGAGCACGGCATCGCCTTCGTGCCCTGGTCGCCGCTGGGCGGCACCGGCGGCGGCGCGGCCGCGGTGGGGGAGCGGTTCCCGCAGATCCAGCGGATCGCGGAAGCCCACGCCGTCAGCCCCCAGCAGGTGGTCCTCGCCTGGGAGCTGGCACTGGGCGAGCACGTGATCCCGATCCCGGGCGCGAGCCGCCCCGAGTCGATCACGGATTCTGCGCAGGCGATGGCGCTCGAGCTCAGCGACGTGGACCTCACCGAGCTGAACCAGATCATCGCCTGACCGGCACCCGCGCCACACCCCGCCGCCCCGCGTCCCGCAGCTCCCGCCCCGCGTGAGGTGAGAGCCATTCCTCTGGCGGATCTGCATGCCAGGGCGTAGCGTTGCCGGGCCCGTGACGGGAGAGGAGAGAGCATGCGCATCCGGCATGCAGGGAGCGAGGCGGCCCACGCGGCCTGCTCGGCGTGACCGCGGCGTGTACGCGGCGTCATCGCGCGCCCGCACCACGCCCGCCCGCACCCTGAACTCTCCCGCGCCCGGGAGCCCCGCGCACCTCGCGGCCTGCCCGGGCGCCTTCTTCGAGGACCCTTCATGCGACCCCTGACCGAGAACCTGATCCGCACCAGCTTCGTCAACGCCTCCAAGGGCGAGGCGAAGCGCGCCATGCTGCCCGACCTCTCCACCGTCCCGTGGGACGAGATCGACTACCTGGGCTGGCAGGACGCCCGCCGCCCCGCCCAGCACTATGTGGTGCTCGAGATCGACGACGAGCCCGTGGGCCTGCTGCTGCGCGGCACCGGCCGGCCCCCGGGCCGCAAGATGCTCTGCGCCTGGTGCCAGGACGTGGTGGACGGGGTGGGCGCCGCCTCCTTCGTCGCCCCGCTCGCCGGCCCCTCCGGCCGACGCGGCAACACCATCGGCACGTCGGTGTGCGCGGACTTCCGCTGCTCGCGCAACGTGCGCCGCCCCCCGGCCCCCTTCGAGGTGCGCACCGAGGACCCGGCGCTGCTGGCCTACCACCGCGAGCAGCGGATCGCAGGGCTGCAGGAGCGCTGCACCGGCTTCGCCCGCGCCGTCCGGGCCGGCTGAGGCTCAGCCCAGGCGCACCACGGCGTCCGCCCGGTCGCGCGTCTGCGCGACCAGGCGGGCGTTGTCCTCGTCGGGCCCGAGCGCCCAGTCCCGCGCCGCCGCCGGGGACTTCCCGAAGCGCTCGTGCCGGGCGATCAGCCGCTCGTGCCGCAGCGACTCGGGCACCTCCACGAACCAGCGCGCATCGAGCATGCTGCCCACCTGCGCGAACGACCCCTCGCGGGCGAGCAGGTAGTTGCCCTCGGTGACCACCAGCGGCACCTCGCCGCTCACCTCGATCGCGCCGGCCAGCGGCTGCTCGAGGTCCCGCTCGAACATCGGCGCCCACACCGGCGCATCCTGCGGCCGGGCGGTGCGCAGCCGCTGCAGCAGCGCCACGTACCCGGCGGCGTCAAAGGTGTCCGGCGCGCCCTTGCGCGCGAGCCGGTCCAGACGCTCCAGCGCCGCATCGGCGAGGTGGAAGCCGTCCATCGGCACCACCGCGCAGGACCCGGCCGGCAGGCGCTCGGCCAGCAGCGCGGTGAGCGTGGACTTCCCGGCCCCGGGCGCTCCGGCGATGCCGAGCAGGCGGCGGCTCCCGCTGCGCAGCGCCGCGTCCAGCAGCGTCCGCGCCGCGTCGACCGCCTGCTCGGCGCTCAGCTCAGCGGGCATGTGCCGGCTCCCCATCCGGTGCGGCGAGCTGCACCTCGAGCACCTCGCCGCGCAGCGGCAGGTGCAGGAGGATCCGGGACGGGGCGACCCCGGCGGCGGTGAGCGCCTGCGCATAGGTCGCCATCTGCCCCAGGTACTCCTCGCGCACCTTCCGCACCGGCTCGCTGCCCGGATAGGACTTGTGGTCCACCAGCACGATCTCTCCGCCCGGCAGGCGCAGCAGGGTGTCGATCCAGCCCTCCATCACCTGGTCCTCCTCGTTCCACCAGGTGATCGGCTGCTCGGTGAGCTCCTCGGCACCGGGGAACTCGGCGGCCAGGAACGCCGCCCACGCCTCCCCGGCCTCCTGCAGCACCGCCGCGTCCACGGCCCGGGACACCGCCCACCGCTGCACCAGGCGCGCGGCCGCGGCCTCCCGCTGCACCGCGGTGAGGTGCGGGAGCGGCAGCGCGAGATAGGCGTGGATCGCCTCGCCCACCCGTTCCCACTGCGGTCCGCCGGTGTCGGGGACGAGGCGCCGGCCGATGCTGCGCGGGGCGCCGACGGTGCCGAGCTCCTCCGCGGAGGCGACGCCCGAGGCCTGGAAGCGGGCGGCGGGCCCGCCGGGCCGCTCCGGGGCGGGGCCGGTGAGGTCCGTGGCCGCGAGCGGGCTGCGCCGGGCCCGGTAGGTCGCCGCGTCGGGCGGGAGCTCGCCGCGCGGCGAGCGCACCTGTGCCGGCAGCGAGGCGCCGCCGCGCACGTGGACCGCGGCGCCGCCCGCCTCCCAGGTCAGCAGCGGCGGGGCGTCCGCCTCCGCGGCGGGCACCAGGGCGTCTAGCACGGGGGCGGAGCCGTTGCCGCTGAGCACGGTGACGTCGGCCGCGCGGGTGAGCGCGACGTACTGCAGCCGCCCGCTCTCCTCCTGCTCGGCGTGCGCCCGCCGCCGGGCGTGCGCCGAGTCCGCGAGCGCGTCCTGGAGCGGGGCGTGGCGGGGCAGCACCCCGGGCCAGTAGCGCGGGGAGCGGCCGGCGAGCGGCGCGGTGACGTCCAGCTGCGGGGCGGGGACCACGAAGGCACCGGCCGTCTGGGACCGCTCGGTGGGGGAATGGTCGAGCATGACCACCACGTGCGACCACTCCAGGCCCTTCGCCCCGTGGATGGTGCCCACCCACACGGCGCCCGGGCGGGTCGCGGCCATGCCGGAGAGGTCGGGGCCGTGCTCGACGGCGTCGAGCTCGATCCGCAGCCCGGTGAGCGTGATCGGCGCGGAATCGGCCCGGGCCCGGTCCGCGTACTGCGCGGCGACCTTCCGCAGCGCGTCGAGGGTGCGCAGCCGCTGATCGGGGGTGGACCAGGCCCGGATCCGCTCGGGCAGGTCGAGCGCGTCGACGAGGGCGGTGATCATCTCGACGGGGGTGAGGGAGATGCAGTCCTCGCGCAGCTCCCGCAGCCCGGCGAGCACCGGATCCTGCCACCACTGAGCGAACACGCCGCGGCGGGCCTCCCGGTCCGGTGCGGCGGTGAGCTGCTCGAACCAGCGCCCGTGCGCGGCGTGATCGGGCAGCTGGTCCACGAGCTCGGTGAGGGCGAGGGTGTCGCTGAGGTCGAGGGTGACCGCGAGCGCGGCGCGCACCAGGCGCCCCTCGCGGGAGGCGAGGATGCCCACGCCCTCCCCGGTGGCGGGCACGCCCCGGTCGGACAGCGCCTGCACCACTTCGGCGGCGCGCCGGTTGGAACGCACCAGCACGGCGATGTCGGCGGGGCAGGTGCCCTCGTCCTCGAGCAGCTCGACGATCCCGTCGGCGACCGCGGTGGCGTGCTGGCCGTGGGTGAGCCGCTTCGGCACCTGGGGCAGCCACGCCTCGAGGCGTCCGGGCCGGTGCCCGTCGGCGGCGCGGCGGGCGGTCGCGGGCTCGGCCGCGTCCATCACCACGCGGTGGCGCGGCAGCTCGGGGAACACCTGCGGGAACACCTCGTTGACCAGGTCGAGCACCGGCTGCTGGGAGCGCCAGGAGTGCTCGAGGTCCCGCACCGCCGCGGCGCCGAGGTTCGTGCGGCCGCTGTCGAGCTCGCCGATGATGCCGAGCATCAGGGCGGGATCCGCGTCGCGGAAGCCGTAGATGGCCTGCTTCGGGTCGCCCACCCAGATCTTGTCCTCGACGAGCTCGCTGAGCGCGAGGAAGAGGGCGAGCTGGACGGGGGAGGTGTCCTGGAACTCGTCGACCGCGAGCAGCCGGAAGCGGGAGCGGATCACCTCGCGGGCCCGTGCGGAGTCGCGCACCAGGGCGAGGGTGCGCACCTCCTGGTCGATGAAGTCGATGAGCCCCAGCTCGTCCTTGTACCGGCGGTATGCCTCGAGGGAGTCCGCGGCGGTCTCCATCACGAGCGTGATCAAGGCCCGCACATCGGCCTGCAGCACCGGGTTCTCGAGCAGCTCCTCGGCGATGGTGCTCGCCGCGCCCAGCAGCGCGTGGTCGACGTCCTTGCTGTAGGCGTAGCCCTTCGCCTCGGGGTCGGCGGCCTTCGCGGAGGCGACGGCGGCGAGCTTCGCCCATCGCGACCACGGCGCCCGGACGGGGTCGGCCACCTCGCGTCGCAGCGCCTCGAGCGCGTCGAGGTGCCGACGGACCGTGCCGGCGGTCTTCACGCTGAACGGCCCCTCGCCGGCCTCGGCGCTGCGCTGCTCCGCCTCGAGCGCCGTGAGCGCCGCATCGAGGGCGGACAGCCAGGCGCCGCGCCGGTCCTCGGCGGCGGCGGGCGGCAGCGCGGCCTCGCGGTAGTCCTCCCACGCGGCCTCTGCCCCTTCGCGCAGCGCCGTCTCGTCCAGCAGGTTGGTGCGGGCGCGGGAGGCGAGCTGCCGCACGTGCGCGCGCCACGACGGGGCAGCGCCGAAGGGCATCTCCGGCTCCTCCTCGCCGTCGTGCTCGGTGCGGGCCAGCAGCGCGGCGGCGCGCGAGCCGGCCAGCGCGGCGGTCTCGTCGATCGCGGCGCGGAACGCCGCCTTCTGCCGGTCCTCGTCGAGCACCTGCACGTCCGGCGAGATGCCGGCGTCGAGCGCGAACTCGCGCAGCAGCTCCCCGGAGACGGAGTTGACGGTGCTGATCAGGGCGCTGTCCACACCGCGGGCGGCCTCGAGCTGGCCGCGCTCGAGCAGGGTGCGGCGCACCCGGTCGCGCAGCTCGGCGGCGGCCTTCGTGGTGAAGGTGGTGGCGATCAGCTCGGAAGGGTCCAGGCCGCGGGCGATCCGCTCCGCGATCTCGTGGGTGAGGGTGTGCGTCTTGCCGGAGCCGGCCGACGCGTTGATCAGGGTGAAGGTGGGGCTCATCGCCAGTCTCCCGTCAGTCCGCACAGCGGGGCGTGCTCGCTGCTCGCGCAGTGGTTCTCCACCAGCAGGGAGCCGGCGGCGCGGGCCGCCTCCCGGGCCTTCGCGGTGGCGCGGCGCCGGGCGTCCCAGCCCGCCTCGGGCGTGAGCCCGGTGGTCTCCAGCAGCTCCCGGCAGCCCACGCGCACGGTCCCGGAGGCCACCTCGTCGAGCGTGGCGGTGATCGCCTCCCGCATCCGCCGCCAGGCCTCGTCCACGTCCATCGGGGTGCGGCGGTGAGGGTCCAGCGCCGGGTCGGCGCTGATGAACTCGCCGCTGCGCAGCAGGAAGTAGCCGACGTCGGCCGGCGCGGCCGAGGGGTCCTCCTGGGCGACGGTCCAGGCGTAGGAGGCGAGCTGGATCGCCTCGCCGGTGTCGTAGAGGTCGCCGTAGCGGGTGCGGCTGCGGGACCACTTGAGGTCCAGCACGATGCGGCGGCCCTCCGCATCGACGGCGTCCACGTCACGGCTGCCCACGAACTCGACGGTCCGCTCCCCGCCGGCGAGAGGCAGGGTCAGCGGCACGGAGAAGCGGGTCTCGGTGCCGGTGATGCGCAGCCCGGCGCGGGCGGTGCCGGTGAACAGCTCGCCGAGGGAGCGGACGGCGCGGTCGCGCACATCGGCCCGTTCAGCGCGGCGGCCGGGCAGCTCGAGCTCGGAGGCGAGCTGGGGCACCAGCGCGTCGAACACGGCGCCGATCTCCTCGCCGCTCGGGGCGGTCAGCGGGGCGCCGCCGAGCGCGGGGTCGGTGCGCTGCTGCACGAGCGTCTCGACGACGGCGTGGAGGAGCGTGCCGATCATGCGGTGCCCGGTGGGCAGCACGGCGACCTCGGCCGGGCGGATGTCGAGCGCGTACTCGAGCGCCCAGTGGTGCGGGCACGAGAGCAGCGAGGCGGCCTGCGTGTAGGACAGCCGCGTGGGCAGCAGCTGCGGGGCCGGGGCGGTGCGGCGCACCGTCTCCTCGGGCGGGGCGGGCCGCACCTGCGCGGGGACGGTGACGGGCAGGCTCCGCCCGGCCAGCTCCCAGCGGCCATCGTGCAGCAGCGCGGCGGGATCGACACGGTCGCCGGTGCCGTCGGCCTCGAGGTGGGCGAGCAGCCCGCTCGGCCCGGGCGCCTCCTCGCAGCGCCGGCCCGGCAGCACCGTCACCACAGTGCGGGCGCGGCGCAGCCCCGCGAGCGACGCCTCGACCTCGAGGGCGGTGATCCCCGCCGGGTCGGGCACGCGGCCGCCGCCGGCGTGGAGGGCGCGGCGCTCGGCCGGGTCCCAGCGCAGCACGCGCGGGGCGTCGGCGGCCGACGGGCCCCACCACAGCACCGTCCCGCCCGCCGCCCGCAGCTGCGCGGGACGGGAGCAGACGGCCCAGTCGGAGACCTCGCGGCGCGCCCGCGGGGAGGGGCCGGAGCTGCCGCAGCTGTCGATGATCTGCTGGAGCGTGCGGCGGGCCAGGGGCGTGCCGGGGTCGAGCATGGCCAGCACCTGCTGCAGCACCTGCACCTGGGTGAGGCTCGCCAGCAGGTCCCCGTCGCCGCGGGCCACGGCGCGCAGGCGCTCGGCGAGCCAGTCCAGCCGGCTCGAGAGCGCCGGCGGGAACAGGCCGTCCGCGGGCAGCGGGTCTCCCACCAGGCGGTCGATCACGCGCGCCGCCTCGATCGCGGTGTCGTGGCCGCTCTCCTCGAGCGCGGCGAGCGCCTCCCGCCAGGCGGGCCCGCCCACGCCCGGCTCACGGCCCAGGGCGCGCAGCAGGCGGCGCCGCGCGGCGGCGGGCACCAGGCCGATCGGCTCGGCCGCACCGTCGGCGCCCGGCAGCACCCGCAGGTCGAGCAGGGCGGCGAGCTGGTGCACGTCCACGGGGGCGGTGGCGACGTCGAGGAACAGGCCGAGCACCTGGTGGTGGGCGCGGTCGCGGGAGGGGTCCACCGCGCCGATCGCCGGCAGGCCGCGCCGGTGCAGCGCCCGGTCCAGCACATCCGTGTCGCTCGAGGCGAGGACCGTCACGGAGTCCTCGTGCCCGGCGGGCTCGGCGGCGAGGAAGCGGGCGGCGACGTCGGCCGCCGTCCACTCGTCCTGCGCCTCGACCACCGTCACCTGCGGTGCGCCGCCGCTGGCGGCGGGCACGATCGTGCAGCGCACCCCGGAGCGGTCGAGCAGCGCGAGCAGCTGCGGCCACATCCCCGGCAGAGCCTGCGGATCCTCGTGCAGCGCGAGCTCCTCGATGCCCAGCGGCCAGGTCGCCGCCTCGCCCTCGAGCAGCGCGATCACCTCGGCGAGGTCATCCGCCGGGCAGGGGGCGAGGGTCCCGGTCACGCCCACCTCCGCCGCGCGCTCGAGGTCGCGCAGGGCCGCGAGCCGCTCCGGCAGGGGCCCCTGGGCCGCAGCCGGGTCCCACCCCGTCTCGACCGCCGCGTCGCGCCAGTGCAGCAGCTGCCGGGCGGTGCTCCACGGATCCACCGCGAAGGAGCGGGCGGGCCAGAACGGAGCGGACGCGGCGGCCAGGTGCTCCTCGATCAGGCGCAGGTACTGCGCGACCCGCACCGCCGGCTCGACCGCCGGGCGGGTGAGGCCGAGCCGGTTCTGCAGCAGCTGCACGAGGGCGCGCGGCCCCATCCGGGCGGTGCCGTGCGCGCCGGTGCCCTCGGCCCAGGCCGCGCCGTCGAGGGACCAGCCGAACTCGATCCGCATGCGGGGGCTCCTCCATCGCAGGTCGCAGGCCCGGGCGGGACTGCGGTCCCACCCTAGGGGAGGGGGCCGACGCTCGCGCCGCGGGACGCGGTCACAGCGGTGACGAGACCGCCGAGCAGCTGGGCGAGCCGTGCACAGGGCGCGAGGGCGAACACCGTGCCCAGCAGCATCCACCACAGCGCCGCGGCCAGGTGCGACAGCTCGAGCGCCCCGGCGCCGAGCGCGAGGCCGCCCAGCAGCAGCGGCAGCACCATCGAGAGCCCCACCGCCACGAGCGACAGGACAGGCACCGCCCGGCCGTGCGCGTCCCCGCGCAGGCGGCGCAGCGACAGCACCGCCACCACCGCATCGAGCACCAGGGTGAGCAGCCCGAGCGCCACCGCACCGACCGCGGAGGCGAGCAGCACGCCGAGGCCGAGGCGTGCGTCCCGCTCCCCGGTGGGGGAGGGCGTGAGCGCCTCGGAGGCGCCCAGCAGCACCATGAACAGCCCCGTCGCTGCCGCGACCAGCACCAGCGCGAGCGCGAGGGCCCAGCACACCGCAGCGAGGCCGGTGAGGATCCCGAATCTGCGGTGAGCGCCCATGCGCAGATCCTAGACGCGCAGATCCTCGGACTCGGGGTCGGGGATCTCCTCGGGTCTCCCGCGGAGGAGGCCGTAGGAGGTGAGCAGGTCGGAGATCCCCTGGTTGCGATGGTTCGAGGCCGATTCGGAGCGGAACACCCGCTCGAACAGCCGCGGATCCGCCTCGGCGAGCGCGGGGATGTAGTCGGCCACCTCGCCGTCGCCGACGGGGGCGTAGCGGGCATGCGCCTCGCGCAGGAGCTCACCGACCTGCGGGGCTCCGGGCAGGGGCCCGGTCAGGGCGCGCTGGGGGACGTCCGGAAGATACGTCTCGAACACAGCCTGCTCCCTCTGGCGTGACTGTGCTCACCCTACGGCCGCTGTCAATGCCGTGCGCTCACCGGTTGAAGGGATCGTCGGGCCGCGCACCCCAGCTGAAGCCGCGCTCGTACACCACCGACCCGGACTCGTCAGGAGCGAGCACGAGGTCCTGACCCTCGCCGGTGACGTGCAGGGTGCCGTCCCCCTGCTCCTCGATGGTGAGGGTCAGCTCGAGCGCCTCGTCGCCGAGGTGCTCGGTCAGCGGCATGCCCTCCTCGCGAAGGGGGCGGAGGTGGAGGTCGACGGTGCCGTCCTGGCCGCGCGTCCACGCACCGGTGAGCAGCTCGCCGTCGGCCCGGCGCAGCTGCGCCATGGACTCCTCGCCGTAGCGGACCTCGCCGAAGGCCAGTGCGGCCCAGCGCTCGTCCTCGGACAGCTGCGCGGCGGGCTCGGCGGTGTCCTCGGCGACCCTCCACACCCCGGCGGGGGCGGCGTCGTCGACGGTGCGCGGTGGGTACATCTGCGAGACCCCGACGCCGACGAGCACCACCAGCACGATGCCCGCGATCGGCCCGGCGATGTTGGTGATCCGGGCGAGCGGCCGCCACGGCACCAGGGTGGGCAGCGGCCCGCGCGGGATCTCGCCCCGGCCCAGGAACGCCCGGGCCAGCCGCGGCATCCACGGGATCAGCACCAGCAGCGACATCACCAGCAGCGCGAGGGAGAGCTGCTTGACGGGCACGTCGTAGCCGAGGTTCAGCACGAACACCAGCGCCATCGATCCGGCCGAGAGCACCGCGCCCAGCGGCACGGAGCGCCGCCACAGCAGCGCGATGGCCGCGCCCCATTCGGCCAGACCCGCCAGGACCTGGAACAGCGGGGAGAAGGCGACCATCCGCCACAGCACCCCCATGGGGCTCATCTCGCCCTGGGCGATCAGCGCATCGCCCATGTCCGCCACCCCGAACTGGCCGAGCACGAGCTTCGCGTAGCCGTAGTAGAGCATCGCCACGGCCAGCACCAGGCGCACGGCCCCGTGTGCCCACCAGCCCAGGGTCACGGTCACCGTGCGGGCCAGCTGCTTCTCGACGGAGTAGTCCACGGGCTGCTCGGGGGAATGTTCGGCGGTCTCGCTCATGCCCTCCACTTCACCGCATCGGCCCGCCCCGGAGGATCAGCCCATGCGCTCGATCTGGGGGCGACTTTCGGCGAGAGCGCCTGCCTCTCAGAGCCGTGCGAACTCCCGCACCCAGGACGCCTCGGACTGCACGGGCCGGCCCGGCACGAGCTCCCCGCCGTCGACGAAACCCTCCTCGCGCCCGGTGAGCGCCTCGACCAGCAGCGAGCGGTGCCGGGCGAGCTCCGCGGCATGCTCGGGGGCGCCGGCGAGGTCGTGCAGCTCCTGCGGATCGGCCACGAGGTCGAACAGCTGCTCGTGCCCGTCGCCGGAGAACCACACGTACTTGAAGCGGTCGGAGCGGATCCACTGCATCGAGTGCCGTCCCAGCGAGCCGATCACGTGCTCGCCGTGCAGGTGCTCGCGCTCCTCGCCGTCGGGGCGCAGGCTGATCCCGTCCACGCCGCCGGGCACCTCGAGACCGGCGAGGTCCAGCATCGTCGGCAGCAGGTCCCGCAGCTCGGCGAGGGTGTCGATCTCGCGCGGCGCGCCCCAGCCCTCCCGCCAGCGCGGCGGCACGTGCACCACGAGCGGCACCCGGGAGGAGCCCTCGTAGGCCACGGACTTCCGGTACATGTCGTGGTCGCCCATCATGTCGCCGTGGTCGGAGACGAACACGACCACGGTGTCCTCGAGCAGGCCCTGGTCGGAGAGGGTCTCCTTGAGCCGGTTCAGCTGCAGGTCGATGAACTCGATCGAGCCGTAGTACCCGGCCCGCACCTGCTGGTGGGTGGTCTCCTTCTGCGCCCCGAACTCCGCCTCGGAGCCGAAGTCCTGCCGGTGCTCGTCGAAGCGGGAGACCCACTCGCCCAGCGGCCGGCGCGGGAACTCGCGGCCGCGGTACTTCTCCCACAGCCAGGCGGGCGGGTCGAAGGGCGCGTGCGGGCGGTGGAAGGACATGTACAGGAAGAACGGCCGGGTCGGGTCGCGCCGGGCCAGGAAGCGCAGCGACTCGTCGGCCACCCAGCGGGTGGGGTGCAGCCGCTCCTCGCGCTCCCAGGGCCGGGCCGTCATCGCATTGCAGCCGATCCCGGTCTCCTGGTAGTCGGCGCGCGGGTCGCCGGTCTCCCGGCGCAGGAACTCGACGTAGTCGTCGATCGCCGCCGAGGGGCCGCGGGACAGCCGCCGGGAGGTGTGCAGGAACCCGTCGTGCAGCAGCACCTCGTCGAAGCCGCAGCGGGCCCGGTCCGGGAACACGTGCATCTTTCCCACGCCGAAGGTCTGGTACCCGGCCTCGCGCAGCGTGGACTGCAGCGTCACGGGGTACGCCTCCGGGAAGGAGATCCCCTCGCGGTACCCGTACCGTCCGTGCAGCTCCGGGGACTTCCCGGTGAACATCGCGACCCGCGCCGGGACACAGGTGGGGGTCGCCGAGTAGGCGCGGGTGAAGTGGTAGCCGCCGCGGGCGAGGTCGTCGAGGTTGGGGGTGTCGATGTGGGGGTTCCCGGCGGCCCCCATCGCATCGGCCCGCATCTCGTCGACGCAGACGAGGATGATGTGGGGTCGGGTGGGGCGGGGGGTGGTCACGGCGGCGGTCATCCCTTCACTGCGCCGGAGAAGGACTCGATGAAGTACTTCTGGAGGACGATGAACACGATGATGATCGGCAGCAGCGCGATCGTGGAGGCGGCCGACACGACATCGGCGTCGTCGGTCGAGGGGATCTGGCGGAGAGCTCGCAGCTCCCCGTGCCTCTGAGCACCCTCGGCACCGACGACGCCGACTACAGCGGAGTGTTCGCCGCCCTCGCACGGGCGGCGACCTCCGGGGAGACGATCACGCGGGAGTGGTCGTTCCCCTGGAGGTTCATCGAGCGGGACTCGACCGCAGGGATCCGCTGAGACCCTGCCGCCCGCTCACGGCTCGCGCCGGGCTCAGCCCGCGCTGCCGGGGTGCGCCCACGGCGGCACCTCGCCGCCCGGCTGGCCCTCCGGCGCCTGCTGGGCCTGCTGCTTCGCCTCGCGGGCACGCTGCTCGGCCTTCTGCCGGGCCCGCTGCGCCCGCGCCTCCTCCTGCTCGCGCAGCTGGTCGGCGGAGAGGCGCCGACGGTTCTCGGCATCGGCCACGTCGGCGTCCTGGGACGCCTCGGCCGCCGCCTGCGACTGGAGCATCGCGGTGCGGATCTCGTCCCCCATGCCGCCCACGGCGCCGGGGTTCGAGGGCAGGTACAGCACGTTGGAGCGGCCGTTGCGGGCCACGTCCTGCATGGTGTCGAAGTACTGCGTCATGAGCAGCAGCTGCTCGGCGGAGTTCTCGATGCCCACCTTGCGCAGCATCTCGTACTGCTCGGCGATGCCGAGGGCGATCGCCTTGCGCTGCGCGGCGACGCCCTCACCCTGGAGGCGCTTGGACTCGGCCTCGGCCTCGGCCTGGGTGACGCGCTTGATCTTGTCCGCCTCGGCGAGCGACTGCGCCGCGACGCGGTCGCGCTGGGCGGCGTTGATGGAGTTCATCGAGTCGCGCACGCGCTGATCCGGGGAGATGTCCTGGACCAGGGTGTTGATGATGTTGAAGCCGAACTCCTGCATGCGGGCGGAGAGGGTGCTCTCGACGCTGCGGGCTATGTCGTCCTTGGACTCGAAGGCCTCGTCCAGCTCGAGGGAGCTCAGGGCCGAGCGCACCGTGTCGAACACGTAGGAGCGGATCTGCGCCTCGGGGTTCGACAGCTTGTAGTACGCGTCGATGACCTGCTCTTCGCGGATCCGGTACTGGACCGCGACCGGGACGTTGACGAACACGTTGTCCTTGGTCTTGGACTCGATGTTCACCTCGAGCTGCTGCACGCGCAGCGAGACCGGCTTGGTGGTGCTGTCGATGAACGGCGTCTTGAAGTTCAGGCCCGCCTGCGCGACGCGCTTGAACTTGCCGAAGCGCTCGACGATCACCGCCTCCTGGGTGTGCACGGTGAACATCAGCGAGGTGCGCAGCCCGCCGAACAGGAGCGCCGCGACGATCACCAGGAATATCAGGAGACCGACGCCGAGGACGAGGAAGAGGATGAAGCCTTCCATGGTGTCCCCTTTCTGGTTGAGGGAAGAGCTGTGACCCACGCTACCAAGCGCGGCTGGGGGTCAGCGCAGGCCGAGCTCGCTCTCGATCCGCCGTGCGATGCGCACGGGCGGGACGGGCGGCGCATAGCGGCGCAGCACCATCCCCTCCCCGTCGATGAGGAACTTCGTGAAGTTCCAGGCGATGCGGCCGCCGATCACGCCCGCCTTCTGCGCGCACATCCACTGCCACAGCGGATGCGCGGTGGGGCCGTTGACGTCGATCTTCGAGAACAGCGGGAAGGTCAGCTCGTAGGCGGAGGTGCAGAACTCCTTGGTGTCCTCGTCGGTGCCGGGGTCCTGCCGGAACTGGTCCGAGGGGAAGCCGAGCACCGTGAAGCCGTGCGCGGCGTACCGGTCGTGCAGCTCCTGGAGGCTCGCCAGCTGCGGGGTGAAGGCGCACTGCGTGGCGATGTTGACCACGAGGGCCAGGCGGCCCCGGTACTCGCTCATCGAGCGGCGCTCACCGTCGATCGTCGCCGCGGAGAAGTCGTGGAAGGTCGGGGCGGCCATGATCTCCTGACTCTGCGCGAGGGGTGGCGTGCGCCTCCATCGTAGGTGCTCAGGCGAGGAACGCGTCGACCTCGTCGCGCGCGGGGGCGCTCTCGGTGCCGCGCCGCGTCACCGCGATCGCCGCCGCGGCGTTGGCCCGGGTCGCGGCGGATTCCCAGTCCGCGCCGAGGGCCCGCTCGGCCAGCAGCACGCCGGTGTGGGTGTCGCCCGCGCCGTTGGTGTCCACCGCCTGCTGCGGGAAGGCGGGGATCTCGGTGCCGCGGCCGTGGTGGAACACCAGGCAGCCGCGCTCGCCGTCGCGCACCACCACGACCGCGCCGGGCGCGAGCCGGCGGCGCAGCGCCTCGGGGGTGTCCTCGAGGGCGTCGAGATCGGTGAGCGACCGCGCCTCGTCGGCGTTCGAGGTCCACACCGTGGTGCGTGCGAGCACCCGGCGGCGCACCTCCTCCGGGAAGGAGGCGAAGGGGTCGCCCGGATCCAGCACCACGTCCACCTCCTCGGGCAGCGCCTCGAGGAACTCCAGCAGCGGCTCCCGGGTGGGCTCGAACAGGCTGTACCCCGAGACGCACACGAGGTCCCCGGCCTGCGGGGCGAGGGTCGCGAGGGAGGCGGCGGTGATCTGCCGCTCCGCGCCGTACACGGTGAGGAAGGTCCGTTCGGCCGACGGTTCGAGCAGCACCGTGCAGTAGCCGGTGTCCGCCTCGGGCCGCGGTGCGTCCGACAGGGCGATGCCGTCGCGGGCCAGCGCCGCACGGATCAGGTCGCCGTTCGACCCGGTGCCGTGCGCTCCGCCGTGCACCGCCTCCGCGCCGGTGCGGGCGGCCGCGAGCAGCGTGGTGACCGCGCCGCCGGCGTACTTCCGCTCGCTGCGGGCATTGGCGTTGCCGCCGCGGGCGGGCAGCGCATCGATCTCCAGGATCACGTCGACCAGCGCCTGGGCGGTGTGGAGCACTCGGGGCATGGGCCGAGTCTAGGCGGAGGTGCGAACATGGGGCGATGGCCCCTGACCCCGCCGACTCCGCCGCCCGGCCCCGCCGCCGCGCCCTGCTCGTCCTCGTCGCCGTGCTCGCGATCGCCGCGCTGGTGGTCGGCACCCTGCTGTGGCGCGACCGCTTCGGCGACGGCGAGCAGGAGGCGCAGCAGCTCGCCGCGGACCTCTCCGCCGGGGAGGCCCCGGCCGGGGCCGACGCCGCCGAGCACGAGCGCATCCTCGGGCCGCTGCACGAGGCCGGCGCGACCGCGCAGGTGGAGGTCGCCGACCCCGGCACCGCCGAGGACGGCACCCGCACCGCGACCCTCGCCTGGACCTGGACCCTCCCCGACGAGGCCGGGACCTGGGAATACACCACCGAGGCCACGCTGGAGCGCGGTGAGGACGGCTGGGCCCCCGCCCTCGAGCCCGCGGCCTACGCCCCGGACCTCACCGCGAGCGAGCATCTCGACCTCACCCGCGTGGACGCGCAGCTCGGCTCGCTCACCGATCGCGACGGCGCCGTGCTGTACGGCGAGCTGCCGGTGACGACCCTGGGCCTGGACAAGACCCAGCTCGAGGAGGGAGAGCTCGAGGACGCCGCCCGCGAGCTCGCCGAGCTGCTGGGCACCGACGCGGACCGGCTCGCGCAGAGCGTCGCCGACGCCGGCGCCGAGGCGTTCGTGCCCGCGCTGACCCTCCGCGCCGAGGCCGAGGGCGAATACCCCCTGGACCGGGCGGAGCAGGTGCCCGGCTTCCTCGCCGTCGAGGACACCCGACCCCTCGCGAGCGAGCGCGACTACGCCCCGGGCGTGCTCGGCTCCCTGCGCGAGGCGAGCGCCGAGGACATCGAGGACTCCGACGGCGAGCTCGAGGCCGGGGACATGGTGGCCAGCGGCGGCGTGGTCGCCGCCGCGCACGACGAGCTCGTCGGCACCGACGGGCTCGAGGTGGTCGCCGTCGACGAGGAGACCGCACAGCAGCGCAGCCTGCACGAGGTCGCGCCGACCGACGGCACCGCCGTGCGCACCACCCTCGACGACGACCTGCAGCGCCTGGCCACCTCCGCGATCGCGGAGGAGGACTCCCCGTCGGCCGTGATCGCGCTGCAGCCCTCCACCGGCGACGTGCTCGCCGCCGCCCTCGGACCCACCGGCCAGTCCTACCCGGTGGGGCTCGTCGGCCGCTACGCGCCCGGCTCGACCTTCAAGACCGTCACCGCCCTCGCGCTGCTGCGGGAGGACGTCACCCCGGACACCACGCTCGAGTGCCCCGAGACCGCGAGCGTCGCCGGGCGCAGCTTCAAGAACGCCGACTCGATGGACCCCTCCCTCTTCGGGCAGATGCCGCTGCGCTCCGTGATCGCGCACTCGTGCAACACCGCCCTGCTGCTGCAGCACGAGACGGTGGACCAGCCCGAGCTCGCCGACGCCGCCACGACGCTCGGCATCGGCCAGCAGGCGCCGGAAGGGCTCGAGGCCTTCATGGGCGAGGTGGATCCCGAGGACACCGGCGTCGAGCACGCCGCGGCGATGATGGGCCAGGGCCGGGTGCTCACCTCGCCGCTGTCGATGGCGGCGGTGCTCGCGAGCGTCCAGAACGGTGAGACCGTCGCCCCGCGGATCCTCGCCGACGAGGAGCCGGCCGCCCCCGAGGTGCCCACCCCGCTCAGCGAGGAGGAGACCGCGCAGATGCAGGAGATGCTGCGCGGAGTGGTCACCGACGGCAGCCTCGATGACTTCGCGGACCTGCCCGGCGAGCCGGTGATCGGCAAGACCGGCACCGCCGAATGGACGGGGGAGGACGGCGAGCGGAAGCTGCACTCCTGGGTGATCGTCGCCCAGGGCGACCTGGTGATCGCCGCCTTCGTCGAGGACGGCAGCTACGGCTCCGTCACCGCCGGGCCGATCGCCCGCGAGGTGCTCGAGGGCGCCTGATCAGTACCCGGTGCGCTGCTCGTGCGCCTGCCAGGCCTCGAACGGTGCGAGCGCCTCGGCGTGACGGTGCTGCGCGGTGGGCAGCATCGCGCGCCGGGCAGGGGACTCGAAGAACTCGTAGAACGCCGCGTCGTCGAAACCCGCCCGCGCGGCATCGTCGCGCCCCGCCGCGAACTCCACCCGCTCGACCCGCGCCCACAGCGCGGAGGCGAGGCACATCGGGCACGGCTCGCAGCTCGCGTAGAGCACCGCCCCGCGCAGCTCGTGGCTGCCGCTGCGGCGGCACGCCTCCCGGATCGCCTCGACCTCGGCGTGCGCGGTCGGATCGTGGGCGGCGGTGACCCGGTTGGCGCCCTCGACGGCCGTGCCGTCGGCCGTGAGGACCACCGCACCGAAGGGTCCGCCGCCGCGCGCGACGCTCGCGACGGCCAGCTCGACGGCGCGGTGGAGGTGCTCGGAGGCGGCAGGGCTGCTCATGCCCAGGGATCCTTCCCGGCCCCGCCCGCCGTGTCCAGCCCCCGGGCCGGGCGCTACAGCCCGGCGACCACCTCGACGGCCTGCCGGATCGCGCGCTCGGCGTCGAGCTCGGCGGCGACGTCGGCCCCGCCGACCACGTGCACGCGCGGCGCCCGCCCCTTCCGAGCCGCAGTCACCTCGGCGGCGAGGTCGTCCACGCTCACCTGCCCCGCGCACACCACCACCGTGTCCACCTCGAGCACCGTCTCCTCGCCGTCCTCGAGGATGTGCAGGCCGCGAGCGTCGACGTGCCGGTAGGCGACCCCGCGGTGCTGGATCACGCCGGCGTGCCGCAGCTCCGCGCGGTGCACCCATCCCGTGGTGCGTCCCAGCCCGGCCCCGATGCGGGTCTCCTTGCGCTGCAGCAGATGCACCTCGCGCGGCGCCTCCTCGACCGGTCGGGTGGCGACGCCGCCGCGATGCTCCTCATCGGCCTCGACCACGCCCCAGTGCCGCTTCCACACGGTCACGTCCAGGCTCGGGGAGGGGCGCGGGGCGCTGAGGAACTCCGCCACGTCGACCCCGATCCCGCCCGCGCCGATGATCGCCACCCGCTCGCCGGCCTCGGCGCGGCCCTCGAGCAGGTCCGCGTAGCTGATCACCTGCGGGCCGCCCGGCTCGACGGGCAGGTCGATCACGCGCGGGGCGACGCCGGTGGCGACGATGACGTCGTGGAAGCCGGCCAGGTCGCGGCCCGTCGGCCGGGTCTCCAGCCGGATCCCCACACCGGCGGCGGCGAGCCGCATCCGCCAGGACTGCAGCGCCTGCGCGTAGTCCTCCTTGCCCGGGATGCGGGCCGCGAGGCGCAGCTGCCCGCCGATCTCGGCGGTGGCCTCGTAGAGGGTGACGATGTGGCCGCGCTCGGCCGCGGCGAGGGCGGCCTCGAGCCCGGCGGGCCCCGCACCGACGACGGCGACCTTGCGCAGGCGCCGCTCGGCCACGGGCGTGAGCACGAGCTCCGTCTCGTGGCCGGCCCGCGGGTTCACCAGGCAGCTGGCGCGCTTGCCGTCGAACACCTTGTCCAGGCATGCCTGGTTGCAGGAGATGCAGGCGACGACCTGCGCGGCCCGGCCCTCGGCGAGCTTGCGCGGCAGGTGCGGATCGGCGAGCAGGGGGCGGGCCATGGAGACGAGGTCGGCCTGGCCGGCGGCGAGCACCTCCTCGGCGACGGCGGGGTCGTGGATCCGGTTCGAGGCGATCACCGGCACGTCCACCAGCTCGCGCAGGGCCGCGGTGTTCTCGGCGAAGGCCGCGCGGGGCACGGAGGTCACGATCGTGGGCACGCGCGCCTCGTGCCAGCCGATCCCGGAGGAGAGCACGTCCACGCCCCGCTCGACCAGACCCCGGGCGAGGGCGCCGGTCTCCTCCCACGTCTGCCCGCCGGGCACCAGGTCCAGCAGCGAGATCCGGTAGCTGAGCAGCGCCTTCTCGCCGATCGCCTCCCGCACCGCGGCGGCGACCGCGAGCGGCAGCGCCCGCCGACCCTCCGCGCCGCGTCCCCACCGGTCGCGGCGCCGGTTGGTCGCCGGCGCGAGGAACTGGTTCAGCAGATAGCCCTCGGAGCCCATGATCTCGACCCCGTCGTAGCCGGCGGCGACCGCGCGCTGCGCCGCCTCGGCGAAGTGCTCGACGGTGCGTCCCACGCCGCGCCGGGTCAGGCGCCGCGCCCGGAACGGGGAGATCGGCGACTTCCCGGAGCGGGACGAGGCGGACAGCGGGTGGAAGGCGTAGCGCCCGGCGTGCAGCAGCTGCAGCAGGACCCTGCCGTCGGCCTCGTGCACCTCGCGGGTGACGAGCCGGTGACCGCGCAGGGTGCGCGCATCGGCCTGGGCGCCGCCCGGGGTGAGCCGGCCCGTGCGGTCGGGGGAGTAACCGCCGGTCACGATCAGCCCGGCACCGCCGCGGGCCCGCTCGCCGAGGTAGGCCGCGAGCTTCTTCGCATCGCCCGGCCGGTCCTCGAGCCCCACGTGCATGGAGCCCATGACGATCCGGTTGCGCACCTCGAACGGTCCCAGATCCAGCGGGGAGAGCAGCCGTGGGTGGGCGGAGGGCGTGGTCGGGTGAGGAAGCGGCGCTGGCATGCGGCGATTGTGCCAGCATCGGCCGACGGAGCGGCGAGGGCGCTCCGCCGCACCGCCTTCCGTACCCTGGCAGGACATACCCGCCCCGGATGGAGGAGCCCCATGTCGCGCCTGCTGATCATCGTCGATGCCCAGAACGACTTCTGCGAGGGCGGTGCGCTCGGCGTCGACGGCGGCGCCGCGGTCGCGGGACGGATCGCCGCGTTCGTGCGGGAGCACGGGGCGCAGTACGACAGGATCTTCGCCAGCCAGGACTGGCATCGCGGGGACACGGACAACGGCGGTCACTTCGCCGTGCCGCCAGCGGAGCCGGACTTCACCGACACCTGGCCGGTGCACTGCGTCGCCGGCACCGAGGGGGCGGCGCTGCACGCCGAGGTGGCGGCGCTCGCCGAGGAGCTGGGGGAGCGGCTGGAGATCGTGCACAAGGGGCACGGGATCCCCTCCTACAGCGTGCTCGAGGGCACCGTCGTCGCGACCGACGAGGGGGTGGAGCACCTGATCGCGGCCGGGGGCTGGGACCGGATCGATGTGGTGGGCCTGGCCTATGACTTCTGTGTGCGCGCCACCGCGCTCGGCGCCACCGAGGCCGGTGCGCCGGTCCGCGTGCTGAGCGACCTGACCGCCGCCGTGCACCCCGCCGACATCCCCGCGCTCGAAGAGGAGCTGCGGGGCGCCGGAGTGGAGGTCACCGCCTCCTGAGACGGGGCGCCGGGTCTGTCAGAAGGGTGGGTCGCCGGGGTCGGGTGGTGGCTGTCCGGGTGGGATGATGCGGCGGGTGTAGCGGTGGGGGTGGGCGCGGGTGAGGGCGTCCTGGCGCTGTTGGGCGGCGCGTTCGGTGCGGGGCCGGGCTTTCTGTTCGGCGTGCTGGCGCTGGGCTTCGGCGTGGAGGTGTTGGTGGAGCTGCCAGGCCCGGTCGAGGGCCTGGACGCTGCGTGCGGTGAGCAGGTCGGTGTGTTCTCTGCTGCGGGTGCGGATCGCCTGGTCGAGGGTCCAGGTCGTCACCAGCGGTCCGGTGGTGGTGTGGCCCGCGCGGGCGGGATCTTCCGCCTGGTCGCGCTCGGGGTCGATCAGGCCCGCTGTTTTGGCCTGGTGGTGCTGCCAGCACAGGCGGTGGAGGTTCCACAAACAGGTCTGCCCGCCCTGGGAGGGGTTCTGGTGGTCGTATTCGATGATGTGGTCGTCCTCGGCGGCGAGGGCGGTGGGGCGGGTGCAGCCCGGCACCGCGCAGACGGGGTGGCGCAGCCGCAGCTGGAGCCGCATCTGGGCGGTGGGGTGG
The DNA here is from genome assembly GCA_000023405.1 of Brachybacterium faecium DSM 4810. Classification (NCBI taxonomy): domain Bacteria; kingdom Bacillati; phylum Actinomycetota; class Actinomycetes; order Micrococcales; family Dermabacteraceae; genus Brachybacterium; species Brachybacterium faecium. The sequence continues at coordinate 710,146 of CP001643.1, forward strand.
TAGGTCTGGGCCGTGACGGGCAGGTGCGCGCCGGTCAGTGGATCGGTGAGGATCCTCTGCCAGGTCGGCTCCCCGGCGGCCAGGGCCCGGGCCAGCTCCGCCGGCAGGGGCGTCATCCCCTCGAGCATCGCCGGGGCGTCATCGAGGTGGAGCAGGGTGGTGGCGGGGATGGTGACGAGGATCTTGTAGGGGCTGCGGGTCTCCTGGACCGGGTCGATGTCCAGGACCGAGTGGGTCAGGATCGCGTAGCGCAGGGTCCGCAGCGACAGGGGCCGGCCCCGCTGGGCGAGGTCCTGGTCGATATCGAACGGGACCGGGCCCTCCGCCCCGTCCTCGAGCGCGGCCCGCTGGGCACGCTGCACGGTGCGGGCCTGGACGTCCAGCCGGTGCGCCAGCCCCTGGATCTCCGGAATCGGTCCCGTCACCAGCAGCGACGCCGTCCCGGAAGCGGTATCCACGTCCACGATCTCCACATCCCGCGCCTGCGACGGCGGACGGGTCAACGCCCCCGCCGTCGCCAGCTCCACCGCCAACCGCACATGCTTGATGTACGTCGACCACGACACCGACGGCAGCTCGATGGTCGCCAGATGCGCATCGACCTGACGGGCCTGCTCCTCGCTGAGACGGCGGACCCTGCGCAGCAGGTACTGGTGCATCCCCTCGGTGAGATCACCCCGGCGCAGATACTCGAAGGTCAGCGGCATGAGGTCGACGGCGGTGTGGGCATCACGGACCTGGGCCCAGGCCTGGTCGTAGGTGCAGCGCAGGCCGGCCGCGATCTTCAGCGCCGACACCTCCGCATCCTCCGGGCGCCCCTCGACCTCCGGATCCTCGACGAAGAACACCGCGAGCGACCGCAGGTGATGGGCATACAGGCGCGTGCGGGTGGTCATCGTGCGGTGCAGGGCCAGCACGCGCCCGGCCTCGAGGGAGCCGGGCTGGACCTCTTCGAGGATCCGCTCCTCATCGAGCGGGCGCCGCGACCGCACCCGCCACCCCGGCAGCTCCGGCACCACCACCGCGGGCAGCGCCGCGCCGGTGCGAGAGGCGGCCCGCGCGCCGGGCGACGGAGCGGCGTGGTCGGCGGTCCTCTCGCTCTCCAGCTCCTCGAAGTCGCCCATCATCCTCACCCCGCTCCCACCATGACGCCATTGCCGTGACGCGTTCCTGCGCCCCCGCGAATGCTCTCGAGAATACCCGTCACCACCGACACGCTGAAGGGCCCGTGCGAAATGGGGATGAATATGTGGATAACCCGCCACTGTGGAGGAACAGTTCTGTGGAGGGGACCGCGCTGTGGAGGAAAGGTTCGCGCTGTGGAGGGGAGAATCGCGAGGTGGGGCAGCGAAAGTGTGGCGGCGAGCCTGGTCGGCGGCGGGTGGCGCCACGGTGGGCCGGAATGGCTCTTCGTTGTGCGGAACCGGGTGTTGTCTCGCGACGCAGAACAGTGTCGGTGGCGCTGCTCGGGGAATGCCTGACCTCTTGTCAAGCCGTCCGGAAGAATTGTGGAGAAGACGCGGTGGGGAGGAGAGGTGGGCGCCCCGCTGACCCCACCCTGTACATACAGCAACACACACGGCACGATGGGGTGATGGCGACCTCCTCGAGCACCCCCTCGACCACCGGCCACGGCCCGCACTCGGCGCCGCACGGCGGCAACCCGTTCACGCCCGGCTTCGGCCTCACCCCGATGATCCTCGCCGGCCGCGACGTGGCGATCGAGGAGTTCACCGCGGCGCTGGCCGGCAACGTCCCCGAGGCGCGCGCGATCCTCATCTCCGGCGCCCGCGGCTCGGGCAAGACGGTGCTGCTCACAGAATTCCGCGAGCTCGCCCTCGACGCCGGGTGGACGGACCTGCGGATGCACACCTCCTCGACCTCCCTCACCGATGAGCTGCGCAGCCAGGCGATCGCGCGGCTGCGCGAGCTGGACCCCGAAGCGGAGACCTCGCACCTGACCTCCGCCCGCATCTCCGCGCTCAGCGCCTCCCGCGACGTCGTGCAGCGGTACGAGGGGGAGGGGGAGGTGCTCACCACGGTGCTGGACCGCCTCGCGGCCCTCACCGACGAGGACGGCGGCGGGCTGCTGATCACCCTCGACGAGCTGCAGTCCGTGGACCGGGACCAGCTGCACGCCCTCACCCAGCACGTGCAGGACCTCATCGGCTCCGGTCACGCCGTGGCCTTCATCGCCGCCGGGGTGCGCACCGGCGTCGATGCGCTGCTGGACCACGAACGCACCACCTTCCTGCGCCGCGCCCACCGGATCGAGGTGGGCAGCGTGGACGTCGGCACCGCCGCGGAGGCGATCCGCATGACCATCGCGGACACCGCCAAGACGATCACCCCCGAGGCCGCGGTGCTCGCCGGCGAGATCTCCCAGGGCTACCCGTACCTGATCCAGCTCATCGGCTCCAAGGCCTGGCAGCACAGCGGCGACGCGGAGACGATCGAGATCGAGGACGTCCGCCGGGCCCGGGACACGGTCGTCGCGGCGATGATCAAGAACGTGCACGGGCCGGCGCTGCGCGGCCTGAGCGCCCGCAAGCGCGAGTACCTCCGCGCGATGCTCGAGGACGAGGGGCCGTCGGCCGTCGGCGACATCGCGCGCCGCATGGCGATCGACCCGCGCAACCAGTCCACCTACCGCGAGCGGCTCATCGAGGACGATCTGATCCGCCCCGCCGGCCGCGGCTTCGTCGAGTTCTCGCTGCCCTATCTCGCCGAGGCGCTGCGCCACGAGGAGCGGGAAGGGGTGGGGGCCGACATCGAACCCGACAGGGGGCTCACCCGCTCCCACCGATCGCGACGGGATCCTCGACCTCGGTAGGTCCCCCCGGAGGGCGGCGGCCGATACCGTGAAGGACATCATGAACACGCTGATGCCGACCTCCCCGCGCCCCACCCGCACCACCACGGCCGGGCCGGTCACGAGGCTGCTGCGATGGCTCGGCCTGCTCGGCGCGCTCGCGATCACCGCCTGGATCCTCGTGACCTATCCGGGGCTCCCCGAGACCATCCCCACCCACTTCGACATCACCGGCACGGCGGATGCCTGGGGGTCCAAGACCTCGATCCTGGTGCTCGGCGGCGTCATGATGCTGCTCTCGGCCGGGCTCGCGCTGCTCTCCACGAAGCCGCGCGCCTTCAACTATCCGCTCGTCGTCACCGAGCACAACGCCCAGGCCATCTACCGCGAGGGGGAGCGGATGATGGTCTGGCTGCTGCTGAGCATGCAGCTGATCTACGTGAGCCTGGTCCGTTCCGTGCTCCTGGCCGGTGACGGAGGGGTGCTGCTCATCCTCGGCATGGCGGCGATGCTCGGCTCCGTGGTGGTGGGGATCGTCCGCCTGGTGCGCGCCGGCCGCTGAGCCTGCGGCCTCGAGCGCCCGGCCTCACGCCTGGGCGAGGGCGAGGGCGATGTTGTCCGGGCCGCCCGCGGCGAGCGCCAGATCGACCAGCCGGGACGCGAGGACCTCGGGATCCTCGGCCGCGGCGGTGAGCGCGCCGGCGAGGGCCGAGGGATCGACCACCGCATGCAGCCCGTCGCTCGCCACGAGCACCAGGTCGCCCGGCTCGAGCCGGCGCACCAGCAGGTCGGGGGCGGTGGGCGCCCCCGCGGCCAGCGCCCGGTTCAGCACCGCACGGTCCGGATGTGCGGCGGCCTCCTCGGGGGAGAGGCGACCGGCGGCGAGGAGCGAGCGCACCTGGGTGTGGTCCTGGGTGATGTGCTCGATCAGCGCCCCGCGCACCAGCACCGCGCGGGTGTCCCCGAGGTGGGCGATGTACAGCCGGTCCCCGTCGAGCACCGCGGCGGTGAGGGTCGATCCGGCGTCGTCGCCGGCCGGGACCAGCGACTCCGCCGCGGCCCAGGCGGTCTCGAGAGCGGCGAGCGGGGCGGCCGACGGGTCCGCGGTGAACGCCTCCGCGAGCTCCCTCTCGAGCGCCGCCGTGAACGCGGCGAGGATCTGCCCGGCGAGCTCGTCGGCGGTGCCGAAGCCGTCGGCGACGGCGATCAGCGTCCGCCCGCCGGGCAGGGTGTGCACCAGCGCGGCGTCCTGCTGGGCGGGCCGTTCGAGGCCCTGGTGCAGCGCGACAGCGGTGCGGGGCGCCGTGGTGGATGTGGTCATGTCGTCCTCCAGGGGGAGTTCCCCGAGGTCGCGGGCGAGGGCGTCGACGGCGGCGGCGCGGGAGAGGGCGTCGGCCTCCTCCTGCCGCCACCAGGAGCGCAGCTCCGCCGCGGCGGCGGCACCGTCCAGATCGCACAGCACGCGGATGCGGGCGAGCCCCATCCCCAGGCCGCGCAGGGCGGCGATGAACCGTGCCCGCCGCACCTGGTCCCTCCCGTAGGAGCGGTAGCCGGTGAAGGGGTCGACCCGCCGCGGCACCAGCAGCTCCGAGTCGTCGTAGAGGCGCAGCGCCTTGGGGCTCAGGCCGCTCGCGGCGGCCAGCTCCCCGATGCTCAGCAGCGTCTGGTCCATGCGATCCTCCGTCATGCCTCGCCCGGTGGCCCGGGCACCGGGTCCGTCCCGGTGAGGACCACGCTCGGGACTGCCCCGGGGGCAGAGTCAAGCCGCCTCGAGGATATTCCGTCGACCAGCGGCGACCGGGTGTGGTCGACTGCGTCCATGCACGTGACGATCCGTCCCCTGGACCCCAGCTCCGACGCCGAGCTCGACCAGTACCTCTCCCTCGAGAAGGCGCTGGACGAGCACAGCTACGGCGGCAGCCAGGCCCTCACCCGCGAGCAGCTGCGCTCGCAGGTGAGCAGCTCCCCGTACTGGGAGGTGCGGCACTGGGTCGCGCTGGCGGAGATCATGGAGGGCGGCTCGAGCCTCGTCGGCCGGGCGGCGGTGTTCCTCCCGCTGCAGGAGAACCTCGAGACCGTCTCCGTCGGCGTCGCCGTGCACCCCGCCGTCCGCGGCCGCGGCATCGCGACGGCGCTGATCGAGGAGGTGCTGCTCCCGGCGATCCGCGAATCCGGCCGCAGCCTGGTCGAGGCGTACGCGGAGATCCCGCCCGACGGGGATCCCGACGACCCGTCCCAGCCGGCGCTGCGACTCGCGCAGCGTCTGGGCGTCTCCCGCAGGAACCTCGCCGTCTGCCGTGCGCTGCCGCTCCCGCTCGAGGACTCGCTGCTGGAGGAGCTGGAGGCCGAGGCCGCGGAGGAGCTCGGCGACTACCGCGTCGAGCTGTGGGACGGAGAGATCCCCGAGGAGCACCTGGAGGCCTATGGCCTGCTGCTGCGGCAGATCGAGCTCGACGAGCCCGACGAGGAGGTCGAGCACGAGCCGGCCGAGTACACCCCCGAGCGGATCCGCGAGAGCGAGCGGCGGATGCGCGAGGCGGGCACGGTGCGGATCACGGCAGTCGCCGTCGCGCCCGACGGCAGCTTCGTGGGCAACTCCGAGGTGCACGTGCACGACTCGCCGCACAGCACCGTGGGCTGGCAGGAGAACACCCTGGTGATGCCCGAGCACCGCGGGCACCGGCTGGGCCTCGCGCTCAAGGTCGCCACGCACCGGCAGCTGCGCGAGCGGGCACCGCAGCTGCGCTCCCTGGTCACCTGGAACTCGCATGTGAACCCGTGGATGATCGGCATCAACGAGGCGCTCGGCTACCGGATCATCCACCGCGAGCTGGTGCTGCAGGGCCGCCCGCAGCTCTGATTCCTCGACACGCCGCCCCGCCTCCCGCCCGTCGCCGCGCTCTTGACTAGGTTCAGCCCCACGTGAGAGGGGGCCGAGGATGGGCGTGCAGGCGAAGCACCGCAGGAGGACGCAGCGAGGGCGGCCGCATGAGCAGTTCACCATCGCCATCGCGATCCTCTCGCTGGTGATGGCCGGTGGGATGCTCGCCGGCCTCGCCACCAGTGCGGTCGCCCCCGACAGCGAGGACTCCGCCGCCGGCGCCCAGCAGAACGCGCAGCTGCCGCCCGGGGACCCCTCGAACACCACCCGCCTCGAGCACGTGGACCGGATCACCGGGGACATCACCCCCAAGTCCGTCGTCGCAGGGCCCGGCGGCACCGTCATCGCCAACAACATGATGTACAGCCACTCCTCGACCCTGTACGACGCCGAGAGCCTCGAGCTCACCGGCACGGTGGTCGACGAGGTGGATCTCGCGCAGCACGGCTTCGACGATCGGGCCGGCGTCACCCAGGGCGCTCCCGTCGAAGCGGTCTTCTCGCCCGACGGGCAGCACGCCTATGTCTCCCAGTACCGGCTGCGCGGCCCGGGCGAGGGCGCGACCGCGACCGACGACTGCGCGAACGGCGACCAGATCGGCCGCTCGGCGGTGTTCCGCCTGGACCTCGCCTCCGGGCAGTGGGACCAGGTGATCGAGGTGGGGCGGGTGCCGAAGTTCCTCTCGATCTCGGCCGACGGCAGCCGCGCGCTGGTCTCGAACTGGTGCGACGAGAGCGTCTCCGTGCTCGACCTCGAGGCGGGGGAGGAGATCCGGGAGATCCCGGTGGACGCCGCCCCGCGCGGCAGCGTGATCCTGCCGGACAACCGCACCGCCTATGTCACCGCGATGTACGCCGACGAGCTGTACCGGGTGGACCTCGAGACCGGCAGCAGCGAGCTGGTGACGGACACCGGCAGGAAGCCCCGCCACCTGGTGCTCTCGCCCGATGCGAGCCGCCTGTACCTGACCGTCTCCGGCAGCGACCGGCTGGTGGAGCTCGACGCCGCCACCGGCGAGGTGCTGCGCACCGCCGAGACCGGCCGGGAGCCGCGCACCATGGCGATCTCGCCGGACGGCCTCGCGCTGTACATCGTGAACTACTACGCGAACACCGTGACGAAGGTCGACACCGAGACCCTCGAGACGCTCCAGACCGTCGAGGTGGGGAAGAACCCCATCGGCATCACCTACGAGCCCACCCAGCGCCGGGTGTGGGTCGCGAACTACGCCGGATCGCTCGACGTCTTCGACGACACCGCCCCCGGTGGCACCATGGACTCATGACACAGGACACCCCGCGCCCCGAGGACGCGCAGCGCGTCGTCACCGCCTCCCGCGAGATCGCCGCCCCGGCCGAGGCGCTCTTCGCGCTCATCGCCGATCCGGCGCAGCAGCCCCGCTGGGACGGCAACGACAACCTCGCCGAGGCCGCGCCCGGGCAGCGCGTGCGCGCCGTCGGGGACGTGTTCGTGATGACCAACCGCAACGGCGGCGTGCGCGACAACCACGTCGTCGCCTTCACCGAGGGGCGCGAGATCGTGTGGCGCACCGCCCCGCACGGCGAGCAGCCGCCCGGCCACCAGTGGGGCTGGGAGCTCGAGCCGCTCGCGGACGGCGGCACCCGCGTCACCCACCGCTACGACTTCACCGACCTGCCCGACGCCCAGGAGCAGCGGCTCGCGAAGGCGCGCCTGATGACGCCCGAGAAGCTGCGCGCCTCACTCGACCGGCTCGCGGAGCTCGCCGAGGGCTGACATGGGCCGGCCGCCGATGGACCGCGACGTCGCACGGGTGGAGTCCGCGATCGAGGCGGCCGCGCGGCGCGGCGACTTCGACGACCTGCCCGGTGCGGGGAAGCCGCTGGACCTGCCGGACACGCACGACCCCGACTGGTGGGTAAACCAGCGCATCGCCAGCGGGGACATCGACTCCTCGGCGCTGCTGCCCGTCGTGGTGCTGCTGCGCAAGGAGTACGAGCGCCGCGACGAGACCCTCGCCGTGCTGCCCGACGAGAAGGCCGTGCGGGAGTACGCCGCGGACTACACCGAGCGGGTCCACGAGGACCGGCGCGCGAACCCCTTCCAGAGGATGCTCGCCCCGGCCTGGGACGGGGACGACGCGGTCGCGCGGTGGCACCGGGTGCGGCCGCGGCGCGCGCCGGAGACGCCCGAGGACGCCCGGCCCGTCCCGGAGTCGGCCCCGCGCAGGCGCTGGTGGAGGTTCGGACGACGCCCTCAATCCTGAGTCCGCGGGATGAGGTCGCCGCTGGGGCGTGCGAGAACCGCTGCGGAAGCCCCGACGGCCAGCACGAGCACCGCGAGTCCTGTCGCGAGCAGGAGGCGATGCACCGACGTAGTCAGGAATACCCCGAACAGCCCTGTCCCCACGAGCGGGAGGGCGATCGTGAAGCCGACCAGCATTCCGGTGGGAAGCCCCGCGAGGAGCAGCACGAGTGCCTGCATCGCGCCGTAGTGACGACGCTGGGCGGGGGTCGCGCCGAGGCTCTCCATGGTCGTGAGGTCCGCCGCGTATTCCCCTCGCCCCAATGCCATGGACAGGAGCGTCGCGACGGCGGCGAGCACGGTGGCCGCGCCGACGAAGAACAGGGTCCAGCGCCGGTCGGAGGTCAGGCCGAGGGCGTCGGGAGCGGGCTTCCCCGAGACCTGCACCACCGGGGATTCCGCGAGCGCCGCCTCCCGCAGCTCCTCGAGATCGCCTGCCTGCAGGGAGTCGGTGGGGACGATGACCTCGCCCACGTACCGGGTCGGGATCCCCCAGGCCCGCGCGGTCTCGGGACTGATCGTCACCGCGGGCTCGAAGCCGCTCACGAACGCGCCGGGCACGGTCGCGAGGGGCTCGCCCGAGTCCCCGCGGAGCAGCTCGACGGTCCCGTCAACGGACACGCGGGTCGCATCGTTGACGACGGCTCCGCCGGCGGCGACCACGTCGGCGGCCTCCTCGGCACCGTCGAGACCGGTCGCACGGAGATCCTCCGGAGCCATCACCGTGAGCTGGTTGCCGATCCAGCTGGGGAAGGTGTGGCCGGGCTGATAGGCCTGCTCCTCCGGCACGCAGAGCAGAGGCGCGTCCGGATCGATGGCCGACATCGTGTCGGGACCCTCGCCGGAGGGACAGGCGCGTCCCGGGGCGGGAGCGGGCTCGAGCCAGGTGCCGTCCGCCGACGAGAGGACGGAGGCGTGGTCGGCGACGAGCCCCTCGTCCTCGAGGTGCGTGAGGACGGAGGCGATGAGGGAGCGGTCCACCTCGTCGCTGATCGGCGTCTCCATGCCGATCGTGGCGCGCCCGGGAGCGACCATGGAGACCTCCTCGAGGTCTCGGCTGGCCTGGAACGAAGCGGTGGCGGTGGCCACGAGGACGAGGGACGCGGTGCAGGCGAGCACCGCTGAGGCGGCGGGCGCGGTGCGGCCGAGATGACGGGACGCGTCCCGAGCGGCGACGCGGAGCATGGTCGCACCGGGCACGACGTCACCGAGCGCGCCGGCGAGTCCGAAGAGGCCGGGGAGCATCAGCAGCGCACCGAGCAGGAGCAGCAGGGAGCCAGGCAGAAGGACGATCCCCGACAGCGGTGTAGGCAGCGCGGGGGCCAGCAGCAGGATCGTCGCCCCTGCGGCCGCGATGGCTCCGGCCGCGAGAACGGCCGCGGGGGAGCGCCGACGAGCTCCGGCGGCGGGCCGCCGTGCGGCGAGAGCGGCGATCGGATCGAGCCGCGCGGCGGCGATCGCCGGGGGCAGGCTCGCCCCGACCCCGAGCAGCGGCCCGACGATCAGGAGGCAGGCCGGCAGGTACCACGGGAGGGGGCCGAAGGCAGGACCCAGCTCGGAGGCGAGGAGGGCGCGGAGCAAGGGGATCCCGGCGAGTGCGAGCAGGAGCGCCAGCGAGGAGCCGAGGAGCCCGAGCACAGCACCCTGGCCCAGGTGGATCCGTGCCGCGTCCCGAGGATGGGCGCCCTGGGCGATCATGAGCGCCATCGTGCGGCGCTGACGCTCGGCACCGATCGTCAGGGCCGGGGTGACCAGGAGGACGAGCAGCACGGCAGCGCCGACCACCGCGAGGGCGCTCAGCACGATGTGTGCGAGCACGACGGAGGGGTCGAGCGGGAGGAGGGGCAGCTCGTCGTGCGGCGGGTAGTCCTCGAGCACGGCCCGGGAGATGACCCCGACGCGGTCGGAGTTGAGATCCCTCACTTGCTGCCAGGAGAGATCGGGCGCGTCCAGGAGCAGGAAGTGTCGGCTCACGCCGGACTGGTCCGCCGCGGTCAGCGGAGCGACCCATTCCGGCAGCGCCCACGCCTCGGGGGCGTCCCCGTCGGCGATCCCTGCGACGGTGTAGCCGCGTGCGCTGTCCTCCATGACCGCAGCGATGCGACCGTCGGTCGAGCGCCACCCTGTATCAGGCGGGGCGAGGAGCTGCAGGGTGTCGCCGACCTTCAGCCCGCCGTGCTCCGCCGCGGCGCGCGAGATGACGACCCCCTCGCCGTCGGAGGGAGCGGACCCGTCCACGAGAGGCGGGAGCAGGAGGTCGAGGGCCTCCGGGGAGGCCTCGTGCAGCGTCAACGTCCGGAGCTGCTCGGCGTCCAGCTCCCCGACCGCGGCGGCGGACGAGGCGCGGCTCTGGTCCCCGGGGTCGAGTGCGAGGTCGGTGGTCATCAGCAGCGTGGGGGAGTTCCACCATTCGAGAAGACGCGCCTGGTCGGGCAGGTCGGCGGAGATCTCCGACGGGCTCGCCGGAAAACGGTCCTCCTGGTCGATCCAGGGAGGGATCGACTCGGGGCGCTGCGTGAGCGGTTCCGTCGACGCGGTGGCGGTGACGATGCCGTCGGTGCCCTCCGGGAGCGAGCCGAGGGCGGTGTCGCGGTCCGTCGCCGGTGGGGTCATCGAGGACAGCACCAGGAGGATCATCGTGAGGGGGACGGCGATCACGGCCACGGCGAGCAGGGAGCGGCCGCGGTGACGGGCGGCGTCCCGCAGCGCGAGGCGCAGCAGGGTTCGCATGCGGGCTGCTCTCACGCCGACCACGGGGTCACCTCCGGTGCCGCCACGCCGACGACGTCGCCGTCGCGCAGCTGGAGCGTGCGGTCCGCCCAGGCGGCGAAGCGCGGCTCGTGGGTCACCAGCACCACACCTGCTCCCGCATCCGCGCGGCCGCGCAGGAGGGCGATGATGTCGCGTCCGGACATGGAGTCGAGTGCACCGGTGGGCTCGTCGGCCAGGAGCAGGCGCCGCGGACCGACGAGCGAGCGCGCGATCGCCACCCGCTGCGACTGGCCGCCGGAGAGCTCTGCGGGCATGCGTGAGGCGAGCTCCTCGATGCCCACCTCCGCGAGCGCTCCGAGAGCGGCGGCGCGTGCCGGTCGTGTGCGCAGCCCGGCGAGCTCGAGCGGGAAGGCCACGTTCTCGAGCGCCGTCAGGCCGGGCAGGAGGTTGAGCTCCTGGAACACGTAGCCCAGCACATCGCGGCGCAGCACGGCACGCTCGGCCGGGGAGAGGCCCGTGAGGGACTTCCCGTCCACGAGCACCTCGCCGCTGGTGGGGAGGGCGAGGCCGCCAGCAAGGTGCAGAAGGGTGGACTTCCCGGAGCCGGAGGGGCCCATCAGGGCGACGAACTCGCCGGGCTGCACCGCGAGATCGACGCCCCGCAGTGCGGTCACCTCGCGGGCACCGTGGCCGTGGACTCGGGTGACGGCGCGCATCTCGAGCAGTGCCGTCACCGCCGTGCCTCCTGCCGCGGTGCGGTACGGGCGGCGGCAGGTTCCGGTGGCGCATCCAGCCGGGCGGCGGCCCGTTCGAGCGTCCCCTCGACGTCGTCCAGCCATCGCAGCTCCGCCTCCACCGCGAAGAGATGGTGGTCGAGGACCAGGCGCGCGGCGAGGTCGGACTCCGCGATACCCCGCCTGGCACGAGTGGCCTCGTGCAGGGCGGAGAGCGTCGCCGTGCGCTGGCGCTGCACCAGCGCGGTGACGTCCATCCCGGGCACCACGACCGCGAGGGACAGCTTCAGGACCAGCTCGTGACGGTCGGGTCGCGCGCGATCCACCGTGCTCTCCCACCAGTGCTCGAGCTCATCGCGGCCGCGGCCGGTGAGCCTCCACGTGCCGGCCGTGGAATCCTCCGGGTCCGCAGGGCCACGTTCGATGCAGCCGTCTCGCTCGAGACGCGACAGCGTCGAGGAGACCTGCCCGATGTTCACCGGCTGCACCTGGCCGGTGGCCTCGTCGAAGGACTTGCGCAGCTGGTACGTGGTGGCCTCGCCTGCGCTGAGCAGCGCGAGCATCGCGGCACGGATGGACATCGGGACCCTCCTAGGGTTTCCGAGTAACGGTTACTCGGTAATCATTGAGGGTCGTCGGGGTGCGGGTCAAATCGTGGGCTCGCTCCGTCCGCTCACCGCGTCTCCCACCCGCGCCACGCCGCCGCGACCCACTCCTCCGGATCGACGGCCGCAGGCGAGGCGCCCTGCGAGCGCAGCCAGGTGCACATGGTGCGGAAGTCGCGGCGCAGGAACTCGGTGCCGTGCGGGTTCGCGATCAGGTCGACGACCTGCGGGACGTCGATGATCACCGGATCCGGCTCGGCGAGACGGGAGTCGGCCAGCACGTTGTAGGGGGAGAGGTCGCCATGGACCAGGCCCAGTCGTGCGAGGTCCAGGACGGCCTCCCGCATGAGACGGGCCCAGCGCTCCGCGGTCGCGGGGTCGGGGCTCGTCTCCTGGAGGCGCGGCGCGGCGACCGCGCCGTGCTCGTCGTCGGTGCCGATGAACTCCATCAGCAGCTCGGTGCCGACGATCTGCACCGGATAGGGGACGGGCAGCCCCGCCTCCCACAGACGGCCGAGCACCTCGAACTCGGTGCGCGCCCACTGGCCCGCGGCGACCTGCTTGCCGAAGGCGGTGCCCTTCTTCATCGCGCGGGCCTCGCGGGAGTCGGCGCCGCGCCGTCCCTCGGCGTAGGCGCTCGAACGGTGGAAGGTGACCTGGTCGGGGTCGCGGTAGCGCTTGGCGACCAGGAGTGACGCCTCGCCGGGTGCGCCGGTCAGCTGCTCGGCGGGCAGGGCGCGGTCGATGAGGAAGGCGTCGGCCTCCTTGCCGGTCTTGAGGATGCCGAGCTCGGTGTCGATCGCGCCGTCGTGCTGCACCACCCAGTCGGGGAAGGGCTGCGGGCCGCGATCGAGGGTGTGCGCAGTCTCGGGCCAGGTGGACCAGCGCTGGTCCTCGTCGAGCTCGGCGAGGGAGAGGGAGAACATGGAGCGTGCGAAGAAGTCGTCCGCATCGAAGGACGAGGTCATGGGGGTCTCCTGAGGGAGGGGCGCCCGCTCTCAGCGAGGCGCGGTGGAGGGGAGGACGGCAGGGGTCAGCACGGTGACGCTCATCAGGTCCTCCTTCCCTCGGGGCCGGCCCTGGCGGGGCGGCGACGGGGCGAGCGTATGCGGGGCGCCGCTCGCGCCGCCACCGATTTACGGTCTCGACGTAGGGTGACGGGATGTTCCTCGAGAACCTCGGCATCGACGCCCTCGATCCCCGCCGCCTCGGACGCTTCTGGGAGGAGGCGCTCGGCACCACCACCCTTACCGACCAGCCGGGGATCTTCGAGACCCGGCTGGACATCGACGGGGAGGCCTACCTGGATCTGTGCTTCGCCCGCGTTCCGGAGCCGAACCGCTCCCCGCAGCGCCTGCACCTCGACCTGCTCGGCGGGTCCGCGCAGCAGGAGATCGCGCGACGGCTGCGCGGGCTGGGGGCGAGCGACCTCGACGTCGGCCAGGGCGAGGTGCCGTGGATAGTGCTCGGCGACGTCGAGGGCGGCGCCTTCTGCGTGATGGAGGAGCGGGCGGCGTACACCGGCACCGGCCCGCTCGCCGCCCTGCCGCTGGACTCCGCCGATCCGGAGCGGGATGCGGAGTTCTGGGCCTGGCTCAGCGGCTGGGTGCCCGCGCCCGCCGTCGCGCCGCGCACCCTGCGCCACCCCTCGGGTCGCGGCCCGCTGCTCGAGCTGTGCCCGGAGCCGGCCCCGAAGCAGCCGGGAGCCAAGAACCCGATCCACCTCGACGTGCGGCTCGAGGGAGGCGATGATCCCGACGAGGTCGCCGCCGGGATCGCCGCACGGGGCGGGGCGGAGCTCTTCCCGGACTGGGGCGAGCTCCCGTGGCGGGTGTTCCGCGACCCCTCGGGCAACGAGCTCTGCGTGCTGCCCGCTGCGGGCGGCGCATGAGCCGCGGCCGACGCACCGCCGGATTCCTCGGCGTCCTGCTCGGCGGGGCGGGCGCGCTGCACATGGTCCGCCCCGAGCACTTCGACACGATCGTCCCGACGGCGCTGCCGGGACCCGCGCGCGGCTACACCTACGCCTCGGGCGTCGCCGAGCTCGCCGTGGCGGCGCTGCTCGCCGTGCCGCGCACCCGGCGGCTGGGCGGTCTCGCGGCGGCCGCCCTGTTCGTGGCCGTGTTCCCCGCCAACGTGCAGATGGCGTACGACTGGCGCGGAGCGCGGCCGCGGAAGCGGGCGATCGCCTATGGGAGGCTCCCGCTGCAGGGCGTGCTCATCGCGCAGGCGCTGCACGTGGCCCGGGCGCGGTCCCGTCGACACGGCCCGGTGTGAATGCGTTAACGTGGCGCACTTCGTGACCTGAGTGACGAAGGAGTACACGTGACGAGCCGACGATCATTCCTCGGCCTGGCAGGTGCGGTGACCGCCACGGCGCTCGCCGGATGCGGCAGCGACCCCGAGATCGACCCGTCGATCGGTCCGCCCGCCGAGCCCGGGCTGAAGGACCAGATCACCTTCGGGATCTGGGACAAGGCGCAGGAGCCCGCGATGCTCCAGATCATCGACGCGTTCAACGCGCACTACCCGGGCATCTCGGTCTCCATCTCGACCACGGCCTTCGGCCCCTACTTCGAGCGGCTGCGGATCCAGGCCCAGGGCGACGACCTGCCGGACGTGTTCTGGATCAACGGCCCGAACTTCGAGCTCTACGCCTCCTACGGGATGCTGCAGGACCTCAGCGAGCTCGAGGGTTTCGACCCGCAGAACTACCCGCCGAACCTCGTGAAGCTGTACTCCTACGAGGGCACCCCGTACGCGATCCCGAAGGATTTCGACACGATCGGCCTGTGGTTCAACCGCGACCTGCTGCACCGCGCCGGGGTCGAGGAGCCCACCGGCAGCTGGTCCTGGGACGAGTACCGCGAGGCCTCCGAGGCGGTCACCCGCGCGCTCGGCGCCGAGCAGATCTGGGGCAACACCGGAGGGCTGGCGAACCAGGCCCTGATCTACCCGCTGATCATGCAGGCCGGCGGGTACGTCCTCTCCGAGGACAAGAAGACCTCCGGCTACGACAGCCCCGAGGCGCTGGAGGCCTTCCGCTTCCTGGATGGGATGATCCGCGACGGCATCGCGCCCGACGTCCGCTACACCGCCGAGAACCCGCCGAAGGACCTGTTCAACAACGGACGCGCGGCGCTGTACCCCTCGGGGAACTGGGAGGCGGCGCTGCTGCAGGACTCCCCGGTGCGCGACCAGCTCGGCGTCGCCCCGATGATCCACGGCGCCGAGGAGGCCAACGTCATCCACGGCATCGGCTGCGCCATGTCCGCGCGCAGCCGCCACAAGCCGGCGGCCTCCGTCTTCCTGGCGTTCCTCGGCTCCGAGGAGGCGCACCGCATCCAGGCCGAGGCCGGGGCCGCCAATCCCGCCTTCCTCGGCACGAACGACGCCTACGTCGAGGCGATCCCGGAGTTCTCCCTGGACGTGTTCGTCGACGCGGCGGAGACCGCCCTGCCCTACCCGGCCAGCCAGAACACCAACGCCTGGCTGCAGCTGGAGGAGCTGCTGTTCCCGAAGATCCTCGGCGGCGAGGAGAGCATCGAGGACGGCGCCCGGGAGCTCGCAGATCGCATGAACGGAGTGCTCGCCGATGAGTCATGACACCGCACCGGCCGCCCCGCGGCGGGCGCGCAGCCGCGACGGCGTCTGGCCGCTCGTGTTCCTCGCCCCGCTGATGATCGGCGTGGCCGTCTTCTACTTCTGGCCGATCCTGGCCACCTTCCTCAACTCCTTCTCGAGCTTCGGCCCCTTCGGCGGCCGCAGCTTCGCGGGGCTCGACAACTACCGCGCGCTGCTGACGGACTCGTTCATCCCGCGCGCCGTGCTGAACACCGCCGTGTACACCGCGATCGTGCTGCTGGGCATCCCGATCGCCGTCGCGGTCGCCTCGCTCATGAACCAGAAGGGGCTGCGGTTCTCCCGCTTCTACCAGGTGCTGTTCTTCCTCCCGGCGGTCTCGATGCCGGTGGCCGTCGCGCTCGTGTGGCGGATGATCTTCAACAAGGAGTTCGGGATCGTCAACTGGGCGCTGTCCCTGGTGGGGATCGACGGGCCCTACTGGACCACCGCGCCCTGGTGGGCGCTGCTGGCGGTGTCGATCGTCGGCCTGTGGTCGAGCCTGCCGCTGGCGATCATCATCCTCTCCGCCGGGCTGCAGGCCATCCCCGCGGAGCTGTACGAGGCCGCACAGCTCGACGGCGCCGGGACGATGCGGCAGTTCATCGCGGTCACCGTGCCGCTGCTGACCCCGAGCATCTTCTTCCTCACGATCATCACCGCGATCAACGGCTTCCAGCTGTTCGACCTGCTGTTCGCGATGATGGGCGATGCGAACCCAGCGATGGCCGACACCCAGTCGCTGGTCTACCTCTTCTACTCCGAGGCGTTCCGCCAGAACGACCAGGGCTACGCCTCGGTGATCGCCCTGCTGATCCTGCTGATCATCGGCGTGTTCACGCTGCTCCAGTTCCGCATGCAGAAGAGGTGGGTCCACTATGAGTGAGCGCACGAGAACCCCTTCGACGCCCCGCACCGCGACGACCCGCACCCAGACGCAGACCCCGCGCCGCTGGGGCACGCACCTGGTGCTGCTGCTCGGCGGGCTGCTGATGATCTTCCCGTTCCTGTGGCAGATCAGCATGTCCCTGTCGACCCACGCCGAGGTCACCTCGGTGACGCCCACCTGGCTGCCGGACGAGCCGCAGTGGGGCAACTACCCGGCGGTGTTCGAGCAGGTCCCCTTCGGCAACCAGTTCCTGAACACGGCGGCGGTGACCGTGGCGCGCGTGGTCGGGCAGCTGCTGCTGTGCGCGCTGGCCGGCTACGCCTTCGCCCGGATGACCTTCCGCGGCAAGAACCTGCTGTTCGCGCTGGTGCTGTCGATCCTCATGGTGCCGTACCAGATCTACCTCATCCCCCAGTACGACATCGTCCAGCAGCTGGGCTGGCTGAACACGGTCGCCGGCATCGCCGCGCCGGGCATCTTCAGCGCCTTCGGCACCTTCCTCATGCGCCAGCACTTCATGGGCATGCCGCGCTCCCTCGAGGAGGCGGCCCGCCTCGACGGCGCCAACCCGTGGCAGACGTTCTGGCGGATCATGTTCCCGCTGTCGGGGCCCGCGCTCAGCGCGGTCGCGATCCTCACCGCCCTGGCCTCGTGGAACGACCTGATGTGGCCGCTGATCGTGGCGACCTACGACGACCGCACCACCCTCGCGGTGGGGCTCGCGTCGCTGCAGGGCCAGTTCACCACCGACTATCCGGTGATGATGGCCGCGGCGTTCATGGCGATGCTGCCGCTGATGATCCTGTTCATCGTGCTGCAGCGCCGCGTGGTGGAGGGCCTGGCGCACTCGGGCATGAAGGGCTGAGCAGCCCCGCGACCGCCCTCGCCGCGGCGCCGCTCACCGCTGCGACTCGAGCCGCCCCGCCACCACGGTCGCCAGCACGTCCGTCTCCCGCAGACGCTGCGCCGCCTCGCGGGCGGCGGACTCGACCATCACCCCGCCCGGGCCGAGGGGGACCTCCGTGAAGGGGTCCTCCTCGAGCAGCACCACATCGCCCGGCCCCCCTACCCGCAGCGCGGGGATCCCGTCGGTCGAGGCGGCGAGGGCCTCGCGCGGCTGCAGCTGCTGCGCGGGATGCCAGCCGGGGCGCTCATCGGCGCTGCGGTGCACCGCCGCGGCCATCGCCAGCCAGGGATCCAGCGGCGCCACCGGTGCGTCGGAGCCGAGCGCGAGCGGGACCCCGGCCGTGAGCAGGTCCCGCAGCCGGAAGGCCCGATCCCCGTGCCCCGGCCAGATCGTCTCGGTGGCGTCGCGGTCGTCCAGCAGATGCGCGGGCTGCACCGAGGCGACCACCCCGAGCTCGGCCATGACGGCGATGTCCTCGTCGGTGAGCATCTGCGCGTGCTCGATGCGCGCGGGGATGCCCACCGCGCGGATCGCCGCGAGCGCGATCTGTGCGGCGGCGTCCCCGATCGCGTGGACCGCGGCGGTCAGGCCCTGCGCCCGCGCCCGCCGCAGCACGTCCTCGAGCGCCTCCGGGCCCACGCTGAGCACGCCCCGACCGGCGTAGCCGTGCCCGTCGGTGTAGGTGTCGCGGGTGTACGCGGAATGGGAGCCGAGCGCACCGTCGACGATGACCTTCAGCGGGCCCATGCGCACCAGGCCGCGCTCGTCGAGCGCCATGCCCGTCGGCCCCGGCGCGTTCGCCAGCTCCGCCGGGTACACGGCGGTGCGGATCCGCATCCGCGGGCCGCGGTGCGGCCAGGACTCCCACGGCCGCCCCCACTCCATGTCCGTCAGCCCCACCACGCCGCGCTGGAGGGCCTGGCGCTGCAGCATCGCCGCACCGGTCGCGATCGCCTCGGCCACGCCGGGCAGCTCGGGCAGTCGCGGGGCGAGCGCGAACCACTCCTCCTCCGCGACGATCCCGTCCCGGGGCGGCACCCCGAGCGCCTGCAGCGCGGCGGAGTTCATCCAGGCGTGGTGGGCGTCGCCGCCGATGAGCACCGCGGGAACGGTGCCGGTGACCTCGTCGAGCGCGGGCACGGTGGGCTGGACGGCGAAGTCCACCAGGCGGTGCCCGAAGCCGATCAGCGCGCGGTGGGGATCCACGGCCCAGTCGCGGCGGCCGGCGAGCTCGGCGCGCACCTGCTCGAGGATCACGCCCACGCCGCTCGCACCGGAGGTGTCCAGCCGGGCATGGGCCTGGGCGAGCTGACCGCTGTGGATGTGCTGGTCCCACAGCCCCGGGATCGCGAGCACCCCGTCCCCGTCCAGGACCTCCTCGCCGCCGACGGGCCGGAGCCCGGGAGCGCTCTCGGCGAGCACGCCGTCGCGCAGCCGCAGGTCCACCGGATGCTCCGGCACCTCGCCCGTGGCGGCATCGAGCGGCCGCACCTGTCTGATCAGCACTGATCCAGACTAGCCGGAGCGCTGCCCGGCAGAGCCGATCATGACGACTGTCATGGGGCGGACGTGACCGCGAGGACTGGGACGCGCCCGCGCGCCGCGGAAGTGTGGAGCCATGACCACGACGACCCCGCCCACGCCCCTCCCCTCACCCTCGACATCCCCGCCGGCGGGACCGGCCGCGATCAGCCTGCGCGGCGTGACCCGCCGCTACGGCGCCGTGCGCGCCCTCGACGCCCTCGACCTCGAGATCCGCGCCGGGGAGATCCTCGCCCTGCTGGGCCCCAACGGCGCCGGCAAGTCCACCGCCATGGAGATGATGGTGGGCCTGGCGACCCCGGATACCGGCACGGTGAGCATCCTCGGCGCCGATCCCGCCACCGCCACCCGCACCGGCCTCATCGGCACCATGCTCCAGGCCGGCGCGCTGCTGCCCGACCAGAGCGTCCGCTCCATGCTGCGGATGCTCCACTCCCTGCAGGCGCATCCCATGCCGATGGACGACGTCATCGCCCAGGCGGACATCGCCGACCTCATGAAGCGCCGGATCGGCGCGCTCTCCGGCGGGCAGGCGCAGCGGGTGCGCTTCGCGATCGCCCTGCTGGGCGACCCGCAGGTGCTGCTGCTGGACGAGCCCACCGTCGGCATGGACGTCGGCGCCCGCCGCGCCTTCTGGGACCAGATGCGCACGGTCGCCGCGACCGGCCGCACCGTCGTCTTCGCCACCCACCACCTCGACGAGGCCGAGCGCGAGGCCGCCCGCGTGGTCGTCATGGACCGCGGCCGGGTGGTCGCCGACGGCACCGGCGCCGAGATCAGCGCCATCGTCGCCGGGCGCATCATCACCCTGCGCGGCGCGAGCCCCGAGCAGGTCGCGGCGCTGCCCGGCGTCGAGACCGCCGCGGAGGACGAGACCTCCCCGGGGCGGGTGCGCGCCGCGTGCACCGACTCCGATGCGGCGCTCGCCGCCCTGTTCACCGGCCCCCTCGCCGGGCAGGTCCACGAGGTCCTCGTCGCCGCCCCCGGCCTCGAGGAGGCCTTCCTGCGCATCACCGACCACACCCCCGAGAGAGGACACGACCGATGAGCACCCCGGCCGCACCCCTGACCGCCCCCGCCGCCGCGCCCGTCGCCGCGCCGCGCAGCGACGCCGCCCCGTCGGCCATCTCGCGCACCGCGCGCTACGCCCTGCACACCACCCGCATGACCCTCACCAACGTGCCGTTCACGGTCTTCACCGTCGCGATGCCGGTGGGGATGTACCTGCTGTTCGGGATGATGTTCGGCCAGGAGGGCGGGGGAGACGCCCGCGGCATGATCATGGTGAACATGGCCGCCTACGGCGGGCTGGGCGCCGCGGTCACCGCCGGCACCCAGATCCAGGAGGACCAGCGCAGCGGCTTCCTGCGCCAGCTGATCGTCGCGGGGCTGTCCCCGCGCTCCTTCCTCGCCGGCTCCATCGTGGCCGCGAGCGCCGTCATCATCCCCGCCCTCCTCGCCGTCGGCGTGGTCGGGATCCTCACCGGGGTCGAGGTGGGCGCCGGGGCGTTCCTGGCCACCATCGTCGTGCTCTGGCTGGGCCTGCTGCCCACCATCCTCATCGGCATCGCGCTGGGCATGCTGCTCAAGGGCGGCGCCGCGATGGCCGGCGGCGTGATCACGATGATGGCGATGGCGATCTTCGGCGGGCTGTGGATGCCGCTGGAGATGTTCCCGGCGTGGATGCAGGACCTCGGTCAGGCGATGCCCACCTACTGGATCTCCCAGCTGGGCAGCTGGACCCTCCAGGGCGGCGAGATGCCGGTGACCGGGCTGGCCGTGATCGGCGCCTGGTCGGCGGTGCTCGGCGTGCTGTGCGCGGTGAGCCTGCGCGGCGCCGTGGGTCTGCGCCGTCGCTGACACAATGGCCCCCATGGAGACCCGCGAGGCACCGGAGCAGCGGCTCTGGGTGCACGGCACCGAGTCGGAGGCCGTGGCCCGGCCGCTGACCCCGCGCGCCGTGCACCGCGCCGCGCTCGACTCCGGCGGCCTGCCCTTCGCGATCCCGCCGGTGGTGTTCATCGCCATCCCGATCACCTTCGCCTGGCTCAACGCGCCGGGCGCGGGAGCCGCCGTCGTCACCGCGCTCATGCTCGTGTACGGGTTGGCGTTCGTGTACTGCACGGGCATCGCGCTGTACCCGCAGAAGGTGCGCCTGGCCTGGTTCGCCCTGTGCACGCTGCTGCTCCTGGGACTGATCCCGGTGCTCGGCCCGGACGTGCTGTACATGGTGATGTTCCAGGCCATGACGCACGTGCTGCTGCTGCCGTGGCGCTGGGCCGGCCCCACGATGGTCGCGGTGTGCCTGTCGGTGTTCGTCCTCGCGCTCGTGCTGGGGATCTACGTCGCCGCCGGGCTGGCCGGGATGGGGATGCTGATGTCGTGGGGCATCGGCTACGGCATCCGCCAGCAGCTCCTCCAGGAGCAGCTCGAGGCCGCGCAGCACCGCAACGCCGTGCTCGCCGTCGCCGCGGAGCGGGAGCGGATCGGCCGCGATCTCCACGACCTCGTGGGCCACTCGCTCACCTCGCTGACCATCTCCGCGCAGCTGGCCCGCCGGCTCCTGGACACCGATCCGGAGGCGGCGCGCGAGCAGCTCACCCTCATCGAGACCACCGTCCGCCAGGCCCTCGCCGACGTGCGCGCCACCGCCTCCGGCATGCAGCACGTGCGCGCCGCGACCGAGATCGCCTCCGCCCGCACCGTGCTGAGCACCGTCGGCATCCAGGCAGAGGTCCCCACCGCGCTGCCGCCCCTGCACGACGACCTCGCCGAGCTGTTCGGCTACGTCATCCGCGAAGGGGTCACGAACATCGTGCGCCACTCCCGCGCCACCCGCGCCGTCATCCACGTCGACGAGAGCTCCGTGACCGTGCGGGACAACGGCATCGGCATCCCCGAGGGCGCGGACCGCACCGGGCTGCGCGGGCTCGAGGCGCGCGTCGCGCTCGCCGGCGGCCGGCTCGAGGTGCGCTCCGACGAGACCGGCACCCGGCTGCACGCCGCCGTCGGCCCCGCGGCACCGAGCCCCCGCAGCCCCGGCAGTCCCGGGAGCCCGGCATGATCCGCCTGGTGGTCGCCGACGACCAGGCCATCCTCCGCTCCGGCCTGGTCGCGCTGCTGCGCCTGGAGAGCGATCTGGAGGTGGTGGGGCAGGCGGCCGACGGGGCGAGCACCCTCGCCGCGGTCGCCGAGCACAGCCCCGACGTGCTGCTGCTGGACGTGCAGATGCCCGCCGGCACCACCGCCGACGGGGCCGACGGGCCGGCCGACGGCATCGCCGTCGCCGAGGCGCTGCAGGGCGAGGAGGACGCGCCGCGGATCATCGTGCTGACCACCTTCGGGCGCGCCGGCTATCTGCGCCGCACCATGGAGGCCGGGGCGCACGGCTTCATGGTCAAGGACACCCCCGTCGAACGGCTCGTCGACGCGATCCGCCGCGTGCACCAGGGGCTGCGGGCCGTGGACCCGGAGCTCGCCGCGCAGTCCCTCGCCGTCGGCCCCAGCCCGCTGACCGCGAAGGAGACCGAGGTGCTGCAGACCGTCGCCACCGGTGCGAGCACCGCGCAGATCGCACAGACCCTCTTCCTCTCCGAGGGGACCGTGCGCAACCACCTCTCGGCCGTCATCGGCAAGCTCGGGGTCACCAACCGGGCGGAGGCGGTGCGGGCCGCCTCGGACAACGGCTGGATCTGAGCCCCGCCGGGCGCCGACGCGTACCCTGCCGGGGTGCACACGATCGACCTCCTGCTCGGCCAGCTGATCAGCATCAGCGTCCCGGCCTTCGCGATCGCGTCCATGCTCTCGATGGGGCTGCGCACCCCGCTGCGCGCCTTCCGCGACCAGCTGCGCGACCGCCGCACCGTCCTGTCCGTGCTCGGCGCGAACTTCGTGGTGGTCCCGGCTGTCGGCACCCTGCTGATCTGGCTGCTGGCGGACCTCCTGCCGCTGCAGACGGGCGAGGGCTTCGTCATCGCGCTGTGCGCCGCCGGGGCGCCCTTCGTGCTGCAGCTGGGCGCGATGGCCCGCATCCCCTACGGCGAGACCGCCGGGCCCATGGCCGTGCTGCTGCTCGGCTCGATCCTGTTCATGCCGCTGGTGGTGCCGTTCCTGCTGCGGGACGTCTCCGTGGACGGCTGGGCGGTGGCGCAGCTGCTGCTGGGCACCATGCTCTCCCCGATGATCGCCGGGATCGTGATCGCCGCCGTCTGGCCCCAGCGCGCGGACCTCTTCGCGCGGATCGCGGGCGGCGCGGCCGCGGTCTCCGCGGTGCTGATGTTCCTCTCCGGCTTCGGGGCGCACAGCGTCTTCGTGCTGCAGCTGCTGCTCTCCCCGGTGATGCTGGTGGCGGTGGGCCTGGTCGCGCTCGCCTTCGCGGCGGGGCGCTTCGCGGGCGACCTCGCGGGGGACACCCTCACGGTCGGCGACGGGCCCGCGATCCTCACCAGCCAGCGCAACATCGCCGCCGCGCTGCTCGTGGCCCGCACCGGCGCGGAGGACGGCGACGGCTCGATCGTGGTGGCGATCCTGCTGCTCAGCGCCGTCGGCTTCGTGATGCTCGTGCCCTACGCGCTGGCCAGCGGGTACCTGCGGCGACGCCGCGCGGGGGAGCAGGCCACGCTCGGAGTGCTGCTGGGAGTCGTCGGCCCGCGGTCGGACTGAGCGGCGCCGGGGCGGGGTGTTTCGCTCCAGGCGTCACGGTCCTGGGATCTGGGTCATGTCCTCGCGCGGCGCGAGAGCCTAGGGTCGTGGGACGTGTCCTCCCTGCTGCGCATCGTCCGCTTCACCCGCTCCCTCGCCCCGCTGTACACCGCGGTCATCCTCTGCTCCGTGCTCACCTCGGCGGCGGCGCTCGCGGTGCCCTTCCTCATCGGCAGCGCGACCGACACCGTGGCCGGTGCCGTCGGCGGCGAGACCCCCGCCGGCACGGCCGTGCGCACCGTGGTGCTGCTGGCCGCGGCGGTGCTGCTCGCGGAGCTGCTGAACACGGTGATCTCGAACATCGGCGGCTGGTTCGGCGACGTGATGAGCAACCGGATGCGCACGATCCTCTCGGTGCGCTACTACGAGAAGCTGCTGCACCTGCCGCAGCGCTGGTTCGACGGCGAGATCACCGGCACGATCGTGGCGCGGCTGAACCGGTCGATCACCGAGATCACGAACTTCGCGAAGACGATGTCGAACTCCTTCGCCTCGATGCTCATCACCACGGTCGCGGTGCTCGCCATCAGCGCCTGGTACGCGTGGCCGCTCACGGTGCTGCTGCTCATCGTGTTCCCCGTGTACGTGTGGCTGACCTCCCTCACCTCGGTGAAGTGGCAGAGGCTCGAGGCGGAGAAGAACGAGCAGGTGGACATCGCCTCGGGCCGCTTCGCCGAGGTGGTGGGCCAGATCCGGGTGGTGAAGTCCTTCGTGCGCGAGCGCGGCGAGCTCGCGGACTTCTCCCGCCGCTTCGGCGCGACCGACGCCACCACCCGCGCCCAGTCCACGCACTGGCACCGGATGGACGTGATCCGCCGCTCGTTCCTGAACCTGGTGTTCTTCGGCATCTACGTGATCATCTTCGTGCGCACCGTGCAGGGCGCCTTCTCCCTCGGCGAGATGGTGCTGCTGGTGCAGCTGATGAGCATGGCCAAGGCCCCGGTGGAGTCGATGAGCTGGGTGATCGATTCGGCGCAGCGTGCGATCGCCGGCTCCCGGGACTACTTCCGGGTGATGGAGACGCCGGTGGATCCGCGCACGGCGGCGGTGATGGCGGCGCAGCCGGGCGAGGAGCCCGACGGCACCGCTCCCGACGGCACCGCCGCCGATCGGGCGGCGGCCGAGGGCGCCCTGGTCGCGTCGGCGCCGATCGAGCCGGTGCCCGGCGCGCCCGTGCTCGCCTTCCGCGACGTCGACTTCGCCTACGAGGACGGCGAGGATGTGCTGCACGGCATCGACTTCACCGTGGACCGGGGCGAGAAGATCGCGCTGGTGGGCGAATCCGGCGGCGGCAAGTCCACGATCGTGAACCTGCTGCTGGGACTGTATGAGCCGCGGCAGGGCAGCATCGAGGTGGTGGGCCGCTCGAGCGCCGAGCTGCCGCTGGACCAGCTGCGCTCCCGCATCGGCGTGGTCTTCCAGGACGCCTCGCTGTTCTCCGGCACGCTCCGGGAGAACATCGCCTACGGCCGGCCCGAGGCGAGCGACGAGGAGGTCGTCGACGCGGCCCGCCGCGCGAACGCCGACGCCTTCATCCGCCGCTTCCCCGACGGGTACGAGCAGCTGATCGGGGAGCGGGGGCTCAAGCTCTCCGGCGGGCAGCGCCAGCGCGTGGCGGTCGCGCGGGCGATGCTCAAGGACGCCCCGGTGCTGGTGCTCGACGAGGCCACCTCCGCGCTGGACACCAAGGCGGAGATCCAGGTGCAGAAGGGCCTGGACGAGCTGATGGCGGGCCGCACCTCGCTGATCATCGCCCACCGCCTCTCGACGATCGCGGAGGTGGACCGCATCATCACGCTGCGCGACGGGGTGATCGACGAGATCGGCAGCCCCGCCGAGCTCGCCGGATCCGGCGGGATCTACGCCCAGCTGCTCGCCCTGCAGAGCTCCGGGGACACCCGGCGCCTGGCGAGGTACGACATCACCGGCTGAGCCCGGGACCCTGGCCGCAGGCTCAGGCGAGGTCGCGGCGGAGGGTCACGAACACCGCCGCGGCGGAGGCGACCGACGCATAGCCGAGCAGGATCAGCCCTCCGAGCAGCGGCGAGGCGAGGGGAGCGGCGGTGGTCGAGGTCCGCTCCGCCATCGCCTCGGTGAGGAACGAGAAGCGGGTCAGCGAGGCCGTGGCCCCTCCCGGGAGGTAGGGGTACAGGCTCTTCAGCCCGGGGATCAGCAGGAGCATGTTCTCGACGAGGTAGAAGTAGCCCAGCACCACCCCGATCGCGAGCAGCTGGTGCCGGGCGAGCGCCCCGATCCCCACGCCGAGCAGCATGTGCACCACGCTCGCGAGGGTCAGCTGCCCCAGCACCGTGAGGAGCTGGGAGGGGGAGAGGCCGAGGGCCTGCCCGTGCACCGCCGCGCCCAGCAGCGCGGCGGCGCCGGAGCTGACGGAGGCGAGCACCCCGTAGGCCAGCCCCAGCAGCGCGAACACCGCGAGCTTCGCCCCCATCACCGTGCCCCTGCGGGGAACGGCCAGGAAGGTGGTGCCGATCGTGCGGTGGCGGTACTCGCCGGTGACCGCGACGGTGCCGAGCAGCGCGGGCACGAACAGCAGCAGGCCGCCGAGGCCGAGCACCGAGACGGCACCCTCCGCGGTGTCCAGCGGCGGCAGCGGCGGCTCGGCGTTCTCCGGGCCGAGCAGCGCGAGCGCCCCGGTGACGCCCCCGCCGCACACGAGAGCGGCCAGCAGCGTCCACAGGGGCAGACGGGTGGAGAGCATGCGGAGGATCTCTCCGTGCAGGGCCGCCCTCATGCCGCCGCCTCCTGACCGGTCGCCTGCAGGAAGGCGTCCTCGAGGGTGGGCGCGGTCTCCAGCAGCGCCGCGAGCGTCCCCTTCCAGGAGAGGCGCCCGCGGTCGATGAGCACCACGTCGTCGATCGCCTGCTGCATCTCGCTGAGCACGTGGCTGGACAGCAGCACGGTGCGTCCCTCGGCGGCGGTGCGGCGCAGGAAGCGGCGCAGCCAGGCGATCCCGGCGGGATCCAGCCCGGTGGAGGGCTCGTCCAGGATCAGCAGCTCGGGCTCGCCGAGCAGCGCCGTGGCCAGGGCGAGCCGCTGGCGCATGCCGGTCGAGAAGGTGCCCACCCGTCGGTCCGCGAATTCGGTGGATCCGGTCTCCTCGAGCACGGCCTCGACCCGTCCTGCCGGCAGGGCGGACAGCGCGGCGCAGGTGCGCAGGTGGTCGCGGGCCGTCATGCCCGGGTGGGCGCCGGCGAGGTCGAGCACGGCGCCGACGGCGCGGGCGGGGGCGGGCAGCGTGCGGTAGTCGCGGCCGAGCACCTGCGCGCTGCCGCGATCGGGGGAGATCAGCCCCAGCAGCATGCGCAGCGTGGTCGACTTCCCCGCGCCGTTGGGACCGAGGAAGCCGGTCACCCGGCCCGGGCGGACGGTGAAGCTCACGTCCTCGACGGCGCGCACCGCGCCGAAGCTCTTCGTCAGGCCGTCGACGCGGAGCGGCGGGGTGCCGGTCGCGGTGCTCTCGTCGGGTGTCATCGCGGACTCCTCGGGCTCATAGAATGGTCTCGCACTGCGAATATTATCAGGATGATAACGATGGGGGAAGAGTCGATGCCCGAATCTGCGACGCTCGCCGAGACGATCGCCCATCCCGTGCGGCTGAGGATCATCCAGCAGCTGGGCGGGCGCAGCCTCACCACCGCGCAGCTGCGGGAGGCGCTGCCGGACGTCACCCAGGCCACTCTCTACCGGCACGTCCGCGCCCTGCTCGACGCCGAGCTGCTGACCGTGGTCGAGGAGCGCAAGGTGCGCGGTGCGCTCGAGCGCACGCTCGCGCTCGGCGAGCAGATGGCGCACGTCGACCAGGAGGGCCTGCGCGCCATGAGCGCCGCGCAGCTGCGGGAGGCCTTCCTCGTCTTCCTCGGCGGTCTGGCCGAGGATTTCGACCGCCTGCTCGCAGCCGAGGACGAGGACCTGCGCGCCCTGCTGGGGTTCGGGCGCGGCCCGCTCTACGCCGACGCCGACGACCTCGCCGCGCTCCAGGCCGGGATCGCGGAGCTCCTGGCCCCCTACCAGGAGGATCGCGGAGAGGGGAAGCGACGGCTCAGCCTCGCGACGGTGCTGCTGCCGGAGGTCGGCCCGTGAGCGGACCCCACGGCATCGAGCAGCGGGCGCGTGCGCTGTGGAGCCGCCGGACGGAGGAGGGCGGGCGGCTCGCCCTCCCGATCACCGCCGTGCTCGGCCTCGCGCGTCGTCCCTGAGCAGCCGGGGCAGCAGCCGCACCAGCACCACCATCCCCACGAGCTCGACGAGGGTCTGGGTGACCACCACGGCCGGTGCGAGCGGGGACGGCAGGGCGAGGGCCAGCGGAAGCACCACCAGGGAGTTGCGGGTCGCGCCGGAGAAGGTCACGGCGCGGGCTTCGCGCACCCCGAGCCGGGCGAGGCGGGACACCAGGATCCCGGCCGCCGTCGCGAGCACGAGGAAGGCGAGGTAGACGGGCACCAGCGCGAGCAGCGCCGTGCCCGCCCCGAGCGCCCGCGGCGTCTGCGAGGCCACCACGGCCACGAGCACCACCACCATCAGCGGCACCATCGCCCCGGAGAGATCGAGGGCGGGCACCAGGCGCTGCAGCAGCGCCGCGAGCAGCAGCGGCAGCAGGATCAGCAGCACCAGCGCCCGCACGAAGGGTGCCGGGGAGAACAGGGCCGTCCCCGCCCCGCCCGCGAGGAGCGGCACCAGCACCGGCAGGGCGAGCATCTGGACGAGCATGAGCAGCGGGGTGGCCCCCAGCAGCTGCTCCCGCGCACCCCCGGCGAGGGCGGCGAACACGATGACCAGCAGCAGCGCCGCGATCGACGGCTCCACCGCGATCTCGAGCACCTCGGCGGTGCCGGGGAGGACGGCGCCGAGCAGGAGGCCGATCACGATCGCGCCCAGGTAGAGCGCGACCTGGTGCGCCTCGAGGCGGTCGCGGAACCGGGTGGTGGGCATCCCCGCACGCTACCGACCGATCTCAGGCGACGTCCGGGGCCGCGGGATAGCATGTCCGCGATCACACTGTCCCCGGGGGACGAAGGAGCAGACATGGGATTCATCCAGGCATTCAAGGGCGCTGTGGGCGGGATGCTCGCCGATCAGTGGAAGGACTTCCTCACGATCCCGAACGGCCTGCCGCAGACGGCCGCGCTGTTCCCCGCGGTCCCGCAGGGCACCGACGCCGGCCGGGGCTCGAACACGCGCGGCTCGCAGAACATCATCTCCAACGGCTCGAAGATCCTCGTGCCCCAGGGGTACGGCCTGATCACCGTCGTCGACGGCCGGGCCACGGGCCTGATCACCGAGGCGGGCGGCTACGAGTTCAACGACTCCTCGCCCGATGCGCGCTCCGTCTTCGCCGGGGACGACGTGCTCGCCTCGACCGTGGGCACCTCGTGGGAGCGCTTCAAGTTCGGCGGCCGCCCCTCCTCGCAGCAGCTCGCCTTCTACGTGAGCCTCAAGGAGATCCCGGACAACCGCTTCGGCACCCAGTCGGAGATCTACTGGGACGACGCCTATCTCAACGCCCAGGTGGGTGCGGTGTGCCGCGGCTCGTACACGCTGCGGATCATCGACCCGCTGCTGTTCGTCCACAACTTCGTGCCCGCGACCTTCATCTCCGCGAACGCCCCGGTGTTCGACTTCGCCGACGTCGACAACGCCGCGGGCGGGCAGCTGTTCCGCGAGGTCGTCGGCTCCCTCGCGCAGGCGTTCTCCCGCTACACCAACGATCCCGACAAGGGCAATCGCATCTCCCGCATCCAGGGCGACTCGGTGGGCTTCGCCCAGTCGCTCTCAGCCGCGGTCGAGGAGGGCTACCGCTGGTCCAGCGACCGCGGGCTCGCGATCGTGAAGACCGCGATCGTCTCGATCGAGTACGACAAGAACACCCGCGAGCTGCTCAACGACGTCCAGAAGGCCGATGCCCTCTCCGGCGCCCGCTCGCAGTCCTTCATGAACCAGGCCGCCGCACGCGGCGTGCAGTCCGCCGGCGAGACCGGCGGCGGCGCGGGCCTGGCCATGTTCGGTGCCGGCATGGGCGCGGCGGGCGGCATGGTCAACCCCGCCCAGCCGTGGTCCCCGCCCGGCCAGCAGCAGCCGGCGCCCCAGCAGGCCCCGCCGCAGCAGGCCCAGCCGCAGCAGGAGGCCCCCGCGCAGCCCGCCCAGGAGGACCCCGTCGCCAAGCTCGCCCAGTACAAGCAGATGCTGGACCAGGGCCTGATCAGCGACGAGGACTACGAGGCGGCGAAGAAGGCCGCGCTCGGCCTCTGAGCCGACCGAGCCCCGAACGACGATGACAGTTCCTCCGCAGGATCCCCGCGATCCGCAGCGCCCGCCGTGGGCGCGTCCGGATCAGCCCGCCGCCCCCGCGCAGGGGGCCGGCGGGCCGGTCCCGCCCGCGCCCGCCGGGCAGCCGATCCAGGGCGGTCAGCCGCTCCCGGCCGGCCAGGGCGCGCCGTCGGGCGGGGATCGTTTCACCCCGTCGGACGCCCCGAGCAGCGGTCCGCAGCCCCCGCCACAGTGGCCCGGGAACGCGCCGCAGGCGGGACCGCAGCAGTCCGGCGCGCCGCAGATGCTGGGGGACGAGGCCGTCGCGGGGGCGGCCGAGGCGGCGCGGAAGCACTCCGCGAACCGGATCATCGACACCAGCTCCGGCGAGGACGACGGGCTGAGCAAGTGCCCGCGCTGCGGCAGCACCGACATCCAGTACTCGTTCACCGCGCAGGCGCTGCAGTGCTCCTACTGCCGCCACACCTGGAACGAGGAGAACGCGGAGCAGGCCTTCGGGCTGGACTCCTCGATCGCGGAGCTGCGCGGCCACACCCTCGCCTCCGGCACCGCGGACATCCGCGAGGACCTCACCACCGTGACCCTGAAGTGCCAGGGCTGCGGCGCGGAGGTGGTCATCAACGTCGAGCAGAAGCTCCAGGCCCGCTGCCACTGGTGCCGGCAGACCCTGTCGATCAACTCGCAGATCCCCAACGGCGCGGTCCCGGACGCGGTGCTGCCCTTCCACCTCACCCGCGAGCAGGCGATCGAGCAGATCGAGGCCTTCGCCGGGAAGCGGAAGGCCTTCGCCCAGGCGCGCTTCAAGGAGGAGTTCGTCCCCGACAACGTCATGGGCGTGTACATCCCGTACATGGTCGTGGACGGGAACATGCACGCGGTGCTGCGCGGCTCCGGCGAGGTCACCACCCGCAAGTACACCGTGACCACCGGCAGCGGCGACAACAAGCGCACCGAGACCTACTACGACGCGGACGTCTACGCCGTCCAGCGCGCCTTCGACATGCTGGTGGACGATCTCACGATCGTCTCCGCCGAGCGGTTCAACGCCCGCGACAACACGCAGGCCACGAACAACATCCTCAACGCCGTCCAGCCGTACGACACCGAGAACGCCGTCGCCTACAACTCCAACTACCTCAAGAACTTCACCTCCGAGCGGCGCGACCTCAACGTGCGCGACGTGGACGACGAGGTGGAGAACCGGTTCCTGGCGATCGCGCGGGCGAAGGCCA
Organism: Brachybacterium faecium DSM 4810; assembly: GCA_000023405.1. NCBI lineage: Bacteria > Bacillati > Actinomycetota > Actinomycetes > Micrococcales > Dermabacteraceae > Brachybacterium > Brachybacterium faecium. Next base: position 741,350 of record CP001643.1, read on the forward strand.
CCCCGACCGTCGGCCGCTACGACCGCGGCGTGCGCTGGGAGGAGGAGGGCGTGGCCGTGCGCGGCACCCGCTGGGTGTCGGTGTACGTGCCGGTGTGGCTGTACAGCTACGCGGACTCCGCCCGCAGCGAGGGCACGCTCGTGCACTACATCGCGGTCAACGCCCGCAACGGCAACACCATGGGCTCGATCCCCGTCTCCCATCCGAAGATCTTCGCCGTCGCCTGCACGGCCGGGACGGTGGCCGCCGTCCTCGCGGCCGTCGTCGGCTTCGGCTGGTTCCTGATGGGATGAGGCACCGGATCATGAGGACCACCCCGCACCCGAGCTGTTCCGGAGGACGCCATGCTGCCGCTGCTCGCTGAGATCACCGCCGACCCGGCGACGATGATGCTGCTGGCCGATTCCGACTCCGGAGCAGCCGGCATCGCCTTCCCCTTCCTCGCCGGCCCCGCCGTGTTCGCCGCGGTGTACGGCGGGATCTACCGCTACTACCGCAACACCGACAAGCGCCACCACTTCGAGAAGGAGACGGAGGTCGCCGTCGGCAACCTCCAGCAGGACGATCGCAAGGTCCGCTCCAAGACGCGGCTGAAGAACCGGCACATGTCCGACAGCAACGTCACCGACCACCTCAAGCGCGTGCGCCGGATCCAGGTGCAGTGACATGGGCGCCGGGCACGCTGGGGCCGCCGACGTGATCGTCGTCGGCGCGGGACTGGCGGGCCTGGTCGCCGCCACCGAGATCGCCGACGCCGGCCGGAGCGTGCTGCTCCTCGAGCGGGAGGGGGAGCAGGACCTCGGCGGGCAGGCCTGGTGGAGCTTCGGCGGGCTGTTCATGGTGGACACCCCCGAGCAGCGCCGCCTGGGGGTCCGCGACAGCCTGGACCTCGCTCGGCAGGACTGGCTCGGCTCCGCCGCCTTCGACAGCCCCGAGGACCACTGGCCCCGCCGCTGGGCCGAGGCGTACCTGCAGTTCGCGGCCGGCGAGAAGCGGGACTGGCTGCGCCGGCTGGGCCACCGCAGCTTCCCGGTGGTGGGCTGGGCCGAACGCGGCGACGGCCGCGCCGAGGGGCACGGAAACTCCGTGCCCCGCTTCCACATCACCTGGGGGACCGGCCCCGGGATCGTCGAGCCGTTCGCGCGGAAGCTCGCCGCGCACCGCGAGACCGGCCGGATCGTGCTGCGCACCCGGCACGCCGCCCGCGAGCTGCTGCTCGAGGACGGCCGCGTCACCGGGGTGCGCGGGCAGGTGCTCGCGCCCGACGACTCCCCGCGCGGCGCGGGCTCGAGCCGCGAGGTGACCGGCGAGTTCGTCGAGCACGCCGCGGCGGTGCTGCTCGCCACCGGCGGCATCGGCGGCAACGAGGAGCTGGTGCGCCGGCTCTGGCCCGCCGAGCTCGGCACCATGCCCGAGAGCTTCGTGCACGGGGTGCCCGCGAGCGTCGACGGCGCCGGGATGCTGGCCGCCGAGCGCGCCGGCGCCCGCTGGATCCATCAGGACCGCATGTGGCACTACACCGAGGGGATCTGCAACTGGGACCCGGTGTGGCGCGGACACGGCATCCGCATCCTGCCCGGGCCCTCCTCGCTGTGGATCGACGCCCGCGGCCGGCGCCTGCCCGCCCCCGCCTATCCCGGCTTCGACACCACCTCGACGCTGCGGCACCTGCGCACCACCGGGCACGACCACTCCTGGTTCGTGCTCACCCGGAAGATCATCGAGAAGGAGTTCGCCCTCTCCGGCAGCGAGCAGAACCCGGACCTCACGGGGAAGGACTGGACACAGGTGGCCGGCCGGGTGCGGCCCGGCGCCCCCGGCCCGGTGCAGGCCTTCCTCGACCACGGGGAGGACTTCCTGCAGGCCGCGACCGTGCCCGAGCTGGTCGCGCGGATGAACGCCCTGACCGGCGAGGAGCTGATCGACGCCGGTGAGCTCGAGCGCACCGTGCGCGCACGGGACGCCGAGGTGAGGAACCCCTTCTCGAAGGACACCCAGATCACGGCGCTGCGCGGGGCACGGAACTACCTGGGCGACCGGCTGATCCGCACCGCCGCCCCGCACCGTCTGCTCGACCCGGCGGCGGGGCCGCTCATCGCGGTGCGCCTGCACGTGCTGCTGCGCAAGACCCTCGGCGGCCTCGAGACGGATCTCGGCGGGCGGGTGCAGCGCAGCGCGGCGCGCAGCGGTGCCGGAGCGCTCCCGGGCCTCTACGCGGCGGGAGAGGCGAGCGGCTTCGGCGGCGGCGGGATGCACGGGCACAACGCCCTCGAGGGCACCTTCCTCGGCGGCTGCCTGTTCACCGGCCGACAGGCCGCCGCCGGCGTGCTCGCGGACCTGCGCTGACACCTCGGCGCCGCGGACGCGGCGACGAACTTCCTGTCCCCTGCGTGGGCTGAAGCGCTGTGGGAGGCCGAGCCCACGCCAGCGACAAGAAGTTCGTCCTGCACCGGGCGCGGGCGCGGCGGGTCAGCGGAGTCACTCGCCGGTGCGCTCGGCCTCCTCCAGCAGGATGGTGGAGAAGTCGTCCTCGCCGTGACCGGCGGCGATCTCCGCCTCGAGCGAGGCGAGCGCGCCGCGCAGCGCCGGCAGGTCCGCGCCGGGGCGGGGGCCGGCATCATCGCTCGCGGCGTCGCCCGTCGTCCCCGCGACCGTGTCGATCATCAGCCGGGCGTCCTTCGCGATCGCGTTCGCGGTGAAGTCCCCGCCTTCGGTGGTGCGCTCGCCGCGCACGAACGGGCCCTTCATCCCGGCGATGAACGCCAGACCGGTGCCGCCGAGCATGTCGAGGGTCTCCTCCGCGGAGGTGCCGGTCGCCTCGCCGAGCGCGAGCGCCTCCCGCAGCCCCTGCGCGCTCACCGCGAGGGCGAGGTTCGCCAGCAGCTTGCCGACGGCGGCCTGGCGCCCCGACTCCACGGCGCGCAGCCGCTCCGGATCCGCCCACGGGGCGACGAGCTCGCACACCTGCGCGCGCAGCGCGGCGTCGGGCGTGCCGACGTAGACGCCGAGCGTCCCGGCCCGGGCGGGGCCGAGCCAGCCGACCACCGGCACACCCACGTAGGAGGGCACCGCGGCGGCGAACTCCTCGGCGTCGGCGGGGGAGACGGTGGTGGTGTCCACCCAGGGCAGGCCGTGAGGGATCAGCGACGGCGCGATCACGGTCTCCCGCACCGCCTCGGGGCCGAACAGCGAGGTGATGACGAGCTCCGCGTCGGCGACGGCCTCCGCGGCGGTGCCGGCGACGGCGGCCCCCGCCTCGGCGAGGCGCTCCGTGCGGTCCGTCGTGCGGTTCCACACGGTCAGCTCGTGGTCGCGGAGGAGGTGGAGGGCGAGCTCGGTGCCCATGCGGCCGGTGCCGAGGAATGCGATTCTCATGCCCCCAGTCTCGCACCGGCGGCAGGATGAGGAGGAGAGGTGGGACAGCCCGTCCACAGCCCGGTGTCGAGCACCGTCTCCGAGCATGCACAATGGAGGCATGACTCCACGCGTGACCCGTCGTCGAGCGCTCGCCGCGGCTGCTGCCGCGGGCTTCGGCCTGCCTGCCGTGGCCGAGGCCGCCCCGAAGCCCTCCCGTCCCCGGGGGCGCTTCCAGAACCTGCGGGTCGCCACCTACAACGTCTCCCTGCACCGGGCGGAGCAGGGCGCGCTGCTCGAGGACCTCGCCACCGGTGAGGACCCGCAGATCCGCGCGGTCGCGGAGGTCATCCAGCTCAACAACCCCGACGTGATCCTGCTCAACGAGTTCGACCACGACGAGGACGGCGCGGGCATCGACCTCTTCCGCACGAAGTACCTCGAGGTCGCGCAGAACGGGAAGAGCCCGGTCTTCTACCCCTACGCCTTCACCGCCCCGGTCAACACCGGGGTGCCCAGCGGCCACGACCTCGACCAGGACGGCGCCACCGACGGGCCGGGCGATGCCTGGGGCTTCGGGGAGTTCCCCGGCCAGTACGGGATGGTGATCCTCTCCCGCCACCCGATCCTCGCCCAGCAGGCCCGCACCTTCCAGAACCTGCGCTGGGCGGACATGCCCAGCAACCTGCTGCCCACCGAGTTCTACGGCAGCGAGATCGCCGGTGAGCTGCGCCTGAGCTCGAAGTCCCACTGGGATGTGCCGGTGCGGGTCGGCTCGAGCACCGTCCACATCCTCGCCTCGCACCCCACCCCGCCGAGCTTCGACGGGCCGGAGAAGCGCAACCAGCGCCGCAACAGCGACGAGATCCGGCTGTGGGCCGACTACCTCAGCCCCGGGGAGCGCTCCCGCTGGATCGTGGACGACGCCGGGGAGAAGGGCGGTCTCGCCTCCCGCGAGCAGTTCGTGGTGCTGGGGGACCTGAACGCGGACCCGTTCGACGGCGACTCCTGGCCCGGGGCGATCGACCAGCTGCTGAACCATCCCCGCGTGCAGGACACCGCACCGCGCAGCGAGGGCGCCGCCGAGGCCGCCGAGCAGCAGGGCGGGGCCAATGCGGACCACCGCGGCGATCCCCGCTGCGACACCGCCGATTTCAGCGACGATCCCGGGCCGGGCAACCTGCGCGTCGACTACGTGCTGCCCGCCCGCACCTTCCAGGTGGTCTCCTCGGCGGTGTACTGGCCGCGGGAGGGGCAGCCCGGCAGCGAGCTGACCGGCGTGGACCCGTTCCCCACCTCCGATCACCGTCTGGTGCGGGTGGATCTCCAGGTCCAGTCCTGACCTCCGGGCATAGGCTTCGGGCATGACCTCCGCATCGTCCGCCCCGCACCCGTCCAGCCGCTCCGAGCGCGGCTCGTCCGCGCCCGCTGCGCCCTCTGCCGGTCCGGCGCCCGCCGCGCTGCCGCCGCTGCTCGACACCGCACAGCTGCACGCCCTGCGCGAGGACGCCGCCGCCGGTGGGCGTGCCCTCCACCTGCTCGACGTGCGCTGGGCGCTCGACGGCTCGAAGGGGCACGACACCTACCTGGCCGGGCATCTGCCCGGCGCGGTCTACCTCGACCTCGACACCGAGCTCGCCGCCCCTGCCCGCCCCGACGCGGGCCGGCACCCGCTGCCCGAGCCCGAGGACTTCGCGGCCTCGCTGCGCCGCGCCGGGGTCACCGAGGGCGCCGCGATCGTCGCCTACGACGACACCACCGGCGCCCCGGCCGGTCGCCTGGTGTGGATGCTCCGCGCGCTCGGGCACGACGCCGCAGTGCTCAACGGCGGGCTCGCCGCCTGGGACGGCCCGCTCAGCACCGAGCCGGTGAGCCCCGAGCCCGGCGACGTGACCGCCCGGCCCTGGCCCGCCGGCCGCGTCGCGACCGCCGACGAGGTCGCCGCCGGGGAGGCGCTCGTGGTCGACGCCCGCGCCCCCGAGCGCTACCGCGGCGAGGTGGAGCCCATGGACCCGCGCGCCGGCCACGTGCCCGGTGCCGTCAACCTCCCCTTCGCCGGGAACCTCGACGGCGAGGGGAGGTTCATGGACCCGCAGGAGCTGCGGCGCCGCTTCGAGGCCGCCGGGGTGAGCGAGGAGCGCGAGACGATCGTGTACTGCGGCTCCGGCATCACCGCCACCCACGATCTGCTGGCCCTGGAGAGCGCCGGGTTCACCCGGCTGCGGCTGTTCCCGGGCTCGTGGTCCCAGTGGAGCGCGCAGGAGTCCCGGCCCGTCGCCGTCGGCCCGAACCCCTGAGACCTCCTCCGAGGGACCGGGCCCGCGGCCTCACCGCGCCGGCGTGATCGCCCGGATCGCGGCGATGATGTCGCGATGCCGGGACCGCTGCGCGCGCAGCTCGCCCTCGGGGACGTCCTGGCCGAGCACCGCGGCCCAGATCGGCACCATCTCCTCGTGGTAGGAGTGCCCGTGCCCGCCGGTGACCGCGATCGACAGCGGCATGTCCGCCGCGATCTGCCAGAAGGTGATCCACGGGAACCAGCGCATCGCCGGGGTGACGTCATGACCCACCCGTTCCTGCAGCCAGGCCGGCTCCCGCCACAGCAGGGACGGGTCGAACCAGACCACCGGGTCCGAGGGGTGCTGGGCGTAGACCACGCGCGGATGTTCCCACGGCTCGTACAGCCCGCCCCAGTAGGTGCGGTGCAGGTCGCGCGGCCGGGTGACCACGCGGATGTGCCGGCCGCCGTCGATGATCGGCGCGACGGCGGGGGAGCCGGGGCTCGAGCGGGCGGTGAGCTGCTGCCACAGCGGGGTGAAGCTCGGCGTGCCCGTCCACACGGCCCCGTCGACGGTCGCGAGCATCTCCGGCACATCGCGGAACGCGCACTGCCCGCCGTAGGAGCCCAGCGATTCCCCGGCCACGTACAGCGCCGGGCGCCGCTGCGGGGGGAGGGCCGCCATGCGCCGGCGCACCGCCTCGAGCAGCAACCGGCCCGCACGCTTGGGGGAGCGGCGGTCGATGAGATAGGTGAGCGGGCTGGGGTAGTACGAGTACTGGATCGAGGCGGTCGCGCAGTCGCCGGCGGTGAGGAACTCGATCGCCGAGAGCGACCACTCCTGCAGCCAGCCGGTGCCGGTCCCCGTGAACAGCACCAGCACCTCGCGGTCCCAGGCCCCCGTGCGGTCCAGCTCGGCGACCACCGCCTCCACGGTGTCCTCGAGCGAGCGGGTGCCCGACTTCGCGGCGTACACGCGGATCGGGTCGAGCGCCTCGCGGCCGACGGTCCGGCCGATCAGCTCGCGGTCCGCCCCGCCGGCGACGATCTTGCGCCCGGGCGCGCCGAGGGACTGCCACGTCTCGAGCGACTGCGGGCCGCCGGAGCGCAGCGAGGAGGTGGGGCGGGGGACGTCCGGCGCGATCAGCCGGTTCGCGGCCTCGGCCTGCTCGATCATGCCCTCCAGCACCCGGCCGCGGATCAGCCGGTCGGTGACCACGGCGACGGTCGCGGCGGTCAGCAGCAGCGACAGCACCCCGACGATGCGGGGCGGGAGGTAGGGGCGCAGCAGCGCCCGGTACAGCCGGGCGGTGGCGAGCGTGGAGCGGGCGAGCACCAGCGCGCCCACGGAGGCGCCGAGCCCGGCGGCGGAGCCCACCACATGGGTGGCGAGGCGGCGGGGCTCCTCCTGCACCAGGTGGCTGATCTCCCGCTGGCGCAGCACGCCGCGCACCCACGAGTACGCGGTGATGCCCACCAGCGCACCGGCCCCGGCCCAGCGGGCCCGCCGGCGATGGTCGGGAGCGATCCGCACCTGCAGCCCGATCTCCCGGCCGAGGCGGCGCACCACCCGGCCGGTGAGCGCACCGGTCGCGTAGCCGTACACCTCGGACAGCCCGATGTTCGCCGCCCACATCCACCAGGTGCGCGGCAGCAGGCTCGGGGAGGTGGAGATCCACGCGGTCACCGAGGCGCCGAGGAAGCCGGCCGTGTCCAGCGGTGCGGCGATCGCGAGGCGCCGGGCCCTCCGCCCGGTGCTGCGGGTCATGGTGCGCAGCGCGGCGGCGACACCACCCCTCGAGCGCGCCGGTCCGGAGGGGGTGCGGGGGGAGCCTGAGCGCATGCGGGCAGGGTATCGGACCGCCCCGGACGGTCGACAGCCGATATCCGTACCCTGGGGTCATGAAGATCCTGCTGCCCGACACCGTTGACCTGGACCCCGAGCTCCCCGAGGGATGGGAGGCGGTCGTCGTCGACGCCCGCGAGGAGATCCCCGCCGAGCACCACGACGCCGAGGTGCTGGTGGTGTGGGGCGCCTCGCGCCGCCACCTCGCCTCCGCGGCCGAGCACCTCTCCGGCCTGCGATGCATCCAGTCGCTGTCCGCCGGGGTGGACGGCATCCTCGCCGCGGGCTTCGCTCCGGAGGTGGCGATCGCGACCGGTGCCGGCCTGCACTCGCTGACCGTCAGCGAGCACGCGCTCGCGCTGCTGCTGAGCCTGGTGCGGCGCCTGCCGGAGTGCAGGGAGGCGCAGAAGCGCCACGAGTGGTCCTCGGAGCTGGGCGGCCTGCAGCCGCTGCGGCCCGAGGGGCGGCTCACCACCCTCCTCGGAGCGCGGGTGCTGATCTGGGGCTTCGGCCAGATCGGGCAGACCCTCGCCCCGACGCTGCAGGCCCTCGGCGCCGAGGTGCGGGGGGCCGCGCGCAGCGCCGGTACCCGTGCCGGCATCGAGGTCATCGCGGAGGAGACCGTGCCGAGCGCGCTGCCCGAGGTCGACGTGTTGATCAACATCCTGCCGGCGACCGAGCAGACCGCCGGGATCGTGGGCCGCGAGGTGCTCGCGGCCCTGCCGGACCATGCGCTGCTGGTGAACGTGGGCCGCGGAGCGACGGTGGATCAGACCGCGCTGCGGGAGGCGCTCGAGGCCGGCGCCCTGGGCGGCGCCGCCATCGACGTCACCGATCCGGAGCCGCTGCCCCGCGAGGATCCGCTGTGGGATGCGCCGGGGCTGCTCATCACCCCGCACGCGGCGGGTGGACGCCCGGTGGGGGCCGACGAGCGGATCACCCGGAACCTGCGCGCCCTCGTCGAGGGCGAGGAGCTGCTGCACGTGGCGGCGCGCTGAGAGGCGCCGCCACGCGCAGCGCGGGTCACTGCTCCTTGGTGAACGGGTTGCGCATCCGGCGCTTGCCGCGACCGGATCCGCCGTTCGGGCCGGCGGCGGTGCCGTCGCCGGGGCCGCCGTCCGTCGGCGGGAGCGGCACCTCGCCGGTGTACGTCGAGAGGTGCTCGATGACGTGCTCGTGGACCTTCTGGTCCAGCTGCTGCTGGAACTGCTGGCCGAAGCCTCCCTCGAGCTCGCTCGCGACCGCCTTCTCGACCTGTGCGTCGACCTGGTCGGCGATCTCCTCGGAGTAGCGCTCCATGAACTCGCGCTGGCGCAGGCGCAGCTCGAGCCTCTCGATGACCTTGACCTCGTGGCTCAGCGAGCGCCACAGCGAGAGACACATGCCGATCATCACGATGGAGAACGGCAGCGCGGAGAGCAGCGCGAGGGACTGCAGAGCGGTCATGCCGCTCGCCTCGGCGTCACCGGACAGCGAGCTCACCCAGATCAGCGACGCGGCGATCAGGCCGGAGGTCGAGGCCCAGAAGATGCGGGTGATCTTCGGCGGGTTCGGATCGCCCTTGTGCGCGATCATGTCCATCACGAAGGCGCCGGAGTCGGCGCTGGTGATGAAGAAGATCGAGACCAGCACGACCGCGATGCCGGAGAGCAGCGCGCCCGCAGGCAGCTGGGCGAAGGTGTCGAACAGCGCCGTGTTCGGATCGATCGCGCCCGCGGCGTCGGTGAAGTCGACCCCGTTGAGCACCGACTCGTACAGCGCGGTGCCGCCCATGATGGTGAACCACAGGAAGGTCAGCGAGGTCGGCACCAGCAGTACGCCGGTGATGAACTCGCGGACCGTGCGGCCCTTGGAGATGCGGGCGATGAACACGCCCACGAAGGGCGACCAGGAGATCCACCATCCCCAGTAGAACGTGGTCCAGCTGCCCAGCCACTTGCCGCCGTCCTCGCCGCGGAACGGCAGGGTCTGGAACGCGAGCTGCAGGAAATTCTGCAGGTAGAAGCCGATGTTGGAGACCACGTCGCGCAGCAGGAAGAGCGTCGGGCCCAGGATCAGGACGGTGACCAGCAGCAGCGCCGCCAGGCCCATGTTGAGGTTCGAGAGGAACTTGATGCCCTTGTCGACGCCGCTCGCGGCCGAGAGGGTCGCCAGCGCCGTCACCACGATGACGATGATGACCTGGACGATCGTGGAGTTCGGCAGCACGCCGAGATGATCCAGGCCGGCGGCGATCTGGTTCACGCCGAAGCCGAGCGAGGTGGCGATGCCGAAGAGCGTGCCCACCAGCGCGATGATGTCGATGAGGTCACCGATCCAGGTGTCCGTGCGCTTGCCGAGGACCGGCTCGAGGGCCCAGCGGATCGAGACCGGGCGGCCCTTGCGGTGCACAGCGTAGGCGACGGCGAGGCCCACCACCACGTAGATGCCCCAGGCGTGCAGGCCCCAGTGGAGGAAGGTCTGCCCCAGCGCGCGCTCGGCGCGCGTCGGGTCGTCCATGTCGGCCGCGTTCGGCGGGATGCCGGGGGCGGCGGTGTCCGCGAAGAAGGTCAGCGGCTCGGCCGCACCCCAGAACACCAGGCCGATGCCCATGCCGGCCGCGAAGAGCATCGCGAACCAGGAGAAGACGCTGTATTCGGGGACGTCGTCATCCTTGCCGAGCTTGATGCTGCCCATGCGGCTGACGGCCACCACGATGCCGAACACGACGAACGCGGTGACGATCAGGACGTAGTACCAGCCGATGGAGTCGACCACCGTGGAGTTCAGCGTCGAGATGACGTCGTTGAACACGTCCGGGAGGATCAGCGCGAACAGGACCGCGATGAGGATGATGCCGCCGGCGAAGAAGAAGACCGGCTTCGAGAGGGAATAGTTCCCCTCTGCGGGGGGATCAGCTGTCGGGGAGGAGGGGGATTTGGCCGTCGGAGCGGACACAATGCCTCTTTCCATGGAGGAGTGGGGGCAGGGGACCTCTGCACCGTAATGCCCCGGGCGGCGTCGCAAAAGGAGCAGAGCCTCCGGGAATGCCCTGCAGGCCGCCCCGGGTGGTCCTCCCCACAGCTTCTGGGCAGGGGGATGTGACCTCCTCCGGGGCCGGGATCAGCCCTCCAGGGCGCTCGCGAGCTCCTCCACCGCGCGTGCTGAGATCTCGGCCACCACATCGAGCTCGAGATGGAACTGCTGCCCTGCGGCCGGCCCGCACAGGTCCGAGACCGCGCGCAGCGCGACGAACGGCACCCCGAGCGCCTCGGCGGTGCGGGCGCTCGCGGTGGTCTCCATGTCCGCGCTCAGCGCGTGAGGGAAGCGCTCCCGCATCACTGCGGCGATCTCCGCGGTGACGAAGGCGTCCCCGGCGAGCATCAGCCCGCGGCGCACCCGCGGGCCCGCCTGCCCCGCCGCCTGCCGGGCCGCCTCCTCCGCGGCGTCGACCCGCTCCTGCGGGGCGGTGAAGCGCTCGGGCCCGCCGGGCACCTGGCCGGGGGCGTAGCCGAAGGCGGTCGCATCCGCGATCGAATAGGTGAAGCTCTCGCCGACGATCAGCGTCCCCACCTCGACATCGGCCGCGAGCCCGCCGCAGGAGCCGGCGGCGACCACGAGAGACGGCGCGGCATCGAGGATGGCCCAGGTCGCCGCGGCGCTCGCGGCGGCGATGCCGATGCCGGTGGTGACCACGAGCGCGGGGGAGCCGGCGAGCGTGCCCCGCACCGCCTCGACACCGCCGGTGAAGGGCGTCCGGACCGGGGAGGACGCCTCGAGGCGGGCGACCAGCGGGGCCGCCTCCTCGGGCATCGCGACGAGGATCAGCAGCGGGCCGGCGGCGGCGGGGGAGGAGGGCATGCCCGAAGGTTACCGGCCGCGACGGCCGTGCTGTGCAGGGCCGGTGCAGGCGCATTCGTTACGCTGGTGGCAGACGCCAGCGAGGCGACCCCGAGCGGTCGCGGACAGGAGGCAGTGATGGGTCGCATCCGAGACGCCGTGGTGACAGGGGCGCGCGCCGTGCGCCGCATCCCGATCCCCTCGACCGTGACCCATCAGGCGCTGCGGGAGGCCCGCAGCCCGCAGCCCCCGAGCCATGTGCTCAAGGCCCACGCGGTCGAGCCCGAGATGATCGGCCGCACCCGGACCGTCTGGCTCGACGGGCACCGCGCCGAGAACGGCATCATCGTCCACCTCCACGGCGGCGCCTACGTCTCCGGCCCCTTCACCAGCGACTGGTCCTGGCTCTCCCGGCAGATCGACGCGCTGGGCTGCGCCGGGCTCATGGTCGACTACCGCAACGCGCCCGACCATCAGCACCCGGTGGGCCGGGACGACGTCGAGGCGGCGCTCGGTGCGCTCGCGGCCGACGGGCGCCTGCGCGCCCCCTGGGCGCTCACCGGTCAGCACTCCGGCGGCGGCCTGGCCTTCGTGGTCGCCCGACGGCTGCGCGAGCAGCAGCAGATCCCGGCCCCGGCCGCGCTCATCGCGATGTCGCCCTGGCTGGACCTCGAGCTCGCCAACGCCGGCATCACCGAGACCGACCAGGCCGACCCGGTCCACGAGCGGCGCCTGCTGCGCGATGCGGCACGCCGCTACGCCGGCCGCACCCCGCTGGACGATCCGGATCTCTCGCCCCTGAACGCCAGCCTCGAGGGGATGCCGCCCGTGCACCTCAGCGTGGGCATGCGGGACCTGTTCCTCTCCGAGGTGCGGGTCGCGAAGCTGCAGCTCGAGGAGAACGGCGCGGAGGTGGACCTCCGCGAGATCAGCGGTCGGCTCGGCCTGCAGCTGATCCCGCGTCGCGGCGAGGACATCGAGCGCCTCCACCGCGAGCAGGCGGAGCTGCTCACCCGCACGCTGCGCCCGACGGACTGAGCTCAGCTCAGCTCTCGACGATCACCAGGGCGGCGCCCGGCGAGCACGCGGTCCAGCGGCGCCGCGGCAGCAGGCGCACCATCCCCGCGATGAGCAGGGCGTGGCCCACCGTGTAGGTGAGCATCACCAGCTCGGTGCTGTAGGCGATCGAGGCGCCGGGCAGGAACCAGTCCATGGCCAGCAGCGAGCTGGACAGCAGGAACAGGGTGCCGCCCGACCAGGTCAGGCCGTTGCCGCCCGCCGAGAGGAACGCCATCGTCGCGAGCGCCATCGCGTAGGCGGCGACGACCGGCAGCAGGGCGCCGGCGCCGTCCGCGCACGCCACGAACAGGCCGATCACCACGCCCCCGTAGGGGATCGCCAGGGCGATGCGCATCGCGTCCCGGGTGCGGGCCCACCACGGCACCAGCGCCGCGGCGTAGAAGATCAGCGCGCCCAGGAACCCGACCACCGTGACCTCCTGCGCGACGGACGGCAGCAGCTGCCCCAGCGAATCACCCGCCCAGGCGCAGACCAGACCGCCCATCAGCAGCGCGATGGTGCGGGAGCGGTGCGGGGCGGCCGTCAGCAGCACGGCCATGAGCAGAGGTGCGAACAGCGGCTGCGTGAAGCGGCGCAGCAGGTCGACGTCGGTCGCGATCGCACCGACGTGCACGAGCACCGTCAGGGCATACGTCACCCACAGCGCGAGGTGGACGGAGCGGATCGACGGCACTGCTCAAGCGTAAGAACCGGCGCGCGCCCGGGCCAGGCCGAACGCCGCAGTGCACGGGCACGTTTGGATAACACCCGGCCACGTTTCGGTCACGACGGCGCTCGGCGCGGTCCTCACATCTGCTGGGGTGCGTTCACGCCCAGCGCGTCCAGCCCCTCGACCAGCACCCGCTCGGTGAGCTCCGCGAGCGCGAGCCGGCCCGCGCGGACCTGCTCGTCGGCCTCCTTGAGGATCGGCGAGGCCTCGTAGAACGAGGTGAACGCCTGCGCGAGAGAGAACAGGTAGGCGCACAGCCGGTGCGGTTCGAACTCCGCGCCCACGCTCACCAGCGTCGGGCCGAACTCGAGCAGCTGCAGGGCGAGCGCCCGCTCGGCGTCGTTCTCCACGTGCGGGGCCGGGGCCGCGGCGACACCCTGCGCCGCGGCCTTGCGGCCGATCGAGCGGATCCGCGCCACCGCGTACTGCAGGTACGGGGCGGTGTTGCCGGTCAGCGCCAGCATCCGGTCGAGGTCGAAGGTGTAGTCGGAATCGTGCGCGGTCGAGAGGTCGGCGTACTTCACACCGCCGATGCCGATGTCGTGCGCGATCTGCTCCCGCTCGGCCTCGGGCAGGTCCGGGCGCAGCTCGTCGATGACGGTGCGGGCCGCGGCCACGGCCTCCTCGAGCAGGGCCATCAGCCGCAGCGAGGAACCGGAGCGGGTGCGCAGGATCTTGCCGTCCTCGCCGAGCACGGAGCCGATCTTCACGTGCTCCGCCTCGACCTGCTCCGGCAGCCAGCCCGCCTCCCGCGCGGAGGTGAACACCATCGTGAAGTGCAGCTCCTGGGCGGAGCCCACCACGTAGCCGATGCGGTCCGCGCCCAGGTCGCGCACCCGGTGGCGGAGGGCGGCGAGGTCGGTGGTGGCGTAGCCGTAGCCGCCGTCGGACTTGCGGATGATCAGCGGCAGCGGCTGCTCGTCGCGGCCCGTGAAACCGGCGGGGAACACGCACAGCGCACCATCGGAGATCCGCGCGATGCCGGCGGCCTCGAGGTCGTCGCACACGGCGGCGAGCTGGTCGTTGTAGGTGGACTCGCCGGCGAGGTGCTCATCGGTGAGGGTCACGTCGAGCATGTCGTAGATCCGGTGGAAGTACTGCTTGGACAGCTCCACCAGGTTCGTCCAGATCCGCAGGGACTCGGCATCGCCGGACTGCAGGGTCGCGACCCGGGCACGGGCGCGGGAGGCGAAGTCGCTGCCGTCGTCGGCCGCCCCCGCGGCCTCGGCCGCATCGAACTTCGCGCGCGCGGCCTGGTAGAACGCGTTCGGATCCGTCTTCAGCAGCTCCGCCTCGGCGCTGTCCTCGCCCACCTCGAGCAGATGCTCGATGAGCATGCCGAAGGGGGTGCCCCAGTCGCCGATGTGGTTCTGGCGCACCACGGTGTGGCCGAGCTTCTCGAGCGTGCGGGCGATCGAGTCGCCCACCACGGTGGTGCGCAGGTGGCCCACGTGCATCTCCTTGGCCACGTTCGGCGCGGAGTAGTCCAGCACCACCGTCTGGGCCCGCTCGGGCGCGGGCACGCCGAGGGCGGCCGACGGGGCCGTGAGCTCCGCCGCCTGGGCCGCGACCCAGTCGGTGCGCAGGCGGATGTTGAGGAAGCCGGGGCCGGCGATCTCGGGCGTCTCGGCGATGTCCGCGAGATCCACGGCGGCCACGATCTCCGCGGCGATGTCCCGCGGCTTCCTGCCCAGGCGCTTGGCCAGACCCATCGCGGCGTTGCACTGGAAGTCCGCGAACTGCGAGGGGCGGATGATGGGATCCGCCTGCGCGTACTCGGGCCCGAAGGCGGCGGCGAAAGCGGTCTGGAAGCGCTCGGTCAGCGCGATCTCGGGTGCAGGCATGCGCCCAGGGTAATCGCCGAGCCCGCCCCCGCGCCCACGACGATCAGCCCCGCCCCGCCCAGTGCGACCGACGGCACGTCCCGGCCCCGGTCCCGCCTCGGGGGACAGCCCCCTGGTCCGGGGCGGGCTGCGTCCCTAAGGTGGGGGCATGCGCTCCGTCCTCTCCCTGATCCTGAACATCATCTGGCTGCTCACCGCCGGGTGGGCCCTGTTCCTGGGGTACCTGCTCGCCGGCGTGCTCGCCTGCATCTTCATCGTGACGATCCCGTTCGGCATCGCCTCGTTCCGGATCGCGGGCTTCGTGATCTGGCCGTTCGGCCGCGAGGTCGTGGACACCCATCGCGGTGGCGCCGGCAGCGCGCTGGGCAATGTGGTCTGGTTCGTGATCGCCGGCTGGTGGCTGGCCCTCGGCCACGTGGGCACCGCCATCGCCCAGGCCGTCACGATCATCGGCATCCCGCTGGCCTGGGCGAACATCAAGCTCATCCCCGTCACCTGCTTCCCCTTCGGCAAGGAGGTCGTGGACTCGAGCTCGGCCCGGGCCCGGATGCTGCCGACGGCGCGCTGAGCGGGGGCGCCGGATGAGTCCCTCCTCGACCGTCCCCGTCGGCTCCGTCGACCAGGACGAGTACCGCCGGCTGAGCGATCTGCTCGCGGTGGGCCTGGCGGTGGCAAGCACCCGGCAGGGTCCGCATGACGTGGCCGTCACGGTCGATTCCTATCTCGACCTCTCCTACGACCCGCCGACGATGCTCATCGCGCTGTACGGCATGTCCCGCGCGGCGGAGGCGGTGGAGGAGGCCGGGCACTTCTGCCTCACACTGCTGGCCGCCGACCAGCAGGCCCTCGCGGACCGCTTCGGCACCCCGGGAGCGCCGCTGCAGGGCATGCTCAGCGGGCTCGAGGTCACCCGCACCTCGGACGGCGACGCGATCCTGCCCGACGGCCTCGCCCACTTCGCGATCCGTGTGGAGCAGGCCGTGGACGCCGCCACCCACCGGCTGCTCATCGGCCCGGTCGTGGAGATGGGGGAGGGGCGCCTCGCCGCCGAGCCCGCCGTGCGCTTCGCCGGGGAGAAGCGCACGCTGCGCTGAGCACGGGCGCCGTGTCTATGCTGAGACGCATGCTTCCGCTTCCCGGCGCCCCGGCGCGGCTCCTGTGAACCCGCTGCTGCGGCTGGCGCTGCGCCTGCTCGCCTTCGCCCGCTTCGACGTGCGGGAGGACTACGAGCGGGTGCGCCGGCTGCAGCGTCAGCTGGCCGCGCTGCCCTCGGCCCGCTACCGCACCCCGCCCTGGGACACCTTCTCCGACAGCGGTGACGGCCACCGCGTGCCGGTGCGGGTGTTCACCCCGCGCGAGCAGCGCCGCGACGAGCTGCTGCTGTTCTTCCACGGCGGCGGCTGGGTCACCGGGGACATCGAGTCCTACACCCCGGCCTGCGCCACGATGGCGGACCTCACCGGCTGCCGTGTGGCGTCGGTCGACTACCGCCTCGCGCCCGAGCACCCCTTCCCGGCCGGGCTCGAGGACTGCTACGGCGCCGCCCGCGGCCTGCTCGAGAACCCCTCCCGCGCCGGGCTCACCGATGCCGAGAAGATCGTGCTGGTGGGAGACTCCGCGGGAGGCAACCTGGCCGCGGCGGTCTCCCTGCTGCTGCGCGAGCAGGGCCACCGCGTGCCCCGCCGGCAGATCCTCCTGTACCCGGTCACCCACTGGGACCACGATCCGACCACCTCGCCCTTCGAGTCGGTGCGCCGCCACGGCGAGGACTACCGGCTCACCAACACCGAGGTCGAGGACTACTTCGACATGTACGTCCCCGATCCGGTGCAGCGCCGCAACCGGCTGGTCTCCCCGCTCATGGCCGGTGACCTCTCCGCTCAGCCGGACACGCTGCTGATCACCGCGGAGCTGGATCTGCTGTGCGACGAGGGGGAGGCCTACGCGCACGCGCTCGCCGAGGCCGGCAACCGGGTGAGCGTGCACCGCATCGAGCATGCGGTGCACGGCTTCATCACGCTGCCCCGCTTCGCGCGCCCGCTGAAGGAGGCGTACGAGCTGATCGACGCGTTCCTCGACGAGGGCCCGAGCGGGCACGCGGCCTCATGATGCCGACACGGCCCGGCACGAGGCGCAGGAGGCCGGCCCGGCACCGTCGGCGCTGGGTGCGGCTGGACAACGCCTCGAACATCTTCCTCGCCGCGCGCAGCGATGTGGACACGAAGGTGTTCCGCATGAGCGCCGAGCTGGACCACGAGGTCGACCCGGAGCTGCTGCAGGAGGCGCTCGAGGCGACCTTCGCCCGCTTCCCGCTCTACCATGCGGTGCTGCGCCGGGGCGTGTTCTGGTACTACCTCCAGGACAGCGACCTGCAGCCCGTGGTCGAGCCGGAGACCGAGCACACCTGCGCCCCGATCTACCAGGCGGATCGGCGCACCCTGCTGTTCCGAGTGGTGCATCACCGCCGCCGCGTGAGCCTCGAGGTGTTCCACGCCCTCTCCGACGGCACCGGCGCGCTGTGGTTCCTCACCGCTCTGCTGGATGCCTACGTGCGCCGCCGCTTCCCGGAGGAGTGCGGGGCCGACGGTGCGGGCGGGGCCGATGGGGCCAGCGCCGATCCGCCGCCCGAGCGCCTCGGCACCCGCGCCGGTGCGCTCGCGGCCGACGAGGTGCACGAGCTGACCACCGACTCCTTCGCGCAGTACTTCCGTCGTCGGCGCCGGGCCCGTCGGGAGCGCGCCGACCACCAGGAGGAGTTCAGCCGCGAGGCCGCCCCGGCCGTGCTCACCGTCGAGGAGGCGGAGGAGCCGCTGCCGGAGGAGGCGGCCGCGCCCGAGCCGGAGCCGACCCCGCCGGCCCGGCACGTCCACCGCGTGCGGGGCACCCGCACCCCCGACCACCGCACCCGGGTCCTCGAGCTCACGATGCCTGCCGCGCCGGTGCTGGCCCGGGCCAAGGGGGAGGGGGTGGCGATGTCGATGTACCTCACCGCGCTGTTCTTCGAGGCGCTGCGCCGCACCGGCGCGGGAGCACCGCCGGCCCCCACCCTCACCGCCTCGGTGCCGGTGAACCTGCGGCAGTTCTTCCCCTCGACCTCCGCCCGGAACTTCTTCGCCACGATCACCGTCGAGCACACCTACGGCGAGGGGGACGACTCCGTCGGCGCCGTCGCACGCCACCTCCAGGAGGACTTCAGCGCCGAGGCCACGCCGGAATCGCTCGACGAGAAGCTGCACCGGCTGATCCGGGTGGAGCGCTCGCCCTTCGCGCGGATCGTGCCCCGGCCGCTCAAGGACACCCTGCTGAGCCTGGTGAACCGGGTGAACAACCGCTCCCTCACGATCGCGATCTCCAACCTCGGCCGGGTGACGCTGCCGGAGCCGGCCGCCTCCCATGTGGGGCGGATGGCGTTCCACGTCTCCGCGGCGCGCCCGCAGTTCTGCGCCATCTCCCATGCCGGGCTGCTCACGATCTCCTTCACCTCGCCCTTCGTGGAGACCGACCATGTGCGCGAGTACGCGCGGCTGCTCACCGAGGCGGGCATCGAGGTGTCCCTCGCCGCGACCCGGACCACGGAGGCGGAGCTCGCGGAGGTGGGTCGATGAGGAGCTGCCCGGACTGCGCCGTGAGAGTGGAGGGCGACTGGGCCCGCTGCCCGCTGTGCGGGGCGGCGCTGGCGGGGGCGAGCACTCCCAGCCCCTACCCGGCCGTCGCCCTGCGCTTCACCCGGCGCCGCGTGCTGCGCGTCCTCGCGCTCACCTCGCTGGGGGTGATCGCCCTGTCCTTCCTCGCGCAGCTGCTGTTCCGCCATGACCAGGGGAGCATCGGGGCGCTGCGCTCGATCTGGCTGGGCATCGCCGCGACCTGGCTGGTGGTGCTGGTGGCGGCGAGCAAGCGCCGCAACCTCGCCAAATCCATCGTCTACCTCGTGGTGCTCGCCGGCGGGGTGTGCGTGTACTGGGACTACCTCACCGGCTGGGATGCCTGGTCGCTCACCTACGTGGTGCCGATCCTGTGCGCCGCCTCGATCATCGGGCTGATCATCACGGTGCGGGTGATCCGCATGGCGGTGGGGGACTACGTCGTCTACTCCGGGCTCACCGTGCTGCTCGGCCTCACCCCGATCGTGTTCCTGGCCCTGGGGTGGGTGGGCACCGTGATCCCCTCCGCGATCTGCGGCGGGCTGAGCGTCGTGGCGCTCGTGCTGCTGCTGACCGTGCGCGGCGGGGCGGTGCGCCACGAGCTGGCCACGCGCCTGCACCTGTAGCTTTCCCCGCCTGCCGCGTCGGCGCGCCGACGGGCCGCGCGGCCCTCGCCTCCTTAAGATGCAAGACGCACCTCCGTGCCCGACGCCGGCACGGCGCCCCCGCGCCCACTGCGCGGAACCGCACGGCTCATGAGCGCCCACCAGCAGGAGAGAAGGTCGATGGACAGGGATCGCCGCGACGACGAGGGCCAGGACGCCGACTGGATCTTCGCCGTCGACGACCCGCACAGCCTGCCCACCGACAGGTTGCCCGACCGCGCCGAGTTCGACCGCTACGCCACCCCGCTGCTCGCGCGCCGCGCCGCCGGCCCGGCGATGCCCCCGGGGGAGAACGAGACGGTGGACCTCAGCGACCTCGATCTCGCGGCCGCCGAGCCGGACACGGCCACCGGCGCGATCCCCGCGCTCGGGCCCGACGGCGAACCGGAGCCGGGCGATGACGAGCCGGCCGACGGGGGAGCAGACGCCGAGCAGCGGCTCGTCGCCCCGCTGTCCCGCCCCGTCTCCTACGCCCGCTCCGGCCACACCCCGAACGCGGAGCACGACGAGATCCCGTTGGACGGGTTCGTGCTCCCGGACCGCTTCAAGGAGCTCGGGGTCTTCGACGCCCTGCGCGACGTCGCCGCACTGATCTGCCTGGCGACCGCGCTGACCACCACCTTCACCGTCGCCCACAGCCCCGGCCTGGAGCTCGCGGGGAAGATCGCCATCGGCACCGGGCTGGTGGCGCTCGTGGTCGTGCACCTGCTGCGCTGGGTGCCGCAGGCGCCGCCGCTGCCCGCGGTGCGGGTGCTGCGGGTGGTGGGCATGCTGCCGGCCCTGGTCACCGCCGTGGTCGTGATCGCGGCGGACCTCGTGCTCTCGCTGCCGAAGCTGTTCGCCTCCCTGCCCGAGGGGCCGCCCGTCGGCATCGGCATCGGCGTCTCCCTGCTGCTGCTCGGCGGGATCCTCGGCGTCGAGCCGCGCGCCCACGAGGGCTACCTGCCGCAGGCCCGGGCGCGCCGGGTGGCGCGCACCGTGCTGGTCGGGGTGGGCATCGCGACCGCCGCCGCCCTGCTGATCGCCCTGGTCATGATCGTGGGCCGGGTGTTCACCACGGGCTGGGCGTACTCGCTGAGCGCTTTCGCGGACACCGTCATCTCCGCCGCGCTGCTCGGGGTGGTGCTGGCCTCCGCGCTGCGCCGGGAACGCTCCTGGTACGTGTTCTCCACCGCGGTGGTGGCCGCCCTGGTGATCGCCGCTCTCGGCGACAACACCCTGGGCCTGCAGTTCGCGGCACCGCTGAGCTTCGCCACCGGCTTCGTGTACCTGCCGTTCCTGGTCGCCGCCTTCGGGCTGATGATCTCCCGCTCCTTCGTGCGCAGCATGCCGGTCTCCTTCCGCCGCACCGACTGGCTGGTCTACTGCGTGCGTGCCTTCGAGTTCAGCGCCGTCATGCACGCCACGGCGGTGCTGTGGCACCTGCTGGCCGCGATCGCCGCCCTGGCGGGCCGGGCCCCGGGCAGCCCCGCGCTCCACCTCATCGACGCCGTGGTGTGCCTCTGCTTCGTGGTGGTCTCCCTGTTCGGCCGCACCTCGCTGCTGTCCCGACCGGCGGTCACCGCCCGGGCCAGCGGCGTGATCGCCGCGCTCGTGCTGGTGATCGTCGGCTTCCTCGACGTCATCGTGAACTCGCTGGCGATGGCCGCGGGCGCCGGGCTGGTCACCGGCGGTGCCGCCCTCGCGATCGGCCTCGCCGCCGCGCTCATGCTCACCGTGCCCGCCCCGGTGCGCGACGAGTTCGGCGCCCCGGACGTCTCCCGGATGTTCGCCGACTTCCGCGCCCGCGACGGCGCCCGCGTCTCCCTGCTCGACCGCGTCCCCGACGTCAGCGCGGAGACCGCCCGGCGCAAGGCCTTCCCCGGCCGCTGAGCACCGGGTCCCCGCCCGTCCCCGCGCCCCGCCCGCCCCCTCGCTCCTCACTCCCGGGAGAACCATGTTCCGCTGGACCCTGCACGGCGACGGCCGCTCCGTCGCCCCCGACGCGATCGTCCGGCCGGAGGAGCGGCTGGCCTGGCCGCTGACCATCGGCATCGGAGCGCAGCACGTGATCGCCATGTTCGGCGCGACCTTCCTGGTGCCGCTGCTGACGGGCTTCCCACCCTCGACCACGCTGCTGTTCTCCGGCATCGGCACGCTGCTGTTCCTGGTCATCACCCGCAACAGGGTTCCCAGCTATCTCGGCTCCTCCTTCGCCTTCATCGCCCCGATCACCGCCTCCACCCAGGCGGACTCGATGGGGGCGGCTCTCGGCGGCGTGATGCTCACCGGGCTGCTGCTGGCGGCGTTGGGACTGCTGGTCCAGAAGGTCGGCACGGCATGGATCGGGGTGCTCATGCCCCCGGTGGTGATGGGCTCGATCGTGGCGCTGATCGGCCTGAACCTGGTGCCCACCACGTACCGGGACAACTTCTCGCAGGCACCGCTGACGGCCACCCTCACGCTGATCGCGATCATCCTGTGCACCGCCCTGTTCCGCGGCATGCTGGGCCGGGTCAGCGTGCTGGTCGGCGTGGTGGTGGGCTATGTGATCGCGGTGGTGCGCGGCGAGGTCGACTTCACGCCGGTGCGGGAGGCCGCCTGGTTCGGGCTGCCCGAGTTCCACCACCCCGAGTTCTCCCTCGGCCTGCTGCCGATCTTCCTGCCCGTGATCGTGGTGCTGCTGGCGGAGAACGTGGGCCATGTGACGAGCGTGGGCACGATGACCGACCGGAACCTCGACCACATGGTGGGCCGCACGCTCACGGCCGACGGCGTCGCCACGGCGCTCTCGGCCACCTTCGGCGGCTCGCCCACCACCACCTACGGCGAGAACATCGGCGTCATGAGCGCCACCCGCGTCTACTCCACCGCCGCCTACTGGGTCGCGGGGCTGGTGGCGATCGGGCTGTCGCTGTCGCCCAAGATCGGGGCGGTCATCAACACGATCCCGCCCGGTGTGCTCGGCGGCGTGACCTTCGTGCTCTATGGGCTCATCGCCATCGTCGGCTTCCGCATGTGGGTGGACGGCGGGGTCGACTTCTCCCGGCCCAGGAACCAGATGACCGCGGGCGTGGCCCTGGTGATCGCGATCGCCGACCTGCACTGGGAGGTGGGCGGCTTCGCCTTCACCGGGATCGCGTTGGGCACCGTCGCCGCTCTGGCCATCTACCACCTGATGCGGCAGCTCGGGCGGCTCACCGGCACCGAGACGGTGAGCGAGCCCGCGGAGATCGTCGAGCCGAGCCGCGAGGGCTGAGCGCCGCTCGCCTCAGCGCTCGGCGCGGGCGATGAGGGAGAAGAGGTCCTTCGGGTCGTCCGGATCGGCGATCACGTCGATCCACTGCAGCAGCTCCGCGCCGCGGGTGGCCTGCTGGGCGTGGCGCAGGGCCGAGAAGTCCGCGAGGGCGAAGCCGACGGAGTCGAAGACGGTGATCTCCGTGTCGTCGGTGCGGCCGGCGGCGTCCCCGGTGAGCACCTGCCACAGCTCGGTGACCTCGAACTCGGGCGGCAGCTGCTGGATCTCGCCCTCGATGCGGGTCTGCGGCGCGAATTCGACCACCACCCGGGAGGCGGCCAGCAGCGCCGGATCGATCTCGGTCTTGCCGGGGCAGTCGCCGCCGATCGCGTTGATGTGGGTGCCGGGGCGCACCTGGTCGTGGTGCAGCACCGCGGCGCGGACCTTGTCCGCGGTGCAGGTGGTGATGACATCGGCCCCCGCGACGGCCTCGTCGACGCTCTCGCACAGCACCACCTCGAAGCCGAGCGGCTCGAGGTTCCGCCGCACCTTCTCCACCGCGGCGGAGTCGAGATCCACCACCCGCAGCCGGGAGATGCCGAGCGCGGCCCGCATCGCGAGCGCCTGGAACTCGGCCTGCGAGCCGGCGCCGATCAGCGCATGGACCTGCGCGCCGGCGCGGGTGAGCTCCCGTGCGGCGAGTGCCGACTGCGCCGCGGTGCGCAGCGCCGTCAGCAGCGTCATCTCGGCGAAGAAGATCGGGTAGCCGTTGTCCACATCGGCCAGCACTCCGAAGGCGGTGACGGTCTGCAGGCCGCGGGCCGGGTTCATCGGGTGCCCGTTGACGTACTTGAAGGAGTACAGCTCCCCGTCGGTCGTCGGCATCAGCTCGATCACGCCGAACGGGGTGTGGCTGGCCACGCGGGGGATCTTCTCGAAGTCGTCCCAGCGGCGCAGATCCTCCTCGAGGCACTGCATGAGGCCGGTGAGCACGGCCTCTGGTCCATCGCGCTGGATCCAGCGACTCATGCCGGGCACATCGAGCAGGTGGGGCATCGTCGTCTCCTGTCGGTGAGCGCGTCGTCGCGCAGGGGTCGAAGAGTGCTCTGGGTCTCAGGATAGGCCCCGCGCCCCGCGCCGGGGCGCGACCTGCGGTCCGGCCCCGTGACCGCCCCCACGGTTCACGATATGTGCAGCGGTGGACGGGCCGAATTCGGTGAGGTCAGGCTTCGTGCTGGGCCTCGGGGACGATGCCGCCTCGAGCCTGGGCGCGCCCGTGCGCTCCACCCGGGTGATCGCCGTGTTCGCCGCGATCAGCGTGGTCGCCGCAGGCGTGGTCGGCTTCGTGGGGCCGGCCGGCGCGCTCGGCCGCTCCCTCATCGCCCCGGCCCGGATCCCCGCCGGCCTCATGGCGTCCCTGCTCGGCGCGCCCTGCTTCGTCTGGCTGCTCTGGTGCTCGCGCGCCTGAGGGGTCGGTGCGCGGGCACATTCCCCGCATGGCCCGCGCCCCGCACGCGCAGGATCGTCAGGATCTGACTCGTCGTGCGGGGAAAATGAGTCGAATCCTGACGATCCTGCGGCCCGCCCCGGGGAAGCGGCCCGGGGTGGTCAGCCGCGGCGGGCGCGGGCGATGAGAGCAATCCCGGTGCCGAGCAGGAGCATCAGAGCCAGCGCCCAGGGAAGCACCTCGGATCCCGTCCTCGCGAGTGGTCCCCGGGAGCTCTCTGCAGGAGGTGCGGAAGAGGTGGGTGAACTGGCGGAATCGGAATCCGCGGTCGGTGCGTCCCCGGCTCCGTCCGCGGCGGGCTCGCCGTCCCCGTCGGTCCCCGGTCCCGCGCCGGCATGAACATCGCCCGAGGGATCCTCGGCGTCTCCCGGCTCCTGACCGTCGCCGGGCTCCTCACCGTCTCCGGGTTCCTCTACGTCGCCCGGTGCCTCCTCGTCGTCTCCGCCGTCGGGCTTCTCGTCGTCGCGGGTCTGCGGGGCCACGAACACCGCGACGGTGTGCGCGGGGACGGTCGCCGTGCCGGTCGCCGTGTCCCAGGTCGCCTCCTTGACCACGTCGTCGGCGCCGCCGGCCTGCACCTCGTGGAGTTCGTGCTCGAGCCCGACCATGCCGTCGATCGCTTCGGTGATCGTCTCGTCAGAGGCGTTGAACACCGTCACCAGTCCGTCGAGCGCGGGATCGATGTCCTCACCCGTGGTGTCGTCGACCCTCATGACCAGCAGACCGGGGGTCGCCTCGCGGCCCGCATTCGGGAAGCTCACCTTCTGCCGGATCAGCGCGGCATCCCCGAGCGTCATCAGCGGGGACGAGGAGCGCAGGCGCAGCAGGTCCAGGGCGACGTCGCTGCTGAGGGAGATGTCCTCCGGGGAAGGCGTCTTGGCCGGATCCTCGAGCATCGGGCCCATCAGCCCCCAGGCCTCTTCGTTCTTCTCCTCGGGCGGCAGGCCGCTGCCGAAGCCGTTGGTCTGCTCCGTCCAGTCGATCGTGTTGAAGTGGTCGCCGGAGTTGTAGCTGTCACGGTCCAGGGACTTTGAACGCATTAGGTCTGTTCCCCCGGCCCAGAACGAGGGGGACTGGCCCAGCGTGACCGTTGCCAGGGAGAGCGTGTTCATGCGCACGCGCACGTCCATGGGGGCGTCCTGCGGCAGCTTCCACACGTTCATGTCGTACAGCGCCTCGTTGTCATGCGCGTCGACATAGTTCACGGTCTCCTCGGGCCGGGTCGCGTACCCGGCGGGAACCCCGTTGTAATCGAGCTCGTCACCGCGCACCGTCTCGCCGGAAGAACCGAGCAGCTCGAAGTCGGCGAGATTCCCGGCCATGCCGACCCGAATCAGGTCCGTGCGATGTCGCAGATCGGTCAGCTCCTCCTCCTCGCTCACCTCCGAGAAACCGTTGGGCATCGTGGCGAGGCCGTTGCCGAAGCCCTGCGCGGTGCGCTTGTCGGTGTCGAAGGGGCTGCCGCCGTGCACGGCATCACGCAGACGGTCGTTGAAGGTGCCGATGGAGGTGTCGCCGAGCTGCCCCTGGATGGCCTGAGTGAAACGGGCGTTGCCCGAGACCTCGCCGAAATCCCAGCCCTCGCCGTAGAGGTAGATGCTCGTCCCGTCCACCCCGTCGGCCTCGAGGGTCAGCGCATCCAGCGCGGCACGCACTGCCGTCATGTTCTCCACCGAGTGATGTCCCATGAGGTCGAAGCGGAAACCGTCCACGCGGTATTCGCGCGCCCACAGCACCGTCGCATCGACCATGAGCTTCTCGGCCATGGCGTTCTCGGTCGCGAGGTTCGAGCAGCAGGTCGACGTCTCCACCGCGCCCTCGAGGTCCAGGCGGTGGTAGTAGCCGGGCACGATCCTGTCCAGCACGGAGCCATCCGCCTGGCCGTGCGCGGCGGCGTGGTTGTACACCTGGTCGAGCACCACCTGCAGGCCCATCCCGTGCAGCTCGCCGACCATGGAGCGGAACTCGACGGTGCGCTCGCCACCGATCTGGTGGCCGTCGGTCGCATATGACCCTTCAGGTGCCAGGAAGTGGAGCGGGTCGTAGCCCCAGTTGTAGGCGTCCTCGTCCGCGACTGCCGTGACCGCCTCCTGCTGCTCGGTCGACGCGGGCCCCGCGCCCTGGGGGATCTGAGGGTGCTGCTGCGCGGCGCGGTCCTCCTCGATGGTGGCGATATCGAAGGTGGGCAGCAGATGCACCGTGGTCATCCCCGCCTCGGCGAGCTCTCCGAGACGTTCTGAACCGGTGGAATCGGGATGTCCGATGGCCGCATAGCTGCCCCGCACCTGCTCGGGCAGCGCCTCGTCGCCGGCGGAGAAGTCCCGCAGATGGAGCTCGTAGATGGTCTGGTCGGCGAACTGCCCGACCGCCGGGGCAGGGGTATCAGCCCACAACTCCGGTGCCCAGCGCTCGTCGTCGAGGTCCAGCACCACCGAGTGCTGCGAGTTCAGGGTCAGGCCCACGGAATAGGGGTCGGTGACGGTGTTCGTGACGACCTCGCCCAGCTCAGGCACGAACACCTCGACGGCGAAGGTGTACGCCTGATCGGCCCAGTCGGCGGTGCCCTGCGCGGTCCACACCCCGCCGGAACCGCGCTGCATGCTCACCTCGGTCGCTTCGGCCGACGGATCGCCGGCCGCCTCCGCCGGGCCGTGCAGGCGCAGCGTGACATCCTTCGCGGTCGGCGCCCACAGCGCGATGGAGGGTGTCGTGCCGTCCCAGTGCACGCCGAGCTGCTGCTCGTCGGCGTCGCCCGCGTACAGGTCGTCGAGCACGCCGGCGATCTGGAGCCCGGTGAGTGCCTCGACCCCGCCCGGGCCGTGTTGGGCGAGCATCAGCTCGCCGCGCAGCGCCTCCCCGAGCACGGCGCGGTCGAGCTCCGGCAGCTCGAGAGCCACGAAGTCGGTCAGATGACCTCGCCCGGTGAGCTCCCTCTCCTCCAGGCCGCTCTCGCGCAGCGTGAGCTCGCCGAGGCTCTGCCCGCCGGTCACCTCGCCGGCCTCCACACCGATCCCGCCCTCGGGCGCCGTGAACAGCTCCCAGCGGGTCTGTGGGCCGTCGCCGACCAGGTCCGCGGGCCACGCGATGGTGCTCTCGTCCACGAAGTGAGCACGCTGTGTGCCTGAGCCGGCGGTCAGCGGGTCGGAGGCCTCGATGCTCAGCTCATGAGTGGCAGGGTCGTATCGGAAGGACACGAGATCGCCTTCCTGGGTGGAGAAGGTGTGGTTGTCGCCGTCCGGTGCACCGTCGACGCCGTAGCTCTCATCCCACGATCCTCCATGGGCGGCCTTGACCTCATAGGACCCTCGGGGAAGTTCTTCGGTCGAGAACGTGTACACGCCGTCACCGTCGGCATCCTGCATCCAGGTGCGCATGCAGGAGGGCATCCAGTCCTCGGAGCATCCCAGCGCTGCGTTGAAGGAGCCGGGCAGGGTCACGAAAGGGCCCTCGGCACTGCTCTGCACCACATGCGTCGCCGAGTCGTACCAGAAGGTGACCGGTCCGCCGTCGTGGGAGAAGGAGATCTCCTCGCCCCCGGGCACACCTCCCGCGCCATAGTTCTCGTCCCGGTCGCCGCCGATCGCGACGTTGTAGGTGTGATCGCCGGGTGGGATGTCGACAGTCGCGGTGAACATGCCCGATTCGGGGTCCTCGCTCAACTGCGAAGCGGTGCAGTCCGGCTGCCAGTCACCGGCACAGCCCAGCGCGTCCTGGAAGCTGCCCGTCAACACCGGCTGATCGGGGCCGACGGCATGCACCAGCGGAGCAGTGCCGAGGACGGTCGAGGTGGCGATGAACAGTGCGGTGAGCACAGCGAGCAGGCGAGGGGCGGTGCGCGGGACCGACATGCGAGGACTCCTCTGTCCGGGCATCTGCCGCCGACCGGGCCGGCGGGCGAAGGGCACGGAGATCTGCAAGAAGCGGAGCATCTTGCAAGAAATCTCCCGAGATGCAGCGCCAGTGAGCGGCGGTGCGTCGTGACGACCCTACGGCCTGCAGAAGAAGACCTCAATGGGTGCGCCAGAACCTGCAAGAACTTGCATCCGTGGGGTTGGCGACCTGAGTCGTCGTCTGGGCGACCCAGAGGCCCGGGGTGGTCCGATCGGTGCTCAGACCGCCAGCATCTCGGGCGCCCCGGCGATGGTGACGGTCACGGTCGTCGCCGCGAAGGCGGTCAGCGCCGTGCACAGCAGCCACTCCCGGACGCTGCCCGCATCGCCCAGCAGCGGCAGCGCGATGTCACCGCTGCGCTGCCACAGCGGGGTGGCCAGGCGCCTGGGCGGGCGTGCCACGAGCGGCCAGGTGGGGAAGGGGATCCCATCGGTGGTGAGCAGGTCTCCCGCGAGATGGGTGAGGGTGCCGACCGCGACGGCGGCGGGCAGCCAGACGGAGGTGTCGGGCGCGATCACGGCTACGAGCAGCCCGGCGCCGAGGCCGACTGCCCAGGGCAGGAGGGCCCCGTCGACCATCTTCAGCGCGCGGGTGCCGAGCGCGCACATCGCGGCGACCAGGAGCACGGCCCCGGCCTGCACCTCGCCCAGCAGCGCCACATCCACCTGCCAGTCCAGGCCGAGCACGAGCACCGCGGCCGCGGTGAACACCACGGCCGCCAGCAGCGTGTGGGTCGCGCCGCGGTGCCCGGTCACGGAGCCGATGGTGCGGGTGAGCGCCTTGGTGAACCCGCCGCCGGAGCGGGAGATCGTGGCGCTGGGATGGTCGATGTCCGGCAGCAGCGCGGCGCCGGTCGCGACCACGGCACCGGCGATCACCTGCGCGGGATCCAGCTGCCACAGGTCCAGCCCCGTCACCCTTCCCATGACGGGCGCGGAGCCGGCCAGGGCCATCCAGGCGGCGGTGCCGCTGATCGCGTGATGTCCGCCCATCATGGGCATCGTCCTCCTCGGGAGCCGGTCGAGAAGGCCTCGCCAGGGGGAAGAGCTCGCCAGGATCCGCAGGTGGAAGGGGCGGGAGCGCCGGGGAGGAAAGGCCGCAGCGAAGCCTACCGGCCGGTCATGACAGAGCTGTGACCGCGCTGCGGGCGGAGCGGGCGGGGACCGACCGGTCGGGGACTGGCCCCAGCTCCCACCCCGCGCTCACCGTCACCCGGCTGCGACCGGCGCTGATCTTCCAGGGCGAGGCCGGCTCCGAGATCCAGCGGTACTTCCGCGGTACTTCCTGGGCGGCTGGATGCCGGTGCAGCTGCTGCGCGTCGGGCGCCCGCCACTCGTGCCGCTGCCGCGCGGGCTTCGGCTCCAGGTCGTCCATGCGCAGGACGTCGCCGAGGCCTACACCGCGGCGGCCGTGCTGGGTCAGCCCGGCGCGTTCAACATCTGCGCCGACGACCTCCTCGACGTCGCAGCCCTGTCACGGCTCCTCGGGCGGGGACGCGCCCTCGAGCTGCCGGTGCCGGCGGTCCGCGCCGCGCTCGCCGCCGGGCACCGCACCGGACTGGTCGCGGCCGACGCCGGCTGGCTCGACATGGGCATGAACGCCCCGGTGATGGACAGCTCCCGGGCGCAGCGGCTGCTGGGCTGGCAGCCCCGCCACAGCGCCGCCGAGACGCTGGCGGAGCTGCTCGAGGGGATGGCCGAGGGGCGCGGCGCGGACTCGGTGCCGATGCGCCCCCGCGACAGCCGCCGCGCCCGGGTCGCCGGCGCTCGCCGCACCGCGGGGAGGGAGGCGGCGAGGGGGCCGAGGTCTCCTCGCGGATCGACGAGACGCTGCTCGGGCTGTACCTGTCCGATCACCTCACCGGCGCGACCGCGGGCGCCGCCCGGGTGGACCGGATGGCGGCGGACTTCGCGGACACGCCCGTGTACGCGACGCTGTCCACGCTGGCGGAGCAGATCCGCGCCGAGCGACGCCTCCTCCAGCAGCTGATCGACGATCTCGGCCTGCGTCGGCGACCCGCCCGGCAGGCGGCCGCGTGGCTCGGCGAGCACGCAGGCCGGCTGAAGGCAAACGGCCGGCTCGTCCGCCGCTCCCCGATGACCATGGTGCTCGAGACGGAGCTGCTGCGCTGCGCCGTGATCGGCAAGCGCGGCGGCTGGCAGACCCTCGCCGAGAACGCCGACGAGCTGGGGCTGGACGCGACGGTGTTCCACGAGCTCGCCGAGCAGGCGCTGCGCCAGCACGAGCAGCTCGACGAGGTCCACGCCCACGCGCGGCGCCGCGCCTTCCGCGCCGATCGCGGGACCCGCACCCCGCAGGGCTGAGCCGTGGGCGATGCCCGGGCCCGGCCTGTACCGTCGGCCCTGTGAACAGCGCATCGACCGCCCTGGACCTGTACCTCAGCCGCCTCACCACGGCTCTCTCCACGGCGACCGCGACCGGTGAGCCGGAGGTGGTGGTGCCCGATCGCGGCATCACCGGCGACGTCGAGACGCAGGGCGACATCCCCGAGCTGTCCTTCCTCTCCGGCGCGCGCCAGGACCACCTCTCGGTGGCGATCTGCTCGGTCGACGGCGAGATCACCCGCTCCGGCACGGACCACACCTTCCCGATCCAGTCGATCTCGAAGGCCTTCGCCTACGGCGCCGCGATCGACCTGCACGGCATGGACCACGTCAACTCGCTCGTCGACGAGGAGCCCTCCGGCGAGCAGTTCAACGCCCTCAGCCTCGACCCGGTCACCAAGAAGCCGAAGAACCCGCTGGTCAACATCGGTGCGATCCGCACCCACGCGATGCTCGGCACCACCACGCAGGAGCGCACGCAGCGCCTGCGGGCGGTGCTCGACGCCGCCGCCGGCCGCCCCCTGGAGCCGCATGACGCGACCTGGCGGGAGGAGCTCAAGAGCGCGGACCGCAACCTCGCGCTCGCCTACATGCTGCGCGCCGCCGGCTCCATGACCGAGGACGCCGCCGACGTGGTGGGCGGGTACATCGAGGGCTGCGCGGTGCTCGCCGGCGTCACCGACCTCGCGGTGATGGCCGCGACCCTCGCCTCCGGCGGCACGAATCCGCTGACCGGCGAGGTGGTCTTCTCCCGCGTCGCCGCCCGGAAGGTGCTCTCGGTGATGCTCACCTGCGGCATGTACGACAACGCCGGCGACTGGGTGAGCGACGTGGGGCTGCCCGCGAAGTCCGGGGTCGGCGGCGGGATCATCGCCGCGCTGCCCTCCCGCTTCGGGGTGGCGAGCTACGCCCCGCAGCTGGACCTGCATGGCAACTCGGTGCGCGGCACGCTCTTCTTCGAGCGGTTCAGCACCGACTTCGCCCTCCACATGCTCGACGGGGTCGAGCCGCGGGATCTCGAGGAGTGCGCGCAGGAGCTCATGGAGGTGGGCACCCACCTGTGAGCCGGCCCGTCACAGCGGCGGCAGCACGTGCACGCTGTCCTCTCCCTCGACGGAGTCCGGCCCGGGCACGGCGGTCAGCAGCAGGACGGTGTCCGAGATCGCCTCGACCGATCGGCGCTGGGCGGGCATCTCGTGCAGATAGCCGCTCTCCAGCACGAACGGCTCGGCGGAGTCGACGCGGATCGCCCCGTAGAGGATGTAGATCGTCGCGGGCACCTCGGATTCGTGCTCGGCCAGGCGCACTCCCTCGCGCAGCGCGATCACGGTCTGCTGCAGCGGCCCGGTGCGCACCAGGTGGCGGGTGTAGTGGCCGTCGGCGGCCTCCCGGGCACGATCGATGGCGAGTGTGATGACGTTGGTCAGGGCAACCATGACGAACTCCTCGGGGCAGGGTGCTGTCATCATCTGCCCGGCTCCGAGGAAGGTCAATGGCGGGCGATGCCAGGGCTGATCTGCGAGTCTGGTGCCGTGATCCGTGTGCAGCGAGCGACCCCCGACCACTGGCGGCTCTGGCGCGAGCTGCGCCTGCGCGCTCTCGAGGAGTCCCCGGAGGCCTTCGCGAGCACGCTCGCGGGCACTCTCGCACGGGATGCGGCGGAGGGCGAGTCCTACTGGCAGGGCTTTTTCACGGCCGCCGGGCTCGTGCTCGTCGCACGGTGCGGGGACGAGCCGGCGGGGATGGCCCGGCTCGTGGATCCCGGTGACGAGCAGCCTCTCGAGCTCTTCTCCCTCTGGGTGGCCCCGGAGGCGCGGGGGAGGGGCGTCGGCGAGACTCTCATCGCCGAGTGCCTCGGGTGGGCGGCGGCGCACCGTCCGCGGGCGGCGATGCGCCTCGCGGTCGTCGAGACCAACGCCCCGGCCCGTCGCCTGTACGAGCGGTGCGGCTTCGGCGTCATCGGCCGCAATCCCGATGACGACGCGGAGCTGCTCATGGAGCGCGGCCCGGATCGGTAGACTTCCCGGCATGAGTTCCCCTTCGAGCAACGAGCTGGTCCGTCGCCCCTTCGAGGGCCTGCCCAATGAGCAGGACCTGGTGGCGATGCGCCAGCTGATCCCGGCGGCCACGATGGCCGCGAGGACCACCGAGGAGTACGGCTCGCTCGACGTCGAGCTCGCCACGGTCCTGCCGATGGCGTGGCCCGCGGTGCGCCGCACGGACGGCTCCGTCACCGTCGGCATCCAGGCCGGCTATCCCGGGGGAGACCTCTCCCGCGGCATCGGCCAGGCGATCCGGCTGGCCGCCGCCCTCGAGCCCGGCAACCCGATCACCACCGTCACCCTCGACGACGACGCCCCCCGCCTGCAGGACATCCTCGACCTCGGCGGCGACTTCGCGATCCAGGTGCAGGACACCTTCGAGTTCTGGCTGGACCCCAGCGCGGAGCGCACCGCGGAGATCGAGCAGGCGATCACGCAGGCGAACGACTCGATCATGCCCACCCGGCCCGTCGCCGGCCTGCCCCACGCCTACTGGGTCGACGCCGGCCCGAAGGAGCACCTGCGCTGGGTGCTCGAGGCCGACGAGGACGCGGTGATCGACGCGGTCACCCGCCTGCACGCCCGGCGCGAGTCCGGCCTCGGCGAGGGCACCAAGTACGTCGGCTCCTTCCGGGCTGAGGGCCTCTCCATCCCGGTGTGGGACCTGCCCAAGGGCTTCGGTGCCGAAGGCGTCGAGGCGGAGGCCGAGGCGTTCCGCACCCGCTTCGAGGAGGCGCTCGCCTCGACCGAGCCGCTCACCGCCCTCGAGCGCCGCGCCCGCGGCGGCATCGTGGCCCGCCAGGTGACGCTGCGATGAGCACCGCGGGGCCGCTGACGGTGCACCGCCCCGAGCGGGCGGCCGTCGTGATCCCCGCCAAGAACGAGGCGGAGCGGATCGAGACCACCATCGCCTCGGCGCGCCGCATCGCGGGCGTGGACCTGGTCGTCGTCGTCGACGACGGCTCCACCGATGCGACCTCCGCCGTCGCCATGGGGGCCGACGCCCTGGTGGTGCGGCACAAGACGAACCGCGGCAAGGCGGCGGCGATGGCCACCGGCGCGCAGATGGTCGCGATCCGCGAGGACGCGGAGCGGGCCGACGGCGGGGAGGGCTTCTCCGAGGAGCTGCACGCCGAGCCGCGCGTGCCCGGCCACACCGGCCCGCTGCCCGTGATCGCGCCGCACGAGACCGTGCCCCGCGCGCTGCTGTTCCTCGACGCGGACATGGGCGAGAGCGCCGAGGCCGCCCAGCCGCTGGTCGACGCGGTGCTCGGCGAGGGCGTGGACATGGCGATCGCGCTGCTGCCCCCGCAGACGGGCGCGGCCGGCATGGGCATCGTGGTGCGCACCGCCCGCCGCGGGATCCTCCGCGCCACCGGCTGGGAGCCCACCCAGCCGCTCTCCGGCACCCGCTGCATCACCCGCGAGACCTGGGAGGCCTGCCTCCCGCTCGCCCCGGGCTGGGGGGTGGAGACCTCCCTCTCGATCGACGCCCTCACCTCCGGGTTCTGGGTCAAGGAGATCCCGGCCGAGCTGCACCACCGCGCCACCGGCAAGGACCTGCGCGGCCAGCTGCACCGCGCCGCCCAGCTGCGCGACGTGCTGCGCGCCCTGGCCCGCAAACGCCATCTCGTGCCGGACTTCGACGAGGACGAGGTCGAGAGCCGCTCCAGCCTCGAACAGCCCGAGGAGGCCCCGCTGCCCTCCGGCGCCGGGGACCACCACCAGGAGAAGACCTGGCGGGTCCTCACCGAGGAGGAGGCCGAGCAGCGGGCCGAGCACCGCGCCGAGGACCGCCGCGCGACCCTCGCGGACCTCCCGGTGACCGGCGAGTTCTCCGATGACGAGACCCGGGCGCTGGGCGACGTGGACATCGACGAGCTCGATGCGCTGCTGCGCGAGCTGCCCGTCGACGGCGCCTTCGCCCCCGATGACGTCGTCTACCTCGCGGGCACCGACCTCGAGGCGCTCGCCGCCCGGCTGCGGGACGCTCCGGTCCAGGGGCTGTTCTCGCCCGAGCACGCGGTGATCATCGCCTCCCACCTCGGCAGCGGCGAGCCCGCCCTGCCCGCCTCCCTCACCACCCCGGTGACCCCGGACGAGTACACCTCGCTCGTGGTCCACGCCGCGGTGGACGCGGAGAACAGCTGAGCGGACCTCCCGCTCAGACCGCCCGTGCGGGGCGGTCGGCCGGCTGCGCAGGGGCGTCGGCCGCCTGCGGCGAGGGGAGCACGGCCGGCAGGTGCGCGAGCCACAGCCCCACCATCGCGGCCACCAGCACCGGCCCGGTGTCGTTGACCGCGTAGCCCACCCAGGCGCCGACCACGAGCGCGACCCGCACCGCGTACGAGGCGGGGTGCTCGGCGTCCAGCGCGGCGAGCCGGCGCCAGCGCAGCCGCCCCGGGATCAGCAGCGCCACCGAGGCGAGGACCGCGAGCACCATGATCACCGCGAGCGCCGGATAGCCGGTGGTCATCGCGATGTTCTGCGAGAGCTTGCGGACGATCACCGCGATCAGCTCGCCGCTGAGCAGCTCATCGATGAAGCGCCCCAGGTGCGTGCGGTCCTCGGGCGGCCGCAGCCAGTCCAGGAACGACACCCCGAGCACCGCGATCGCCCCTCCCGCGCCGAGGGCCAGCAGATGCCACAGCCGCGGCCGGATCCCGGAGACCAGCAGCGCGAGCAGGCCGAAGGCCGGGATCGTGGCGAGCATCGAGCCGAAGTCCGCGCCCATCGAGGGGGCGACGCACACCGTCGCCACCCCGACACCGACCACCAGCGTCCACACCACGCGGGCGCGCGGCGTGCGCACCACCGAGAACAGGCACAGCAGCGCCATCAGCGACGCCGCCAGCACCATCCCGAACAGGTGATTGGACAGCCCGTAGAACCGCCCGCCGGAGATCGGCTGCGCGCCCAGCGGGGAGGAGAGCTGGAACGGGGACCCGAGAGCGGATTCGCCGAGGATCAGCGCGGCGATCAGCGCCGCGGAGACCCCGACGGGGCCCAGGCGATGGCGCCGCCACGGCCCGGCCAGCACGAGCACCGACAGCAGCGCGCAGCCCGCCCACACCACGCCGGTCAGGGCCAGGGTCGGGTGCTCCGCCCGCCACCACGGCACGAGCGAGGCGAACATCCCCACCGCCAGCGGGAGCGGAGCGACGGCGGCCAGCGCCCGGCCGACGCCCGCGAGCCGGGGCTGCCTCGCCAGCGGCGGGACCAGCAGGATCACCACGCCGACGGCGCCGAGCGCGAACCATGAGCCGAGCGCGGGGACGGTCGCGCCGTCCACCAGCCGCGCCGCCTCCGAGCGGTCCAGCGCCAGCTGCTGGGGATCCGCGTGCTCGGTGCCGCGGAAGGGCTGGCCCGGGGTCAGCCCGTCGGCGGCGGCGTCGTACGAGCCGAGGATCGTGGACAGCACGTCGGTGAGCATCACCACGCCGGTCTGCTTGGTGGCACCGCTGGTGAGCGCCTCGCCCGGGAAGGCGGTGTCGAGAGCGACCTGCAGGCCGACGGTTCGGGAGGCGACCGCGCCGGTGTGCTCCGTCGCCGCCGGATCCTCCGGGTCGGTCGCCGCGACGGAGACCAGCAGGGTGCGCGGCAGCTCCTGCGCCTCGCAGCCCCCGGCCGCCTCGAGCGCCTCGCCGACGGTCTCGTCGAGCTCCTCGAGCGACTGCTCGCGCGCCGCTTCGTCGTGAGCGTGCACCGACCCGGCATCGAGCAGGACGATCGCCCCCTCGTCGAGGGCATCGCCGACGGCGGCCGGATCGTCGGCCTCCACCGTCGTCACCGGCAGCTGCTCCCACTGATCGGTGGGCGGTGTGGGGATCCCGCTGGTGCGCGGCGCCTCCTCGGCGAGCCCGCGATAGCCGGTGCGCAGCGACTCCATGCCCTGCCGCTGCGTGGAGACCACGGTCGTGGAGGTGGTGTTCATCGCCCCGGCACCGGAGC
Source organism: Brachybacterium faecium DSM 4810 (assembly GCA_000023405.1). NCBI lineage: Bacteria > Bacillati > Actinomycetota > Actinomycetes > Micrococcales > Dermabacteraceae > Brachybacterium > Brachybacterium faecium. Next base: position 777,539 of record CP001643.1, read on the forward strand.
GGTCCGCGAGGCACTGCAGGGTCGGCGTGCGCTCCGCGTCGATGTCCTCCCAGGTGAGCCCCGCGGTGGCGATCACGAGCCGCACCGGATCCTCCGGGCCGTCGGCCGAGGCGGAGGGCCCGGGCACCGCGAGCGCGAGCCCGAGCACGAGAGCGCTCAGCAGCCCGAGGAGCACAGCCGCGCGCGGGCCGCGGCGGGAGCCGGGACGATGGGCGGGCGCGGGGCCGAGCAGCGGACGGCGTCGGGACGGGGCGAGCAGATCCTGGGACACGCCCCGATGCTACGGGGCGGGGGAGCGCCCGCCCGGCACCTGCACAGGGCCTGCACCGGTCCCTCACGCCCTCTATCGTGGTCGTCATGCCTTCTCCCCAGCCCCCTTACGAGCAGGTGCGTCGCGAGATCCTCGAGCAGGTGCGCACCGGTGAGCTGACCCCCGGCGACCGTCTGCCGGCGATCCGCACCCATGCCGCGGATCTCGGTCTCGCCCCCGGAACGGTGGCCCGTGCCTACAAGCTCCTCGAGGAGGGGCGGATCATCGTCACGCGTCGCGGCGCGGGCACCACCATCGCCCCGGGCGCCGTCGAGGCCGCGCGCGAGCAGGCGGCGACCGCCGAGCGGGAATCCGGCGGCCCGGTCGATGCCGGGCTGGTCTCCCTCTTCGCCGGCCCGATCGCGACCGCCCGGGCACGCGGCGCCCGCGACGTCGAGATCCTCGCCTCGGTGCGGGCCGCGCTCGCGGGAGACAGGGACGCGAAGTCCTCATGACCCTCTCCTCCGCCGCGGGAACGCCCGCCGCACCGCGCATCGACCTCCACGGGGCGGAGGCGGCCGCAGCCTTCCGCGACCGCATCCGCGCGCTGTGGCCCGCGACCCGCGGTGCCGTCGCGGACGAGGACGCCTGGCGCGAGCAGTTCTGGGAGCAGCACCGCGGCCGGGACGGCTTCCGCCTGGACACGGCCACGGACGGGGCCGGAGCCTCCGGCGCGGAGGGGGCCGGAGCTCCCGGCGAGGTGCTGCTGGGCTTCGCCTGGGGGGACATCGGTGGTGCCGGGCACCGCCTCTATCGCGCTCGCGGATGGACGGTCCTCGGCGAGCTCGCCGCGCAGAAGGTCGTGATGGGGAAGCGTCTGACCGCGTGATGAGGATCGAGCGGCTCGGGCCCCAGCACGCGCAGCAGCTCCTCGCCGGGCAGGACGAGGCGCTCGCCGCCGAGATCATCGGCCGGAGCTGGACCCCGGAGACGCTCGACGCCTTCCTCGCGCGCACGGCGCTCTGGCGAGCCGACGGACCGTTCCGAGAGTTCGCGGCGGTCGCTGCCGGGGCACCGGTGCCCACCCTCCTCGGCGGCGGGGGACTGGCCCTTCTGGGACCCGGCCTGGAGCGCGGCGAGGCGGCGCTGACGTACTGGGTGCTGCGTGCGCACCGGTCCCGCGGACACGGCCGGCGCCTCGCCGCCGCGCTCGTGGACATCGCACGGGCCGACGCCCGGATCGACCACCTCGTGCTGCGCATCGCGCCCGACAACGAGGCATCGAAGGCCGTGGCCGGGGCGCTGGGGGCCCGGGGGACCGGGATCGAGGAGCGCCATCCCGCGGACGTGCACCGCCGCGTGCAGAGATGGGTTCTCGACCTGCGCGCGGAGAGGCCCGGGACATAGCGTCCCGGCGGATTCTTTCCGGGCCGGCCGCAGCACTGTTCCTCCCCACTCGGAGTTATCCACAAAATCATCCCCAGTCCGTTTCGAACCTTGTTCGAAAGCGGGCCTGCCGGTAAAATGGGAACAGCTTCACCCCCTTCGGGATGTGGGGTGAGTGCGCGGTGCATCCTGCACGAGGACCCCGACGAGGAGGTGGAGGCCATGACCGCGACCAGCGCGCGCCCGGCAGAAGGCGTCGCCACGGCCGGTGAGCCTGCCTCCCCGCCCGTGCGCCGCGTGCAGGCTCGCGCGCCGCTCACGGAGGACTCCCTGCTCGCACGGGGGAAGGTCACCCCGGGCAGCGCCGACGCCGCGGCCGTCGCCCGACTGCTGGAGGCCGAGCGCGAGGAGTCGCGCCGCTGCGCGAGGCAGCTGCTCGACCTCGCCGCCTTCTGGATCGATGACGAGGATCCGCACCTCGAGCGCGAGGAGCACAGCCTCGCGGTCGGCATCGCCCTGCGCACCACCACGAGCGTCGCCGCGCTGCGCATCGAGGACGCGCACACGGCCATCGCCGAGATGCCCCGCACCTTCGAGCGGCTCGCCTCCGGGGAGATGCCCCGCGAATGGCATCAGCGCGCCTTGAGAGCGCTGCGAGATCTCACGCCCCATCAGCGTTCCCAGGCCGATGAATATATCGCCGCCTGGGATCTCCCCTCGCTTCCCGCCGATCGTTTCCGCGACGAGCTGCGCCAGCTCGTCGCCTGGTTCGAGACGGCCGGTCCGCGCTCCTGCCCCGAGCACGCCCGCGATGTCGCCGTCGAGCTCAGCGGGCGGGATGACGGCGTCGCCTGCCTGCGCGTCACCGGCCCGATCCCGGAGATCCTCGGGCTCGCCCGCCGGCTCGACACCACGGCGAAGGCCGTCCAGAAGGCGCAGCGCCACGCTCTCGAGGAGGGCTCGCCGGTCCCCTTCGACCTCGACGGGGACGTCGAGCGCGACGGGTCCACCATGACGCTGGCCGCACTGCGCTACGCCGTCATCCAGCGCACCCTGCTGGAGACCGCCGGGGTCGAGGTGCCCGCGCCGCGCCACCGCGTCAACGTGGTCATCCCCGTGCTCACCCTGATGGGCCTGGACGACACCCCCGCCACCTACGACGGCGTGACACCGCTGCCGGCGGACATGGCCCGCGCGCTCGCCGAGTCCGAGCCCGTCTGGCACCGGGTCTTCACCGCACCGCTCACCGGTGCGTTCCTGCCCCTGCCCGCCCAGCGCTACCGGCCCACCCCCGAGATGGTCGAGCACCTGCGGCTGATCGATCCCCGCTGCGCCGCCCCCGGCTGCACGAAGACGACCACCGACGATGCGGAGAACGACCACATCGAGGAGTTCGACCACGAGCATCCCGAACAGGGAGGCCCCACCAGCATCGAGAACCTCCACCGGCTGCACTGGGGGCACCACGATCTCAAGACCGCCCGGAGAGCGGACCCGGTCCGAGAACCCGACGGCTCCACCACCTGGACCGTCGGCTCCCCACCCCTGATCCGCACGACGGTGGCGCCACGCCGCGACCTCGCCACGCCCCGGATCGTCGCCGCCCTGACGGACTCCTGGGAGAACTACCAGTGGCAGCTCGACATGGAGGCGATGGCACGCAACGGCGAGCTCGAACGCCTGCACCGCGAATGGGGCCCGATCGACACCGCCCTCGAGGGGGCCTACGGGCCGGGCGACGATCCGGAGCAGGCCGCGGCTGCGGCACGATGGGACCGGGACCCGCCCTTTTGACGCTCCACCCTCCTCCCCGGCCTCCCCGGACACCGAGCTCCCCGACGGCTGGGTGCACTGCACGAGCCGCTGGATCCTCGATGCGGCGACCGAGGAGATGCTCGGATTCATCGCCACCCGGCACCGCCTGAACGATGTCCTCCTCCAGCAGGGCGGCCACATCGGCTACTCGGTGCGCCCCTCCGCGCGCCGCCAGGGGGCCGCCGCCGCCGCGCTCGACCTCGCCCTCGCCGACGCGCCCGTGCTCGGCATCACCCCGGTGCTGGTCACCTGCGACGACGCCGACCACGCCTCCCGCCGCACGATCGAGAAGGCGGGCGGGGTGCTCGAGGACGTCCGGGACGGCGCCCGCCGCTACTGGCTCGGCGCCGAGCCCCTCCCCAGCGCCTGATCGCCGGCGCCTGAGCGACCACGTCCGCGCGAGTACTCTTTCCCCATGCGGTACGGATTCCTCGGTCCCGAGACGACCTTCACCCACCAGGCCCTCCTGCAGGCTCTCGCCGAGACCCCGGAGGAGTTCGCCGCGCCGGAGCCGGAGCTGGTGCCCTTCTCCTCCGTCGCCACCGCCGCCACGGACCTCCTCGCCGGTGCCGTCGACGCCCTCATGGCGCCGATCGAGAATTCCGTCGAGGGCGGGGTCTCCGGCACGCTCGACGTCCTCGCTGCGACGGACTCCATCACCATCGTCGCCGAGCAGACCGTGCAGATCACCTTCGTGCTCGCCGCCCGGGAGGCCACGCCGCTCGAGGAGCTGACCACCGTCTCCTCCCACCCCCACGCGCAGGCGCAGGTCCAGGGCTGGCTGCGCAGCCAGGTCCCGCACGCGAACATCGCCGCCGCCTCTTCGACCGCCGCCGCCGCCCGCGACCTCGCCGCGATGAGCCCGCAGGAGGCCCGCGGCCGCGCCGCCGTCTGCTCACCGCTCGCGGCCCAGCACTTCGGGCTCGAGGTGCTCGCCGAGGGCATCGAGGACCACGCCGGGGCGATCACCCGCTTCGTGCTCGTCACCCGCGAGGGCCGGATCCCCGCCCGCACCGGGGCGGACAAGACCACCCTCGTCGTGCAGCTGCCGCACAACCGCTCCGGCGCGCTGCTCGAGGCCCTCGAGATCCTCAGCTCCAACGGCGTGAACATGTCCCGCATCGAGTCCCGCCCCATCGGCGACTTCCTGGGCCGATACTCCTTCTCCCTCGACATCGAGGGCCACATCGAGGACCGTCGCGTCTCCGCCGCGCTGCGCTCGCTGCACCGCCTGTGCCCCGTCGTGCACTACCTCGGCTCCTACCCGCGGGTCGACGGGCAGCGCCCCGAGGTGCGCGAGGACTATGCCGACCACGCCTACGACGGCGCCCGCGACTGGGTGGAGCGGCTGCACACGATGATCACCCCCACCGACCCGAGCACCGTGATCTGAGACCGGAGGACCGCCATGGCCGCCGCACCACCCGTCAGCGTCACCGGCCGCGCCGAGGTGCGCGCGATCGACGAGCGGCTCCTCCTCCCGCTGCCCGCGGAGGCGAGCGGTGCACTGCCGTCCCGCGGCCAGGTCGCCGCCGACGCGGTGCTCGACGGGCACGCGCTGAGCACCGTCATCGAGCCCGACGGCCGGCAGGGGCACTGGCTGCGGATCGACGACGAGCTGCGCCAGGCGCTCGACCTGCGCGACGGGGCCGCGGTCGAGTTCACGCTCACCCCCACGCGGACCTGGCCCGAGCCGGCGATCCCCGAGGACTTCGCGGCCGCGCTCGCCGAGGCCGATGACCTCGAGGAGACCTGGGCGTCGATCACCCCGATGGCCCGCTGGGAGTGGGTGCGCTGGATCGGTGCGACCCGCAGCGAGGACACCCGCGCCCGCCGCGTCGCCGTCTCCGTCGACAGGCTCCGCCACGGTGCGCGCCGTCCCTGCTGCTTCAACCTCGCCTCCTGCACCGACCCGGACCTCTCGCGCAGCGGGAAGCTGCGGATCTGACCGTCGCCGCACGTCCCGCCGCACGTCCCGGCGGAGCAGCCCCCGCCAGAAGTCCCGGACGAGCTGCGCCCGCGGGGAGTACGGTGGGAACCGACGAGGATGAACTCGACAGCGGGGCGTCATCGTCGTCCTTGCCGGCAGCCCCGCGGAGGAACTGCCATGAATGCCGAGACGCCATCCGAACCGCACACCATCCCCTTCGACCTGGCCGCCCGGGACCTCGGAGTCCTCGTCGGCTTCGACGGCTCGCCGAACTCCGAGGGCGCGCTCGCCTACGCCGCGCGCGTCGCCGTGCGGCGCGAGCTCCCGCTCACCGTGCTCACCGTGTACCGGGTGCCGATGCCCGTGTACACCACGTACGTCGCCCTCCCCGCGAGCGAAGCGGAGGGGGAGGAGCGCAAGAAGGCCGCCGCCCAGCTGCTGGAGGGCGCCGCGAAGATGCTCGAGGGCCATCCCGGCAAGGTCTCCTACCTCTCCGCCGAGGGGGACTCCGTCGGGATGCTCGCCGAGGCCTCCGCCCGCGCACAGCTGGTGGTCGTCGGCGCCCACGGGCGCGGCGGGTTCCTCGGCCGCGTGATGGGCTCGGTCTCTACCGCCCTGCCCGCGCACGCGCAGTGCCCCACCGTGGTGGTGCCGCCGGAGTCCGAGGCGGTCGACGGCCGGGTGATCGTCGGCGTCGACGGCTCCTCCCACGGGCGCCGCGCCTCCCTGCACGCGGCGCGCGAGGCCGTGGAGCGCGGCACCTCGCTGCTGCTGCTCACCGCCCTGCAGCCGCCGGACCGGGGCGAGTACTGGTTCCCGATGCTCCCGCACGAGACCGGCGAGCTCGTGGACCGTCGCCGCACCGAGCTCGAGGAGCAGCTCGAGCAGGAGGTCCAGTGGCTGACCGGGCACATCCCGGAGGTCCAGGCCACCGCCGAGGTGCGGGTGGGGAGCCCCGCGAGCGTGCTGCGCGAGGCGATGCCCACCACCCAGCTCACCGTGGTCGGCTCCCACGGCCGGGGCGCGATCTCCAGCGCCCTGCTCGGCTCGGTCTCCCGTGCCACCCTGCACGGCGCCGAGCGGCCCGTCATGGTGGTCCCGCCGCTGCGGGACGACAGGGTGGGGGAGTCGCCGCTGGGCCGCTGATCAGGCGGGGGTGCGCAGCCGCAGCACCCCGGGGTCCACGGTGGCGAGGAGATGCGTCGCCTCGCCGTCCGTGTCCCCGTCCAGCTGCACCGGCTGCGCCTTCGTGGTGACCACGCGGATGCCGGTGGTCAGGTACCGCTCCATCGTCGACAGCCGTGCGCCGAGCCGCGGCTTCAGCCGCGGGTTCACCACCTGTGCGGCGACCTGGCTGAAGCCGGCGGCGCCGCGCCAGCCCGCCACGACCACCTCGAGGCGGCCGTTGTCGATCGTCGCATCGGGCATGAGCACGAGCCCGCCGGGCAGCCGGCCCACGTTGCCCAGCAGCACGGTGCGGGCCTTGTGGGCGTGGCGGGTCTCGTCCGGCAGCTCCACCACGACGTCCACCGAGCGGCCCAACACCGTGCGGATCCCGCCGACGGCGTAGGCGATCCAGCCGATGCGCTTCTTCATCGCCGGGTCGGTGTAGCCGATCATCTCCGCATCGGCGCCGAAACCGGCGATGACCAGGAAGATCTGTCGTTCTGCGGAGCGGGCGGCGCTGACCGAGCCGCCGGCGCGCAGCCAGCCGACGTCGACCTGGCGGTCCCGGCCCGTCAGCGCCGCGACCATCGCCGCCGCCGGGTCCTCGAGCGGGATGTCGACGTTGCGGGCCAGCAGGTTCCCGGTCCCGGCGGGGATGATGCCCATCCGGGTGTCGGTGCCGGCGAGCACGGAGGCGACCATCCGCACGGTGCCGTCACCGCCGGCCGCCATCACCAGGTCCGCCCCCTCGGCCACGGCCTGCCGCGCCTGGCCCACGCCCGGATCGTCGATCGTCGTCTCGTAGAAGACGGTCTCCGCGCCCTCGACCCGGTCCACGACCTCGCCGATCGTGCGACGGAACGCCGCAGTCCCCTCGAACTTCGAGGGGTTCAGCACCACGGCGATGCGGCGCAGCTGGTCCCCGTCGGCGGGTTCGTCCTCAGGTTCGCCGTCGGGAGAGCTCCCGTCCGCGGGGGTTCGCTCCGGCCCCGTCACGCGGCGGTCGTCGGCCTCGATCCGCTGCGCCGTGGCCTTCAGCGCGGTCAGCTCCCGGCGGTGGCGGCCCAGATGCCGCAGCACCACGACCAGCAGCACGAGGGAGACGAGGGCGGTGACCACCGAGGCGACGCTCAGCAGCAGGGTGAGGTCCATGCGCGTCAGAGTACTGGCACCGGTGCGCGCGGGTACTCTGGAGCAATGATCGATCTGCGGCACCTGCGCGAGAACCCCGAAGCCGTCCGTGACGCCCAGCGGGCGCGTCGCCGTGACCCCGCCACCGTGGACGCGGTGCTCGAGGCGGACGTCCGCTGGCGCGAGACCACCGCGGCGTTCGAATCCGCGCGCGCCGAGCAGAAGTCCTTCGGCAAGAAGGTCGCCCAGGCGAAGGGCGAGGAGAAGCAGGCGCTGCTGGCAGAGGTCAAGCAGCTCGCCGCCGATGTCAAGCGGCTCGAGGCCGAGGCCGGGGAGGCGCTCACCATCCGCGACGCCGCGCTGCGCGAGATCCCGAACCTCGCCGAGGGCGCCCCCGAGGGGCTCGAGGACGACTTCACCGTGCGCGAGCACGTGGGCGAGGTGCCGCGCTTCGACCACCCGGTCAAGGACCACCTCGAGATCGCCGAGGGCCTCCGCGCGATCGACATGGCCCGCGGGGCGAAGGTCTCCGGTGCCCGCTTCTACTTCCTGCGCGGCATCGGCGCCCAGCTCGAGCTCGCGATCCTGAACTCCGCGATCGACCAGGCCACCCGCGCCGGGTTCACGCCGATGATCACCCCCACCCTGGTGCTGCCCGAGGCGATGGAGGGCACCGGCTTCCTCGGCGAGCACGCCGACGAGGTCTACCACCTCGACAAGGACGACGACCTGTACCTCGTGGGCACCAGCGAGGTGGCGCTCGCCGGATACCACAAGGACGAGATCATCGACCTCTCGGACGGTCCGCTGCGCTACGCCGGCTGGAGCGCCTGCTACCGCCGCGAGGCCGGCAGCTACGGCAAGGACACCCGCGGCATCATCCGGGTGCACCAGTTCCACAAGGTCGAGATGTTCTCCTACTGCCGGATCGAGGACTCCTACGCCGAGCACGAGCGGCTGCTGGACTGGGAGCGGGAGATGATGGCGCGCATCGACGTGCCCTACCGCATCATCGACACGGCCGCCGGCGATCTCGGCACCTCCGCCGCCCGCAAGTTCGACTGCGAGGCGTGGATGCCCAGCCAGGAGACGTACCGCGAGCTGACCTCCACCTCGAACACCACCCAGTTCCAGGCGCGGCGGCTGAACATCCGCGAGCGCACCGAGGACGGCCTGCGCCCGGTCGCCACCCTCAACGGCACCCTCGGCACCACCCGCTTCCTCGCCGCGATCCTCGAGAACCACCAGCAGGGGGACGGCTCGGTCGTGGTGCCCGAGGGTCTGCGGCCCTACCTCGGCGGGCGCGAGGTCTTCGAGCCCGTGGGGGGCGCTGCCTGAGATGCCGGCACCGCGCCCCCTCCGCCGCCTGCTCGAGGCGCTTCGTCACCGTCGGTTCACTCGCGCGTCGGATGCCGATGCCACACTGCCGGGCATGACGACCTCCACGACCACCGCCGACCGCGAGGCCACCCGCTCCCGTCTCCGCGAGCATCTCGCGGGCCTCGCCGGTCAGAAGCTGCTGATAGGCCTCGACGTGGACGGCACGCTCGTGGACCACGACGGCGCCATGTCCCCGGACATGCACCGGGTGCTCCAGCAGGCCGCCGAGGAGCACACCGTCGTCATCGCGACCGGCCGCTCCCTGGGGGCGACCCTCCCGATCGTGGAGACCGCCGGGATCACGCACGGCTTCGCCGTCTGCTCCAACGGCGCGGTCACCGTCGAGATGGATCCCGCGGCCGAGGGCGGCCACCGGATCATCGACACCCGCTCCTTCCAGCCCGGGCGCGCGCTGCGCACCCTGCGGGAGGTGGCGCCGGATGCGCACTACGCCGTCGAGATGTCCGACGGGACGTTCCGCTCCACCGCCGGGTTCCAGGACGCGAGCTTCGGCGTCGAGGCGATCGAGAGCGACCTCGACGAGCTGATGGGGCTCGAGGCCGTGCGCGTGGTCGTGCACGTCCCGGACCTCTCCCCGCAGGAGTTCTCGCAGGTGATCGCCGAGGCCGGGGTGCACGGGGTCGAGTACTCGATCGGCTGGACCGCCTGGCTCGACATGGCCGCCCCCGGCATCTCCAAGGCGAGCGCCCTGGAGACGCTGCGGGAGCGGCTCGCGATCGACGCCGCGCACACGGTCGCCGTCGGCGACGGCTTCAACGACGTCGAGATGCTCACCTGGGCCGGCGTCGGCGTGGCGATGGGCCAGGCGCCCCAGGGCGTCAAGGACGTCGCGGACGTCGTCACCGACTCGATCTACGAGGACGGCACCGTGCTGGTGCTCGAGCAGCTGCGGGGCTGAGGGCGCTCTGGGCAGAACGAGGCTGCGGCGGTAGACTCCCCGTGCGGCAACTGCCTGGAGCTCACGGACGTGGGTGCACCCAGGGGGCCGAGGGGACTGTGCGGGACGGATGAGCCCGCAGAACCTCGGTGCCGCCCAGCTTCTCCCTCAGCGGGAGCGTGAAAGCCCCTCCGGCAGGCCGGGACGCGATGATCCTGGTGCTGCCCGGTTCGGGCGAGATCAGGGATTCGCGGGACCGACCTCGAGGAGCACCTTGCCCAGGTGACCTCCCTCGCGCAGGATCGCATGGGCCTCGGCCGCGCGCTCGAGCGGGAGGCGACGGTGGACCGGGAGGCGCAGCGCGCCGGAGGCGAGCAGCGGCCAGACCAGCTCGTGCGTGGCCTCGAGGATCGTTCGCTTGCCCTCCGTCGGCCTCGAGCGCAGCGTGGTGCCGATGACCCGGGCCCGCTTGCCCATCAGCAGGCCGATCGGCAGCTCGCCGCTCGCCCCGCCGAGGGTGCCGATGATGACCAGGCGGCCGTGCTCGCGCAGCATGCTCACGTTGTCGCCGAGCGTCGGCCCGCCCACCACGTCGAGGATCACGTCCGCCCCGCCCGTCTCCCGGACCGCCTCCAGCAGGTCCGTGGTGTGCCGGTTCCACGCCATGTCGGCACCCAGCTCGCGCACCGTCGGGATCGCCTCGTCGGAGCCGACGGTGGTGAGCACGCGGGCCCCGAGCTGCCGGGCGAGCTGGATCGCGAAGGTGCCGATGCCGCCGGTGCCGCCGTGGATCAGCACCGTCTCGCCCTCGGCCAGGCCCGCCTCGAGCACCAGGTTCGAGACCACGGTCGCCGCGACCTCGACCACGCCCGCAGCGTCCACAGGATCGGCCCCGTCCGGCAGCGGCAGCAGCTGGTCCTCGGGGACGGCGACCACCTCCGCGTAGCCGCCGCCGGCGAGCAGCGCCACGACCGCCTCGCCCGTGTCGCGGCGGCGCCCGGAGATCTCCAGCCCGGGCAGCTCGGAGGCGCCGGGAGGCGGCGGATACTTCCCGGCCGTCTGGGCGACGTCCGCGCGGTTCACGCCCGCGGCGACCACGTCCACCAGCACCTCGCCCGGGGCGGGGACGGGTTCGGGCAGCTCGGCGAGCTCGAGCCGGTGGTCCTCGGTGATGGTCATCGCACGCATGGTCACTGCGTCACCTCCACCACGGTGCGGCCCCGCACCTGCCCGGCGAGGATCCGCTCGGCGTGGTCGAGGACCTCCGACAGGCCGATGCTCGTGGTCATCGAGTCCAGCAGCTCGGGATCGAGCTCGCGGGCCAGCGCCTCCCAGGCCCTCTCGCGCAGCGGCAGCGGGCACTGCACCGAGTTGATCCCGGCGAGCGTCACGCCGCGCAGGATGAACGGCAGCACCGTGGTGGGCAGGTCCGGTCCCTGCGCCATCCCGCAGGCGGCGACGGTCCCGCCCCAGGCGGTCTGGGCGAGGACGTTGGCGAGCGTGGTGCTGCCCACGGCGTCGATCGCGGCGGCGAAGCGCTGGGACTGCAGCGGGCGGCCCGGCTCCTCGGACAGCTCCCGCCGGTCCAGCACCTCGGCCGCGCCCAGCTCTCGCAGATACTCGCCGTTCTCCTCGACCCGTCCGGTCGAGGCGAGGACCCGGTGCCCGCGGCCCGCCAGGAGCGCGACCGCGATCGATCCGGCCCCTCCCGACGCGCCGGTGACCAGCACGTCGCCGTCCTCCGGGGTGAGGCCCGCGTCCTCGAGCCGCAGCACCGCGAGCATCGCCGTGAACCCGGCGGTGCCGATCGCGGCGGCGCGCTCGGGGGAGAGGCCCGCGGGCAGGCGCACCAGGGCGTCGGGCCGCACCCGGGCCCGGGTGGCGAAGCCGCCATGGCGTGATTCGCCGAGGCCGTCGCCGTTGAGGATCACGAGATCGCCGGCGGAGAAGCGGTCGTCGGCCGCTCCGGCGGCGTCGGTCACCCGGCCCACCAGATCGATGCCCGGGATCAGCGGATGCGTGCGGGCGATGCCCTTCCCGGCGATCGCCATGCCGTCCTTGTAGTTGAGGCTGGAGACCAGCACGTCGAGGGCGATCTCGCCCTCCAGCAGGGATTCGTCGGCGTCCTCGACGAGGCGCGGCGCTGCGCCCTCGTCCTCGATCAGTACGGCGCGCATGGTGCGCTCCTCTCCCTCGGGGCAGGTCCCGCCAGCCTATCCGTGGACCGGCGGCAGGGCGTTCAGAGGAAGACGGCGGCGACAGCGCTCGTGCCGAGAGCGCCGAAGAGCGCGACCACGAGATGGGAGGCGCCCAACGTCGTGCCGATGAGCGCAGCCGTGCGTGCCCTGTCGCGGAGCAGCAGTGCGATGACGCCCAGCACGGTCGCGATCAGGGCGATGACCATCGGCGGGAGCGAGAGCAGGAACGGGATCGTCCGGTAGGACATGCCCGACTCGCGGAGGATGGCGGGGATCGCCGGGAAGAGCGCCTGGGTCACGATGCTCGCCACGACGAGCGCGATCCCGGCGATGAGCGCGGCGATGCCGAGGGGGTTCGTGCGGCGCGGCGTGTCGTTCTGGGGCATGGCTCGACCCTAGGGCATGTCTGACAAATATGTAGCGCCCGTCCTGCGAGACTGGCCAGATGTCGAGGTTCCAGGTGCTCTCCGATGCCCAATGGTCGATGATCGCCGACATGCTTCCCCGCCCCACAGGCCGCAAGGGCAGGCCCTTCGCCGATGCGCGGACCATGGTCGAGGCGATCATCTACCGGTATCGGACCGGCATCGCCTGGCGCGATCTGCCCGAAGTCTTCGGTCCCTGGCAGACGGTCTGGACCTGGCACCGGCGCATGGCCGCCGAGGGCACCTGGGACCGGGTGCTGGAGCGACTGACCGCGGCAGCCGACGAGGCCGGACAGATCGACTGAACGGTCTCGGTGGATTCGACGATCGCTCGCGCTCATCAGCACGCGACCAACGTCAGTCGCCACACAGGGGGCTGGATCGAACTACACGAATCCACAGGCCCAGACCCAGAGCCTGCCACAGGGCCAGCCGGACCGGCCGGCCCCAGAGCCGCCTGATCATGCCCTGGGCCGCTCGCGCGGCGGACTCTCGACGAAGATCCACCAGCTCGTCGACGGCCGCGGACTGCCGCTGGTGGTGCTGCTGAGTCCCGGCCAGGCCGGCGACTCACCGATGCTTCTGCCGCTGCTGCAGCAGCTGAAGGTCGGCCGCCGCCTCGGGCGGCCACGGACCCGGCCGGATGGGCTCTGCGGCGACAAGGCCTACTCCTCGCGGGCGATCCGCAAGCATCTGCGCGCCAGGGGCATCACCGCCCATATCCCCGAGCCCGAGGATCAGAAGGGGCATCGGCTGCGGCGCGGATCAGCCGGCGGCCGGCCGCCGAACTTCGACCCGGACGCCTACCGCGGCCGCAATGTCGTCGAACGCCGCTACTGTCACATCAAGCAGTGGCGCGGGATCGCGACTCGCTATGACAAGCACGCGCTGACCTACCGGGCCGCGGTGGTGCTCAACGCGGTGATCGCGTGGACCGCACATTTGTCAGACATGCCCTAGCCCAGATGGGGGAACTCGACGCCGACACGTCCGCCCTACTGCAAACCGGCTCATCGCAGATGAGGGTGTAGCAAGGGCCTGAATCCTCCAGTGTCCAGCAGGGCGCGGGTGATGTAGTTGGTCAGGTTCCGGAACCCCAGAGCGGTGCCGCGCAGATGCTCGAGCCGGCCGTTGATCGCCTCAGTGGGCCCATTGGAGGTGCCGGGGCGGTCGAAGTAGGCCAGGATGTCGACCGCCCGGCGATTCAGCGTCCGGCCCAGCTTCTTCAGCTCGACCAGCTTGGCCGGGACCCCGCGCCGCAGCGAGTCGATCACCTCTGTCAGCATCTGCTTGCCGGCGGGCTTGGAGCCGCACCGGTAGGCGGCGACGACCTTCTGATACACACTCCAGGTGGCCTCGAGTTCGACATGCTCATCAGAACCGAAGACTCGATCGAGCTTGGACCCCTGGCCCGGGGTGAGCAGATCGACCCCGGTGCGCAGCGTCTTCCGCGCCCCATAGAGCGGATCACCCGATCGCCCCCGGCGCCCGGTGGTCTCACGCTGGATGCGCTGCCGGGCCTGGTCCAACGCGTCGCCGGCCAGCGCGACGACATGAAATGGGTCCATCACTGCGGTGGCCTCGGGCAGCTCTTCTGCTGCGGCAGTCTTGAACCCGGTGAACCCGTCCATGGCGACCACCTCGACCCCGGCGCGGAAGTCCTCGCTCTGGGTCCCGAGCCAGGTGGCGAACACGGCCTTGGAGCGTCCTTCGACCATGTCCAGCAACCGCGCTGGACCGGTTCCATCGCGAACCGGGGTCAGATCGATGATCACGGTCACGTAGCGGGATCCGCGGCCGGTGTGGCGCCAGCAGTGCTCATCGACCCCGATCACCGCGACCCCATCGAACCGGCGAGGATCCTCGAGGAGTAGCTGCCGGCCCGCTGCGAGGACGGCATCGTTGACGGTATGCCATGAGCAGTCCAGCCCGGCGGCGAGGCGAGCGATCGACATCCTGTCGATGACCACGGACTTCAGCGCCCAGAGCACCGCGTGCCGGGAGAGCTTCGCCCGCGGGGCCGCGGCATCGGTGGTGTCCTGGCGCCAGACCCGCAGGCAGTCTGGGCACCGGTACCGGCGGACTCGGATCCAGAGCTGGGTGGGCCGCCACCCCAAGGGGACGTGGGCCAATTTCCGCAGCACCGTGCCCTTCGGGATGCCTTCGCCGCCGCAGGAGCGGCACCAGGGATCATCCTCACGGACTCGGCACTGAAGCACTGCTCTCTCAGGTTCGAGGTGCTGGCCGGTGACGGTCAGGCCGAGCGCGTCGACCATGCAGAAGGTGTCGAGATCCGGGGCGGTGAACGTAGGCTGGGACATGTCGAGGTCTTTCGGATGGGCTGTGTGGTAACTCCCATCGTCGGAAGGCCTCGACCTCTATCCAGACACCGCCACGCCCAGACCACTGGGACCTGTCTCTACACCCTCATCTGCGAAGAGCCACTAAACCCTGTAGTGACCCTGGACGTAGATGGGGCCGCCGACCCGGCTGATCGGCGACCCCATTCCCGTCAGTGGCGCTCATCGCGCGGAGTAGCTCTCACCGCTGCAGCGCCTCACTCCATGTGCTCGACGTCGATCGCGACCGCGCCCTTCGCGGGTACGACCGCCTCGAACGAGCCGTCCTCGGCAACGGTCACCGTCTCGGTGCAATCGGTTCCGGCGGCCATGTTGCAGTAGGTGCCGGCCGGCAACGAGCTGCGGTAGGTGTTCGTCACCTCGCCCTCGGTGTTGTTCAGCGCGGCGAAGCCCTTCTCCCCGCGCCCGAAGGCGATGTTGTTGTCGCCGTCGTCCCACCAGTCGGTGACCTCGGTACCCGCGACTGCGTTGTGGAAGGCGACCATGCCCTGGATCTCCGGCAGCCGCTGCGTGCAGGTCCACTCCTCGGCGCCGCAGGAGGCATCCCCCACCTCGGTGGCGGTGGACCCAGGTGCGCCCGCGTCGAAGTCCTCGAAGGTGTAGCCCGTGTAGACACTGGGGCGGCCGTAGTCGTAGGCCAGCATGAAGTCATTGGCCAGGGTGTAGGTGTCGCCGTCCTTGTAGTTCAGCGTCTCGCCGTTGCGCTCGGTGTCGTGGTTGTCGACGAACACGCCGGCATCCTCGGAATCGAGCTTGCCCTCGGCGATCGAGTCCAGCCCGGCGATCGATCCGCCGAAGGCGGACTTCAGCTGCCGACCGTAGTCGAACTCGTGGACGTCTCCGGTGCCGGTGTACTCCGAGGGCTGGATCGGCTCACCGGCGGCGCCGATGACCTCCTGCACCCAGTACACGTCCGGGTCGGAGAGCTTCGACTTGATGGCGGCGAGGTCCTCAGCCGGCATGTGCTTCGCGGCGTCGATGCGGAAGCCCTCGACCCCCATGTCGAGGAGATCGTTCATGTAGGCGGCCAGTGTGTCCTGGACCTCCTCCGATCCCGTTGCAAGGTCTTGCAGCGAGGAGAGACGGCAGTTCTGCACGTTGTCGCGGTCGGTGTAGTCGGAGATGTCCTCGCGGCAGTCGTTGAAGTGCTCAGGTCCGTAGATGCCCGGGAAGTCGTCCAGGGCGTAGGAGGATCCTGCGGTGCCGGTGCCGGCGCCCGTGTCGGCGCCGGTGGTGTGGTTGATGACGGCATCCGCGATGACACCGACCCCCGCCTCATCGCACTTCTGGACCATCTCCGCGAACTCTTCGCGGGTTCCCATCTTCCCTTCGATCTGGTAGCTGACAGGCTGATAAGAGGTCCACCACTCCGTGCCCTGGATCTCCTCCTGCGGAGGGGAAACCTGCACGTAGCCGAACCCTGCGGGGCCGATGGTGCTGCCGCACTCCTCGGCGACCGAGGTCCAGGACCACTGGAACATGTTGAGGATTACATCGCTGTCGCGAGCGTCTTCCGTCGTCTCGTCGGCACTCGCCGGGAGGCCGGCGTTGCTCCATGCGCATGCCGAGAGCATGATCGTCGCGCCGAGCGCGGCGGCCGTGCGGCGCATCATGCTCCTCGGTGAGCGGGCTGTCGTCGTCGTATGCAGCATCGCGTACTCCTGTTCGTCACTGCGAGCCCGGATTCCCGGGCTCTCCTCGAGCGGCGCCCGAGGAGGACTGCAAATCTTGCACATTTCTTGCAGTCTCGACCGACGATCGTAGCCACCGGCTCGCGGGAAGTCGAGACGTGCATCACGGAGCGCCCCCGACGTGAGAGCGCACTCATCGGACATCCCGGACTCGACGAGGCGCCCTAGCGCTGCGCCGTCGCCACATTTTCGCGGGCTCACCCGCTCACTCATGGATCGGCACCCTCCACCACCGATATGACCCCGATTTTGGACAGACTTCACCCACATTTTGAGAGATCCCCACAGGCCCTCAGGCGTTGCGGCTCCGCTCCTCGCCAGCCCTCGTCGCGGCGGAGCTGTCATGGCGAGGATCCCCAACAGGAAGCCGTCGTCGGCCGGTCGCAGGTCCCAGGCGCTGAAGCGCTGCTCGAGGCGCAGCGAGGAACCGCGTGGAGTGAGCCGCCGGCGACGAGCGCCGATCCTCGTGGAACCGCCGAGGGCGGATCGGCCGTGCCCCGGCACGATGCGCGTTCCTGCGGTCACGGCACCAGACACGCCCGGACCTCGTCGAACCAGTCGTCGTCGATCTGCCGGTTCGACACCGTCGAGGGCCACGTGTCGAGGCCGTCGCCCTGCCATCGCGGGATGACGTGCAGGTGGAGGTGCGGCGCGGACTGATCCGAGCCGGGACCACTGGCGTTTAGGGCGTTCACGCCCCGCGCACCGAGAGACGTCTCCATGGCCCGAGCGACCTCTTGGGCGAGCAGCAACACTGCCTGCAGAGCCTCGGCGGAGGCATCGTGGATGGTGACGGCGTGCTCATTCGGCACCGCGAGCGTGTGCGCCGGGGAGAGTAAGCTCTCCGCTTCTCCGGTTCGACAGCGCCCTCCCCCCCTCCGGGCGATGGTCGAGGTGCGCGGCCAGCGCATCGCGGTGAAGATCGCCCGCGACGCCGCCTCCCGGGCGGCTGAGCGCCGCCCCGAGGGGCGACCTCGGCTCCCTGGTGTCGGCTCTCGTGGGATCCCCTGCAGATCGACCGGACCAGGTGCGGGTGCCTCAGGTCAGGACCAGGGAGAGCACGAGGTTCCACACGCAGATCACTGCCAAGATCCCGAGGCTGTACAGGATCGACGCTCTCAGGATGTCGCTCTCGCGCCCCGAGAGGCCGACGGCCCCGGCCGCTATGGCGATGGACTGCGGGGAGATCACCTTCGCGGCGTTCCCACCGGCCGTGTTGGCTCCGACGAACAGCGCGGGATCGGAGCCGATGCCCTCGGCCGTGGCGACCTGCAAGGGAGCGAAGAGAGTGTTGTAGTTGACGACCGAGCCTGTGAGGAAGACGCCGATCCACCCGATGACCGGTGCGATGAGCGGGAACAATGCCCCGGTCGCTGCGAGCGCGGATCCCATCGAGGAGGTGGCCGCGGCGTAGTTCGCGATGTTGGCCAGGACCAGGATGATGCTGATGCGGGCTATGGCTTTCCAGAGCTCCCCGATCGTCGCACCCAGCTCTCGGAGTAGTCGTCGGGCGCTCAGCTGCGGAGAGGTGAGGAAGGAGACCCGCACGGCCAGCAGGATCGCGGTCCCGGTGGCGCCGAGTGCGGAGAACGTCCATGTCGCGG
Source organism: Brachybacterium faecium DSM 4810 (assembly GCA_000023405.1). NCBI lineage: Bacteria > Bacillati > Actinomycetota > Actinomycetes > Micrococcales > Dermabacteraceae > Brachybacterium > Brachybacterium faecium. The sequence goes on from CP001643.1 coordinate 795,774, forward strand.
TGACGACGTCACCGCTTGCGGAGGTGACCGACCCGAAGAGTCCGGGGATGGGCACGGCGAGGGTGGTGAAGGACAGCACTCCGGTGGTGAAGAGCTCCTTGACCGGGGCAACGAGCACACGAGGATGAACCCGGTCAGGATGTAGAACGGGCTCCAGGCTGCGATCACCTCCCGCACGGAATGGGAGACTACCTCGACGGAGGCCTCTTCTCCCTCGCGGTACACGCGCCGTGGCCTCCAGATCCGGCACAGGCCGAAGATCGCGACCATGGTGAGGAGCCCGGAGGCGAGATCGGCGAGCTCCGGCCCGAGGAACCACAGCACTGATCCCTGGACGAGGCTGAAGACGAGCGTGACGACGAGCGTGATGGGCCATGTCTCGCGCAGTCCACGCAGACCGTCGAGGGTGATCACCAGGAGGAACGGGATCAGTATCGCGATCGGCACAACGAAATCGGGCGACCCCCCCTCCAGGAAGGCCCCGAAGGCGAAGCTGATCAGAAGGACCTGGATGCGCGAATCGGGGCTCACGGAGCGGATGGACGCTCGCACCACGTCGAATCGTCCGCTCGCGACGGCGGAACGGTACAGCCACACCGCCATGACGATGATGTAGGCGATCGGCCACAGGGAGGTGAGGAGTCCCAGCAACGCCGACCCGGAGGCGGCGGAGAGCGGCATCCTGAAGACGGTGAACGCGACGAGCAGCTGCGCGGCCAGGGCGATGACCGACGCGAGGATCCCCGAAAGCCTGAGGCCCACGAGACAGACGAGGAAGACGACGATCAGGACCAGAGCGGTCGATGCCGACAGCGCGATGTCGCCGAGAGGATCGATGTCCTGTGTCCACATGCGGTGCTCCTGATGGGGGATCTAGGGCATGTCTGACAAATGTGCGGTCCACGCGATCACCGCGTTGAGCACCACCGCGGCCCGGTAGGTCAGCGCGTGCTTGTCATAGCGAGTCGCGATCCCGCGCCACTGCTTGATGTGACAGTAGCGGCGTTCGACGACATTGCGGCCGCGGTAGGCGTCCGGGTCGAAGTTCGGCGGCCGGCCGCCGGCTGATCCGCGCCGCAGCCGATGCCCCTTCTGATCCTCGGGCTCGGGGATATGGGCGGTGATGCCCCTGGCGCGCAGATGCTTGCGGATCGCCCGCGAGGAGTAGGCCTTGTCGCCGCAGAGCCCATCCGGCCGGGTCCGTGGCCGCCCGAGGCGGCGGCCGACCTTCAGCTGCTGCAGCAGCGGCAGAAGCATCGGTGAGTCGCCGGCCTGGCCGGGACTCAGCAGCACCACCAGCGGCAGTCCGCGGCCGTCGACGAGCTGGTGGATCTTCGTCGAGAGTCCGCCGCGCGAGCGGCCCAGGGCATGATCAGGCGGCTCTGGGGCCGGCCGGTCCGGCTGGCCCTGTGGCAGGCTCTGGGTCTGGGCCTGTGGATTCGTGTAGTTCGATCCAGCCCCCTGTGTGGCGACTGACGTTGGTCGCGTGCTGATGAGCGCGAGCGATCGTCGAATCCACCGAGACCGTTCAGTCGATCTGTCCGGCCTCGTCGGCTGCCGCGGTCAGTCGCTCCAGCACCCGGTCCCAGGTGCCCTCGGCGGCCATGCGCCGGTGCCAGGTCCAGACCGTCTGCCAGGGACCGAAGACTTCGGGCAGATCGCGCCAGGCGATGCCGGTCCGATACCGGTAGATGATCGCCTCGACCATGGTCCGCGCATCGGCGAAGGGCCTGCCCTTGCGGCCTGTGGGGCGGGGAAGCATGTCGGCGATCATCGACCATTGGGCATCGGAGAGCACCTGGAACCTCGACATCTGGCCAGTCTCGCAGGACGGGCGCTACATATTTGTCAGACATGCCCTAGCGGCGATGCGCAGCCCCTGCGGGAGAAGCCGACATCCCCTCCATGGCGGTGCACAGCCGGATTCGTCACCGGTGCAGGGCGGGCACCACCCCTGAGCTCTTCCCGGTGCTGCCGGGCGCCACACGGTCCGGGGTCACCTCGTGCGCATCCGCCGCTGCCTTCCGGGCCACGTCCAGAGAGCCCGCGACGGCATCGAGGTCCGGGTCCCAGACGTCGGCGCACTCGTCGAGCGTCACGGGGAGAGGCCCCATGGGCCGGTAGCGTCATCCGCGGACGATCCGGATCGCATCGTCGGGAGGGACGGGCCGATGGCCGAGATCAGGTACCGGGCGCTCAGGACCGGGTGGATCCGCGCTGCTCTGGGAGGCGTCGTGGGTTTTGCCTGCCTGGTCATGCTCGGCGCGGGCGCTCTGCTGCTCACGCTGGACTCCGTCGCCGGGGCGCTGGGAGCAGTGATGTGCCTGGTGATCGTGCTCCTCAGCATCGCGATGGTGCTGCTCGGCACCCGGCTCCAGTTCACCGTCGATGACGCGGGCCTCACCCTCCTCCACTGGGTCCGCTCCCACCGGATCCCGTGGGAGGAGGTCGCCGTGATCGAGCAGACCTCCGCCTACTGGACCTCAGGGGCGGTGGTGGTGGTGCTCAAGGAACCTTTCGGGCGGAGGATCACCGCGCTCGCGACCACGGATCGCATGGCGGTGTACCGCGGCGAGAACGTCGTCAGCTGGGGCAGCCCCGCCACGGAGCAGCGCCCGCCCACCCGGGCCGCGATCGATGCGCACCGGCGCTGGCTCGCGGGCTCGTCGCGGTAGATCGCCGCTCCTGTCGGGCCTCTTCGCCGTCATGCCCCTGTATCGCCGTACCCCTTGACGGCTCGTCGGTTCCATGGTTCATTAGTGGAGTAATGAACCAACGGACCGTGGTGGCGTCCCGACGACGAGGGGGCTCGTGTGCTGGATGAGACGAAGCCGCTCTTCATCGCGGTCGCGGAGCAGATCGAGGACGGGATCCTCGACGGGACCTATCCCGAGGATGGTCCGGTGCCCTCCACCAACGAACTGGCCGCCTTCCTGCGCATCAACCCCGCCACCGCCGGCAAGGGGCTGAACCGCCTGGCCGACACCGGCGTCCTGGTCAAGCGCCGAGGAGTGGGGATGTTCGTCGCCGTCGGCGCCTCCGCACTGCTGAGGCAGCGCAGGCGCGACGACTTCGCCCGCGACTACCTCGTCCCGCTGCTGCGCGAAGCCGCACACCTGGGCATCGGCACCCGAGAACTCACCGAGATGATGGAGGCCCTGCAATGAGTGCCGTCGAGATCCGCAACCTCACCAAGCACTACCGGGACGTCGCCGCCCTGGAGGGCGTCACCCTCGACCTCGCCGAAGGGCGCGTGCACGGATTGCTGGGCCGCAACGGCGCCGGCAAGACCACGCTGATGAAGCTGCTGACCGGGCAGATCTTCGCCTCCTCCGGCGAGATGCGCGTGCTCGGCGAGAACCCCGTGGAGAACGCGCGGGTGCTCACGCAGACCTGCTTCATCCAGGAGAGCCAGAAGTACCCCGACGGCTTCCGGCCGCTGGACGTGCTGCGCATCGCCGAAGGCCTCTACCCCACCTGGGACCAGGCGCTCGCCCGCGAGCTGGTTGCCGAGTTCCGGCTGCCGGAGAAGCGGGTCATCAAGAAGCTCTCGCGCGGCCAGCTCTCCGCCGTCGGCATCATCGTCGGCCTCGCGTCCCGGGCGCCGCTGACCTTCTTCGACGAGCCCTACCTGGGCCTGGACGCCGTGGCCCGGCGCCTGTTCTTCGATCGACTGCTGGCCGACTTCTCCACGCATCCGCGCACCGTGGTCCTCTCCACCCACCACATCGACGAGGTCTCCAACCTGCTCGAGCACGTGGTGCTGCTGGACGAGGGCCGGGTCGCGATCTCCGAGGAGGCCGAGACGCTGCAGAACGCCGCGATCGAGGTCTCCGGCCGTCGCGACGAGGTCATGGCCTTCGCCGCTGGGGCCGATGTGCTCCACGTTCAGGAGATCGGCTCGCTGGCCACCGCCACCCTCCACGCAGAGCCCGGCGGCGCCGAGCGGGCCCGGGCCGCAGGGCTCCAGGTCGCGCCCGTCTCGCTGCAGAACTACATCGTCCATCGCACCACTGCCGCAGCCACGGCCGCGGCACGCTGAGAGGAGTTCCGAGATGCGCTCACGCAACGTCATCGACATGCACCTGGTCAACCGGATGCAAGCCTTCGGTTGGCCGCTGCTCGCGGTCACCTTCGCCCTCGCGATCATCCTCGCCGTCGGCGCGATCGTCGGCTCCCAGGGCCCCGAGGCCCGGGCCGAAATGTACGAAGGGCTGCAGTGGAACGGGGCGATCTTCGCGCTGCTCGGGCCGCTGATCGGCTACGGCTTCACCTCCATGGGGCAGTACTTCCCCCTCGCTCTCGGACTGGGGCTGACCCGTCGCGAGTTCGCCGCCGGGGTGAGTGCGGTGTTCCTGGGCAACGCCCTCGTCTACTCCGTGCTGATCACGATCGGCAAGACCATCGAGAAAGCGACCGAGGGCTTCGGCCTGGGCATCCGCTTCTTCGACGTGTTCTACACCAGCACCGGCGCACCGTGGCAGACCCTGGTGCAGACCTTCCTGCTGATCCTCACCGTGCTGTTCCTCGGCGCCGCGATCACCGCGGCCTTCCTCCGCTTCGGTCAGGCGTTCCTCTGGATCTCCGGCGCCGTCCTGGCGCTGATCGGCCTGGGGATCCTCTCGGGAGTGCTCCTCCTCGACGGCTTCGGCCGGGGCCTGCTGGATCTCCTCACCATGGGCTGGGGGCCGTGGATGGCGGTGATCGCCGTGATCGGCGTGCTCTCGGCCGGTGCATGGTTGGTGCTGGTGCGGCGCACTCAGGTGAGCTGAGCCGGTACACTCCCGGGGTGCCTCCGGGCACCGGGAGGGTTGTCAGAGCGGCCGAATGAGATGGTCTTGAAAACCATTGTGCAGCGATCCTGTACCGCGGGTTCGAATCCCGCACCCTCCGCTCACCGGTCCGTGCGCGGGACCCGCTTCTCTCCGGCGCGGACCTCGACGGGGAGATGATTGCCGGCCGGCGGGCGCGGGCAGGTCGCCCAGCTGCTGAAGGCCGCCGGGAAGTTCACGGCGCGGTGGAGATCGATGCGGGCGCTGTCCCCGTCGAGCTCGACCCCGACCACGCGCCAGTCCGCGCTGTCCGCCCCGGAGGTCTCGTCCGTGAACAGCAGCGACGACTCGCCCGTGAGCACCAGCTCCACGCTCTCGCCCCCGATCTCGACGCTCACGATGCCGGGGGAGGGCAGCTGCTGCTCGAGCCACGGCAGCGCGGAGCCGACCGTCACCTCGGAGGGCTCGGCCCGGAACGTCCCGGTGAGCACGAACTCCGGAGCGTGGGGATAGGTGGGGACCGCGCTGAAGCCGGTGCGGCGCGGGGCCGCGGGGTCCAGCACCCGCAGGCCGGTGCGGCCGCCGCGGCGGATCACATCGACCTGCACGTCCTCGCCGACGTCCGCCAGGCGCACATCGCCCGGCGCGAGCAGGAGGGCCTGCCGCCGGCCACCCTCGGCGGTGACCTCGACCTGAGCGGGGTCGACGAGCAGCTCGACCGCGTCCCCCTCCCAGCTCACCTCGAGCCGGTCCTCGACGAGCCGCCACGCCCCGGGCAGGCCCTCGAAGGTCTGCTGCCCGGCGTCGGGGTCGACCCAGTGCAGGCCCACCTGCGCGAGGACGCCGTGCGGTGCCGCGAGGCTGCGGTCGCGCCGAGCACGGAACTCCTGCCAGGCGGCGGAGGCGGTGGCGGCGTCGGGAGCGGCGGACGGCGATGCGGTCATCATGATTCCTTTCGAGGGATATAAGGAGGAGTCTTCATCCTGCGTCGCGCCGTGTCGAGGACTGTGACTCCGGGTGACGGACCCCCGGTGGCGGGCACGGGGTGCTGCGGCCCGCGTACGATATGCGCCACGACACGCTTCCGATCCCGTCAGAGGAGATGGCAACGATGGCCCAGTACACAGGTGTGGCAGTCAGCCCCGGGCGCGTGATCGGGAAGATCCGCTCGATGGCACCGCCGGTCGCCGAGCCGCCGGCGGGGGAGAAGCTCGCCGAGGGCGCCGACGCGGCGGCCGAGGCCGAGCGGATCCCGGTCGCGGCCGCCGCGGTGCAGGCCTCGCTCATCCGCCTCGCGGAGCGCGCCACGGGCGACGGGAAGAAGATCCTCGAGGCCACCGCGCAGATGGCGGCCGATCCTTCCCTCACCCAGACGGCGCAGGGCTTCGTCACCTCCGGCGGGAAATCGCCCGCGCGGGCCGTGTGGGAGGCCGGTGACCAGGTCGCCACCATGCTCGAGGGGCTCGGCGGGTACATGGCCGAGCGCGCCACCGACGTGCGCGACGTGCGCGCCCGCATCGTCGCCGAGCTGCGCGGCGAGCAGGCCCCGGGCATCCCGCAGGTCGAGGAACCGTTCGTGCTCACCGCGATCGACCTCGCCCCGGCGGACACCGCCACCCTCGACCCGACCCGGGTGATCGCCCTGGTCACCTCCGACGGCGGCCCCCAGTCGCACACCGCGATCCTCGCCCGCCAGCTCGGGCTGCCCGCGATCGTCGCCGCGAAGAGCATCCACGAGTTCGCCGACGGCACGGAGGTGTTCGTCGATGCAGGGCTCGGCACCATCACCGACGAGGTCATCGAGGAGCACCACCGCTACGCCGAGGCGTGGGCCGAGCTGCAGCGGAACCCGCTGACGTACGAGGGCGGGGGAGGGATCCTCGCCGACGGCACCCGGGTGCAGCTGCTGGCCAACATCGGCAGCGCCCAGGACGCCGAGAAGGCGGCGGCCGCGAACGCCGACGGGGTGGGCCTGTTCCGCACCGAGTTCCTGTTCCTGGACCGGGAGGACGAGCCCGGCGTCGAGGAGCAGACGGCGGCCTACGCCGAGACCTTCGCGCACCTGCCGGGCAAGAAGGTGGTGGTGCGCACGATCGACGCGGGCGCCGACAAGCCTCTGCCCTTCCTCACCGACGCCGACGAGCCGAACCCCGCCCTCGGGGTGCGCGCCTACCGCACCTCGTGGGAGAAGCGCTCGGTGCTGACCAACCAGCTGGACGCGATCGCGGCCGCCGCCGCACGGTCGGAGGCGAGCCCCTGGGTGATGGCGCCGATGATCGCGACGGTGAACGAGACCGAGGACTTCGCCGCGCTGTGCCGTGAGCGCGGCCTGGAACCGGCCGGGATCATGGTCGAGACGCCCTCCGCGGCGATCACCGCGGATCGTCACCTCACCGCCTGCGACTTCGCCTCGATCGGCACCAACGACCTCACCCAGTACACGATGGCCGCGGATCGCCAGCTCGGCTCGCTCGCGCATCTGAACAACCCCTGGCAGCCCGCGGTGCTCGCCCTGGTGAAGGCCACCTGCGACGGGGCCCGCACCGCCGGCGGGGATCCCGAGGCCTTCGGCGAGAGCGCGAACAAGCCCGTGGGCGTGTGCGGGGAGGCCGCCGGCGATCCCGGCCTCGCCGTGGTGCTGGTGGGGCTGGGCGTGAACAGCCTGTCGATGACCCCGCGCTCCCTGCCCGCGGTCGCGAAGGTCCTCTCCACCGTGACCCTCGAACAGGCCAGGGCGCTCGCCGCGAAGGCCGTCGCCGCCCGCACCGCGGAGGACGCGATCAGCGCCGTCCGCGCCGAGCTGCCGATCCTCGGCGAGCTGGGGCTGTGACCGGCTGAGCCCGCACACGTCGAGACCCCCGACATCTCCCGCTGGCGGGGATGTCGGGGGTCTCGGTGCCTCGGCCGCTCGTCTCGCCGCGGCGGGCGGGCTCACTCCTCGGCGTCGAGGTCCTTCTCCAGGAGGTCGGCCAGGGCGTTGACCGACTCCTCGGCGCCCTCGCCCTCGGCGCGCAGGGTGACCTCGTCGCCCTTGCCGGCTCCGAGGGTCATCAGCATCAGCATGCTCGAGGCCTGCACCGCGCTGCCGCCGGGCTTCTCGATGGTGACGGTCGCGGGCTGCTCCGCCGCGGCCTGGGCGAAGATGCCTGCGGGACGGGCGTGCAGCCCGGAGGCGCTGGCGATCTTGACGGTGCGCTCTGCCATGGTGTGTGCCTTTCGTGGGTCACGTCGCGTGAGGCGAATATATCGTGGACGCGCCCTGATCCGGGGAGGTTCCGTTCAGGCGCGGGACCGTGCGGCGACGAGCGCGCGCACCTCGGCGTACAGCGGGTGCCCGGGCTCGAGGCCGGTGATCTCGACGGTCGCGGCATCGGGGTCGGCGCTGCGCAGGAGCTCCTGCAGGCGCTGGGCCTCGTCGTCCTCCGCCGGGGCGAAGGCGAGCGCGGCGGCGAACGCGGCGAGCAGGCCCTCGTAGGGGAGGTCCCGCTCGGCCAGCTCGGCGGCCGGTCCGATGATGCGGTCGTGGCGCGAGAGCTTGCGCAGCGGGGCCCGACCGACCCGGTCCACCGGGTCCGGCAGCGCCTCGTTCGCGAAGCGGCCGAGCACCTTCGTGCGGTACGAGGCCATCTCGTCGGCCCCGAAGCCGTGCTTGGCGCTCAGCAGCGCGGAGGTCTCGCCCAGCACGCTCTCGACCTCCACCGCGACCGCAGGATCGCGGATCGCCTCCGCGATGGTGGCGTGCCCGGCCTCCCAGCCGTGCCAGGCGGTGGTGGCGTGCCCGGTGTTCACCGTGAACAGCTTCCGCTCGATGTACGGCTCGAGATCCTCCACCCAGGTGATCCCCGGGATGTCCGGCTCGTGGCCGTCGAAGGGGCCGCGCTCGACCGCCCATTCGTAGAAGTCCTCGACGGTGACGTCGAGGCCGGCGCCCTCCGCCTGGACCGGCACGATCCGGTCCACCGCGGTGTTGGCGAACACCGCCTTCTCCTCGAGGTCGTCCCCCTGGTAGTTCGTGCGGATCTCCTGCTCCAGCAGGTCCGTCGCATTGATCGCGTTCTCGCAGGCGAGCACCGCGAGCGGGGGCGCACCGGAGGGGCGGGCGGCGATGCCGGCCGCGATGCCGGGGGCGACGAAGCGGAGGATGCCCGCCCCCACCGCGGTGGTGACCAGATCCGCCGAGGCGATCTCCTCGCTGAGCCCCTCCGGGTCCTGGGCCGAGTTCAGCGCCCGGAACCCGTCGACGACGGTGGTGGCGGGCCTCTGGCCGACGGTGGAGACGGTGTAGGACTCGGCCTGCTGCAGCTGCTCGACGAGCGGCGCGGCCACGTCGGAGAACACCACCTCGTACCCGGCCTCGTGGAGCAGCAGCCCCACGAATCCGCGACCGATGTTCCCGGCCCCGAAATGCACTGCCTTCATCGGATGCTCACTCCTTCGTGTCGCCGAGGATCTCGAGGATCTCCTCGGTGGTGGTCGCGTTCTCGAGCCGCTCCACCTGGGCCGGGTCCGAGAAGGTCATGGCGACCTTCTGCAGCAGGGCGAGGTGCTCGTCGCCCACCCCGGCGATGCCGATCACGAAGGTGGTGGGGTTGCCGTTCCAGTCGATCCCGTCGGGGTACCGCACGAAGGACATCGCCGAGCGGGTGATCGAGGACTTCGCCTCGTTGGTGCCGTGCGGGATCGCCAGACCGTTGCCCATGAAGGTGGAGACGGTCGCCTCGCGGTCGTGCATCGCGGCGACGTAGCCCTCGTCCACCGCCCCGGCTGCGACCAGCAGCGCGCCGGCCTCGTCGATGCCGGAGGCGGCGTCACGGGCGGAGCCCGACAGGACGATCGAGTCCGCGGCGAGGATCTCCGGGCCCTCCGGCCGGCTGTCCGGGGCGTCGGCCGCTGCGGCGTCGGGGGCCGGCTCGTCCGCGCCCGCCTCCGCGGCGTCGGGATCGTTGCGCTGCTGGACCAGCTCGACCACCTCGTCGTAGCGCGGAGAGTTCATGAACTGATCCACGCTGACCTGCACGGCGGAGCCGGTGCGCTGGCGGGCGCGGTCGGTGAGCTCCTTCTGCGTCACCACCACGTCCCACTCGTCGTTCAGGCTCGAGATGGCCTTGTTCGTGACCTCGACGTCGTCGAAGCCGGCGGCGCGGACCTTCTTGCGCAGCACCGTCGCCCCCATCGCGGAGGAGCCCATGCCGGCGTCGCACGCGAAGACGATCCTCTGGATCGGGCCGGTGTGGCCGGAGCCCTCGGCCGCCGCGGCGGCGCCGGCCCCCGCCCCGGCACCGGTGAGGGCGCCGGCGACGGAGGACTTCTTGCCCTTCATCTGCTCCATCTTCGCGGTGGCGGCGGCGAGGTCGCCGTCGTCCTGCTTGCCGATCTTGAGGAACACCGCGGAGAGCGTGAAGCTCACCGCGGCCGCCGCCAGCACCGCGAGGGCGATGCCGAGATAGGAGTCGCGGGCGGCGACGCCGAAGATCGCGAAGATCGACCCGGGGGAGGCGGGCGCGATGAGCCCGGTGCCGAAGGCGACGTTCACCGCGACGCCCGCCATGCCGCCGCCGATCGCGGCGAGGATGAGGATCGGCTTCATCAGCACGTACGGGAAGTAGATCTCGTGGATGCCGCCGAGGAACTGGATGATCGCGGCGCCGGGGGCGGAGGCCCGCGCCGCGCCGCGGCCGAAGACGGTGTAGGCCAGCAGGATGCCGACGCCCGGGCCGGGGTTGGCCTCGAGCAGGAACAGCACCGACTTGCCGTTCTGGCTGGCCTCGGACAGGCCCAGCGGGGTCAGCACGCCGTGGTTGACGGCGTTGTTGAGGAAGAAGACCTTCGCCGGTTCGATGAGCAGCGACACCAGCGGCAGCAGATGCGCCTCCACCAGCGCGCCCACACCGTTGGACAGCAGGGTCATCAGGCCGTTCACCAGCGGGGCGAGGCCGAAGAAGCCGGCCACCAGCATGATGAAGCCGAAGATCCCGGCCGAGAACATGTTCACGAGCATCTCGAAGCCGGCGGGGATGTGCTCGGCCCACAGCCGGTCGAGCTTCTTCATCAGCCAGGCCGCGAGCGGCGCCATGATCATCGCGCCGATGAACATGTGCACCTCGCCGAGCTCCGCGTAGTCCGCGGCGGCATTGCCCTGGGCGATCCACTGCTCGAGCAGCCGCGCGTTCTCCTGCGCGATCAGCCAGTCCGAGCCGCCGATCACGCCCATGGTGGCGATCACGCCGACCACCGCACCGCGCGCCTCGTAGATCATGCGGCCGCCGGTGTTCGCGATGAGCAGCGGCAGCAGGTAGTGGATCATCGGGCCGACGACGCTCGCGAGCGGCTCGTTCGGCGTCCACCCGTCAGGGATGAAGAAGGCGGTGAGAATGCCCCAGGCGATCAGCGCGGGGATGTTCGGCATCACCATGTTCGACAGGGAGGTGCCGACCTTCTGCAGCGCGACGCGCGGGCTGAACCCACGCTCGGCATCGGTCGTGGTGGTCATGACGTGTCCTCATTGACTGCCGGGGAGCGCTGCGGGACGCAGCTCCTATGAGCGCAGTGTAATGCCGAGGTCACGGCCGGGGACAAGGGCCCTCAGCGGCGCGCGGCCCGCCAGCGCCGGTAGGCCACGAGGGTCAGCACGATCACCGCGGCCCAGGAGAGGCCCACCGCGATCCCGTTCCACAGCGTCGGGGCGGCCAGGAACGTGCCCACGGCGACCAGCGAGAGCTGGCCGGGGAGCGCCGAGAGCACGGTGGCCAGGAGGAAGTCGCGGCTGGTGATGCCGAGCGCCCCGCTGCCGTAGTTCACCGGCCAGTACGGGATCCCGGGGATCAGCCGCAGCGTGCACACCGCGTAGAAGCCGCCGTCGCCGAGGCGGTCCTCGACCACCTCCGCATGCGAGCCGAGCAGCCGCATCACGGTCTCGCGGCCCAGCACCCGGGCGATCCCGTACCCGCCGTAGCAGCCGATCACGACGCCCAGCAGCGAGAGCGCCGTCCCCACCGGCAGGCCGAAGATCATCCCTCCGGCCACCGCCATGATCGTCACCGGGATCGGCGTCACCGCCACCACCGCGTACAGGGCGATGAACAGCAGCGGGCCCCAGGCGCCCAGCTCCGCGATCTCGGCCTGGAGCGTCCCGACGGAGGGCAGCTTCACGTGCAGCACCAGCCAGACCATGACCAGCACGGTGAGCACGAGCGCGAGATTGCGCAGGACGGACCCCCACGGCATCCCGGCGCGCTCACGGTCGGGAGCGCCGGGGGCGGTGCTCGGAGGGTGCTTCGCGGTCTCGGGCATCCCGTGATCCTAAGCCGCCCGGGTCCGTCCCCGCACGGCGGCGTCATGCACGGCGCGTGTGCTCACCACACGGCGCGGAGCACACGGATCGCGTCCTCCAGATCCAGGCCGTCCTCCCGCGAGCTCGCGGCGAGCCGGCGGGCGGCTCGGGCGATCGCGGGGGAGACGGGGGAGGCCTGATCGCTCACCCGGGAGCCGGCGCCGGCGCGGGAGACGATCAGCCCACCGGCCTCCAGGGCGCGATAGGCCTTCGCGACGGTGCCCGGGGCGACCAGCAGATCCGCGGCGAGCCGCCGGCCGCCAGTGCGGTCGCGCGAGCGGCGGGCCGCTCGAGGCGGGGGAGCCGCCCGCGCAGGGCGAGCCGCGTCAGCGCCGCGCCGAGCACGCCGGCGACGGCGGGGAGGAGCAGGGGCGGCATCGGGAACGACCTCGATCCGTATCAGTCAGGTGATACAAACCGTGTCAGGCCGTTGGTACGGAGGGACTGCCCGCCCGAGAGCGGGGCCGTGTGTCAGAGCTGTCCCTGCGCCTCTGTGCCCGCGGCGATCGGGGTCATCCGGGTGACGGTTGCGGGCTTCTCGATGAGATCGGCGATGTCCTCGCGGAGGATCGCCACCTCGTCGCCCTCGCCGTGCGCGTCCAGCGCCTCGACCGAGGACCACTTCTCGATCATCGTGATGGTGCCGTCCTCGGCGTCATGGATCGCGTAGAGCTCGCAGCCCCGCTCCCCGTGCACGGCGGCGATGCCGCGATGCATGGCCTCGGCCAGCTCCTGCTTCTTCCCGGGCTTGGGGTGGAACACGGCGGTGACGACGACGGTCATGAGAACTCCTCGAGGCAGGTGAGACGGATCGTGCCCATCCTGCCCTCCCGCGAGGGGGCCGGCCACCGCGTCCCACGGCGGGGTTCGCGCGCCCCACCGGCGACTATGCGGACTTCTTCGAGCCGCTGCTCTTCTTCGCACCGGAGGACTTCTTCCCGCCGGACTTCTTCGCCCCATCCTTCTTCTCTGCGCCGCCCTTCTTCGCCGCGCCGCCCTTCTTCGCAGCGCCGCCCTTCGCGGTGCTGCCACCGGACGTCTTCGCCGTCTCCTCCGCGCCGGTGCCGCGGCGCTTGCGCACGCTGCGTTCGAGGGCGTCCATGAGGCTGAGCACCCTGCCGCCCTCCTCGGCGTCCTCGTCGGCCTCCTCCCCGAAGGTCGCGTCGGTGTCCACCGTGTCGCCCTCCTCGAGCTTCGCCTCCAGGAGCCGGCGCAGCTCGGCCTGGTACTCGTCGGTGAACTTCTCGGGGCGGAAGTCGTCGCTGAACTGCTCCACCAGCGCCGCCGACATCTTCATCTCGTTCGCGGAGATCTTCGACCTCGAGGGCGCGAAGTCGACCTCCTTGAGGTCGGTGGGCCAGCGCAGGGTCTGCAGCGCGAGCAGGTCCCCATGGACCCGCAGCACGCCCAGGCGGGTCTTCGTGCGCAGGGTGAAGGTGACGATCGCGGTGCGCTCGGACTCCTCGAGGGTGCGGCGCAGCAGCACATAGGCCTTCGAGGAGCGGCCGACGGGTTCGAGGAAGTACGAGGTGCCCAGCAGGATCGGGTCCACCTGATCCGAGGGGACGAACTGGACCACGTCGATCTCGTCGTTGTCCTCGGCCGGGAGGGCATCGAGCTCCTCGTCCGTGAGCACGACGGTCTTGTCGCCCTCCGCGTACGCCTTCTCGATGTGCTCGTAGTCGATCTCGCGCCCGCACACCTCGCAGTGCCGCTCGTAGCGGATCCGCCCGTGGTCCTCGTCGTGGACCTGATGGAAGGAGATGTCGTGCGAACGCGTCGCGCCGTACAGCTTCACCGGCACGTTCACGAGTCCGAAGGTGATCTCACCGCTCCATATCGCGCGCATGCCTCATCACACCACGTGGCGCGGGCGAGCACCAGGAACGAGCGGTCGGCCGACGGCGCGGCCCCTCCCCACCGGGTGACGGAACGCGTGATCGGGGGCACAGTGGGGCCATGGCCACGCGAGAGCAGCAGGTGGAGATCGACGGGCGCAGGCTGAAGCTGTCGAATCTCGACAAGGTCCTCTACCCGCAGACCGGCACCATCAAGGGCGAGGTGATCGACTACTACCACCGCATCGCCCCGGTGTTGGTGCCGCAGGCGACCCGCCGCCCCGCCACCCGCAAGCGCTGGGTCGACGGCGTGGGAACCGCCCAGTCCCCGGGGAAGGTGTTCTTCCGCAAGGACCTCGAGAGCCACGCCCCGCAGTGGGTCCCCCGCGCCGACATCCAGCACAGCGACGGCACCTCGACCTACCCGCTGGTGGACGAGCCGGCGGTCCTGGTCTGGCTCGCCCAGCTCGCCGCGCTCGAGGTCCACACGCCCCAGTGGCGCTTCGACGACGCGCTCGCCCCGGCCCCTCCCGACCGGTTGGTCCTCGACCTGGACCCCGGCGAGGGGGCGGGGCTGCCGGAGTGCGCCCGGGTGGCCGCATGGTGCCGCGAGATCCTCACGGACATGGGGCTCGAGAGCTACCCGGTCACCTCCGGCTCCAAGGGCATCCACCTCTATGCGCCCCTGGACGGCAGCGCCGACTCCGAGGAGGTGGACGCGGTCGCCCACGAGCTCGCCCGTGCGCTGGAGACCGACCACCCCGAGGAGGTCATCAGCACCCAGACCCGTGCGAAGCGCGCCGGCAAGGTGCTCGTGGACTGGTCGCAGAACAACGGCAGCAAGACCACCGTGTGCCCGTACTCGCTGCGCGGGCGCCTGCGCCCCACCGTCGCCGCCCCGCGCACCTGGGAGGAGGTCGAGGATCCCGCGCTCGCGCAGCTCGAGCTCGACGAGGTGCTCGCCCGGGTCGAGGACGGCGTCGACCCCCTCGCGCCCCTCGGCCTCGCGGCTGAGGGCGACGCCGAGGAGACCGGCCCGTCGTCGGCCGGACGGGCACGCGACCGCCTCGAGGCGTACCGCGCGAAGCGGGACCCGGAGCGCACGCCCGAGCCCGTGCCGGAGGCGGGCATCGGCAGCGACGCCGCGCAGGAGGCCCTCGAGGACGAGGAGCCGATGTTCGTCATCCAGGAGCACCACGCCTCGAGCCTGCACTGGGACTTCCGCCTCCAGCATGCGGGGGTGCTCGTCTCCTGGGCGGTGCCGAAGGGGCCGCCGCTCGAGGTCGACGTGAAGCGCCTGGCGGTGCAGACCGAGGACCACCCCCTCGAGTACGGCACCTTCGAGGGCACCATCCCCGAGGACGAGTACGGCGGCGGGGACGTCACCCTCTGGGACGCCGGCTCGATCGAGATCGAGAAGTGGCGCGAGGACCGCGAGGTGATCGTGGTGTGCCACGGCCGGCCCGACGGTGGGCTCGGCGGGGTGCCGCGCCGCTTCGTCTTCCTCCACACCGGCGGGATGCGCGGAGGGCGCCGCACCGCCGCGGCGAAGGAGAAGGCGGAGGCGAACTGGCTGCTGCACCTCATGAAGGACCAGCCCGAGCCCGACGCGTCGCGCTCCGACGACGCCGCCCCCGCCCCCGAGGACGACGCCGCCGCCCCCGAGGACGCCCCCGTCGCCGAGCTGGGCGAGCCGCTCGCCCCGATGCTCGCGACCCTCGGGCGGCGCGAGGACATCCGCGACGAGGACGACTGGGCCTACGAGATGAAATGGGACGGCGTGCGCGTGATCGCGACGGTCCGCGGCACGACGGTGCGCCTGACCAGCCGCGGCGGCAAGGACATGACCGCCGCGTTCCCCGAGCTGGCCGAGCTCCTCGACGCGGTGGAGCCTGCGCTGCGGGAGGCGGGGGAGACGGTGCTCGACGGGGAGATCGTGGCCCTGGACCGCCACGACCGGCCCTCCTTCTCCCGCCTCCAGCAGCGCCTGGGACTGACCCGGCAGCGGGACGTGGACCGCGCCCGGCAGCAGGTCGAGGCGCACGTGATGCTCTTCGACCTGCTCGTGCGGGGCGGGGACTCGCTGCTGCGAACGCCCTACCGCGAGCGGCGCGAGCAGCTGTTCGCCGCAGTGCACGCCACCGAGCACGTCCAGCTCCCGCACGCCGATCACGGCGAGGTCGAGGAGGCGATCGCCCTGTCGAAGCGGCTCCAGCTCGAGGGCGTGATGGCGAAGAAGGAGAGCGGCGTCTACCAGCCGGGCAAGCGCACCCGCACCTGGATCAAGCTCAAGAACGCCCGGCACCAGGAGGTGGTGGTGATCGGCTGGCGGCACGGCAAGGGGGAGAGGTCCGGATCGCTGGGGTCCCTGCTGCTCGCCGTCCCGGACTCCGAGGGCGAGCTGCGCTACGCAGGCCGCGTCGGCACCGGGTTCACCGACCGCGACCTCGAGGAGATCGCCGCCCGGCTCCGCTCCCGGTCCCGGAAGACCCCGCCCGTCGATGACGTCCCCGCGGCGGACCGGCGCGATGCCGAATGGGTGCGCGCGGACCTGGTGGGGGAGGTGCAGCACACCGAGCGCACGGCCGACGGGCGGCTGCGTCACCCGGTGTGGCGCGGATGGCGGCCCGAGAAGAACGTCGCTGACCTGCAGTGGGAGTCCTGAGCGGCATCGCCGTCGAGCACCTGCGAGTCCGCTGGGTCACATCCTGGACCGCGCACCCCCGTCCATGCCGTAGTCTTCAGGGGCACGGCGCAGGATGCCTCCCTCGGGGGCGACCGACGACGGTCGCGCAGCACTTCCGACGAAAATGGGATTCCATCACCTCCTCCGCTCTGCCCCAGCACTTCCCTCCGCAGGACCCCTCCGCGCTCGCGGTCATCGCTGAGCGATCCACCCCCTCCCGGCTCCGAGCCGCTGACGACCTCTGCGTCGCCGCGCTCGCCGGAGGGACCCCCACGGCCTCCGGGCCCCAGATCGGCCGCATCGGCGACGTCCTGTCGTCCGCCGCGGCTCAGGCGGCCCCCGGGCCGCACCCATCCGTGGCGGCGCCGTCGCCGCGGATCTACGGGTCACGACCGTGACTCACGACAACGAAGGAAATATCGCCATGGCTACTGGCATCGTCACCTGGTTCAACTCCGACAAGGGCTACGGCTTCATCGCCCCCGAGGACGGCTCCGCTGATGTGTTCGCTCACTTCAGCGCCATCGTCGGCAGCGGCCGTCGCGACCTCGAGGAGAACCAGCGCGTGGAGTTCGACGTCGAGCAGGGCCCCAAGGGTCTGCAGGCCACGAACATCCGCGGCATCTGAGCGTTCCGGTCGCTCCTCGGAGCGGCCGCGTGATCTCGACGCCCGTCGTCCCCGGCATCTGCCGGAGGCGGCGGGCGTCGTCGTGTCCCCGCCCCCGCGCCGCGTGACCCGCGCCGGCCGCGCCCGCGCCGCCCCGCGCCCGCGCCGGCCGCTCCCTGCGCCGCGTGCGCCGCCTCCCCGCCACCCCCTCCCCGTCCCCTCGTGGTGGCAGATGTGCGGTGTGGACCGGTGTAGGCGGCGCGTACCGGTGCAGAACGCACAACTGCACGGGCACTGTGCCGGGTGCCGGCGGCGGGAGGGCCGCTGGCGGATGCTCCCAGCGCGGGTGCGGGGGAGGCTGTCACGATGAGGGCATGGACCTGCGCACCCTGCTCCGCGAGATCGGGGCGCGGATCGTGCCCGATCCCGCGCCCGCGATGGGCTGGTGGCTCCTGCTCGCGCTGGTCGCGGCGCTCGGCGCGGTGCTGCTGCCGCCGCTGTGGCGGCTCGCGCGCCTGGCGGTGACGATCGTGCACGAGCTCGGCCATGCCGCCGTCGGGATCCTCATGGGCCGGCGCTTCACCGGCTTCGTGGTCAGCGCCGACATGTCCGGACACGCCATCACCGTCGGCCCCCGGCGCGGGGTCGGCCGCATCGCCTCCACCTGGGCGGGGTATCCCGCACCGGCCGTCGTGGGTGCGGTGCTCCTCCAGGTCTCCCTGCAGGGCTGGGCGCGCACCGCCCTGTTCGCGGCGCTCGTGGTGCTGGTGGTCTCGCTCGTGTTCACCCGCTCCCTGCACACCGTCGTGGCCGTGCTGGGCACCGCCGCCGGGATCGGGGCGCTGTGGTGGTGGGGCTCGCCCGCCCTCATCGCGCTGCTCACCCTCGCGGCCGGGGTGTTCCTGCTGCTGGGCGCGTGGCGGCATCTCGGGGCGGTGGCCCGCGGCGGCGGACGCGCCGACGATCCCGCGCAGCTCGCCCAGCTCACGCGGCTGCCCGCGGTGCTGTGGCTGTTCAGCTTCGCGGCGGTGCTCGGGCTGTGCAGCTGGTGGGCCTGGGCGCTGCTCGGCCCGCACCTGCTCGCCCTGGCGTGACAGGCGCGCCCTCCCGGCGGATGATCGGAGGGCACGACCGAGCCGTCGGAGGTGACCGTCATGGAGTGGACCAGCTGGCTGTCGCTGCTGGACGCGCACGACTACACGATCGCCCGCGAGGTGATCCAGCGCGGCGTCGCGGCCGTGTTCGTCCTCGCCTTCCTCTCCACCTACCACCAGTTCCCGGTGCTGCTGGGGGAGCGGGGCCTGCTGCCGGTGCGCGAGTTCCTCGACCGGGCCGGCGACCGGGCGGGGCCGACGCTGTTCCGGTGGCGCCGCACCCCGTACAGCGACCGGCTGCTGCGCCTGATGTGCCTGGCCGGCATGCTGCTCGGGGCGGCGACGGTGCTCGGCCTGCCGCAGCAGGGGCCGGCCTGGACCACGATCGTCGTGTTCCTCGCGATGTGGGGGCTGTACCTGTCGATCCATTCCGTGGGGCAGGTGTTCTACGGCTTCGGCTGGGAGTCGATGCTGCTGGAGTGCGGGTTCCTCGTCGGCTTCCTCGGCTCCCACGCGGTCGCGCCGCCGCTGCTGATGATCCTCTTCCTGCGCTGGATGCTGCTGCGCCTCGAGTTCGGGGCCGGCATGATCAAGATGCGCGGGGACGCCTCCTGGCGCGACCTCACCGCGATGGACCACCATCACCAGACCCAGCCGATGCCCGGCCCGCTCAGCCGCCTCGCCCATCTCGCGCCCCGCTGGTGGCACCGGCTCGAGGTGCTGGGCAGCCATGCCGTGCAGCTCGGGGTGATCTGGCTGATCCTGCTGCCGCAGCCGATCGCCTCGGTCGCCGCCTGCCTGGTGATCCTCACCCAGCTGTTCCTCGTGGTCACCGGGAACTACGCGTGGTTGAACTGGCTGACGATCCTGGTGGCCTTCTCCGCGATCAGCGACTCCTTCCTGCGCTGGGCGGCGGGCGGGCCCTGGCCGGGCTGGGGCTGGGAGCGCCTGGCCGCGAGCGGCCCGTCGGCCGGCGACGGCTCTCCGCTGTGGTGGCACCTGCTGCTGCTCGTCGTGGTCGCCGGTCTGCTGGTCCTCTCCTGGCGGCCGCTGCGGAACCTCTTCTCCCCGCACCAGCTGATGAACGCGAGCTTCAACCGCTTCCACCTCGTCAACGCCTACGGCGCGTTCGGCTCGATGACCGAGCGGCGCTTCGAGGTGGTGATCGAGGGGACGCTCGACCCGGACCCCGACACGGCCGACGACGCCGCCTGGCATCCCTTCGAGTTCCGTGGCAAGCCCGGTGACGTGCGGCGCCGCTCCCGGCAGTTCGCCCCGTACCACCTGCGGCTGGACTGGCAGATGTGGTTCCTCGCGCTGCGCCCCGGCGCGCAGCCCTGGTTCGTGGCAATGCTGGAGGCGCTGCGCGCGGGGGAGCCGGGCGTGCGGCGGCTGCTGCGCACCGACCCCTTCGAGGGGCGGGCGCCGACGGGGATCAGGGTGCGGTACTTCGAGTACCGCTTCGCGGACCGGGTCGAGCATCGACGCGGCGGGGCCTGGTGGGAGCGCACCGACCTCGGGACCATCGCGCGGCTGTGAAGGGCCGGGCCGCGCCTCCGGCCAGTGCCGCGGGCCGCGGCGCCGAGCAGCGTCCCCGGCCAGCGCCGCCGGTCAGGGCCGGCCGGGGAACTCGATGAGCACCTTGACGTCGCCGGAGGCGCCGGACGCGGCGCTCTCCAGCGCCGCGGGCGCCGCCTCGAGCGGGATCACCGAGGTGCGCAGCGGGGAGACGTCGACGAGCTGACGGCGGAGCAGATCGATGAGGGTGTCGAACACTCCGGCGCTGTTGCGCGAGCCGAGGACGGTCAGCTCCTTCTTGATGAGCACCGACTGGTTGAACGTCACCTCGCGGGTGCCGTTGCCGATGAGGACCAGCCGCGCGCCGAACGCCGCGGCGTCGATCGCGTTCGTGAAGGAGACCGGCTGCCCGGTCGCCTCGCACACCACGTCGAAGCCGTCCTCGTCCGTCGCCGCGCGCACGAGGTCCCCGAGGCTCTCGGAGGTGAGGTCGACGGTGCCGCGCGCGCCGAGCTGCGCGGCGAGCTCGAGCCGCGACGCCGCGATGTCGGCGACCCACACCTGCGCGCCCCGGCTGATCGCGGAGAGCATGGTCAGCAGTCCGATCGCGCCGGCGCCGAGCACCAGCACCCGGTCCCCGTCGCCCACTGCGCCCCGCAGCACGGCGTGGTAGCCGATCGAGAAGGGCTCGACGAGCGCCAGGTCGCGCGGGTCCACCTGCTCCGCGGCGTGCAGGCGGTCCAGCGGCAGGGTGATCAGCTCCTGGAACGCGCCGTCGCGGTGCACCCCCATGGTCTCGTTGTGCATGCAGGCGTTGAGCAGCCCGCGGCGACAGGAGTAGCAGGTGCCGTCCTCGAAGTACGGCACACCGGTGACGACGTCGCCCACGGCGAAGCGGTCGCTCCCGCCCGGGATCTCCACGATCTCGGCCGAGAACTCGTGTCCGGGCACGCGCGGGTAGGAGGCGAACGGCTGGGTCCCGCGCAGCACCTGGAGGTCCGAACCGCAGATCCCCGCGTACCGGACCCGCAGGAGCGCCTCACCGGGACGGGGCACCGGGGCGGGGACGTCGACGATCTCCACGGCGCCGGGGGCGGTGACGCGAACGGACCTCATGGGACTCCTCCAGGGCAGGGATGAACGGCACGATACGCCGCGTCCCGGGGGGCACCGGCGTCCCGCCCATCGTCCGCGATGTGCTCCCGGACGGCGCGGGTCATACTCTTGTCGTTCGCATCCCCGTCCTCGAGGAGTCCCATGTCCGCGATCGCCGTCCCGGCTCGCCGCCCTGTCCTGGCCGACGCCCTGGCCCCCCATCGCACCCGTCTGCAGGATGCCGGCCTCGTGCTCGCCGGCACCGGGGTCGTCGCGCTGCTGGCGCAGATCACCGTCCCGCTGCCGCTCGTGCCGATCACCGGGCAGACCCTCGGCGTGATCCTCGTCGGTGCCGCCCTCGGCTCGCGCCGCGGCGCGGCGGCGCTGCTGACCTACCTGCTGGTGGGCCTCGCCGGTGCGCCCGTGTTCGCCGGGTTCGCGGGCGGGCCCGCCTCGATGCTGTCTCCGAGCTTCGGCTTCATCCTGGGCTTCGTGCCGGCCGCATTCGTCGCCGGGTGGTTCGCCGAGCGCGCCTGGGACCGTCGCCCGCTGCTGTCCATGGCCGGCTTCGTCGCCGCCAGCGCGGTGCCGTTCCTGCTGGGCGTGCCCTACCTCGCGATGATCCTCAACGCCGTGATGGGCGCGGAGCTCGGCCTGGGCGGCGTGCTGGCCGCGGGCCTGTGGCCGTTCATCCCGGGCGGCCTGGTCAAGGCCGCGCTCGCCGCGGTGCTGATCCCCGCCGCCTGGCGCGGGGTGCGCGCCCTCGACGAGCGCGACTGACCGCGAGACCCTGCATGTCCCGGATCCCCTGGGAGCGCCGCACGGGTGCTGCCGGGGGATCCTGCATGTGCGGGCCTGCCGGGACGCGGCCGGCCGGGTGGTGCTGCCCGGGCCCGCGGAGCCGTGAGCCGTCGCGCCGTCAGCTGCTCAGCATCGCGGCCCGGACCAGGAGGGCGACGAGGCCGAGCGATGGGAGGAGCAGCACCGCGTTCCACACCTTCCGGTAGGACATCACCGCGATGAACTCGCGCAGCGTCGCGCTGGGCACGTAGTAGAAGGCCGTCGGACCGCCGATCGCCTCGTCGTCGTAGCCGAGGCCGCGGGCCAGAAGCGCGGCGCGGAAGGCGTGGTATCGGCTGGTCGAGACGACGTAGGGCCCGTGATGGCCGGCCTCGTCGAGGATCCGGTGGGAGAGGGTCAGGTTCTCCTCGGTGGTGCGGGACGCTGTCTCGGCATGGATCCTCTCGGCAGGGATCCCCGCCTCCTCCTGCAGGTATTCGGCCATCGCGGAGCCCTCGCTGCGGGGCTCGTCCTCGCCCCTGCCGCCCGAGGGCACCAGCAGGGGGTCGATCCCGAGGCGCAGCAGGCGCTCCCGCTCGGCGACGGCACGGTCGAGGCGGCCCCGCAGGAGCTTCGTGACCTGTCCGCGGATCAGGCCCGAGCCGTGCACGATGATCCCGGTGGTGCTCAGCTGCTTCGGGAACAGCTGATAGGGCACCGACGCGCACAGGAACACGAGGAAGGCGATGCCGACGTGCAGGGCGATCAGCGCCAGCAGGGCGCCGATCCCGAGGCCCGCCGGGGTCAGCGTCCGCGCGAGCGCCAGCGAGACGATCGGGGCGGCGAGCAGGGCGAGGCCCGCGATCCCCGAGAGCAGGTTGCCCAGCGACCGGCCCTCCTTGCGCACCATCGTCAGGCCGTTGGCGATGAGGAAGACGCCCAGCGCGACGACGCCGAGCAGGGCCAGACCCGCGGCTGCCAGCACCAGCAGGTCCCCGAGCGGCAGCGTGGTGGAGACCAGCCGTGCCATCAGCGAGATGCTCGAGTACAGCGCGATCAGCAGCAGCGCGCCGTTGCGGACCCGACGGCGATCGCGCCGGAAGACCAGCAGGTAGATCGTCCACCAGAAGGCCGTGGTGACCATCGCGCCCAGCATGTGCCTCCCTTGTCGAGAATGTGGTCCTCATTTTGGCACGCACTAGGCGGGACGATGGACCACGTCAGGTGCCGAGCAGCAGTCCCGCGTCGGCGCCGAGCTCGGGGGCGCAGTGCAGAGCCACGGCCGGCCAGATGCTGCCGGTCCGGGCTCTGATCCAGGCCAGCGCCAGCCCCATCACGGCGGCGAACACCCCGCCGGCGATGCTCACCGACCACGAGCCGTCGCCGCCGAGCTGGATCAGGTGGCCCAGGGCGAACACCGCCGACGTCATCACCGCTCCCCAGCCCAGCGGCGCACCGAGCACCCGACGCGTGGGAGGCAGCGCCCGATCCAGCACCGCGAGCATCACCCCGCGCCAGATGATCTCCTCCGTCAGGTTGGGGAGCGTCGCGTCCCAGGCCAGCTGCTCGAGGTCGACCGGGCGCTGTGCCGCATCGCCGGTCGCGGCGGCGAGCAGCCCGAGGGCGACGAAGAGGGCCGAGACGCCGCCGACCACCCGCAGTGCGACCCGCCGGGAGCCGGGAGCGGGGAGCCGGAGCAGACCGGTCTCCTGTCGAGCCCAGCGGTGCAGGATCATGCACAGGATCACGACCCAGAGCAGGTCCATCACCTTCCCCTGCCAGTTCCGCTGCAGCTCGGCCGCGATCGGCTGCGACCGCGCGGACACGGAGGTGAGCAGGACGAAGAACGCGGCGACCGCGACCGCCCGGATGATCGGCCCGCGAGGCACGGGGCGGTCCCGGCGGGTGAGCACGGCGAGGACCGCGCAGGCCAGCAGTCCCAGCACCAGGGCCCCGCCCCAGAGCGCGGCGGTCGCAGTCGTCGAGGCGATCTCGCCGCTCCGGCTCCCGTCGCCGAGGAGGAGGACAGCGTTCACCAGGAGCAGCGGGAGCAGCACCGGGAGCACCCAGCGGGCGGTCTCCGTCGGGCGCAGCGGCGGATCGTCGTCCGTCGTCGGGCGGTGGGCCTCGCTCGCGTCCATGGGGCGAGTCTTCCCCACGCGGCCGGCAGGAGATCCCGGTGCGGGCTCAGCGGCGGGCGGGAGCGGCCGCGAAGGGGGCGAGGTGCTTGCCGATGTGCGCCGCGACGACATCGGTGTGCGCGGCCTGGTTCGCGGCGACGACGGCGAGGAAGCGGTCGTGGATCGAGGCGCCTGCGGCGTCCGTCCCGTTGAGCGAGTCGCCGTAGCCGACGTGCAGGATCTGGCGGGCGTCCGACGAGCGGATGAGATCCACCAGGTCCACACCTGCCAGCGATGTCGGGGTGCGGTCCTCGTGGGCCGAGACCTGGTAGCTCGCGCGGGCCTTCACATAGGAGGCGCGCGAGATGTCCCAGATCGCGGCGAACAGCTCGGGGTCCTGCTCCGCCACGATCTCGACCCCGCACAGATAGCTGGTGCCGGAGGTCTTCAGGTGCACCAGGCCCTGGGTCGCCTCGACGCACAGCGGATAGATCGAGAACTTGTCCGAGCCCGAATGCAGGGAGATCTTGTACCCGCCGAACTGCTGCGAGATCGCATGATGCGCCTCGAGGTTCCGCCGCAGCTCCTCGGCGTCGCCGAGGAAGTCCAGGCCCTTCTCGAAGCCGTCCACGTAGCGGGGGGCGAAGCTGAACCAGGAGGCACCCAGGCGGCTGAGCTCGCTGGCGAGGTAGTAGTGCTCGAAGAAGGTGGTCAGCCACGCGGTCTCGTCGACCGCGAACTCGATCTCGACCTCGTGCGGGGCGTTGTCCACGACGTGGCGGTACAGGCGCATCGCCTCCACCACGGCCGGGCCGTACTTCACGGCGGCGGTGAGGACGTCCTGCTCGGTGACCTCGATCTGCGAATGGCCGATGTCCAGCGTCATGCCCACGTAGCGGGCCGTGAGATCCGCGAGGGTGTCCTCGAGCGCGTCCCAGGGCAGCGCCTCGGCGTCGGCCGCGCTGACCCCGCCGGTCACGTCGGCGACCAGGTCGCCCGGGTCCAGGGTGAACATCACGAAGCCGGCTTCGAGGCCGCGGTCGATGCCCTCGGTGGTCTTGATGTGGTCGCAGTCCGCGCCGAAGCCGCGGTCCCAGCCGGCCTCGAGGAGCCCGAAGACGGCGTCGTCCATGACGGCGCGGGCGCTGCGCCCGAGCCGGTCCATCTCGCGGATCGACTGCTGGGCGAGGACGGGCATGACGTCCCCGCCGTCGGCGGCGAAGGCGCGCGCCTGCCCGGGGGTGGCCAGTCCCGTGCGGTCGCCGGTGCCGACGGAGGTGCGGTGCCCGCCGATCAGCTGGGGCCGCAGGGCCGGGAAGACGCTCTGCAGGGCCTTCGCGTTCGCGGTGGACAGGGGGCCGGTGAGCACGTGGCCGTCGCCGGCCGCCGAGGCGCTGCCCTCGAAGGGCGCGAGGGGAGCGGCGGTCGCGGCCTCGAGCCGCAGGGAGCGGGCGGAGCCGTCGTAGCTGATGCTCGCCGTGAGGGCGTCGGTGCGCAGGGTCATCTGAATCTCCGTTTCGGATGGGTGAGGGACGTCTTCGGCCCCGACGACCACCCATCGCCATGCTTCCCGTAAACGATTGCATAGATCTGGCCTGCGGGGAAGTGGTGGACGTTCCTGCTCTGCTATCGTGGATGAAAAGTTTGCAGACCGTGCAGGCGGTCATGGGTGCGGGCGAGGGGGAGTGCGATGGCGGTGACGCTCAAGGACGTGGCCCGGAGGGCCGGGGTCTCCGTGGCGACGGTCTCCCGCGCCTTCCAGCGCCCCGAGATGCTCGGGGAGGCCACGCTCGCCACGGTGCGCAGCGCCGCGGAGGAGCTCGGCTACGTCCCCAACCGCACCGCCCGGGCCCTCATCACCGGCCGCACCGGGGTGTACGGAGTGATCGTCCCCGACCTCGAGAACCCCTTCTTCCCCGCCGTTCTCAAGGGGGCGCAGACGCGGGCCCACGAGCTCGGGGCGCAGCTGCTGATCACCGACGCGGGGGAGTCGCCCGACGGGGAGCTGCCGCTGGTGCGCACCCTCGCGCCGCAGGTGGACGGGATCCTGCTGTGCTCGAGCCGCATGGACGAGGAATCCCTGCGCGAGGCCGCGGCGCTCACGCCCCTCAGCCTGGTCAACCGCGTCTCCCCGCACCTGCCGGGCGTCTTCGCGGATCCGGAGCCCGGGATCCCCGCGGCCGTCCAGCACCTGCGGCGGATGGGCCACCGCCGGATCGGCTACGTGGGCGGCCCCGAGGCGAGCCGCTCCGACCAGGTGCGGCGCGAGGTCATCGGCCGGATCTGTGCGGCGACCGGCCTGGAATGGATCCGGATGGGCCCCTTCCCGCCGACCGCCGAGGGCGGGCGCGGCGGGGCCGAGGCCGTGCTGCAGACCGACGCCACCGCGGTGCTCGTCTACAACGACCTCATGGCGCTCGCGCTCATGGAGCGCCTGCGCAGCTACGGCGTGGACGTGCCCGGTCAGATCAGCGTGGTGGGCTGGGACGACATCGCGTTCTCCGCCATGGTCACCCCCGGGCTCGCCACGGTGAGGGTGCCGCGCTACGACATGGGAGTCACCGCGATCGAGCTGCTGCACGAGCACGGGCGCGGCGGGACCTCGCAGGAGGAGGGGCGGGAGGGCGCGCAGGCCGCCCGGATCGGGCTGCCCACCCGATTCGTGCCCCGCGGCTCCATCGCCCGCGCCCCCGAGGAGGACGCGGCCGGGGGCTGATCCCGCGCACGCCGTGAGCCTCGGCTCACCGGGCGGAGGCCGGATGCGCGGCGGCGGCGCCGAGGCCTACTGTGCTCCGGTGGCACCGGGCAGCGGCCCCGGAGCCCCGATCGGTCGTGGAGAGGACAGCGATGGGTCTGTCGAGAGGTGAGCGCCGGCGCGGGGAACGGCTTCCGTTCGTCGGCCGACGCTCGAAGGCTGGCGTGGTGATCCTCGGGATCGGCGCGCTGATGGTGGCCGTGCACTCCGTCGCCTTCGTGCTCCTGATGCGGCAGGAGGGCGTCGAGCACTCCTGGGCCGGCGCCGTCTACTGGACCATCACCACGATGTCCACCCTCGGCTACGGCGACATCACCTTCACCACGGACGTGGGCCGGCTGTTCTCGCTGTGGGTGCTGCTCAGCGGCGTGGTCTACATGCTCGTGCTGCTGCCCTTCTTCGTGATCCAGTACGTGGTCACGCCCTGGCTGGACCGGCGCCGCACCGCGCGCACGCCGCGGAAGGCGCCGCCGGCGCTGCGCGACCACGTGCTGCTGGTCGGCGACGACGCGGTCACCCAGGCCTTCGCCGCCCGCGCCGAGCGCTCGCGGGTGCCGGCCGTGCTGGTCCTCGAGGACGTCGTCCGCGCCGGCGAGCTGCACGACCAGGGGCGACAGGTGGTCGTCGGCCCGCTCGACTCCGCCGCGACCTACCGCAACGCGGGCGCGGCCCGGGCTCGTCTGGTGGTCTCCACCCTCTCGGACACCGCGAACACGAACGTCGCCTTCACCGCCCGCCAGGCCGCCGCCCGGGTGCCGGTCGCGGTGACGGCCGCCAAGCCCGTCTCCGTCGACGTGCTCGACCTCGCCGGCGCCGACCACGTGCTCGAGCTCGGCCAGGTGCTGGGGCGCGAGATGGCCTCGCGGGTGCTCGGCTCCACCGGGCGCTTCCACGCCATCGGCAGCTTCGGCAGCACGCTCATCGCCGAGGCGGCGGCCCGCGGCACCTCCCTCGTGGGGCTCACCCTGGGGGAGGCCCTGGAGCGGCTGCGCTCCCGGGTGCGGATCCTCGCCATCATGCGCAAGGGCCGGCTGCGGGCGATGACCCCGGACCTGCGCATCACGGACGGCACGGTGCTCGTGCTCGCCGGGCAGGAGGAGGATCTGCGGCAGTACGACGAGCAGTTCCAGAGCCGGGAGGTCTCCGAGGAGCCGGTGGTGATCCTCGGCGGCGGTCGCGTGGGCCGGGCCGCCTCCCGCGCGCTGAGCGACGAGGGCGTGCCCAACACGATCGTGGAGATGCTGCCCGGCCGGGTGGAGAACTCGTACTCCGTGGTCGAGGGGACGGCGAGCTACGCCGTGGTCACGGGGGACGCCGCCGACCAGCGGGTGCTGCGCCGCGCCGGCCTCGAGCACGCCTCCGCGGTGCTGGTCACCCCGCGCGACGACGACCTGGGCGTCTACCTCACCCTGTTCTGCCGCCGCCTGCGCCCCGAGCTGCAGGTCGTCTCCCGCGCGACCTACGAGCGCAACGTCGCGACCCTCTATCGCGCCGGGGCGGACAGCGTGCTCTCCTACGCCACGATCGGCGCGACCCATCTGTGGAACCACGCCGGGCTCAGCCACCGCGTGCTGGTCGCCGAGGGCAACGAGCTGTTCCTCGCCCCGCGACCCGCCTCGCTGGTGCGCCGCTCGCTGCGGGACGATGAGGTGCGCCGGCGCACCGGCTGCCACATCGTCGCCGTCCTCGACGAGGACGGCACCCTCGGCTACGACACCGAGTCGATCCCCTCCGCCCCCGGCCAGCTGCTGCTGCTCGGCGACCGGCACGCCGAGCACCGCTTCCGCGAGACCTATCTCGGCCGCCGCCTGCTGCGACGCTAGGCTGAGCAGCCGCCCCTCAATGCTCAGGAGGATCATGTCGTCCGCTCCCGTGAAGCTCGCCGTCGGCGAGGACGCCCCCGCCTTCGACCTCCCCACCGCCGGTGGCGGCCGGGTCGATCTCGCCTCGCTGCGCGGGGCCCCGGTGCTGCTGTGGTTCTACCCGGCGGCGAACACCTCGCTGTGCACCAAGCAGGCCTGCGACCTGCGTGACAACCACCAGATGTTCCTCGACGCCGGCTACCGGGTGATCGGCGTGTCCCCGGATCCGGTGGCGGAGCTGGACCGCTTCGTCGCCGAGCAGGAGCTGCCGTACACCCTCGCCTCCGATGAATCGCACGAGGTGATGGAGGCCTACGGCGCCTGGGGCGAGAAGAACATGTACGGCCGCATCGTCGAGGGCACGATCCGCTCCACCTTCGCGATCGACGCCGAGGGCGTGCTGAGCTTCGTGAAGTACCGGGTGGGCACCCCGAAGCACATCGCGCTGCTCCAGGAGAAGCTGGGCCTGTGAGCCCCGCGGGAGCGGGCCGGCGCGCAGATGTGACGTGATCTGCTCTCTCCCGCTTTGGAGCACTCCCTCCGCTCCCGTATGCTGTATCGGCGTGCCGTGCTCCAGCCCGGCATCAGGAGACGTGGCAGAGCGGCCGAATGCGCTCCCCTGCTAAGGGAGTAGGTGGTGATAAACCGCCTCGGAGGTTCAAATCCTCTCGTCTCCGCAGCGGCCGAAGGGCCGCCGGCCAGGACATCGTCCCGGCCGGCGGCCCTTTCGTCATTCCGGGCGGGCCGGCCTCAGGGGGCGGTGCCGCCGCCGTCGAGGGTGGTCCACTCGGGCCCGTCGGATTCCAGCAGATCCGGGTCGCGCACGACCTCCTGCTCCGTCTCCCCGCTGCGAAGCCGGCTCGCGAGCTCCTGCAGGGTGTCGCGGAGCACGGCGCGGGCGCGGGAGGCGTCCCCCGCGGCCAGCGCGTCCAGCAGCTTCTCGTGCGCGGTGCTGATGTCGGCGCGCACGCCGAAGCCGCGCGGATCGGAGAAGCTCCCCATCCGCGTGAGGATCACGATCGTGCTCATCGAGGAGATCAGGAATCGGTTCCGGGCGATCTCGGCGATCTGCTGATGCAGCTCGAGATCGGCGTTGCCGGCCTCGATGACCTCCTCCGCGTCGAGCGCCCGACGGGTCCGCTCCAGGGTGTCCCGCAGCGGTGCCAGCAGCGCCTCCGCGCCGGCATCGTCACCTGCGGCCCGGAGCGTGGTGACACGATCGGCCACGATCGAGGCGGCCTGCATCTCGATGCCGAGCCGGTAGTCGATGAAATCCGACATGGTCTCGGCATCCATCCTGGTCACGAACAGGCCCCGTCCCGGGATCTGCGTGAGCAGGCCGTCGCGCACCAGGCGCTGGCAGGCCTCGCGCAGCGAGGAGCGGGAGATCCCCATCTGCTTGGAGACCTGGACCTCCGGGATGGTGTCCCCGGGCCGCAGATCCCCGAAGTAGATCGCATTGCGCAGCTCGAGCTCCGCCTGATCGATGATCGAGGGTCGGCGGATGGGCTGCATCATCGGCAGCTGGACCGCCTCCTGGCGAGAGCGCATGTGATCCTCCTGTGCTCGAGCGCGGACAGCGCGCGGGGCGTCATCTAATCATCCGTCCCCGGCGCGCCGACGCCAGCCCCGTGTCGAGTCATCGCCGTCACATCCACGAGGCTCGGCAGCCCCGTCGCCGAGTCGGTCCCGCAGTGCGCAGGGCCGTCCGGGGCGGGTCACGACACCATCACGAAACCTGCCCGGACCGGGGACGCAGCCCGAGAAGACCGTTAGCGTGGGTCACGATCCGAACCACAGATCTACGGATTGTCCGACACGTGTATCGTCGTCGGCCACCGTAGAACACGTGACAAAAGACCCCAAGGGAGCATCTCCAATGCAGAACCGCCGCAGCTTCATCCGAGGGAGCGGTCTCGTCCTGTCGGCCGCCGCACTGGGCGGGCTCGCCGCCTGCAGCCGCACCAGCAGCGGAGGTGACGATGAGGGTGATCTGCTGAGCCGTCTCCAGGACGCCGGGAAGATCACCGTCGGCTTCGCCGGCGAGGCCCCTTACAGCTTCGATGAGGGCGGCGAGGTCACCGGTGCGACCGTCGCGCTGCACCGCGAGATCTTCGGCGAGCTCGGCATCGACACCGTCGAGGGCAAGCTCACCGACTGGGGCTCGCTGATCCCCGGCCTGAACGCCGGCCAGTTCGATGCGGTCAGCGCCGGCATGTCGATCCTCCCGGACCGTTGCTCGGAGGCCGCCTTCTCCGAGCCCGAGTTCCAGTACACGACCGCGCTCATGGTGCCCGAGGGCAACCCGGAGGGCCTCGAGAACATGCAGTCGTTCGTCGACTCGGACCTGGTCGTGGCCACCATGGCCGGCGCGATCGAGTCCGACTACGTCAAGGAGCTCGACCTCGACAGCATCGAGGTGGGCGGCCCGCAGGATGGCGTCGACGCCCTGAAGGCCGGCAACGCCGACGCCTTCGCGCTCACCGCGATCTCGCTGAACTACCTCGCCGACAACACGGTCGACGGTGTCGACGTGACCGACAGCTTCGTCGCCGAGATCGACGGGGTGAAGCAGTTCGGCGCCGGCGGCACCGTGTTCCGCAAGGACGACTCCTCGCTGCTCGACGCCTACAACGAGAAGCTGGCCGAGATCATCGCCGATCCCGAGCGCTACCTGTCGATCGTGGGCGAGTTCGGCTTCACCGAGGAGGAGCTGCCTCCGGAGGACATGACCACCGAGATCCTCTGCTCGGGCGATCTCTCGTCCCTGCAGTGATCTCTGCTCCATCCGTGACCACGGACCGGCCCGCCCCTCTCCGGGGTGCGCCGGTCCGGTCACTGTCAACGAGGTGATGTCCCAATGGATGGAGTGATCGGCTTCTTCGAATCGCTCGGGCCGAACTTCCAGATCCTCCTCGAGAGGTCACCGCAGGTGCTGGACGGCGTCTGGGTCACGGCACTGGCCACGGTCCTCGGTGCGCTGCTCGCGCTCGCGATCTCGTTCGTCTTGGGACTTCTGCAGATCGCGCCGATCTTCATCGTGCGCATCCTCGCGCGTGTGTTCGTGGAGTTCTTCCGCGGCACCTCGCTCGTGGTGCAGCTGTTCTGGCTCGCGTTCGTGCTCCCGCAGCTGCCGTACCCGCTCGGCTTCCAGCTCGATCCGCTGCTGATCGGCGTGCTCGCACTGGGCCTGAACTACGGCGCCTACGGCGCGGAGGTGGTGCGCGGTTCGATCGGCTCGGTGCCGAAGGGCCAGTACGAGGCGATCAGCGCTCTCAGCCTGAGCCCGGCCCGGGGCATGTTCCGGATCGTGATCCCCCAGGCCTGGGCGCTCATGATCCCGTCCTTGTCGAACCTGTGGATCCAGCTGCTGAAGGGCAGTGCCATCGTGGGCTCCATCACGCTGTACGACCTCTTCTTCCAGGTCGAGCAGGTGCGTGATCGGACGGGCACCTGGTTCGCGTACCTCTTCGCGCTGGTGGCCTACTACCTGATCGCCTGGGTGATCGTGATCGTCATGAACGGGCTCGAGATCCGTGCCAAGCATCAGATCGGCCGTGGACCAGCCCTGTCCTCCTCGTGGCGCTCGCTGTTCCGAGCGCCCGGCGCGACCACGAAGGAAGGCATCGCATGACCCCGAACACCTCCTGGTGGGACTGGGACCACGCCGCCGCCGTCCTGCCGAAACTGCTCCTCGAGGGCTTCAAGGTCACGCTCATCGCGACGGTGCTCGGCACCCTCATCGCGCTCGTGCTGGGCCTGATGGTGGCGATCATCCGGCGCAGCGCGCCGAAGCTGCTCAGCACCCCGTTCACCTGGGTGGTCGAGTTCATCCGGATGACACCGCTGGTGGTCCAGCTGGTGTTCGCGAACCTCGTGCTGTCCCCCTATGTGGACAGCACACTCGTGATCGGCATCTGGGTGCTGGGCATCCACTACACGACGTACATGGCCGAGGTGTACCGCGCCGGCATCGACTCGGTGCCCACCGGCCAGTGGGAGGCGGCCACCGCGCTGTCCCTGCCCCGGGTGCGCACCTGGCGTGCGGTGGTGGTGCCGCAGGCGATCCGCAACACCCTGCCCGCATTGGGCAACTACGCGATCTCCATGTTCAAGGAGACCCCGTTCTTCGTGGTGATCTACATCCCGGAGCTGGTGCGGGTCGCTCAGCAGTACGGCTCCAGCTACTTCCGCTACACCGAGGCGATCACGCTGGCCGGCCTCATCTTCCTGGCCGCCAGCTACCCGACCTCCCTCCTGATCCGACGACTGGAGAAGAAACTTGCCTGAGAACACTGCCGGCCCAGGTGCCGGAGACGCACCCCACATCGAGTTCCGGGACGTGGTCAAGCGCTTCGGCGACAACACCGTGCTGGACAACCTGAACTTCACCGTCTCGCACGGTGAGCGCGTCACGCTGATCGGCCCCTCCGGCTCGGGCAAGACGACCATCCTGCGCCTGGTGATGACGCTCGAGGAGCTCACCGACGGGTACATCTACGTGGGCGGCACCCCGCTGCAGTACGAGCAGCAGGGCGGCAAGCGCGCACGCATCCCGGACAAGCGCCGGCGCCGCACCACCACGGACATCGGCATGGTCTTCCAGCACTTCAATCTGTTCCCCAACATGACGGTGCTCGAGAACGTCATCGAGGCGCCGATCCACGTGATGGGCCTGAGCAAGGATGAGGCGGTCGCGAAGGCCGAGGCCCTGCTGGACCAGGTGGGCATGGCCTGGAAGAAGGATGCCCGGCCCTCGGAGCTCTCCGGCGGCCAGCAGCAGCGCATCGCCATCGCGCGGGCGCTGGCCATGGATCCCGAGATCCTGCTGTTGGACGAGGTCACCTCGGCTCTGGACCCGGAGCTGGTGGGGGAGGTGCTCGGCGTGCTCAAGGACATCGCCGCCGAGACCGACATCTCGATGCTCATCGTGACGCACGAGATGCAGTTCGCCCGCGACGTCTCCGATCGCGTGATGATGTTCGACCAGGGCTCCATCGTGGAGGAGGGCAAGCCGGACAAGATCTTCAGCGAGCCCGAGCACCAGCGCACACGGGACTTCCTGCGCGCCGTGCTCTGACTCCGTGCGGGCGGTCCGCCGCACCCGCGACGACCGCCCGCCGACCCCGGGTCGGCAGTCCGCGTACTGTCGACCCGGAGGCACCGACCGTCCCTCGCGGTAGTCTGTGCCCGTTCGTTCCGCGCCGACGCGGTCGCCCTGTTGTGTTGTCGGCGGCCGCTGTGCGGCGTGCCGACCCCAGGAGGCCCTGTGCCACATTCCGACGCCATCGCCGTCCCGACACTGACGAGCGAGTTCCCCGTCGTCGGCGACGACCCCCATATCGACGCCCCGCTGCGGGCGACGGTCCGCCGCCTGTCCACCCTGCTGGGCGGCGCCCTCGCCGACCAGCACGGGCAGGAGATGCTCGACCTCGTCGAGCAGGTCCGCAAGCTCACCAAGGAGGCGAAGTCCGCCGATTCCGAGGCCAGCGCCCAGGACGTCCAGAAGCGTCTGGCCGAGCTGCCGATCGAGCAGGCCACCGCCCTCACCCGGGCGTTCTCCCAGTACTTCCTGCTGGCCAACGCTGCGGAGCAGGTCTACCGCGTGCGCGCCCTGGACGAGCGGCCCTCGGCCGAGTCGTGGGTGCCGCGCACGGTGCGCGACATCCATGAGGAGGTCGGCACCGACGGCCTGCAGCAGGCCGTGGACTCGCTCGACGTGCGCCTGGTCTTCACCGCGCACCCCACCGAGGCCTCCCGCCGCGCCGTGCTGACGAAGCTGCGCCGCATCTCGGACATCCTCGGCGAGGACACCGAGGAGGGCACTCCCGAGCGGCGCCGGCAGGATCGTGATCTGGCCGAGCTCATCGAGACGCTGTGGCAGACCGACGAGCTGCGCCGCCAGCGCCCCACCCCGCAGGACGAGGCCCGCAACGCCCTGTACTACCTGCGCGAGATCTTCCGCCACACCATGCCGGAGATGCTCGACGACCTGCGCGAGGAGCTGCGCGCCCACGGCGCGAACCTGCGCGACGACCAGGTGCCGCTGCGTTTCGGCTCCTGGATCGGCGGCGACCGCGACGGCAACCCCTTCGTCACCGCACAGGTCACCCGCGAGGTGCTGAAGCTGCAGGCGGAGACGTCGATCGACTTCGCCATCGAGGTGATCTCCGAGCTGATCCTCGAGCTGTCCGTCTCGAGCGAGCTCACCGGCGAGGACGAGGAGCTGCGTGCCAGCCTCGCCGAGGACCTCCAGCACAACTCCGAGGTCGACGAGGTCCAGCAGGAGCTGTACCACGAGGAGCCCTACCGCCTGAAGCTCGGGGCGATGCGGTCCAAGCTGAACGCCACGCGCGAGCGGATCCGCACCGGTGAGGCTCACGTCCACGGCCGCGACTACAGCGACAGCGCCGAGCTGCAGGAGGACTTCCGGGTGCTGCGCGAGGCGCTGCACCGTCACGGCGGCGAGCGTGCCGCCGACGGCACCCTCGCCATCGCGCAGCAGGTGCTCGCGGCCTCCGGCCTCAACCTCGCCACGCTCGACGTGCGTGAGCACTCCGAGAAGCACCACGACGTGCTCTCCCGCCTGTTCGACCGCGTGGGGGAGCTGGACCGCCCGTACGCGGAGCTCAGCCGCGAGGAGCGCACCACGGTGCTGGGACGGGAGCTGGGGAGCCGCCGGCCGCTGGTCGGCTCGGCGATCACCGAGGACGAGTCGACCCTCGACGACGCCACCCGCACCACCTACAACGTGTTCCGCGAGATCCGCGACGCGCACCGCCTGTACGGCACCTCCGTGATCGAGACGTACATCATCTCGATGACCCACGGCGCCGACGACGTGCTCGCCGCGGCGCTGCTGGCCCGCGAGGCCGGCCTGCTCAGCATCGCCGGCAGCGAGGAGCGCCGCGCGGACATCGGCTTCGTGCCGCTGCTGGAGGAGGTCTCCGAGCTGCGTCACGCCGGGGAGATCCTCGACGAGCTGCTCAGCGACCCCTCCTACCGGGAGATCGTGCGCCTGCGCGGCGACCGGCAGGAGGTCATGCTCGGCTACTCCGACGGCAACAAGGACGCCGGCGTGATCACCAGCCAGTGGGAGATCCACCAGGCCCAGCGCTCGCTGCGCGACACGGCGGCCCGTCACGGCGTGACCCTGCGCCTGTTCCACGGCCGCGGCGGCTCCGTCGGCCGCGGCGGCGGCCCCACCTATGACGCGATCCTGGCCCAGCCGTACGGCGTGCTCGAGGGCGAGATCAAGTTCACCGAGCAGGGCGAGGTCATCTCCGACAAGTACATGCTGCCGTCGCTGGCCCGGGAGAACCTGGACCTGTCGCTGGCCGCGGTGCTCGAGGGCTCGGCGCTGCACACCGCGCCGCGCACCCCGGCGGAGACCCTGGAGCGCTTCGGCGACGTCATGCAGTCGGTCTCCGACTCGTCGTTCGCGCGGTACCGCACCCTCGTGGACGACGAGAACCTGCCGGAGTACTTCGTCTCCGCCACCCCGGTCGAGCAGCTGGGCGACCTGAACATCGGCTCGCGCCCCTCCAAGCGCACCACCTCGGAGAAGGGCCTGGACGGCCTGCGGGCGATCCCGTGGGTGTTCGGCTGGACCCAGTCGCGGCAGATCGTGCCGGGCTGGTTCGGGGCGGGCTCCGGCCTGAAGGCCGCACGCGAGGCGGGCCTCGAGCCCGATCTGCACGAGATGTACCGCAGCTGGCATTTCTTCCGCACCGTGATCAGCAACGTCGAGATGACCCTCGCGAAGACGGACATGCAGATCGCCGCGCACTACGTGCACTCCCTGGTGCCGGAGCGGCTGTGGTACCTCTTCGACCGGATCCGTGAGGAGTACGAGCTCTCGGTCGCGGAGATCGAGCGTCTCACCGGCGTGCTGGGCCTGCTGGACAACCAGCCCGTGCTCAAGCGCACCCTGTCGGTGCGCGACCGCTACCTGGATCCGATCTCCTACATGCAGGTCGCGATGCTGCAGCGGGCCCGGGCGGCGACCGCGCGGGGCGAGGAGCTCTCCCCTGAGCTGCAGCGCGCCCTGCTGACCACCATCAACGGTGTCGCGGCCGGCCTGAAGAACACCGGCTGAGACACCCCCGGGCCCCGGCCCGCGCGGTGCCACTCCCGCCCGCGCGCGGCCGCTCGGCCCGTGCGGTGACGATTGTGCGCTGGGCACCGATGCGATGATCTCGCACCGGTGCCCAGCGCACATCTGCATGCCCGCACGCGCCGTCCCGCGTTCCCGGGGCGCCGTCCCGCGTGCCCGGGCGGGTTCAGCGGCCGGTGCCGTCGATCGCGAACTCGTCGAGGCGGGTGATCTCCTCATCGGTGAGCTCGAGGTTCTCGAGGGTCCCCACGTTCTGCTCCAGCTGGTGCACCGAGGAGGCGCCCACCAGGGCGGTGCTCACCTGCGGGTGGCGCAGCGCCCAGGCGAGGGCGAGCTGGGCGAGGCTCTGCCCGCGCTCGTGAGCGATCGCGGACAGGCCGCGCACCCGTGCCTGGTAGTCCGGATCCTCGACCTGGCGCTGGCTGAGGGAGCCCGAGGAGCCGGCGGCCCGGGAGCTCTGGGGCACCCCGGAGAGATAGCGGTTGGTCAGCAGACCCTGCTGGAGCGGGGAGAACGCGGCCAGGCCGACCCCGAGCTCGTCGACCACCTCGAGCAGACCGTCCTCGATGTGCCGGTTGAACATCGAGTAGGAGGGCTGGTGGATCAGCAGCGGGGTGCCGAGCTCGGCGAGGAGGCTCGCGGCCTGCCGGGTCTGCTCGGGGGAGTAGTTGGAGATGCCCGCGTACAGGGCCTTGCCGCTGCGGACGGCCTGGGCGAGCGCCCCCATCGTCTCCTCGAGCGGGGTGTGCGGGTCCTCGCGATGGTGGTAGAAGATGTCGACGTGGTCCAGGCCCAGCCGGGTCAGGGACTGATCGAGCGAGCCCAGCAGGTACTTCCGCGAGCCGCCGTCCCCGAAGGGGCCGTCCCACATGCGGTACCCGGCCTTGGTGGAGATCACCAGCTCGTCGCGGTGGTGGCGGAAGTCCTGCTCGAGGATGCGGCCCAGATGCGTCTCGGCGCTGCCCGGGGGAGGGCCGTAGTTGTTCGCCAGATCGAAGTGGTTCACGCCGAGGTCGAAGGCGCGGCGGACGATCGTGCGCAGGGTCAGCGGGTCACGGTTCTCCCCGAAGTTCTGCCAGAAGCCCAGCGAGATCGGCGGCAGCAGCACTCCGGATCGGCCGACGCGGCGATACGGTGTGCGGTCGTAGCGGGAGGCTGCGGGGACGTAGGCGTCGTTGCTCATGGGCCGAGCCTAGCCCGCCCGGTGACGGCCCCGTCGGGACCGATGGACGGCGGAAGGGCTGGTCACCGCGGTTGCAGCGGGCGCTCCATGATGTCCATCCCGAGCCCGGAGACCTTCAACCAGTCGACGTTCCCGGCGAAGGGGACCGAGCGCCCGGTGCGGGTGAAGCCGTGGCGCTCGTACCAGGCGTGCAGCTCCGGCCGGGACTGCAGCACCTGGATCACCAGCACGTCCACACCCGCCTCGCGCAGCAGCTCCGCCTGCGCCTCCAGCAGCCGGCCGCCGATGCCGCGGGACTGGGCCGAGGGATCGACCGCGAACAGGCCGAGCTCGGCGCGGTGGATGCCGTCGGCGTCGGCGGGGTCGCGGCGCGTGTAGCAGCAGCCCAGCAGCGCCTCGTCGGCCTCGAGGACCAGCAGCGTCACCGCCGGGTCGGCGAGCATCTGGCGCACCTCGGCCTCGTCCGTGCGGTGCCCGTCCACGAGGTGCGCCTCGGTGGTCCATCCGCCCTCGCCGCGGTAGGCGCGCTGGACCAGGGTGACGAGCGCGCCGACATCGCCCTCGCGGGCGGGGCGCAGCCCGGCGGAGAGATCCTGGGCGGGGGCGTGCTGCGCGGTGGTGTGCTGCGAGGTCATGAGCGGATCCTTCCGGTGCGCTGAAGTGCGGAGAGCAGCCCGTGACCGTCGGGCGCCGTGAGCGTCAGCGGGGTCCCGCCGTAGTGCGGGGACGAGTCGCGGGGGCGCCGGGAGCCGTGCGCGAGCAGCTGCTCGGGCTCGGTGAGCCGGCGGATGAGCACCGAGTCGACGAGCTCGGGGTGGCGCTCGGCGAACTCGGCGTAGATCGAGGGGTCGTGCTGGCCGTCGTCGCCGACGAGGATCCAGCGCATGGTGGGGAACTCGGCGGCGAGCTGGGCGAGGGCGCGGTGCTTGTGCTCGGGGCCCGAGCGGAAGAATCCGGTGTTGGTGGGGCCCCAGTCGGTGAGCAGCAGCGGACCGTCGGGATAGCCGTTGCGGTACAGGAAGCGCTTGAGCACCGGGAACACGTTCCAGGCCCCGGTGGAGAGGTAGACCACGGGCATCGCGGGATGCTCGCGCGCGAGGCGCTGGTAGAGCATCGGCATGCCCGGCACCACCTGTCGCGAGGACTGGTGGACCACGAAGGCGTTCCAGAAGGCGAGCAGCGGGCGCGGCAGCCAGGTGACCATCACGGTGTCGTCGATGTCGCTGATCAGCCCCA
This sequence comes from Brachybacterium faecium DSM 4810, assembly GCA_000023405.1. Lineage (NCBI taxonomy): Bacteria > Bacillati > Actinomycetota > Actinomycetes > Micrococcales > Dermabacteraceae > Brachybacterium > Brachybacterium faecium. The sequence goes on from CP001643.1 coordinate 834,766, forward strand.
CCTCGGCCTCGGGCGGGACCACGGTGATGTCCGCGGTGACCTCGTTGCCGGGCACGGTCCACAGCACCGCCTGGTGGTGGCCGGGCGGGAGGGAGACCTCGAGGTGCGCGTCGACGATGCCGGAGCGGTCGGCGCGCACGGTGAACTCGTGGTCGCCGAGGAGGACATGCACGGTGCTGTGCGGCGCGACCTGACCGGCGAAGTTCCGCCAGCCGCGCACCGCCATCGTGCGCATGTCGTGGACCGGCTGGTCGTGGAAGTCCGCGGGGGTGCCGGGGGAGGCGTAGAGCACCTTGGCCAGCACGTGCACGCGGCCGCCCGAGCCGAGCCCGTGGAAGGGCTGCAGGCGCAGGTCCCAGCGCAGCCGCCGCAGCACCCCGCTGACGACGCTGTTCTTGACGTCCTCGATCCGGGCCGCCCAGTGGGGGCGGTCGGTGCCGGAGCGTGACGTGACGGCACGCATCACGCCGCGGGGCGACGGGAGATGGGAGGAGAGCCCCACCGGGTGCCTGGGGCCGCGGTCAGAGGCCGCGGGCCATCTTCAGCCAGGCACCGTCGGGATCGTCCTCGACGACCTCCCAGCGATCGCCGGTGTCGGTGAAGCCGAGGCTCTCGTAGAGGGAGCGCGCCCCCGTGTTCTGCGGGCCGACGTACAGGGTGATCGTGTCGGCGTCGTCCTCCCGGGCCCAGTCGAAGACCGCCTCGGCGAGCTTGCCGGCGATGCCCGAGTGGCGCGACTTCGGGGTGACCCACATGGCCTGGAGCTCGCGCTCGTTGGCGGGGGAGTCCTGTTCGTGGCGCACGGCGACGACGGCGACGGGCTGGCCGTCCTCGACGGCGAGGAACCACGCGGCTTCGCGCACGCGCTTCTTCCAGACCTTGTCCTCGTACGTCGATTCCCTGTCCCAGCTCTGCCCGAAGGCCTCAGGATTGGTGCTGAGGGACCGGAGACGGATCTCGCGCACGAGCGACCAGTCGTCGTCGTGGGCGCGGATGATTTCGGCCATGGGTGTCCTCCTGAGCCGTCGTTGCGTGGTCACGGGCCGGCGTGCCCGGCAGATCATGCTCTCGCGTTGCCGCAGGCACCGCATGCACTCACGATCCAAGTGTACGTTCCCGAGCAGTTCGGCGCTCCCACACCGCCAGAGGTTGACACAATGGGTTCATGGAGCCCCTTCGTCTGCTGACCGTCTGCACCGGCAACGTGTGCCGTTCCCCGGCCGCCGCCGTGATGCTGCGCACCGCGATCGAGAAGGAGGAAGGGCTCCTCGGTCGGATCGAGGTGGGATCCGCCGGCACCAGCTGGGAGGCCGAGGGGATGCCGATGGATGACCGCACCGTGCTCGCCCTCGAGCGCGCCGGGTATGTGCGGCCCTTCGAGCACACCGCGCGGACGATCCACCTCACCGAGCTGCTGGCCTGGGACCTCGTGCTGCCGATGACGGCCGATCACGCCCAGCGGATGCACCGGATGGTGGAGCAGGCCCCGGAAGGCTCGACCCCGCCGGAGATCAGGATGTGGCGGCGTTTCGAGCCGGGCATCCCGGCCGAGGCTCTGCCGACGGAGATCGCCGTCGACGATCCCTGGTACGAGGGGCAGGGCGCCTTCGACCGGACGATCCGCCAGATGCAGCAGAGCGTTCCCGGCATCCTCGCGCGAGCGCGGGAGCTTCTCGAGGGCCGCTGAGCGGCAGGGGCAGGCCCGGGGGCTGCACGGTGCCCGCCTTCCCGCCTCGGACGGCGGCGCGTCATCTGCCCGATGCGCGGGATCTCACAGCAAGCGGGACGAGGCTCAGTGCGAGTCGTGGGTCCCGGCGCCGGTGTCAGAGCCGGTGCCGGTGCCGGTGGTGCGCCGATTGTGCCAGGTGGCGCCGACGAACCCGGCCGTGGTGAGGAACCCGATCCCCAGAGCGATGACCAGCACGTTCCGCATCTGGCCGAAGGCCGAATCGGGGTTGTCGGAGATCGCGTTGAACAGCCGGACCACCGGTCCACCCTCCTGCGCGGCGGCAGCGGGCTGCGGTGCGGCGCTCGGCGGAGTGCTGGGGGAGTCGGCGGCCGCGGCGGTGTCGTCGCTGCTCTCGTCCGAGCTGGCCTCGACCGGGGCGTCGGTCGGGTCAGCCGCCGTGGTGGCGGGCTCGGACGGCGCCTCCGGAGCCGGCTCCGTGGTCTCCGGCGATGCGGCGGGCTCGGGTCGTGACGGCTCGCGAGCATCGGACTCGCGCTCGGTCTGCGAGGAGGTCTCGGCCTCGGTGCGGTTCTGCTCCTGCGCGGTGGTGCTCGTCTCCGGGGCCTCCGGCGGGGTGGACTCCGTCGGCTCCTCCTGCGTGGAAGAGTCGTCAGGATCCTCGGACGGGGTGGGGTCCGTCGGCGAGGCGGAGCCGGAATCTCCCGGCGTGGTGGGCTCCTCGGTGTCGCCCTCGTCCGGCGGAGTGCTTTCCTCGTCGGGGTCGTCGGTGGGGGAGTCGTCGTCGTTGTCGTCGTCGGAGGAGCAATCTTCCTCGCGGGCCATCGTGACGAGACGGGGAGTGGTCTCCTCTATCGCCTCGTCCTCGGGATCGCACTCCTCGGTGTCGTCCTCGTCCTCGTCTTCTTCCCCGGTCGACGTTGCCGTCGAGCTTTCGCCCACGGTGGGCGTCTCCGTCGGCGTCTCGTCGCCCTCGGTGGGCTCCTCCGGAGAGGCACTTCCCGATGGCACCGTCGGTGTCGAGGAGTCGTCGCCCTCGCCCGGCGGCACCGGATCGGGATTCTCGGTGGCGTCACCCGTGTCCGGGGCCGGATCCTTCGACGGCTCCTCGGTCTCCGGGTCCTGAACCTCGGGGGTCTCGCCGGTCTCGGGGCTCTCCTCCGCGGTGGGGCTCTCCGTCTCGGGCGTCTCGGTCTCAGGCGTCTCGTCCTCGGACGCCTCGGCATCGGGAGGCTCGGTCTCCTCGGCGCCGGACTCGGCATCCGGGGACGGTTCCGCGACGGCGGGGGAGGAGTGGGGGGAGGGTGTATCGGGGACCTCGGCGAGGGCCGGCGCCGCAGCGACGGAGACCGTCATGGCGAGGGCGGCGGAACATGCGCAGAAGCGTGCGCGCAGGCGCATGGGCGTGGCCCCCTCTCCTTGTCGCGAGCTCAGCAGCTGTGGTCGGCGTCATCTCCGTGGGTCCGACGGAGCACGATACCCTACCGACCCTTTACTATCGACCCCATCGTTCCCGCCGCAGCAGGCACGAACAAGGGGACTGTGCACGATCACACGCCCTCCGAGATTCCGCACAGTTGACCATTACTTGACCGTTGCTTTGCTCGCGACCTGCATGAACTCACCGCTCACGGCGCGTTTGCAAGGGCTTTCCCGCCCCGGGACGGTGCCGTGATCGCTCGCGGCGTTTGGCCCGGAGGGCGTGCTGCGCCCTCCACAGCGCCGTGCCGGCGCCGGGATGTGGAGGAGCAGTCGCTCAGCGGGACCGCGCAGCCCGGCTGTTCCGCCCGGCCGCGCAGCCCGGTCGCTCAGTCGGCCAGTGCCTCGTCCACGAGGGCCTTCGCGGCGTCCTGCACCTGGCCCAGGTGCTCCTCGCCCCGGAACGACTCCGCATAGATCTTGTAGATGTCCTCCGTGCCCGAGGGACGGGCGGCGAACCACGCCGATTCCGTCGAGACCTTCAGACCGCCGATCGCGCCGCCGGACGGAGCTTCGGTGATCGCCGAGACGATCGGCTCCCCGGCCAGCTCCGTCGCGCTGACCTGCTCGGGGCTGAGAGCCTTGAGCGTCGCCTTCTGCGCCCGGTTCGCGGGGGCGTCGGTGCGTGCGTAGGCGCTCGCGCCGAACTCCTCCACCAGCTCCGCGTGCAGCGTGCTGGGGGAGCGGCCGGTGACCGCGAGGATCTCCGAGGCCAGCAGGGCCAGGATGATGCCGTCCTTGTCGGTGGTCCACACCGAGCCGTCGCGGCGCAGGAACGAGGCGCCCGCGCTCTCCTCGCCGCCGAAGCCCACGGAGGAGTCGATCAGGCCGGGTACGAACCACTTGAAGCCCACCGGGACCTCGTACAGCTCGCGGCCGAGCGAGGCGACCACACGGTCGATCAGGCTCGAGGAGACGACCGTCTTGCCCACCTTCGCGGTCGCCGGCCAGTCCGGGCGGTGCGCGAAGAGGTAACGGATCGCGGTGGCGAGGTAGTGGTTGGGGTTCATCAGCCCGCCGTCGGGGGTGACGATGCCGTGGCGGTCCGCGTCGGCGTCGTTGCCGGTGGCGATGTCGTACTCGTCGCGCTTCTCGAGCAGCGACGCCATCGCCCACGGGCTCGAGCAGTCCATGCGGATCTTCCCGTCCCGGTCCAGGGTCATGAACGACCAGCGGGGATCGACCTCGGGGTTGACCACGGTGAGGTCGAGATCGTGCATCTCCCCGATCTCCGCCCAGTAGTCGACGGCCGCGCCGCCCAGCGGGTCCGCGCCGATCCGCACCCCGGCGCGACGGATCGCCTCGAGGTCCACGACGCTCGAGAGGTCCTGCACATAGGTGTGGAGGTAGTCGTAGCGCTCCGCGTCCTGCAGCGCCTTCTGCCGGCCGTGGCGGCGCACGCCGCGCAGCCTGCTCGCCAGCAGCTCGTTGGCCCGGTCGGCGATCCAGGAGGTGGCGTCGGTGTCCGCGGGCCCGCCATGCGGCGGATTGTACTTGAAGCCGCCGTCGCGGGGCGGGTTGTGGCTCGGGGTGACCACGATGCCGTCGGCCCGCCCGGGGTCGTTCGCGGCGCGGCCGCGGTTGTGGGTGAGGATCGCGTGGGAGACCGCGGGGGTGGGGGTGTAGCCGTCCAGCGCGTCCACCTGCGCGGGGACGTCGTTGCCGGCCAGCACCTCGAGCGCCGTGTCGAAGGCGGGGCGGGAGAGGGCGTGGGTGTCGCGGCCGATGAACAGCGGCCCCCGGATCCCCTGGGCGGCGCGGTACTCGACGATGGCCTGGGTGGTCGCGGCGATGTGGTCCTCGGTGAACGCGGTGTCCAGCGAGGAGCCGCGATGGCCGGAGGTGCCGAAGGAGACCGCCTGGTCGGGATCCGCGGGATCCGGATGGAGGTCGTAGTACGCATCGAGGAGCGCGTCGACGTCGACGAGGTCCTCTTCCAGTGCCTTCTGGCCTGCACGGGGGTGCATCATGACCACTCCATCCTCGAGTCCGGTTCCGTCACGACACTCTAGGACAGGGCGGGGTGCCCGGCAGGGGTGCCGACTGCGGGGTGAGACGGCACGGCGCCGGGGGAGGGGCGCCGCGGCCCGGAGTGCTCAGGAACGGCGGGAGCGCACCAGCAGCACGATGCCGACGATCGTGAGCACCAGGCCGATCAGCCCCGCGACCACTCCGATGATCGGGCCGATCAGCAGCGGTCCGGCCATCTTGAACAGGCTGTAGGGGCCGAGATAGGCGGGGGCGTCCGTGCCGGTGCAGGAGATCGACACCGTGGTGTCCTCGAGGGCGGCCACGCCCAGGGTCTGCACGTACTCGGAGCCGTCGCCGAAGGTGATCGCGGTGCTGCTGGGCACCGAGCTCACGGCCCCCGGCTGGGAGCCCTCGGCGGTGCACTCGGCCGTGGAGGAATCCGCCTGTGGCACGTAGACGAGAAGCATGTTATTCGCCTCGACCTCGACCTCGGCCGTCGCGGCGCCCATCTCGTTCGGCCCGGTGGTGGCGTCACCGGCGAGGGAGCCGACCGACCACAGGATGCCGCCGATCGCCGCGGCCGGGCCGATGACCAGCAGCAGCACGAGCCCGATGAGCAGCGGCAGAAGCCCGCGCCGACGCCCACGGGGTGCGGTCTCGGGGCCGCCCGAGCCCGGCAGCGGGCCGGTGAGCGGCTGGTAGGGGTCCTGTCCCGGGCCCTGCGGGGGCTGCGACGCCCAGCCCTCCCCGCCCGACGGCGCGCTGTGCGAGGGCTCGCCGTACGCGGGGGAGCCGTAGGCCGGGGTTCCGTACGCGGGGGAGCCGTACGGCTGGGAGCCGTGGGAGCCGCCCTGGGCGGGAGCGCCGTAGGGCGTGCTGCCCGACGCCGGGGTGCCGTTCCCGCCGTCGCCGCCCGGAGCGGGGGAGGTGGGCCCCGGGAGCCCGTAGCTGGGACGGGTGCGTCGGGCTGGTGGCGTGGACTCACCGTCGGACATCAGGTCTCCTTCGCGGGTCGATCCGGGGGCGGATCCACCCAGCGTAGTCGGCGATCCTCCGAGGCTCCCGTGCGCGCGGCGGGCACGGGTCAGGTCGCGACGACCTCGAGCATGACCCCCAGCAGCGCCGCCCCGAGCACCGCGGTGGCCAGCGGCGTGCTCAGCCAGACCAGGACGATGGCGCCGGCCACCCGCCAGCGCACGTTCCGCAGGCCCTTGGCCGCACCCGCGCCGACGACGCTCGAGGCGAGCGCATGGGAGGTCGAGACGGGCGAGCCCATCCCCAACAGGCCCAGCGACATGGTGGCGGCGGCGGAGACCTCGGCCGCGAGCCCCTGGGCGACCGTCAGATCCGTGAGATGACGGCCCAGGGTGCGGATGATCCGGTGCCCGCCCACGAGGGTGCCCGCACCGATCGCGACCGCGACCGCGAGCATGACCGGCAGGGTCCCGCCCGGCGGGGAGCCGGCCGCGGCCGCGACCACCACCACGGCCAGCGGCAGCCGGGAGTCGTTGATCCCGTGCCCGGTGGCGACCGCGCCGGCGGAGAGGGTCTGGGCGAAGCGGAGATGCCCCCGCCGCACCCGTTCGTGACGCGCAGCGCGCAGCAGCCCGTGCATCAGCGCGAAGGCGAGCCCCGCCGACAGCACCGGGCCGACGAGGGAGACCAGCAGGAGGATGCCCAGCTGCTCCCAGGCCGCGGCCGCGCCGATCACGAGCGTGACGCCGAGGGTCGCGCCGATGAAGGCGTGCCAGGTGGAGGCCGGCATCCCGAGCCACCAGGTCAGCAGGTCCCAGCCGATCGTCGCGAGCATGATCGCCAGCAGGGCGAGGCCCAGCCGGTCCGGGTTCTCGGCGGTCGCCGCGGTGAGGGGCGCCATCCCCAGCAGCTCCACCGCCCACTGCGCGGTCACGGTGATCAGCGCCAGGCCCAGCAGGGCGCCGAGAAGGTTCAGCAGCGCGGCCATGACCAGGGCGGTCGATTCGCGCAGGGTGCGGGTCGCGATCGTGGTGGAGACGGCGTTGGAGGCATCGTGGAGGCCGTTGATGTAGGCCATCACCAGCGCCATCACGAGGACCAGCGTGAGCAGCAGCGGCGTCACTCAGGCGTCCTTGACGCGCAGCAGATCGGCGATCCGTGCGATGCGCTCCTGCAGGAGGATGGTCTCGCGCAGCGACTCGGCGACGTCGTGCAGGGGCAGCAGCTCCTGGGTGGAGCCGCCGCGCGTGTAGAGCTCGCCGAGCGCCCGGCGCACCAGGCGATCGCCCTGCCGCTTGAGCTTGCGGACCTGCTCGTAGTACTCGCCGAGCTGCCGCACGCGGGCGAGCTCCCAGGTCGCGGCGACCGTGAGCTCCGCGGCCCGCTCGATCCCCTTGGCCGCGTCCATGAGCGGGGTGGGCAGCGTGCCCACCTGCGAGATGACGAGCAGCTCGGCGGTGTGCTCCATCGCGTCGACCGCATCGGCGATGGTCAGCGCGAAGTCGTAGAGCAGCTCCGCCTCGTAGGGCGTGATGAGCGAGTGGGCGAGGCGCTGGGCGATGCGGCGGCACAGCTCCTCGGCGACGGTGGCCTGCTCGTGGAGGCGCGGCGCGATGCGGGTGCGTTCGCGATAGCCGTGGCCGAGCAGCCGGGAGTGGGTGTCCGCCGCCTGGACCAGCAGCTCGGCGAGCTCGGCGAAGAGGTCGTAGAGCGGGCGCTCGGTGCGCTGGGGGAACAGTCGGGAGAGGAACTGCACCACGTCGGGTCGCCTCCTCGCGCCGCGTGGCGCCTGACACTGCTGGTGCCCGGGCGATCGGGCGCGGACCGGATGCTGAGGCGCCGGACCGGGATGCGCCTGTCGGCGCGAAGGCCGCTCGAAGCGGCAAATGTTGGAGCCCGGGGCAACCGCGGCCCGGCGCGCATCCATCGTAGGGCACGACGGTGGGACGAGGGCAAGCCGGGGCCCGACGGACATGGCGTGGGCCTCAGTGCCGGGCGGAGGTCAGTCCAGCTGCCCGGCCTCCGCGTGCCTCCCGGCGGTGGTCAGCGCCTCCCCGGTGCTGAGCAGACGCTCCGCCTGCCGGGTGCGGTCGTCGTCGGCGTCCTCGTCGGCCAGATGCGCGGTCCCGTGCGCGACGATCGTCGCCACCGCACCGGCACGCCGCAGCGCGAGCGCGAGGTCGCCGGTGAAGGCGCCGCGCAGGATCGCATCCATCGTGCGGTGCACCTCGTCGACGTCCGGCGGCTCCGCCAGGCCGGAGAGGTAGCGCAGCCCGGGCACCGTGCGCGAGCCGGCCCGGTAGCGGCGCAGCAGATCATCCGCGTTGCGCTGCGACCAGGTGTGCAGCACGTACAGCCGCCACAGCGCACCGGGCAGCGTGGCCGCCGGCGCGTTCGACCACAGCGCCGCGAGGTCCGCCAGGCCGTCCTCCTCGGCGAGGGTCACCACCCGCTCGACGACCTCCGGATCCGAGCTGTGGAAGACCCCGTCCAGCAGCGCGCGCGCCGAATCGTGGGCGAGGTCCGAGGAGGTCGCGGGATCGGGCTCGCCCGGGATCGTCGCGGCGACCGAGTCGTACAGCGGGGCGGGGCGGCGGAAACGAGGAGCGGAGGAGCCGTGCGAGGACATGCTCCGACACTACGCGCCGTCCCCGGCGGCCCGCATCATGGCCCCGGCCTCACAGCGCCCGCCTCACAATGCCCGCTCCACCGAGCCCGCCACGACGCTGTGAGCCCGCACTACCCTGGGAGGATGACCATCCCCCGGCAGATCGGCCCCGAGACCGGGCCGCGCACCGCCCTGCCCGACTACCGCCGCAGCAGCGCGACGGTCGAGCGCATGGTCTCCGACCTGCGCCGCAGGTCGCGCGGGAACCGCGGCGCGTCCCGGCAGGTGCGGGCCCTGCTCCCCGCCGCCGCGACGCGTGACACCGCGCTGCGCGCCGTGCTCTCCGCGGCGCTGCTGGGCGGCGCGCTCGTCCCCGCCGTCGCGATGGTGCTGCTGCTCCTCGCACTCGAGGACGGCCGCTCCCCGGGGCTCGGGCTGCTGATCGTGCTGCTCGCCCTGGCCGGCAGCGGGCTGATCCTGCTGCTGCTCGGTCTCCGCTTCGGGATCGTGGCGCTGGGCACCGCCCGCGCCCGGGTCGAGATCGCCGACGAGGGCCTGTACGTGGTGGGCGGGCTCCGCTCCCGCAGCGTCCCCTGGCGCGACATCGTCGCGGTCGACTCCGGGGTGGTCCATCCGGTGCACTGGCACACGGCGGCCCTGCGGCTGCGGGACGGCTCCCGCGTGGTGATGCCCGCCTTCGACCGGCACCTGTGGACCTACGGGCAGCCGTCGGGCCAGGACATCCGCACCCTGCGCACCGAGCTGCGCCGCCGCGAGCTGGAGGCGCGCCGCCCGTTCTGAGCGACGGCCTCCCGTGCGCGGCTCAGGCGGAGGCGCCGGGGGCGCGGCTCGCGCCCTCCTCCCACAGCGCCCGGACCGCCTCGGCCACGCCGTCCGCGGGGAGATCGGAGACCTGCAGGATCCCCTCCTCGTCCAGCGGCAGGTGGCCGATCTTCCGGTCGCCGCCTTGCTCGACGTGGAACATGAGCGGGATCGGATCGTCCGCGGCGGAGAGGTCCGTGCGGCGCAGCGAGACGGTGCGCTCGTTGCCGCCGTCGAGGAAGGCCTGGACGATGTCCGCGACCGAGGCGGGCACCTGCTCCGGACCGGGCAGCGCGGTGACCACGAAGGAGTCGAGCTCGTCCTGGGTGAGCATGACGATCGCGTCGTTCGCCTTGATGATGAAGGCCATGCGCATCGCCTCGCCCTCCGCCAGCGCGATCCCCAGCCAGCGGTCGGCGGCGGTCAGTGCGGTGGCGACCACCTGCCCCTCCTCGCCCAGCAGCCACTGACCGTCCTCCGAGCGCTCGACCTTCCCCCGGGCGCGAAGACCGGAGGTGACCGCCGCGGTGACGAACTCGCGCGCCGCCTCCGGGGCGCTGCGCAGCCCCACCTGCTCGCGCGTGATGCGGCCGTTCTCGGTGTCGCGCAGTCCGAGCATGAAATCGATCTCGTACGCGGTGTAGATCGTCGCCTGCTCATCGGTCGCGGCGGCGGTGGTCTCGCTCATGGGTCCCCCTGGGTGGCGCGGGCCGGGCGTCGGGGCGGACGCCGGCGGAAGTGACACCGGAAGCATGGCAGATGGCGGCCCTCGGCTCCACCGGCCGGCGCGGGCCGGGAGGCGGTCCGGGCGGCGAGCGGAGGGGCGGGCCGGATAAGCTCGCAGGATGCAGGGGGACGAGCACACAGCCACTGATGCCACGACGGTGACCTCGCTGGGCGGCGACAGCTCGCGCGCGGTCTACCGGGACCTGCTGAGGTTCGGCCCCCGCTCCCGCAGCGAGCTGTCCCAGCGCCTGGGCCTCTCCGCGCCCACCGTCACCCGGGTCAGCCGGGACCTGCTCGAACGGGACCTGCTCCACACCCTCACCGCCGTGCCGCGCACCAAAGGTCGGCCCCATGAGCCGCTGGACATCGAGGAGAACCGCGGCCCGCGCTTCATCGGCGTCAAGGTCACGGCCGACGAGGTCCACGCCGTGGTCACCACGGTGCGCGCCAACGTGCTCGAGGAGCTCGTGCTGCCGCTGAGCAGCACTGCGCCCGAGACGCTGCTGGAGACCATCCTGCTGGCCGCCGAGGCGATCATCGCCGCGCACCCGCACGTGGTCGGCATCGGGGTGGGGATGGGCGGCCTGGTCGCCGAGCGGCGCACCGTGATCGCCTCCCACCTGCTGGGCTGGACCGAGCCCGTCGAGCTCGCCGCCGCCCTCGAGGAGCGCGTCCACCTCCCGGTGGTGGTCGAGAACGACCTCATCGCGATGGTCAGCGGGCTGCACTGGTTCGGCCTGGGCCGCAGCTACGACTCCTTCGCCGTGCTCACCGTCGGCGCCGGGGTGGGCATCGCCACCGTGATCGACGGGCGCGTGGTCCGCGGCCGCCGCCACATGGCCGGCCTCACCGGGCGGGTGCCCGTCGCCAGCGCGCCGGACGGGTCGCCGATCCCGGTCCGCGAGGTGGCCAGCACCCCCGCGATGCTCCGACGCGCCCACGCACGGGGCGTGCTCACGGGCTCGGAAGGCATCGAGGAGCTGCGCGCCCTCATCACCGCGGGGGAGGAGGGGGCGCTCGAGATCGCCGCGGAGATGGCCCGTGCGCTCGCCGTGACGGCCGTGGGCCTGGTCGCCGTGGTGGACCCCGAGGCGATCGTGCTCGACGGCGAGACCGTGGACCTGCTGCGCGCCGCCGACCCCGTCTTCGAGGACACCCTCGCCGACGGCATCGCCGGTCGCCAGCAGGAGCTCGTGGTCCGCACCCTCAGCGGCACCTTCGACGAGTGGGCGCGCGGCGTCGCGGTGATCGCGGTCCAGGAGTTCGTCGGGGTCGCGCCCTGAGACGGAGCCCCGACGCCCTGCCCGGCCCGGGCCGCCGAGGGCCCGGGCCGGCAGGGATCAGTCGAACAGGGCGTTGACGCGGTCGTTGAACGACGCGAAGTCCGCGCCGTCGATCCGCCGCAGCCAGCACTGGTCGAAGGCCGTCTGCATGATCGACATGATCGAGGCGGAGTTCTCCACCAGCGGATACAGGCCGGTCTCGCCGTTCGTCACCCGGTCGGTGAAGGGGGTGACGTCCAGACCGTCCTCGGCAAAGCTCTCGATCGCCGCCTCCGTCCCGGCATCGGTCGCCGGGAAGAACGGCGCCCTCTGCCCGATGAGCCGCTGCGCCTCGTCGGAGGCGAGGAAGGCGATCAGCCTCGCGGCCTCCTCCTTCTTCTGCGACTGCGAGGAGATCGAGTCGCCCAGGCCGTTGAACATCGACACCGGGGTGCCGATGGGGCCCGCGGGCAGGGGAGCGATCCCCAGCTCCATGCCCTCCATGTTCGCGAAGGTCGAGATCATCCACGAACCGGCGGTCGCGAGCGCCGCGGAGCCCGCCTGCAGCTGCGACTGCGCGGGGGAGGAGTCCCCGAAGGTGCCGAAGGGCGGGAAGAAGCCCTTGTCCACCAGCCCGAAGTACCAGTCCATCGTCGCCGTGAACCGCTCGTCGTCGTACTGGAAGCTGGTGCCCCAGGTCTCCGCCTCGGTGAACGTCCACCCGGTGGAGAGGGCGAAGGGCGACCAGCTCGTCTGCCCGGTGTAGTCGATCCCCGGATCGGCGGCGAGGCCGTAGCGGGCGATGCTGGTCGGGTCGAAGCCCTCCTCGTCGCCCCGCACCCCGTTGGTGTCCAGGGTGAGCCGGGCGAGCATCTTCTCGAAGCTGCCGCCGTCCTCGGGGTTCCAGTCCAGGTCCTCGAGGTCCTCGGGGGCCAGGCCCTCCTCGGCGAGCAGGTTCTTGTCATACATCACCGCGACCGTGTCGTAGTCCTTGGGGATCCCGTAGCGGGTGCCCTCCCGGTCGCTCCACAGCTCCTGGAGGCCCTCCTGGAAGCGGTCGGCGGTGATGTCCGCGAGCGGGGCGAGATCGTCCAGCGGGGCGATCACCCCGAGGTTCACGAACTCGGGGAACCGCGCCAGGTGATCGGCGAAGGCGTCCGGTCCGGCCTCGGCGACGAAGCTCGCGGTGAGCTTCGTCCAGTAGTCGTCCCAGCCCAGCTGGGTGATGCGCACGTAGATGTCCGGGTTCTGCTCCATGAAGAGGTCGATCGCCGCGGAGTAGGCCGGCAGCTGGTTCGCATCCCACAGCCAGTAGTCGATCTGGGTGGCGCCCGCCGGTGCGGCGCTCTCGCCGCACGCGGAGAGCGCTCCGGCGCCGACGGCCCCTGCGGCCACCGCTGCGGAGCCCTGCAGCAGACGGCGCCGGGTCAGGCCGGGGCGGTGGGGGTGTGCACGATGTGTCGGGTCGATCATCTGGGGCACCTCACTTGATCCCGCTGAAACCGATGGAGTTGACGATCTTCTTCGCGAACAGCGCGAAGAGGATCAGCATGGGTGCGGCTGCGACCAGGGTCGCCGCCATCAGCCCGGACCAGTCGGGCCCGGTGCCCGGCGCCTGGGCGCGGAACACCCCCAGCGCGACCGTGAGCACCCGGGACTGATCGGTGTAGGAGACCATCAGCGACCAGAAGTACTCGTTCCACGCCGTCATGTACGTCAGCAGCGCGAGGGTGGCCAGCGGGGCGCTGGCCATCGGCAGGATCAGGGTGAAGAACACCCGCACCTTGCCGGCGCCGTCGATCAGCGCGGCCTCCTCGACCTCCCGCGAGATGTTGTTGAAGAACTGCCGCAGGAAGAAGATCGCGAAGCTCGAGATGAACAGCGTGGGCAGCATGATGCCCAGCAGCGTGTCCACCAGGCCCAGGTTCTTGATCAGGATGAAGTTCGGCAGCAGGGTGAAGATCTGCGGGATCATCAGCGAGCCCAGGAAGATCATGAACACGGTCTCCCGGCCCCGCCAGCGCAGGCGGGAGAAGGCGTAGGCCGCCATCGCGCAGGAGAAGGTCTGCACGACCGTGATCACGGTCGCGACGATCACCGAGTTCAGCAGGTAGCGCCAGAAGTTGATCGAGGCGCCCGAGCCGCCCTGCGAGATCGCCGTCTCGACGTCCTGCAGGCCGAAGACCCGCTCGAAGCCGCCGGTGTTCAGGCCCACCGGCAGCAGGCTCGCGGGATCCGTGGCCAGGGCGTTGTTGCTGGACAGCGCGGTGCGCAGCATCCAGTAGAATGGGAACACGGTGAGGAACAGGAAGACGAGCATCACCGCCCAGGCGACGATCTTCCCCCAGGGGAAGGGCGCGCGGGGTCGGTGGGCCGGCGGCCGCGCGGTCTCGGCGGCGGTGACGGAGGTGGTGGTGGTCATGGGTCCGTGTCCTCTCAGTCCAGGTCCGACTGACCGGCGTTGCTCATCCGGTACTGGGCGAAGGTGATCACCATGAGGATCAGCAGCAGCGCCACCGACAGCGCCGAGGCGTACCCGAACTGGTACTGCCCGAAGGCGTTCTCGTAGATGTACATCTGCAGCACCTTCGAGGCGTCGGCCGGGCCGCCCTGGGTGGTCACCGAGACGGTGTCGAACACCTGGAACGAGCCGATGATCGTCATGATCAGCACCAGGGCGAGGATCGGCCGCAGCAGCGGCAGCGTGATCCGGCGGAACATCGCGATCTCCCCGGCGCCCTCGGTGCGCGCCGCCTCGTAGAGGAAGGTGGGGATGGACTGCAGCCCGGCGAACAGCAACAGGGCCGTGTAGCCCATGTGCCGCCACACGTTCACCAGCGCGACGGTGGGGATCACCCAGGTCTCCGACGCCCAGAACGCGACCGGGTCGAAGCCCACCCACTGCAGGAAGATGTTGAAGATGCCCAGCTGGGTGTCCAGGATCCACAGGAACACGATCGCGGCGACCACGTTGGAGACGAGGTACGGCGCCAGCACCAGCGAGCGCAGGATCGTGGACTGGGTGAGGCGCTGCATGAGCACGGCGATCGCGAGCGCGACGACGGTCTGCACGCCGATGTTGAGGATGACGTACCAGATCGTCACCTTCAGCGAGTTCCAGAACACCGGGTCGGCGAGCATCGCGCGGTAGTTCTCGAAGCCCACCCACTCCGGCGGGGTGAGGGTCGTGTACTCCGTGAAGGAGAAGTAGATGCCGGTCAGCAGCGGCCACACGAGGAACAGCAGCAGGCCGACGGAGGCGGGCGCGATGAACAGCAGCGCGAGCTTCCTGTCGTCCTTCCGGCGGCGCCTCGGCGGGGCCGACCGCGTCGACGTTGTCGCGGTGGTCATGGCTACCTTCTTTCGTTGGGGGTCAGCGGGGAGAGGTGGACGTGGTGGTCTCGAGGGCGAAGAGCATGCCCTGCTCGGGATCGAGGAGGGGTGCGGAGAGCCCGGAGCGGGTCAGGACGCCGCCGGGGACGGTCACGCCGTCCTCGTCGAGCGCGCGCTGCAGCCACGCGGGCGGGGCGAAGTTCGAGGGCAGCTCGCCGGGCAGCACCGGGCGCAGCCGGTAGCTCGCGGCGGCATCGAGGCCGGGGAAGCACAGCCGCGGCTCCTGCGAGGTCGCCGAACGGCCGACGGAGGACAGCGAGAACAGCGCCTCGTCCTGCTCCGGGGAGACCACGCCGTGCAGCCACAGCATGCTCTCGCCCCGGTCGGCCCGCACCAGGTCGCCGCGGAACAGCAGCTCGCGCTGCTGCGTGTACAGCGCGATCCAGACCCGCAGCTCGGCGAGCTCGGCCTCGCTCGCCTCCGCGAGGTCCCATTCGATGCCGAGGTGGCCGAACAGGGCCGAGTGCGCCCGGAAGTCGAGGGTGTGGAGCCTGCCGGTGGTGTGGGAGCGGCCCGAGGCGATGTGGCTGCCCATGAGCTCGAGCGGGATCAGCTGGGAGGTCCAGCGGTTCATCTGCTGGCGCTCGAGGGGGTCGATGCAGTCCGAGACCCACACGCGGTCGGTGTGCTCGAGCACCTCGAGGTCCACGCGCGCCCCGCCGGAGGAGCAGGACTCGATCTCGAGGCCGGGATGGGCGGCCTTCAGCTCGTCCATCAGCCGGTAGGCGGCCAGGGTCTGCTCGTGGACGGCGGCCCGGCCGGTGGCGCGGGTCGCGGCCTCCAGCAGGTCTCGGTTGTGGTCCCACTTGAGGTAGCCGATGTCGTACCGGTCCAGCAGGTCGAGCATCTGCGTGCGCACGTGCTCGTAGGCCTCCGGCAGCGACAGGTTCAGCACCTGCTGGTGGCGGGACTCGAGCGGCAGCGCCGTGGGGGAGGGGCCGAGGATCCACTCCGGGTGCGCGCGGGCCACGTCGGAGTCCTCGTTGACCATCTCGGGCTCGAACCAGAGGCCGAACTCCATGCCGAGGCCGGTGACGTGGTCGATGAGCGGCCCGAGGCCGTCCGGCCACACCTCCTCCGAGACCACCCAGTCCCCGAGACCGGAGAAGTCGTCGCGCCGCGAGCCGAACCAGCCGTCGTCCAGCACGAACCGCTCCACGCCGAGGGCGGCGGCGCGGTCGGCGAGGTCGGTGAGGCGCGCGAGGTCGTGCGCGAAGTACACCGCCTCCCACACGTTCAGCGTGACCGGGCGGCGGCGGTCGACGTGGTGCTCGCGGGCGCGCAGGTGGCGGTGGAAGCGGGAGGCGACCGCGTCGAGCCCCTCGCCGTAGGAGGCGTACAGCCACGGGCCCTGGTAGCGCTCGCCGGCCTCGAGGCGCACCTCGCCCGGCAGCAGCAGCTCGCCGCCGCCCAGCACGCGGCGGCCGGTGTTGACCTGCTCGGCGAGGTGGCGGTGGTTGCCGGAGAAGGCGGTGTGCACGCCCCACACCTCGCCCTCGCGGAAGCCGAACCCGGGGCGGCCGGCATGGAGCACGTGCGCGGCGTCGGCCCCCGTGCGGCCGCGGCGGTTCTCGCGCAGATGGGTGCCGGTGGTGAAGGCGCGGCGCTGCGGGGTGCGCTCCTTGGTCCAGCGGCCGGCGAAGTCGAGCAGCTCCTCGGCGACGTCCGGCACGGGCACGGCGAGGGTCAGCTCGTCCAGTGCGTACGGGGTCCGGCCGGTGTTGGTGAGGCCGGCGCGCAGCCGCAGCAGGCCGGTGGGCAGCAGCTCCACCTCGAGGTCGAGGGCGAGGCCCTGCTCCTCGTCGGCCAGGTCGAAGCGCACCGCGGCGGGGCCGGTCTCGGCATGCGCGGCGGTCAGCGCCTGTCCGTCGAGCTCGATGCCGCGGGTCACCAGGCGCGTGACCCAGCCGGAGCCGTCGGGCCGGGAGCCGCTCAGGCCCGGGCGGCCGATCCAGCCGTCGGACTGCTGGGGGAGGATCCCGAGGCGGACGGGGACGTCGACCGCGTTCTGGGGGACCGCATCCACCGCGGTCTCGCACGCGGCGTCGAGCCCGGCGGGGCCGAGGGCGCCGAGGTCGGCGCCCCAGTGCGCGATCGCGGGGAGGCGCCCCTCGGTGACGTCGAGGACCACGGAGACGCCGGCCGCGCGCAGGTGCAGGCGCCGGGTCTCGCCGGGGCGCGGGGCGGTGACGGTGGTGTCGACGGGGATCCGACGTGGTGACATCGCGGGCCTCCAGCCTGCTCGGGACGAGGAGCGGGAGCGCCGATGCGCCCTCGCTTTACTAAAAGTATGAAAGTAAGTCCCGTCTCGTCAAGCACGTCCCGGTAACGGGCACCGGATCACGCCCGCTACGCTGTCGCTCGTCCCTCCCTCAGGCCAGGAGCCCCCGCATGATCTTCACCCAGTCCTCGAAGCTGCGCGACGTCTGCTACGAGATCCGAGGACCGGTCCCCGCAGAGGCCGCCCGCATGGAGGCCGAGGGCCACAAGATCCTCAAGCTCAACATCGGCAACCCCGCCCCCTTCGGCTTCGAGGCGCCCGACGAGATCCTCGTGGACATGATCCGCACCCTGCCCACCGCGCAGGGCTACTCCGACTCCAAGGGCATCGTCTCGGCCCGGCGCGCGGTCGCGCAGTACTACCAGACCAAGGGCATGCCCGACATGGGCCTGGACGACATCTACCTGGGCAACGGCGTCTCCGAGCTCATCCAGATGACCTGCCAGGCGCTCGTGGACGACGGCGACGAGGTGCTCGTCCCCGCCCCGGACTACCCGCTGTGGACCGCCTCGGTCGCGCTCGCCGGCGGCCGCGCCGTGCACTACCGCTGCGACGAGGAGCAGCAGTGGTGGCCCGACGTCTCCGACATCGCCGACAGGATCACCGAGCGCACCAAGGCGATCGTGGTGATCAACCCCAACAACCCCACCGGCGCCGTCTACCCCGAGCACGTGCTGCGGGAGATCGTCGAGGTGGCCCGGAAGCACGGGCTGATGATCCTGGCCGATGAGATCTACGACAAGATCCTCTACGACGACGCCGTCCACACCCACATCGCCAAGCTCGCGCCGGACCTGCTGACCCTCACCTTCAACGGCCTGTCCAAGGCCTACCGGGTGGCGGGTTTCCGGGCCGGGTGGATGGCGCTGTACGGCCCCAAGGAGCATGCGACGAGCTTCATCGAGGGGCTCGACGTGCTCTCGAACATGCGGCTGTGCCCGAACGTGCCGGCCCAGCACGTGGTCGCCACGGCGCTCGGCGGCCACCAGAGCGTGCAGGAGCTGCTGCTGCCCGGCGGGAGGCTGCGCGAGCAGCGGGACGTCGCCTACGAGGGGCTCAGCGCGATCGACGGGGTCAGCGTGGTCAAGGCCAGCGGCGCGCTGTACATGTTCCCGCGCATCGACCGCGAGATGTACCGCATCGAGGACGACGAGCAGTTCGCCTACGACCTGCTGCGCTCGAAGAAGCTGCTGGTCAACCACGGCACCGGCTTCAACTACCCCTCACCGGACCACCTGCGCCTGGTGACGCTGCCGCCCGTGGACCTGCTCGCCGACGCCGTGGACCGCATCGCCGACCACCTCGCGTCGATCCGCCGCTGACCCACGCCGCGCTGCCGGCCCACGCGACGGCCCGGCCGGACGCGCGGTGGCCCGGCGCAGGCGGCGGCCCGGCCCACGCGGCGGCCCGGCCGGACGCAATTGTGCGCTGAGCACCGATGCCGGAGGGTGGCATCGGTGCTCAGCGCACAATTGCAGGCGCGTGGCGCGTGGCGCGTGGCGCGTGGCGCGTGGCGCGTGGCGCGTGGCGCGTGGCGCGTGGCGCGTGGCGCGTGGCGCGTGGCGCGTGGTGGCGCGTGGCGGGCGCGCCCGGGCGTCTCAGACGTGCGAGGGCTGCTGCACGCCGTCGCGGGAGACGCGCACCATCTCCTCGCGCTCGACGACCTTGATGCGGGCGCGGGGCTCGCCGTCGGCGTCCACCGCGGCGGCGCCGAGCGACTTCTCGTGCTCGTCCAGCGCCATCCAGCCGTCCCACGTCGTGTACTGCACGCCGCGGTCCTCGAGCAGGCGCAGGATCGCATCCTCCTCCCGCTCGGGCGCGGGGGCGAGGGTGCCGGACTCGATGTCCTCGAGCAGGCTCGCGATCGTCTCGATCGCGTCGGACTTCGTCGCCCCGATCAGGCCGACGGGGCCGCGCTTGATCCAGCCGTTGGCGTAGACGCCGGGGATCACGGTGCCGTCCGCCTCGGTGACGCGGCCGGCGACGTTGTGGATCACGCCGCGGCGGGGATCGTACGGGATGCCGGGCAGCTCGGAGCCGTGGTAGCCGACGGCGCGGTAGACGGCGCCCAGCGGGTAGTCGACCATCTCGCCGGTGCCCTCGAGGTTGCCCTCGGCATCCAGGCGGGTGCGCTCGAAGCGCATGCCGGTGACCGTGCCGTCCTCGCCGAGCACCTCGACGGGGCGGTGCCAGAAGTGCATGTGGAGGCGGCGCCGCACGGGACCGCCCTCGCGGTCGGTGGGCTCCTCGCCGGCGGCCTCGCGGCGCTGCTGCTCCTCGAGCCAGCCCACGAAGGTCTGGACGACCTGGTCGGTGCGCTTGTCCGCCTTGATGGCCTCCCACTCGGCCTCGGTGATCTGCTCGACGTCGCGCGGGTCCATCACGACCTGTAGGCCCTTGGGGTGGGCGAGCTCGCGGGCCTCGAGCGGGGAGAACTTGGTCTGGGCGGGGCCGCGGCGGCCGAAGATGTGCACATCGGTGGTGCGGGCGGACTGCAGGCCCTCGTACACGTTCTGGGGGATCTCGGTGCGCAGCAGCTCGTCGGCGCTCTTGGAGAGCACGCGGGCCACATCGAGCGCGACGTTGCCGTTGCCGATCACCGCGACCTGCTCGGCATCCAGCTCCCAGGTGCGGGGGTAGTCGGGGTTGCCGTCGTACCAGGCCACGAAGTCCGCGGCGCCGTGGGAGCCCTCGAGCTCGATGCCGGGGATCGACAGCTCGGCGTCCTTGAGCGCGCCGGTGGCGAAGACGACCGCGTCGTAGTGGAGGCGCAGGTCCTCGGCGGTGAGATCGGTGCCGAACTCGACGTCGCCGAGGAAGCGGATGTCACCGCGTCCCAGGATCCGGTGCAGCGCCGTGATGATGCCCTTGATGCGGGGGTGATCCGGGGCCACGCCGTAGCGGATCAGGCCGAAGGGGGCGGGGAAGCGATCGAACAGATCGATGGAGACCTCGAGCTCCCCGTTCTTGACCTGCGGGGAGCGCAGCAAGGTCTCTGCCGCGTACACGCCGGCGGGCCCGGAGCCGATCACGGCCAGACGGAAGGGCTGCTGGGAGGAGGACATCTCACCTCTGTCTCGTGGCGCTCGGGCGCCGGGTCGGATGCGTTCCGGAGCGGTCGCGAGTCGCTCCGCGTTCCGCTCTGCACAGATTTCCGCACCACTCTATACGCGAAATTCGCACCGATCCCGGTGACTGTGAGCGGGCTGACGTGCGCGCTGCAGATCAGCGCGCGATCCGGGCGTCATCGCGGCGCGGGGCCGCCGGTTCTCACGCCGGGCTCGCGGTCGTCGGCGGGGCGGGGGAGTCCGGGACCACGCCGACGGCGACGTCGAGGGTGCTGGTCGCCCCGGGCGGGCCGACGACGATCCCCTTCAGCGGCGGCACGTCGGCATAGTCCCGGCCCCAGGCGGTGGTCACGAAGCGCTGGTCCACGAAGGTGCGGTTCGTCGGGTCGATGTCGACCCATCCGGTGCCCGGCACCAGCACGCTCAGCCAGGCATGGGAGGCGGCCGAGCCGATCATCTCCCCGACCGGGGCGGTGCCCAGGGAGCCGCCGGCCGACGGGGCGGTGCGCAGATAGCCGGAGACGTACCGCGCGGCGAGCCCGGCGGCGCGTACCGCGGCGACGCCGACGTGCGAGAAGTCCTGGCAGACCCCGTGCCGGGCGGCGAGCACCTCCTCGAGGGTCGAGGAGACGGTGGTCGCGGAGGAGTCGTAGGTGAAGTCGGAGTGGATGAGCGCGGTGAGCGCGGAGAGGCATTCGCCGATCGCCCGCCCGGGGGTGAACACCGCGGCGGAGATCTCCTGCGCGGCGGTGCCGGCGGGGATGCGGGGCGAGGGATGGACGAAGTCCAGCCCCGAATCCGGCAGCACCGAGCCCCAGTGCTCGGGGGTGCACTGCTCCCAGGGGCGGGACATCGGCTCGAGCGGGTAGCGCCGCTCGGCGACCGTGACCTGGGCGTGGGAGTGCACGTCGAGCTGCGTGTGCGGGGTGTCGACCAGCAGATAGGTCGAGGAGTTCCCGTAGAAGTCCGTGTGCGCGGTGAGCCGGGCGGGGGCCGGGTCGACCACCACCTCGTGGGACAGCACCCGCTGATGCGGGGTGGCCCGCGGCTCGATGTGCGCGCGGCCGAAGTTGCGGGAGACGGGCTTGGCGTACCGGTACGAGGTCAGGTGGTGGACGCGGTAGAGCATCGGCTCCACCGCCTCCGCGCCCTCGTGCCGCAGCGGGATCAGGGGGCGCCGCGGCGCGGATCCCGTGGTCTCGGTCGTCGCATTCTCAGACATCGTCGATCCCCCATCGCGAGGCGGATTCCGAGGGGCGGAAGAAGCGGTTCTCGAGTGCGGTGGCGAGCTCCCGCAGGGTCTCGAGAGCCGCGTCGGCCTCCTCGAGCAGCGCGGTCGGCGCCCCGAGGACGGCGTCGGCGTGGGCACCAGCACCAGCACCGGCGTCGCCCTCGGCACCGGTGTCGAGCGGGCGGAGCATCGTCTGCGGCTGCCAGCTGCTGAGCCGGGAGCGCAGCGCGGTCAGCGGCGCGCGCAGCTCGGGGGTGGGCGCGACCTCCGGGAGGCGGTCGAGGGTCTGCCCGAGCCGGTCCAGCTGGAAGGCGATCGAGCGGGGCAGGGTGGTGTCGCTCAGCAGAAGCTCCATGAGCAGCTCGGGCTGGACCGCGGCGTGGTAGGAGCGGCGGTAGGAGGCGCCGGATTCGGTGATCAGCGCGACCGCACCGGCGATCCGCGCCTCGGCCGCGCGGGTGCGGCGACGGCCCAGAAGCGCCCGGAGCAGGGCCAGCAGGCTGCTGGTGCGCTCGATCTTGCGCCCCACCTCCATGAGGTCCCAGCCCAGGTTGCGGGGCATCGAGTCGGCGACCGCGCCGGAGAGCGTCAGGCAGCCGTCGACGATCTCGGTCAGCCCCTGCTCGAGGGGCGGCGCGTCCTGCCCGCCGAGGGAGCGCAGTCGCTGGTTCATCCGCGCGATCACCGGCCAGACGTCATCGGAGATCAGGTCGCGCAGTGTGCGGGTGGTGTGGGCGAGCGCGGCGTAGGACTGCGCGAGCGCGCCGGGGCGGCTGCGGTCCGTCAGCAGGCTCTCGATCTCGGTGCGCACCGTCTCGCGGTCCCGGAGGTCCAGCGCCGGGAACCCCGGATAGGTCGTGGTCACCTCGGTGACCGCGCCGAGCAGCACCGACTGGGCGGTGCGCGCGCTGGGGCTCGGCTCGGAGTCGAGGTCGTTGACGGTGTCCAGCACGGTGCGCAGCAGACGGGCGGTGGCGTCCACCCGCTCCAGGTAGCGGCCGAACCAGAACAGGTCCGAGCCGATCGAGCGGGTCATCGCCGGGTAGGTGGTGAGCACGTCGCGGGGCGTGGCGGAGTCGAGCGCGGCGGCATCGGCCTGCGCGGCGCTGCGCGCGGGGACGGCGGCGGTCTCGGGGACCGTCACCCACACGTCCTTGAGCGCGGCCGGGCCGTCGTCGGCGGTGAGACCGATCCCGCCGGGCAGCACGTCGAAGCCGTCCTCGGTGCGCATCACCAGCAGGCGCAGCCGCACCGGGCGCTCCACCAGGGCGTCCCCTCCGGCGGGGTCGAGGCCGAGCCAGCCGCCCTCGGCGGTGTCGGGGCCGGCGGGGCGCAGCAGCAGGTCCTCGTGCAGCAGCTGCCGGCACAGGTCCGGCAGGGCGGTGCGCAGATCCGGGTTCTCCAGCAGCCCCGCGCCGATCGGGTTGAAGATCTCCACATCACCGCAGCGCGCCGCCTCGACCAGGCCGGTCACGCCGCGCAGCGGCGTGGGGCCCAGGTCCAGCGGGTCCACGAGACGGGAGGGCACCAGGCGCAGCAGCGCGTCCACCGCGTCCCCGGCGGCCGAGTCCAGGCCGGGCAGGCGCAGGGTGAGGGTGCCGGAGCCGGTGCGCAGGTCCCCGGCGGAGACCACGGGCGCGCCCAGCAGGTTCGCGAGCCAGCTGTGGTCGAAGGCGCGCAGCGGGTCCTCGGCGTCCTTCGTGAGCACCACCGTGCGGCCCGCCCTTCCCTCGGCGCGGGTGCGCTGGTGCAGCGAGGTGCGCAGGGCGTCGAAGAAGGGGTGCAGGCGGCGCAGCGGGGTGGAGCGGTACAGGGTCGGCGCGCAGCGGGACAGCACGCGGCGCAGCTCGAGGGTGGTGCCCGCCCCGTCCGGCACGTCGACCGCGTCCTCGAGCACCACCCAGGAGCCCTCGGCGGTGCGGGTGACCGTGCTGGTCACCGCGAACAGGTGGTGGTTCCCGCGCGCCGGGATGCCCACCGCGGCGCGGAGGTAGCCGGGATCCTGCAGCAGCTGGGCGACGGGGGCGACCTCCGCGGCGAGCACCGTGCGCGGGCCGTAGAGATCCGCGTAGAGGGCGTCCAGCAGCCGCATCCGCTGGATCAGGCCGGCCGAGAGCTGCGACCACGCCTCGGCGTCGAGGACCACCGGGACGGGGTCGATCACGGGCGCGGTCGCGGAGACGTCGCCGGCGAACATCGCCGCCGCGGACGCCGCCGCCCGACGTCGGCCCCGAGGGCCGAGAGCGTCGAGCTCGTCGACCAGGGCCTGCGGGGGTGGGGAGGTCACCCGGACATCGTAGACACGCCGGGGAGGCCGGGGGCTCAGGATCCGCTCGCGGCCGGCATCCCCTCGGAGGGCTGGACCACCACGAAGCCCGGGCCGTGGAAGCCGAGCTGGAAGGACTCCCCGGAGCCGCGGCCGATCAGCGAGCCCATCTTGAAATCGTTCTTGAGCTGCGGCTGGAGATTCGCCGACCAGCACACCGCCGCCTGCGGGTCCACGAAGGTGGGCTGCTGCGAGCAGTCCAGCAGCATCGGCGGGCCGTCCGAGGTGACCGCGACCATGCCGTGGCCCTGGAGGAAGAGGTTGAACAGGCCGCCGGCCATGAAGCCCGCCCCGCCCAGGGAGCGGATGTCCCACTGGATCGAGCTGTCGAAGGCGAGCATGTTCCGCGTGTTCAGGGTGAGGGCGTCGCCCTCGAGCTGGATCAGGAAGATCTCCTCGGCCTGGCGGGCGTAGAAGATCTCGCCGTGCCCGCGGGTGCGCATCATGTTCCCGCCCTCCCCGGTGGCCATCTTCTTCAGCAGCTTCATGCCGCCGCCGGAGCCCTGGTAGGAGAAGTCCATCTGGCCCTGGTACGCCACCATCGCGCCGGCGGCGGAGATGATCTCCGGCGCCTCCGGGGTCAGCGCGCAGCGCAGCATCTTGTGGGACTGCAGGGCCCACCGGTCGGTGGTCTGGCGCTCCTGGTTGGACGCATCGAAGAGGTTCGATCGCATGGCGGCTGTGCCTTCCGTGTCTCGGGGATGCCGGGCCCGGGCGCGGCATCGCGGCGCCCACCGCGCCGCGGGGCCGATCGTCTCACGCGCGGCACCGTGCGCGAGGGGGCGGTCCGGGCGCGCGGGAGGGGCATGGGGTGGGGACAGTGTGGGGGTGCGGTGAAGCGGGCGCCCGCCGCGCCGCGGGCCTCGTAGCATGGCGGTCATGGTCCCTTCCCGCACGCCCCGCCGCGCCGCCCGTGATCCGCGGCTGAGCGCGCTCGCCGAGGACTCCGGGTACGAGATCCTCGGCCGGATCGGCGCGGGCGGCATGGGGATCGTCTATCGCGCCCACGATGCCGACGGGAACGACGTGGCGATCAAGCTGCTGCGTCACGAGATCTCCGACGACGCCCGGGCCCGCGAGCGCCTGGCCCGCGAGGTCGCGGCGCAGAAGCTGGTGCGCAACGACAACATCGTGCGGATCCTCGACGCCGAGCTCGACTCCCCGGACGCGTTCGTGGTCACCGAGTTCATCCCGGGGCCGACGCTCGAGGACGCGGTGCGCGCCCACGGCGGCCTGCACCCCGAGGCCGTGCGCGAGATCGGGCTGGTGATGGGGGAGACGCTGCGGCAGATCCACGCCGCCGGGGTGATCCATCGCGACCTCAAGCCCAGCAACGTCATGCTGCGCGGCGCGACCGAGCAGGACCTCACCGGCTTCGATCTCGACGGGGACCGGCTGGACCCGGTGATCATCGACTTCGGCATCGCGATCGCGGCCGAGGAGTCCCGCCTCACCTCGACGGGCCTGGTGATGGGCACCGCGGCGTATCTCGATCCCGAGGTGATCCGCACCGACCATGCCGGCGAGGCGGGGGACTGGTGGGCGTGGGCGGCCCTGATCGCCTTCGCCGCGACCGGCCGCGAGCCCTACGGCAGCGGCCGCGCGGATCTGGTGTTCCTGCGCGCCGAGCGCGGGGAGATCGACATCGAGGGGGTGCCCAGCGAGCTCGGGGCATGGCTCCGCTCGGCGCTGCGGTCCGAGCCGGCGCAGCGGCCCGACCCCGCGCAGCTGCTGGAGCGCCTGGCCGCGCTGGACCTCAGCCTCTACGACGATCCCGGCGAGACCGAGCTGCTGGATGCCGCCTCCCGCACGGCCGTGCTGCCCGTCGCGAGCGGCGGCTCCGCCGACGCCGCGGCCGCAGGAGCTGCAGGCGCCGCCGGGAGCGCTGCGGCGGGCACGGCCGACGCGCCGGACGGGGCCGAGCGGTCCGACGGCCCGGGCGCGGACGAGGACGGCGAGGCCACCACGGCGCTGCCCGTCGAGGATCCCGCCGAGCGCACCGAGGTGCTGCCCACCCTCTCCACTCCCGCCGAGGAGCCGACGCACGCCCTGCCGCGCGTCACCACCCCGGAGGAGCCCGTGACCGAGGCGCTGCCCGTGACGGGGCCTCCCACTCGGGCGCTGCCCGTCGTGCCCCCGGCGGCGGGTGCGAGCGCGACGGCCCCGCACTGGGCGCCGCAGCCGGTGCCCCACCCGGTCGCGCAGCAGGCGCCCTACCCGGTCGCCCCGCAGGCGCCGCACCAGGTCGCGCCGCAGCAGGCGATCGCACCGCACCCGCAGTGGGACCCCGCCCACCCGCCCGGGATGGCGGGGCCGGTCGAGGGCTACGGCCCTTGGCCCGAGCCGCCCCCGCGACGGCCCGTGCTGGTGTGGCTGGGCCATCTGCTCCTCATCGCCCTCGCCGGGATCGCCCCCTACGTCTCCCTGGCCGCGCTGCTGCTGCTCGGCGGGCTGGCCCGCGTGTGGGAGCGCTCGCACCGCGCGGTGACCACCCAGCGGATGCGCGGCGCGACCGGCTCCGGCCCCTCCTGGCGGGCCGGCCTCGCGAGCCCCTTCCGCATGGCCGTCGGCCTGCTGGAGACCGCGCTGCAGGTGCTCTTCCCCCTCATCCTCGGAGTGCTCGTGGGCTTCGCCTTCGACGCCGGCTGGACGCTCCTGCAGGGCAGCGCCCCGCCGGACTCCGCCGCCTTCGTCCTCGCGATGGCGATCACGCTGCTGATCACCTGGGTGGGGCTGGGCAGCGGCACCACCCGCAACGGCGCCCACCGGATGCTGGACGCCGCCGCACCGGACCGGTTCTGGAGCGGTGTGATGCTCGTGCTGCTGCTCCTGCTGCTGGGCGCCGTCTCCCTCACCCTGCTGGCCCGCAGCGGCATGGTCGACTACTTCCCGTTCCCCGGCGGCCCCCGCCTCGACGACCTCGCCCTCTGGCGGCGGTGACCCGCGGCGGAGCGCGACCCACGGCCCCGGCAGGTGCGCCGTCGACCTCGTCACGAGGGCTCCCTCCGCCCCCGCGACACCCAGGCGGGCAC
This sequence comes from Brachybacterium faecium DSM 4810, assembly GCA_000023405.1. Classification (NCBI taxonomy): domain Bacteria; kingdom Bacillati; phylum Actinomycetota; class Actinomycetes; order Micrococcales; family Dermabacteraceae; genus Brachybacterium; species Brachybacterium faecium. The sequence goes on from CP001643.1 coordinate 861,627, forward strand.
CGTTAAACTCTCACCGACCCGTCACCCATCGCAGCCCCCCGTGGGCGAGGAGCACACATGGCCGCGTCCGGTCCGTCCCCGTCAGCGCAGCAGCGCCGCGAAGCCCAGCGCGAGGCCCTGCGCACGCAGCGCCAGGCCGAGCTCTCGCGCCAGCGCACCGTGCGCACCGTCGTGATCGCCGCGATCACCGTGGTCGCGCTCGTGATCGCCGCCGGGCTCGGCGTGCTGGTGTACCGCGCCATGCAGCCGGCCGGCCCCGTCGCCGTGCCCGAGGGCATGAGCGAGGACCAGCCGTACCTGAGCTTCGGCGCCCCCGAGGACTCCGGCAAGCCCGTGCTCGAGATGCACCTGGACTTCATGTGCCCCATCTGCGGGCAGTTCGAGGAGATCAACGGCGAGGACTTCCAGGAGATCATCGAGAGCGGGGAGGCCACCGTGCACCTCGTGCCGCGCCGCTTCCTGGACCCGCAGTCCACCACCGGCGACTTCTCCACGCGCTCCGCGAACGCCCTGGCGTGCGTGTACGACGAGAGCCCGGAGAACGCGCTCACCTTCCAGCAGCTGCTGTTCGCGAACCAGCCCGCCGAGGGCAGCGCCGGGCTCACGGACGAGGAGATCTGGGGCTACGCCCAGGAGGCGGGTGCCTCCGAGGAGGTGCAGGAGTGCATGAGCTCGGGCACCTATGAGCCCTGGGTCAAGAAGGTCGCGGACCCCCACGGCGAGGAGACCGGCGGCGGCACCCCGTACGTCGAGATCGACGGGACCTCGTTCACGGGCTGGCAGGAGCCGGGCGCGCTGCGCGAGGCCGTGCTGGCCGCCGGGGGCGAGGCCTCCGACGGCGGCGAGGGCTGAGCCGAGGGCCTACACTCTCCGGGACCGGTCGATCATGCGGCCGGTCCCGCCCGCTGGAGTGGCGCAACGGTAGCGCACCTGTCTTGTAAACAGGTGGTTGCGGGTTCGATTCCCGTCTCCAGCTCTCACAGAAGCAGCCCCTCACCTGCGAGGGCATCCCACCGGATGCTCGCGGGCGAGGGGCTGCTCCGCTGTCGCGGCCCGGCGGTGCGGCGCCGCACCGCCGGGCCCGGGTCAGAAGGTCTCGTACGTCGCCCGGTTCACCATGAAGCCCTTGCCGGTGAGGGTGTTCCAGCACGTCATGCCGTCGAAGCGGCTCGTGCAGGCCATGTCCCCGTAGGCGGCGCTCTCGTCGTACTCGAGGGTGGGGCCGGATTCGCTGAGGAAGGACGTGCCGCAGGCGCGCTCGGCGTCCCCGTCGGCGACCTCGAGGGAGAAGGGGCCGTTGTCGCAGTCCTCGAGCCCGGCCTCGCTGAAGTCCCGGTCGAGCACGGAGCAGGCGACCGAGTCCTCCTCCAGCTGGCAGGAGATGTTCCCGGTGGGGGAGCGCACCTCGGTCATCTCCTGCGCGTCGTCCGGGGCGGGGGAGACGGGATCCTCGGTCTCCTCCTCCGTCGGCTCCTCGCTGGGTTCCTCGGCGGGGGTGGATTCCGCCGCGGTGGTCGAGCTGTCGCGCTGGTAGCCCTCGTCGTCATCGCCCGCGAGCCAGGCGCGGCCCACGAGGGCCATGACGATGAGCAGGACCACGGCGAGCAGCAGGCAGCCGCCGCACGCGATCCAGGCGCGACGCGTCGATCCGGAGTCCTCGTCCTGCTCGGGTTCCGCAGCGGGCAGGGGCGCCGCGGTGGCGGCGGTGGCCGCGGCGGGCGCCGCTCCGTACGCCGCGGCCGCGTCGTAGGCGCCGGGAGCGGGAGGCGCGTCGTAGGTCCAGGGCTCCTGCGCCGCTGCCGCGGAGGCGGGGGCCGGAGCGGGGCCCGCGGGCGGGGGCGTCGCCCCGGGGGCCTGCGCCGGTGAGGCGGGGGAGGGCTGGGCGGCGGCGGGCGAGCTCTCCGCAGGGCTCGAGGGCGCCGGGCCCAGCGGCACCACGGGAGCGTTCTGCGCGATGCGCACGGTGGAGGTCCCGCCGGTGTCGCTGGCTTCGGGCTCCGGGGAGGCGGCCGAGCCGAGGTCGCCCCAGACCGAGACCTCCGCCGGGTCCTCCTCGTGGTCGCTCTCCTCCGCCGTCGGCGGTTCCGCGGCGTCCGACGGCTCCTCGGGCGCGGCCTCACTCGCCTCACCGGCCTCACCGGCCTCGCCTCTCGCGTCGTAGGCCTGCTTCGCCCAGGGGTTGGTGGCCAGGATCCACTGGCGCGCCACCTCCGGGCACGAGGGGTTCAGCACGATCAGCCGCTGCAGCTGCGGATGCTTCTCGGTGAGCTCGAGCAGACGCTCCGGGCTCGTGCTCGGATCGCCGGCCTCCTGTGCCGCTGAGCGGGGCTCTGCCACCGTGATCTCCCTTCGTCACGCGTCGTCGGCCGTCACCTGCCTCGGTGACCTGCCGCCCGCGCGCCGTGCCCGGGCGTCGTACCGACCCCCGAGAATGGCACAGCGGATCGCTTCCGTGCCGGGCGGCGGGCGTGCTTCGGATGCAGATCACGCCCGGCCCGCAGCACCCGCACCGCCCCGATCCGGCGCTGACCTGGGCTGATGCACTGTCCGTCCGTGGCGGGGAGAGGGCGTGTTCAGGCGGGGATCCGCCAGTCGATCGGTGCGGCCCCCTGCTGTTCGAGCAGGGTGTTGGCGCGCGAGAAGGGCTGGGAGCCGAAGAAGCCGCGGGAGGCCGACAGCGGGCTGGGGTGGGCGCTGGCGATGTGCGGGACGTCCCCCAGCAGCGGGATCAGCGACTGCGCGTGACGGCCCCACAGGATCGCGACCAGCGGACCGCCGCGGGCCACGAGCGCCCGCAGCGCGAGCTCGGTGATCTCCTCCCAGCCGCGCCGACGATGCGAGGCCGGAGCCCCGGGCATCACGGTGAGCACCCGGTTCAGCAGCAGCACGCCCTGGTCCTGCCAGGCGGTGAGGTCGCCGTGCGGGGCGCGGGGGATCCCCAGGTCGCTCTCGAGCTCGGCGTAGATGTTGCCGAGCGAGCGGGGGAGGGGCCGCACCTCGCGGTCCACCGCGAAGGACAGCCCGATCGGGTGGCCCGGCGTGGGGTACGGGTCCTGGCCCACGATGAGCACCCGCACCTCGGAGAGCGGGCGGGTGAAGGCGCGCAGCACCTGGTCGCCGGCGGGCAGGTAGCCGCGTCCGGCCGCCGCCTCGGCGCGCAGGAAGTCGCCGAGCTCGTGCAGGCGGTCCTCCGCGGGGGCGAGGGCCTCGGCCCAGTCGGCGGCGATGATCTCGGGGAGCGGGGTCGGCATGGCCCCAGTCTTCCATCGGTGAGGCGCCTCCCACCGGGCGGCCGGGGCGGCGTGCCGCGGGCGGCCGGGCGCGGCGCGCCCGTACCCTCGGGACATGCCCATCGATCCTGCTCGCCGCGACGCCGACGCCACCGCCCGGCCGGGCGCCGAGGTGCCGGACCCGACGCCCGCCCCGGCGCAGGACGGCCTGAGCGACCGCGACCGGCGGATCCTCGCCCTCGAGGGCCGCACGTTCCGGTACGTCGGCGCGAAGGAGCGCGCGATCCGCGAGGAGATCGGCCTGTCCAAGGTCGCCTATTACGTGCGGCTGAACGCCCTGCTCGACGAGCCGGCGGCCCTGCGCGCCGCACCGTCCGTGGTGCATCGGCTGCGCGGCCGGCGCACCTCCGAGGACGGCCCCTCCGGCGCCGACGGGACGCATCGGGTCGCCTGAGCCGCCCTCCCCAGGGCGTGTGCTCCCCGCCCCCGTCCCGCCGAGCAGGTTTAATGGGGCCGTGGCTGATTCCCAGTATCCGTACCCCCCGGACCGATTCGACGATGAGGCGGACGCCGTGTCCTTCCACGGCGCCCACCGCGCCGAGCTGCCGTTCTGGCGGGAGAACCTGCTGTACATCATCATCATCGGCGCCGCCGCGGTGCTGCTGATCGTGCTCCTGTTCTTCATCGGGAGCATGGGGGGCGGCGGTGATGACCGCGCCGAGGACCCCACCTCCGCCGCAGCCTCCGAGGAGGCCGCGGGTGAGGAATCCGCCGAGGAGGGCGAGGGCGAGGCCTCCGAGGAGCCTGCTCCCGAGGCGGACAAGTCCACCCCGGTGCTCGTGGTCAACGCGGGCGCGATCAACGGCCTGGCCGGCACCTGGAGCGACGAGCTCGAGGGCGAGGGCTGGGAGGACGTGAGCGTCACCACGGCGGACAACGCCCAGCAGGAGCCGGTGGTGTTCTACCGCGCCGAGGAGGATGCGGGGACCGCGCAGGCGCTCGCCGAGCTGGTCGGCGCCGGCGAGGCGCGACAGAGCGACGAGTACGACGCCGCGGTCACCTTCGTGGCCGTGAACGAGCCCGGTGAGGACACCGGCGGCGAGGACTCCGGCGACGAGGGCTGAGCCGCTGGGCCGGATGTGTGTCCGCCGACAGCGCAGAGTTAGCACTCTCCGCCGTCGAGTGCTTATGATGATCTGGCACTCGTGGATCGAGAGTGACAGCGCCCTGTGCGCCGAGCTCCCAGCCCGCGGGTGCGCGATCGGCCGGCGGTCCGCCGCCTGGCCGACCTCGAACATTCCGGCCCCGTGAGGGTGTCGTCGCCGTGGGACATGAACACGGCGGCGGTGCTCGTCCGTCGCGGGCACAGGGTCGGGTGGACACCACACCACACGGGAGAGATTCCACAATGGCCAAGCTCATCTCTTACGACGAGGAAGCCCGGCGCGGCCTCGAGCGCGGAATGAACCAGCTCGCCGACGCCGTCAAGGTCACCCTCGGCCCCAAGGGTCGCAACGTCGTGCTCGAGAAGTCCTGGGGCGCCCCCACCATCACCAACGACGGCGTGTCGATCGCCAAGGAGATCGAACTCGACGATCCCTACGAGAAGATCGGCGCCGAGCTGGTGAAGGAGGTCGCCAAGAAGACCGACGACATCGCGGGCGACGGCACCACCACCGCCACCGTCCTCGCCCAGGCCCTGGTCAAGGAGGGACTGCGGAACGTCGCGGCCGGCGCCAACCCGATCGCGCTCAAGCGCGGCATCGACAAGGCCGTGGCCGCGGTCTCGGAGACCCTGATCGCTCAGGCTCACGAGATCGAGACCAAGGAGCAGATCGCCTCCACCGCCGCCATCTCCGCGGCCGACCCGGCCATCGGCGAGCTCATCGCCGAGGCCCTCGACAAGGTCGGCAAGGAGGGCGTGATCACGGTCGAGGAGTCCAACACCATGGGCCTCGAGCTGGAGCTCACCGAGGGCATGCGGTTCGACAAGGGCTTCATCTCGCCCTACTTCGTCACCGACGCCGATCGTCAGGAGACGGTCCTCGAGGACCCGTACGTCCTGCTGGTCTCCTCGAAGATCTCCTCCGTCAAGGACCTCCTGCCGCTGCTGGAGAAGGTCATCCAGTCGGGCAAGCCGCTGGCGATCATCTCCGAGGACGTCGAGGGCGAGGCCCTCGCGGTGCTCGTGGTCAACAAGCTGCGCGGCTCCTTCAAGTCCGTCGCCGTCAAGGCTCCCGGCTTCGGCGACCGCCGCAAGGCGATGCTCGAGGACATGGCGATCCTCACCGGCGGCCAGGTCATCTCCGAGGAGGTCGGCCTCAAGCTGGAGACCGCTGGTCTCGAGCTGCTGGGCCAGGCCCGCAAGGTCGTCGTGACCAAGGACGAGACCACCATCGTCGAGGGCTCCGGCGACGCCGAGCGCATCGCCGGTCGCGTGTCCCAGATCCGCACCGAGATCGAGAACTCCGACTCGGACTACGATCGCGAGAAGCTCCAGGAGCGCCTGGCGAAGCTGGCCGGCGGCGTGGCCGTCATCAAGGCCGGTGCCGCCACCGAGGTCGAGCTCAAGGAGCGCAAGCACCGCATCGAGGATGCCGTGCGCAACGCCAAGGCTGCTGTGGACGAGGGCGTCGTCGCCGGTGGCGGCGTCGCGCTGCTGCAGGCCGGTGCCGACACCTTCAGCAAGCTGGAGCTCGAGGATGACGAGGCCACCGGCGCGAACATCGTGCGCGTCGCCGTGGAGGCCCCGCTCAAGCAGATCGCGGTCAACGCCGGCTTCGAGGGCGGCGTCGTCGCGGAGAAGGTCAAGGGCCTCCCCGTGGGCGAGGGCCTGAACGCCGCGACCGGCGGGTACGAGGACCTGGTCGCCGCCGGGATCATCGACCCGGTCAAGGTCACCCGCTCCGCGCTGCAGAACGCGGCCTCCATCGCGGGCCTGTTCCTCACCACCGAGGCCGTCGTGGCCGACAAGCCGGAGCCCGCTCCGGCCGGCGGCGGCGACGACATGGGCGGCATGGGCGGCATGGGTGGCATGGGCGGCATGATGTGATCTCCTGATCACTGCGCTCCCACCCGAGCGTCGCGGGCCCCGATCCTCTCCGGAGGGTCGGGGCCCGTTGCTGTCCGCTGCGTCTCAGGCGAAGGGGTTCCAGAAGCGGCCGCCGTTGACCACCAGCAGCACGATCGGCACCGCCACCAGCGCCGCCGAGACGGTGATCACCAGCGCGTCCCGTCCCCGCAGCGGGGTGCGCACCAGCCAGGTGCGACCCGTCCCGCGGCCGAAACCGCGCAGCTCCATCGCTGCGGAGACGCTCTCGATCCGGTCGAAGGTGCCCAGCAGCAGCGGCATCAGGATCGAGGTGAGGTGGCGGATCCGGGTGCCGAGGGCCACGTTCCGGGAGGTGTCCATCCCGCGGGCCTGCTGGGCCTGGGAGATGGTGCGGAACTCCCGCTGCACGTCGGGGATGTACCGCAGCGCGAGGGAGACCGCGTACGCGAAGCGGTAGGGCACCCCGAGGCGCGCCAGGGAGGAGGCGAACTCGGGCGGCCGGGTGGTGGCCACGAACAGCAGCACCGCCGGCAGCACCGCGAAGTACTTCGCGGTGACCGCCAGCTGGTAGACCAGCTGTTCTGCGGTGACGTCCCAGTGCCAGGGACCGTCCAGCAGCACGTGCTCGGTCCCGAACAGCTCGCTGCCGTAGCCGGGGGCGAACAGGAAGATCCCGATGTTGTTCAGGACCATGAAGATCACGATCAGCCACAGCACCACCGCGAGATCCCGCAGCCGCACCCGGGAGATGCCCCACAGCAGCAGCGAACCGGCCGAGACGGCCACGAGATAGCGCAGATCGAAGCCGATCATCGCCCCGACCACCACGGACAGGGCGAGCACCAGCTTGGACACCCCGGACAGCGAGTGCAGGGGGCCGGGACGGTCGATGTAGCCCAGCAGCGGCGCGGTCATGGGGCCACCTCCCGGGCCGCGCGGTCCGCGGCGACGAAGCGGCGCACCAGCGTGTGCCCCTCGGTGATGCCGCAGCGGCGCGCGAGCTCGTGCAGGCCGGTGGTGACCAGGTCGGCCCGCGCGGCGAGGCCCGGGTCGGTGAGCACCACGGCGGGATGCTCGTCGGCCAGCAGGCGCCCGCCCGAGAGCACCAGCACCCGCTCGGTGTACTCGAGCGCGAGATGCATGTCGTGGGTGATCAGCACGACGGTGGTGCCGGCGGTGTTGACCTGGCGCAGGAAGTCCATGAACTCGGTGTAGTGGGCGAAGTCCTGCCCGGCGGTGGGCTCGTCGAGGATCAGCACCTCCGGCTCGAGGGCGAGGACGGAGGCGATCGTGACCCGTTTCCTCTGGCCGTGGCTGAGGGCGGAGACCGGCCAGGAGCGGAAGGGGCGCAGCCCGCAGATCTCCAGCACGGCGGCGGTGCGCCCCTCGCTCTCCTCCCGCCCCAGGCCGCGCGCCCGCAGGCCCAGCGCGATCTCCTCGGTGACCTGCGGCTGGGAGATCATCTGGCCGGGTTCCTGGAGCACGAAGCCGACCCGCTCGCCGCGCTCGGTGAGGCTCCATCCGTGCGCGTCGACGCCCCCGATGCGCAGCCGGCCGCCGGTGGCGCGCTCGAAGCCGCAGATCACCCGGGCGAGCGTGGACTTGCCGGCACCGTTGGAGCCGAGCACGCCGAGCATCTCGCCGCGCGCGATGCGGGCGCTGACCTCCGCGAGGGCGAGGGTGGAGCGCTCGGGGCCGACGGGGATCTCGCAGCGCAGCTGCTCGAGCTCGAGAGCCGGGGCCCTCTCACCGACCCCGTCCGCCCCGCCCGCTCCGTCGGCCGCGGCGGCCGCGGCGTCCCCACCGTCGCGGACCCAGCGGCGCACCGCCGCGATCTGGTCCTCGTCCAGGTCCATGTCCGCGCTGCGCGCGGGACGCTGCTCGGCGCGCACCGGCGCTCCCGCGTATCGCAGCGCCGCGACATGCAGGGGCGGGCGGATGCCGTGCCGCTCCAGCAGCCCGGAGGCGAGGAGCTGCGCGGGCGGGGCGTCGGCGACGATGCGGCCGCCGTCCATCAGCACGATCCGGTCCACGTCGCGGTGCAGCACGTCCTCGAGCCGGTGCTCGACGAGGAGGATCGTGCGGGAGTGATCGCGGTGGAGGTCGTCGATCAGCTCGATCGCGGCGCGGCCGCTGGCCGGGTCGAGGTTCGCGAGCGGCTCGTCCAGCAGCAGCACCTCGACGTCGTCGACCAGCACCCCGGCGACCGCGACCCGCTGCTTCTGCCCGCCCGAGAGGTCATGCGGGGAGTCGGCGAGCCGGTCGCCGATCCCCGCCAGGGCGGCGGCGCGCTCGATCCGCGCCGGCATCTCGGCGCTCGGCACCTGCTGGTTCTCGAGGCTGAAGGCGATGTCCTCGGCGACCGTGAGCCCCACGAACTGGCTGTTGCTGTCCTGCAGCACGGTCCCCGCCACGCGCGCCGTCTCCACGAGCGGGACCTCGGCCGGATCCTTCCCGCCCACGCGCAGGGTGCCGGAGGCGGTGCCCCGGTGGTGATGCGGGATCAGTCCGTTGATCGCGCTGAGCAGCGTGGACTTGCCCGAGCCGGAGGCACCGACGATCAGCACCTTCTCCCCGCGGCGGACCACCAGGTCGATGTCGTGCAGGGTCGGCGCGGACTGCGCCCGGTACTGGAAGGAGTATCCGGACAGCTCGATCAGCGGAGGGGGCGGTGCGGTGGTCACTGCTCGTGGCTCAGCGACCCGGTCCTGGTGCGGGTGCGGGCGTAGACGGACAGCACCAGCAGCCCGAGCACGGCGGCGGTGACCGTGTTCGTGACGAAGGCGAGCGCGCCCTGCACCCACACCTTGTTCGCCGGCTCGGAGTAGAACAGCACGTCCCCCGCGGGGGCGATCAGCAGCCAGGCCACCGCGTTGGCGAGAACCACCGCGAGCGTGAAGCGCGCCGCGAAGGCCCGGCCGAACTCGCCCTCCGCGATGGCGTTGCGCAGCAGGAGCAGGCCGACGACGAGCCCGAAGACGCCCGAGGCCAGCTCCCAGCTGATCCAGATCCCGTAGCCGGTGGCGTCGATGAGCACGTGGCCGATGAGCCCGGCCAGAGCGGCCACCAGCGGGCCGTAGAGCACCGCGAACACGGCGAGGATCGCGTACTGGATGTTGATCGAGGTGTTGGGGATCGGGGTGGGGATCGCGACGAAGCGGCCGAGCACGAAGAACAGTGCGGCGCCGATGCCGATCGCGACCACCTGGGTCACGGGGGAGTGGGTGCGGGTCATGGCGGATCCTTCTTCCGGGGAGGGGCGGCGGTTCAGCGGGCGGCTTCGAGGGTGACGCGCCAGGAGGATCCGCTGCCCAGCGAGAACGCGTGGGCGTAATGGCCGCGGTTGATGGCGATGGCCATGCGGTCCAGCGAGTTCACGTACAGCAGCGACTCTCCCACCTCCACGGCGGCGAAGCTGTGCGCGTAGGTGAGCTGGGCGGCGTGGACCACGGAGCCGTGGTGGTGGATCCGCACGGTGACCCGGTCGCCGTGGGCGATGCCCAGCTCGCGGAAGAGGGTGCGGGGGATCGAGGTCCACAGCGAGCCGTAGCGCACGTCGTGCGTGTCGATGATGCCCCTGACCTGATCGCCCTCGCGCTCGGGCGGGTTCGCAGGCAGCCTCACCAGTGCGGCCCGGTCGACGCTCGGACCGACGGCCTCGAAGCTGGTCGCGCCGGAGGCGAGGCGCGCGCCGGTGAAGGCGTAGATGTCCCGGCCGTGGAAGGTGTAGGACTCCTCGGAGCCGGGGCGACGGTTGCGGGTCTCGTCGATCTCGCGGATCTCGTCGATGCCGAAGATCGCCTCGAGATGGGTGAGCGTGCCGTTGTCGGGCGTGACCACGTAGTGCCCGGTGCTGGTGCGGGCCACGATCGACAGCCGCTCGGTGCCCACCCCGGGATCGACCACGGAGACGAAGACGGTCCCCTCCGGCCAATAGGTCAGCACCTGGGCGAGGCGGTAGGAGCCCTCCCAGATGTCGTAGGGCGGGATGTTGTGGGTGACGTCGTGGATCCGGAGCGCGGGATCGACGCCGACGGCCACGCCGTACATGGCGCTGACCGCGCCGTCGTCGAGACCGAAATCGGACTGCAGCACCAGGGAGCTCATGGGGGAGTATGAGGCGTCACGCCGGGAAGATCCGCATCGTGCCCGCGGTGTGGGAGACGTCAGGACATGCGAGGGCAACGCTCGGCAAGAGCAGGCCCGGATCGCCGCCGCTCACCAGAATGCCTCTCAAACGCTTGAGCACCGTGGGGGCCGACCACCTCGGCCCCGGTGCGTTACGAGGAGGTAACCGTGACGCGATCGCCGTCATCAGACCCCGACAGGAGACGGCGACCCCGCCGTCGGGACCTGCTGCGGGGGATCCCCGCGCTCGGTCTCGGCGCTGCGGCGCTCGCCGGCTGCACGCAGGCCGGAGCCACCACCGACGTCGAGAACATCCTGTCGGTGTCCCTGAACCAGGCCGAGAACCATCCCAGCTTCCTGGCGCTGACGTACTTCGGCGAGCAGCTCGCCGAGGCGACCGAGGGCCGCTGGGGCGCGCGCATCTACGCGAACGAGGCGCTCGGCGCCCAGCAGGAGGTCGTGCAGCTGGTCTCCGACGGCTCCGTCGACATGGCCGTGATCTCGAGCCCGCAGGTCGAGAACCTCTCGATGGCGTTCCGCCCGCTGAGTCTGCCGGGCGCGTTCCAGGACATCGACCACCAGACGGCCGTGCTGAACGACGAGTCGATCGTCGGCGAACTGTTCGCCTCGCTCGAACCCGAGCGCCGGCTGCGGGTGCTCGGCGCGTTCACGCAGGGCTCGCGCCACATCTACACCGATCGCGGCCCGATCGAGGGGCCCGACGACCTCGCGGGCCTCAAGATCCGGGTGCAGGAATCGGACGTGTTCATGGAGCTCACCCGCGCCCTCGGCGGCTCGCCCACGCCGATGGCCTACGGCGAGGTGTACACCGCGCTGCAGGCCGGGGTGCTCAACGGCGCCGAGAACAACGAGGTCAGCTACGTGACCCAGCGGCACTACGAGATCGCGCCGCACTTCACCCTCACCAACCACCTGGTGGGGCTCGACTACGTGATGGCCAACGTGGATCGCCTCGAGAACATGGACGAGACCGACCAGGAGGCCTTCGCCCGCTCCTTCGCCGCCACGCAGGAGGAGTTCGTGCGGCTGTGGGCGCAGGAGACCGATGTCAGCACCCAGCACATGATCGACCACGGCGTCGAGATCCATGATCCCGATCCGGAGGCGTTCACGCCGCTGATCGAGGAGGTGGGGCGCTCGTTCCTCGCCTCCGAGGCGGACGAGGAGCTGTACGAGACGGTCCGGGCCGTCGCCGAGACGCAGGGGGGCGAGGGATGACCGCCGTGAGGTCGAGGACCGTCGAGGTCCTGAAGGGGATCAGCATCGTGCTGTTCGTGGTGCTGGTGGCCGTGGTGATGTGGCAGGTGTTCACCCGCCAGGTGCTGCAGGCGCCCAGCGGCTGGACCACCACCGTCTCCCAGTACCTGTTCATCTGGCTGGTGCTGTTCTCCGTCGCGATGGTGTTCGGGGAGCGCGGCCACGTGGCGGTGGACTTCTTCGCCCGCCTGCTGCCCCGCCCCGCCCAGCGGGCCACCAACGTGCTCGTCTCCCTGTCGGTGCTCGCCTTCGCGGTGCTCGGTCTGATCTGGGGCGGGATCCGGGGCATGGCGATCTCCTGGGACCAGATGATCCCTGGCCTCCCGGTCACCGTGGGGCAGATGTATCTGGCCCTGCCCGTCGCCGGGGTGCTCATCGCCGTGTTCGCCCTCGAGGACGTGGTCCGCGCCGCCCGCGGCCAGGACATGCTCGACACGACCAGTGCGCAGGAGGACGCGGCCCTCGCCTCGGCCGAGCACCTGCAGGCGGACGCCCCGCTGCACCCGGGGAGCACCCCCGCCGAGACCGACCGCGCGAAGGAGGACTGACATGGATCCCGCACTGCTCGCCGGCGTCATCTTGATCGCCGGTGTCATCGTCCTGATCGGGATCGGTGCCCCCATCGGCATCGCCATCGGGATGCCCTCGATCCTCGCGCTCGCCGCGGTGGTGGGCACCGAACAGGCGGTGTTCGTCGCCTCGCAGCGCATGTTCACCGGCGCCAGCTCCTTCACGCTGCTGGCCATCCCGTTCTTCGTGCTCGCGGGCTCGTTGATGAACACCGGCGGGATAGCCTCCCGCCTCGTCGACGCCGCCAAGGTGCTGGTGGGCCGGATGCCCGGCTCCCTCGCGCAGACCAACGTGGTCGCCAACGCGATGTTCAGCTCCGTCTCCGGGGCGGCGGTGGCCTCCGCCGCCGCGATGGGCTCGACCCTCGGCCCGCGCATGCGGCGCGAGGGCTACGACCCGAACGTCTCCGCCGCCGTGAACGCGGCCTCCGCCCCCGCCGGCATGATGATCCCGCCCTCGAACACGCTGATCGTCTACTCGCTGGTCTCCTCGACCTCGGTGGCGACGCTGTTCATGGCCGGGTACGGCCCGGGCCTGGTGTGGGTGCTCGCCTGCGTGGCGGTGGTCGCGATCTACTCCCGTCGTCGGCCCGAGATGCGCGCCTCCGGCGACCGGGTGCCGCTGGGCCTGGCGCTGGTCACCCTCGCCAAGGCGCTGCCCGCGGTGCTGATGATCGTGGTGGTGATCGGCGGCCTGCTGGCCGGCCTCTTCACCGCGACCGAATCCGCGGTGATCGCCGTGGCGTACTCGCTGATCCTCGGGCTCATCTATCGCCAGCTCACCCTGAAGAACCTGCCCACCGTGATCGCGGACTCCGCCCGCACCACGGCGGTGGTGATGCTGCTGGTCGCGGTCTCCTCGGCGCTGAGCTGGGTGCTGAGCTACGCGACGATCCCGCAGACGATCTCGGCGGGGCTGCTGGGCCTGGCGGAGTCCAAGACCCTCATCCTGCTGCTGATGATGCTGATCCTGCTCATCGTGGGCGCCTTCATGGACCCCACCCCCGCGATCCTCATCTTCACGCCGATCTTCCTGCCGATCGCGACGGAGCTCGGGGTCGATCCGATCCACTTCGGGCTGATGATCACCTTCAACCTGTCGCTCGGCACGATCACCCCACCGGTCGGGAACATCCTGTTCATCTCCGCGAAGGTGGGCGGAGTGAGGGTCGAACCGGTCATCAAGGCGATGATCCCCTTCTTCATCGCCCTGCTCATCGGCCTGCTCGTGGTGGTGTTCATCCCGCAGATCTCGCTGTTCCTGCCCGAGGCGCTGGGGATGATGACCGGGGTGGAGGGCTGACCGCGCTCCGCCGCGATCTGTGAGGATGGTGGGATGCGCACCGCCGAGACGTCCGCTCTGAAGGTCCTCACCCAGAACATCCGCTTCCACAGCGCCGACACCCGCTCGGGCGAGGCCGATCACTGGCCCGAGCGGGCGCCGGTGCTCGCGCACCTGCTGCGCGAGGCCGACGCGGATGTGGTGGGCGCCCAGGAGGTGCTCGCCTCCCAGCTCCCCGTGCTCGACGAGGCGCTGGGCGCGACGCATGAGCGTCTCGGCATCGGCCGGGAGGGCGGCGGGCGCGGCGAGCACAACCTGCTGTTCCTGCGCCGGGAGCGCTTCGAGGTGCGGGACTGGGACCAGTTCTGGCTCTCGGAGCAGCCCGCGCTGATCGGCTCCGTCGGCTGGGACGGGCACTGCCCCCGCATCGCCGTGTGGGCGCGGGTGCTGGACCGGGCGAGCGGGCAGGAGATCGTGCTCGCCGTGACCCATCTGGACCATGCCGGGGAGCTCGCGCGGGCCCGGGGCGCCGAGCTCCTCGCGGCGCGGCTGCGGGAGGCGGCCGGCGCCGCGCCCCTGGTGCTGATGGGCGACTTCAACGCCGCCGGCGGGCAGAGCGCCGCCTGGGACGTGCTGCGCGAGGCCGGGCTCGAGGACGCCCACGACGTCGCCGCCGCGCACGACGGGCAGGACATCGGCACCTTCCCCGACTACGGGGCGCCGGAGCCGGGCGGGACCCGGATCGACTGGATCCTGTCCCGCGGCCTGGACGTGGAGCAGTATCGGGCGTGGGTGCCGCAGCTCGGCGGGCGCGCCGCGAGCGACCACGCGACGGTCTCCGCCCGCCTCCGGCCGACGAGGCCCTGAACCGGCGGTGCCGGCCGGTCAGAGCCCCCAGGCCTCGGCGAGCATCTCGATGCCCCGGATGCGGTGCTCGGGGTCGAAGTAGTTCGCGGTGAGGATCAGCTCGTCCGCCTCGGTGGCCTCGACGATCTCCTCGAGCTGCGCGACCACGCTGGTGGGGGAGCCGACGGCGCGGATCGAGAGGGTCTGCTCGACCTGCTGCATGAGGTGCTCGGGGTAGCGGCCGGCGAGATCCCGCGGCGGCTGCGTCTTCATCCGCTGGCCGGTCACGATGCCGAGGAACTGCTGCATGTTCGTGGTGAACAGGTGCTCGGCCTCCGCGTCGGTGGGGGCGATGACCACGTTGACGCCCACCATCGTGTGGGGCTGCTCGATCTGCGCGGCCTCCCCGGCGCTGGTGAAGTTCTCCCGGTACACCTGCAGCGCCTGCAGGTACTGGAACGGCGCGAAGTGGGAGGCGACCGAGAACGGCATCCCCAGCTGGGCGGCCAGGCGGGCCCCGTTCGTGGTGGAGCCCAGGATCCACATCGGCACCTCGGTGCCCTCGGCGACCGCGGCCCGGATGGGCAGCTGCCCGCTGGGCTCGGCGTGGGACCAGTCGCGCATCTGCTCGACGGCGGCGATGAACGCGCCCGGCTCCGCGGAGGTGCGGGCCAGCAGCTGCGCCGTGTACTGGTCGGTGCCGGGTGCGCGCCCCAGGCCCAGGTCGATCCGGTCGCCGTGGAACTGCACGAGGGTGCCGAACTGCTCGATGACGGCGAGGGGGGAGTGGTTGGGCAGCATGATCCCGCCCGAGCCCACGCGGATCCGCTCGGTGAGGGAGGCGGCCCGGTCGATCAGCAGGCTGGTCGCGTTCGAGGCGAGGGACTCGGTGTTGTGATGCTCGGCGTACCAGTAGCGGTGGTAGCCGGCGCGGTCCGCGGTCTGCGCCGCGCGCATCGACACCTCGATCCCTTCGCGGGCGTCCTGCCCCTCGCTGAGGGGGACGAGATCGAGGATCGACAGGGGGACGTGCGGGGTGCTCATGGTGCGAGCCTAGCCACGCGCGACCGGCGCTGGGCCGCCCGCGGGAGAGGGGAAGGATCACCCCGCCGGGCCGCGCTTCCGGGGAAGGATCCAGGGGCGGCGGGCGTTGTGACGGCGATGAGGTACTCCCTGCTGGACCGCTCCCGCACCCGCGCCGGCCGCCCGGAGCAGGCGGCGCTGCGTGACAGCCTCGAGCGCGCCGTCGCGGCGGAACGGCTGGGCTATCACCGCTTCTGGGCGGCCGAGCACCACACCGTGCCGGGGATCGCGAGCGGTGCCCCGGCCGTGCTGCTCGCCGCGGCCGGCCAGCACACCTCCCGGATCCGCCTGGGCACCGGAGGGATCATGCTCCCCAATCATCGGCCCCTGGTGGTCGCCGAGCAGATGCTCATGCTCGACTCCCTCACCCCGGGGCGGGTGGACCTGGGCCTCGGCCGCTCGCTCGGCTTCACCGCACCGGTGCGGGAGGCGCTGGGGCGCAGCGAGGCGAGCCCCGAGCAGTTCGCGCAGGAGGTCGCCGAGGTGCGCCACTATCTCGAGGGCACGGCGGCGCTCACCGCGCGGCCGGTCGCCGAGAGCCCGCCGCCGATATTCCTGCTCGCCACCGGCTCCGGTCTCGACACCGCCGCGCGGCTCGGGCTCCCCGTGGTGCTCGGCGGTCCCGTGCTCGGCGCCGCGGAGCTGCCCGAACGCCTGGCCTCCTACCGTCGCGCCTTCCGCCCGCACCGCGGCAGCGCACCGAACGTGATCCTCTCGGCCGATGTGCTCGTCGCCGACACCGATGCCGAGGCGAGGGAGCTCGCCCTGCCCGAGGTGTGGGCGATGGCCCGTTCCCGCGAGACCGGCGAGTTCCCGCCGTTGGACTCCGTGGCCACGATCCGGGCCCGCGCGCTGAGCGGCCGCGAGCGCTCCCGGATCGAGCGCGGGCTCGCGACGACCTGGGCGGGCAGCGAGCGCACCGTCGCCGCCCGCATCGAGGAGGTCATGGAGCGCACCGCGGCCGACGAGCTGCTCGTCTCCGGCTCGACCTTCGATCGCGAGGCGCTCGCCGCATCGGATCGGCGCGTGGCGGCGCTGCTGGGGTGAGCCGCGCGGGACCGAGGCATCGACCTCGACACCCCTGAGCGACGAGGGGACCGCGAGTGCGGCTGGAGCGTTCCGCATCCTCGAACTGCGGTCGACACACACCGTCAGGTGACGTCGTAGTGACCGCGTCCCACTACGGCGTGGCGGACTCCGCCGATCGGGTTCTCCACGTCGCCGTGGGACCGGGGGATGAGGTGGAGGTGCGCGTGGGGGATCGTCTGGCCTGCAGCACGTCCGGCATTGAATCCGACGTTGTAGCCGTCCGGTGCAAGCTCCTCGTCGAGTGCGGCTCTCACCTGGTCCATGAGATCTAGAGCCGCCCTCCACTCTTCGCGCGCGGCCTCGAACCAGGTCTCCACCGTTCGCCACGGGATGATCAGCGTGTGGCCGGGGGAGACCGGGTGGGCATCCCGGATCGCGAAGCAGAGGTCGTTCCCCGCGAGATGCTCCTCTCGGGGGACGGCGAGGAAGGGTGAGGTCTCTGCGTCCATGATCGCCATTTCACCACACCGCCCCCTGGTACCGGCAGTGCCGTGCAGCCCTGCCCGTGGTCTCGACGCGCGCTACCGCATCATGCGCCAGACCGAGGGAGGATAGGACCATGCCATGCTCCGAGCTGCTGCTCATCGGTGGACGGTCGGGTGCCGGGAAATCGACCGCCGCGTTCGCACTCCACGACCTGCTCGTGCGCCGCGACGTCCGCCATGCGGTGATCGAGGGGGACGCCCTCGACCTCGCGCACCCCTCCCCGTCCGAGCACGGGCTCGCCGCTCGCAATCTTCGGGTGATCTGGGCGAACTACCGATCCCTCGGATACCGCCGACTGATCTACACCAACACGGTCTCCGTGCTCGAGACCGAGGCGCTGGTCGAGGCGGTGGGAGATGCTCCGAAGGTCACCGCTGTGCTGCTGAACGCCAGCGACCCGACGGCGGAGGAACGGTTGTCACAGCGGGAGCGCGATGAGTCGCTCGCCGTGCACCTGGAGCGGAGCCGCCGTACCGCCGCACTTCTGGAGCGGCGCGCCCCGAGTTCGGTCCACCGGATCACGACCGACGGCCTCGAGCCCTCCGACGTTGCGCGGCGCATCGCAGCGCTCCTGGACTGGGGCTGACCACGACCTGACCGGGCACGCGACGAGAGCGGCGGTTCACAGCCGTTTCCGGAAGCACACGCTGATCCCGTCGGACGGATCGTACGGGGCGAACACCCCGATGCGCTCCCAGCCCTCGCGCTCGTAGGGCGCGATCACCTCGGGCCGGCGCGGGTGCTGCTGGGCTGAGCTGACACTCAGCCGAGCGGGAGCCCGAAGCTGAGCAGGATGTTCCCGGCCACCAGCACCGCCAGCACCACCAGACCGCCGACGGGCACGGCGCGCAGCCGCAGCGGCTGGTGCGGCACCTCGGCGACGTGACGGGAGAAGATGTGCGCCATCGGCGCGAACACCAAGATCGCCGTGCCGGCGGCGAGGATCGCGATCTGGTCGGAGGCCGGCAGCTCGGCCGGGCTGATCGCGAGGTACACCACGCTCAGCAGCACCGAGGCGATCATGCCGTACAGCCAGGGGAACAGCGTCATCGCATTGCGTGAGCGGGGGTCCTCGCCCGCGTGGCGCGCCATATGCGGGGCGAAGGCCCGGGCGTTGAGGAACATGCCGCCGATGCCGACGGCGAGGATCACGAACTGCAGCGCCAACGGCAGGCCCAGCAGCTGGGCGGCCGCCCCCGTGTCCCCGGCGCCGAACGGGGTCAGGCAGAGGTAGGCGACGCCTTCCTGGACGGAGGCGAAGGCGAACCACAGCCACACCAGGTGCACCAGGTCGCCGCGGGCGCGCAACGGGGTCCACAGCTGCATCAGCACCCCCATGACCAGGCTGAAGGCGGGGCCGGCGAGCAGCATCAGCACCTGATCGGTCTGTGACGGCGACCCCTCGTGGACCACCCCGAAGGGGTACAGGACCGAGGGATGCCCGAGGGCGAGAGCGGTGACCAGGTGCGCCGACTCGTGCAGGAAGATCATGACGGCACTGGCGATCAGGGCCGCGACGAGGTTGTTCAGCAGCAGCGGACGAGCGGGCACGCGGGAATGCGAGGGTGTGCTCTGGGTCACCATGTTTCCATCCTGCCACCGCTGCCCACGGTGCGCACGGGGACTCAGGCGAGCGGATTCCCCGGCGGACGCGTCGGGTCGTGGTCGTCGCCATGGATCGGCACGTGCTGCTCGGGGATGTCCTCGTAGGAGGCCGGGTCGGAGATCGGCTCGAGGTGGGTGAGGACGGTGAGGTCCGGCAGGCATTCGCGCAGCTCGTCCTCGAGGCCCTCGATGTAGTCGTGGCCGCGCTTGACCGTCCAGTCGTCGGGCACCAGCACGTGCACGTTCATGTACTTCTGCTGCCCGGCCTCACGGGTCTGCAGGCCGTGGAAGGTGACCGTGCCGTCGGTGCGCCGGCGCAGCACCTCGGTGATGATGTCGTGGTCCTCGTCCGGCAGCGCCTTGTCCAGCAGGCCCGAGACGGATTCCCCGAGCAGGCCGATGCCGGTGACGATGATGTTCACGCCGACGGCGAAGGCCACAAGCGCATCCAGCCGCTCCCAGCCGGTCAGCGCCACCAGGGCCACCCCCAGCAGCACGCCGGCGCTCGTGACGACGTCGGTCATGAGGTGCTTGCCGTCGGCCCGCAGGGTGATCGAGTTGTGCTCCTTCCCGGCGCGCAGGAGCACCACGGCGACCCCGCCGTTGATCAGCGAGGCGAGCACCACGATCACCAGGCCCATGCCGAGGTTCTCGAGCGGGCGCGGGTTGAGGAAGCGCTCGACCGCGGTGACCAGGATGACCGCGGCGGCCACGAAGATCATCAGCCCTTCGACCGCGGCGGAGAAGTACTCCGCCTTCGCGCGGCCGTAGAGGAAGCGCTCGGTGGCCGGCCGTGCGGCGACGGTGAGCGCGATGAGGGCCACGACCGCGGCGACCAGGTTCACGGTCGACTCCGCGGCGTCGGAGAGCAGGCCGACGGAATCTGTCATCACCCACGCGCCCGTCTTCAGCGTGATCGTGAGGATCGCGGCGACGATCGACAGCCACGCGAACTTGCGCAGATCGACCCGCTCCTGCGCGGGAGGGGGAGAGGTGTCGGGGGCGGCGATCATGCGTGAGGGTCCTTGGCAGGGGGATCGGGGGCGAGCGAGCCGTCGGGCGCGATGTGCTCGAAGATCTGCTCGACGAGGGAGAGCACGTGCGGATCCTCGACCGTGTAGTAGCTGTGGCGG
This sequence comes from Brachybacterium faecium DSM 4810, assembly GCA_000023405.1. Lineage (NCBI taxonomy): Bacteria > Bacillati > Actinomycetota > Actinomycetes > Micrococcales > Dermabacteraceae > Brachybacterium > Brachybacterium faecium. The sequence goes on from CP001643.1 coordinate 881,408, forward strand.
CCGGCGCGGCGCGCCGAGACGATGCCGGCCAGGCGCAGCTTGCTGAGGTGCTGGCTCGTGGTGGGCAGGCTCAGCCCCACCTTCTCGGCGAGGGTGCCGACGTCGAAGCGGCCGCCGCTCATGAGGGTCACGAGGTGCAGCCGGGCGGGGCTCGCGAGCATCGCGAAGGTGTTCGCCGCGGCCGCGAGCTGCGGCGGGGTCGGTGCCGCCGGGCCGTCGGGGCTCGCCGGGGTGCTCATGGCCTCCAGTCTGCCGAGGATTCCACGGTTGCGCAATGAGCGAAGTGTCGCATCGTCGTCGGCCCTCGGACGACGAGAGGGGCGGTGCCGCGTGGCACCGCCCCTCTCACACTCCGGGATCCGTCAGCGGCGTCCGGAGGAGAAGGAGGCCAGGCCGCCCGCGCTGTTCCCGCCGCGGGACCCCTCGGAGCTCGTGGAGTAGCGCGCCGGGGTGCTCTCGCGACGGGGGCCGCCGCTGCGACCGGAACGGCCCTGGCCGCCCTGACCGCCGCGCCCCTGACCGCCCTGGCCGCCGCGGCCCTGGCCGCCGCGACCGCGACCCTCGCCGGATCCGCCGCGACCGCGGCCGCCCTGACCGCCCTGGCCGCCGGAGCGTCCCCGCCCGCGGCGCTCGCCGTTCAGGCGGGCCTGGTCCAGCGGGGCCTCGGGCTGGCGCGGCTCATGGGTCTGGACGCGCTCACCGGGGGCGAGCGTGTGCAGCACCGGGCTGCTCGAGGTGACCGAGGCGTGGTGCGTGGGCCGGATCCCGGCCTTGCGCATCAGATCGCTGACGTCCCGCTTCTGATCCGGGGTCTGCACCGTGATGACGGTGCCCGACTCGCCGGCGCGGGCGGTGCGGCCCGAACGGTGCAGGTAGGCCTTGTGCTCGACGGGCGGGTCCGCGTGGACCACGATCGCCACCTCGTCGACATGGATGCCGCGCGCGGCGATATCGGTGCAGACCATCGTCGTGGCGGTGCCGGAGCCGAAGGCCTCGAGGTTCCGGGTGCGCGCGTTCTGCGAGAGGTTGCCGTGCAGGTCCACGGCATCCACCCCGCGGGCGGCGAGCTTGCGGGCGAGGTTCTTCGCGCCGTACTTGGTGCGGGTGAACATGATGGTGCGCCCCGGCGCGGCGGCCAGGTCGCGCAGCACGTCGAAGCGGGCGGCGGCGTCGACCTCGAGCACGTGGTGCTCCATGGTCCCCACCGGGCTCGTCGCGGGATCCGCCGAATGGGTGACCGGCTCGTGGAGGAACTGCTTGACCAGCTTGTTCACGCCCGAGTCGAGGGTCGCGGAGAAGAGCATCCGCTGGCCGCGCGAGGGGGTGGCCTCGAGGATGCGGCGCACCATCGGCAGGAAGCCCATGTCGGCCATGTGATCGGCCTCGTCGATGACGGTGATCTCGATCGCGCTGAGATCGGCATGGCCCTGGCCCATCAGGTCCAGCAGGCGGCCGGGGCAGGCGATGAGCACGTCGATCCCGCGTGCCAGAGCATTGACCTGCGGGTTCTGGCCGACCCCGCCGAACACGACGGCGCTGCGCAGGCCGGCGGCCGCCTCGAGGGGCTTGAGCGACTCGGCCAGCTGGGAGGCGAGCTCGCGGGTGGGGGCCAGCACCAGGGAGCGGGGCCGGCGCGCGGCGCGCTTGCGCGGCTGCTCGAGCAGGCGGGCCACCAGCGGCAGGAGGAAGGCGTAGGTCTTGCCCGAGCCGGTGCGGCCCCGGCCCAGCACATCCCGGCCGGACAGCGAGTCCGGCAGCGTGGCGGCCTGGATCGGGGTGGGCTCGGTGATGCCCAGCGGCGCGAGGGCGCCGGTCAGGACGGACGGCACGCCGAGGCGTGCGAAGTCAGGGGTGGTCACGTGAGGTGATCCGTTCTGTGCGATGCATTCCCACCCGGGGCGCGGCCATGCAGCGCTGCACGGGGCAGCGATCCTCGGCCGACGCTGTCACCGGGGGCGGGCCGGCCGATCTGCGGGCCCGACGCGGAGGCGTCGGACGGATCGGGGCTGCCCTTCCGGGACCTGTGCCGCGGCGGGAGGACGGCACCATCGCTCACAGTACGCGCCCACCTGCGGCTCGGCGATGCACCGCGACCGCGGTGTGAGATACCACCGGCTCGCCCCTCGGCGGGTGCGGGACGGGCGTCGCGAGTTCCCACGTGGGAGATCCGGTGCCCACTGGGTATCCTCGAACCCCTCGGCCCCCGAGCCCTTCGCGGGCCGTCTCCCACCGGACGGAGGAACCCGATGGCGCGCCGCGTGAGCATCAAGGACGTCGCCCAGCACGCCGGGGTGTCCTGGAAGACCGTCTCCAACGTGGTCAACGAGCGGCCCGTGGTGAGGGCGGAGACCCGGGCGCGGGTCGAGCAGGCGATCGCCGAGCTCGGCTATGTGCCCAACCGTGCCGGCCGCGAGCTGCGCGGCGGGTTCACCGGCGCCCTCTCCCTGGTGGTCCCCGAGCTGCAGAACCCCTACTTCGCCCGCCTCGCGGAGCGGATGCAGGTGGCCGCGCGCGGGCGCGGCTGCACGGTGAGCGTCGAGGTCTCGCTCGGGGACCGGGAGGCCGAGCGCGCCCATGTGCAGGGGCGCGCCTCGCGCCCGGTCGATGCGGTGATCATCTCCCCGGCGGCGCTCACCGCGGCGGATCTCGCGCCCGGCGCCGGGCCGCGCGTGGTGCTGCTGGGCGAGCTGCTGCCGGCCGTGCCCGGGGTCTCGCACGTGGCCATCGACAACGTCGCCTCCGCGGCCGATGTGGTGCGCCACCTCGTCGAGCAGGGGCGACGCGACCTGCTGTTCCTCGGCGGCGACAGCGCGTCCCGCTCCACCGCGGCCGATCGCCTCGCCGGCGTGCGCGCCGCCCTGCGCTTCGCCGGCATCGCCCTGGAGCCGCGCCGCATCCGCGCGGCCGCGCGCTGGGACCGGGAGGCGGGGCGCGCCGAGATGGAGGCGGTGCTCCGCTCCGGCCTCGAGGTCGACGCCGTGATCGCCGGGAACGACCTGCTGGCCCTCGGCGCGATGGCGGCGCTGAGCGCGCAGGGCCTCGACGTGCCGGGCCGCGTGGCGGTGACGGGCTGGGACGACATCCCCGAGGCGGCCTGGTCCCGGCCCTCCCTGACCACCGTCGCGCCGGACCTCGAGCAGCTGGTCGGCGCGGCCCTGGACGCCGCTCTCGCCGCGCCCGGCGAGGACGCCGCCGCCGGGATCGAGACGGTGGTCGGCCATCAGCTCCTGGTGCGCGGCTCCTCTGCCGCGCCCGAGGACGGCTGAGCCCCCGGCCCCAGAATTCTCACGTTGCACTCTCGGCGGGGATGCGATGGAATGATCCCGACCGATCAGCGCCGATCCCGATCCCAGGAGCGCACCGTGACCGCACAGACCGCCGACCTCCCCGAGCCCCTCCCCGCCCTGTTCGCCCGGGCCGACGAGCTCGCCACCCTCCTCGACGCCCCGCACGGCTCCGACGAGGACGTGCCGCGCCCCGAGCACCCCCGCCCCCAGCTGCAGCGCCCCGCCTGGCGGAACCTCAACGGCAGCTGGCAGTTCGAGATCGACCAGGGCGACACCGGGCGCGAGCGGGGCCTGCTCGAGCGCGACCTGAGCGGCACCATCACGGTGCCCTTCGCCCCGGAGACCGCCGCCTCCGGGATCGGCGACCGCGACTTCCTCGAGGCCGTCTGGTACCGCCGCACGCTCACCATCCCCGCCGACTGGGACGGGCTGCGCCCGATCCTGCGCTTCGAGGCCGTCGATCATGACGCCACCGTGTGGGCGAACGGGGTCGAGGTGGCCCGCCACCGCGGCGGCTTCACCCCCTTCGCCGCCGACCTCTCCGCCGTCGAGGGCGTGGGCCCGGGCAGCGAGGTCGAGATCGTGGTCCGCGCCCGCGACCCGCACGACGTCCCGCAGGCGCGCGGCAAGCAGTCCACCTGGTTCCGCCCCACCCACGCCAACTACCACCGCACCACCGGCATCTGGCAGACCGTCTGGCTCGAGGGCGTCCCGGCCGACGAGATCCGCGCGCTGCGGATCCTGCCCTCCCTGGCCGGGCGCTCCTTCGCGGTGACCGCCCCGCTGGCCCGCAGCACCCGCGGCACCCGCCTCGAGGTGGTCGCCGCCGTGCCCGGCGGGGGAGAGGTCGCCCGGGCACAGGTGCGCGCCGATCTCGATCTCGCGCCCGCGGTGCAGCTGGTGATCCCGGAGGACGCCGTGCGGATCTGGGGCCCCGGCGCCCCCGAGCTCTACGCCGTCACCGCGCGCCTGCTCGCCGCGGACGGCACCGTGCTCGACGAGGTCCGCTCCTATGCGGGGCTGCGCGCCACGACCCTGCGCGATCACGAGTTCCGGCTCAACGGCGAGAAGGTCTTCCAGCGCCTGGTGCTCGACCAGGGCTACTGGGAGGACTCGTTCATGACCGCCCCGACCGACGAGGCGCTCACCACCGACATCCGCCTCGCGCTCGAGGCCGGGTTCAACGGGGCGCGCCTGCACCAGAAGGTGTTCGACCAGCGCATGTTGTTCTGGGCCGATCTGCACGGCTACCTCGTCTGGGGCGAGTTCGGCGACTGGGGCGTCTCCGGCCGCGGGCCGACGGGGGACAACCAGCAGCCCACCGCCTCCTTCATCGGCCAGTGGGTCGAGGCCGTCGAGCGCGACCTCAGCCACCCCAGCATCATCGGCTGGTGCCCGCTGAACGAGACCCACCAGGTCATGCACGACCGCCTCACCCAGCTCGATGACGTCACCCAGGCGATGTACGACGCGACCAAGCTCGCCGATCCCAGCCGCCCCGTGCTCGACGCCTCGGGCTACTCCCACCGGGTGCGCGGGGCCGACGTCTACGACTCCCACTCCTATGAGCAGGACGTCGAACGCTTCCGCGCCGAGCAGTCGGGCCTGGCCGAGGGGGAGCCCTTCGCGAACCGGCGCGAGCTCGCCCCGGACGAGATGCCCTTCGCCGACGGCGCCTTCTCCCTGCCCTATGCCGGCCAGCCCTACTTCGTCTCCGAGTACGGCGGGATCTGGTGGAACGCGCAGGAGGCCCGCGAGGCGGCGGAGGCCGAGCGGGCCGGGAACAATGCCGCGCAGTCCTGGGGCTACGGCCAGCGGGTGCGCAGCGAGGAGGAGCTCTACGAGCGGTTCGAGGGCCTCACCCGGGTGCTGCTCGAGGATCCGCTGATGTTCGGCTACTGCTACACCCAGCTCACCGACGTCTTCCAGGAGAAGAACGGCGTGGTGGACTTCGCCCGCGGCCGCAAGCTCGACCTCGCCCGCCTCCGCGCGATCCAGCAGCAGGCGGCGGCCTACGAGACAGGGGACTGAGCGCCGCCGGCCGAGCCCGGGGCGGGGCGCGCGGGATAATCCCGTGACGCCCCGCCCCGGGCGGGCCACGATGGGAGCATGATCGATCGGAACCGGCTGTGGGACGCGCAGGCCGCCGCCGAGTACGACACCCCCGGCGAGGGCATGTTCGCGCCCGAGGTGCTGGAGCCGACGGTCGCGACCCTCGCCGCGCTCGCCGCCGGCGGGCCCGCGCTCGAGCTCGCGATCGGCACCGGCCGGGTCGCACTCCCGCTGCGCGGGGCCGGCGTGCCGGTCACCGGCATCGAGCTCTCCCCGCCGATGATCGCGCGGCTGCGCGAGAAGGCCGACGCCACGCGCCTCCCCGTCGTCGAGGGGGACATGACCACGGCGAGCGCCGGGGAGGGATTCACCCTCGCCTACCTGGTCTTCGACACCCTCGCGAACCTGCTCACCCAGGAGGAGCAGGTGGCCTGCTTCTGCAACGCCGCCCGGCAGCTGGCCCCGGGCGGCTGCTTCGTCATCGAGCTGTGGGTGCCGCAGCTGCGCTCGCTCGCCCCGGGCCATGGCGGCACCGTCGAGGTCTCCGAGCCCGGATATCTTCTGGTCGACACCTATGACGCGCTCGCCCAGCAGGTCGTCTCCCACCATCTGCGCTTCGATCCGGCCGTCGACGGCGCCCGCACCGCCCGGATCACCCGGACGCCGCACCGCTACGTATGGCCGGCCGAGCTCGACCTGATGGCGCAGCTGGCGGGCTTCTCCCTCGAGTCGCGCTGGGCGGACTGGGAGGGCACCGCCTTCACCGCCGACTCCCGCAGCCACGTGAGCGTGTATCGGCTCCCCGCACCCTCGGCTCCCGCGCTTGAGACACTGGAGCGGTGACCTCACTCGACATCACGACGACCCGCAGCCCCCTCTCCCTCGACGACGCCCCCGCGCTGACGGCGCTGCTGAACCGCATCGACCGGGCCGACGAGCGCGGCGAGCCGGCGGAGGAGCCCAGCATCCGCGAATGGCTCACCATGCCCGGGCTCGACCTGGAGCGCGACAGCCTCGCCCTGCGCAGCGGCGGGGATCTGATCGGCTTCGCCGCCGTCGACGTCCACCCCAGCGTGGACCGCGACGGCCGCGTGCGCTGTCAGCTGATGGGCGGCGTCGATCCGGCCCAGCGGAGGCAGGGTCTGGGCGGCGAGCTGCTCACCTGGTCGCAGGAACGGGCCGCCGCGCTCGCCGCCGAGCGGCACCCCGGCCTCGAACAGGCGGTGTTCCGCATCTCCGGAGGACGCGATCCGCGGCCCGGCCGGAGCGGCGGGGGAGCCGATATCCGCCCGCTGCTCGAGCGCCGCGGCTACACCCGCGCCCGCAGCTGGCTGACCATGGTCCGGCACCTGCCGGACATCGCGCTCACGACCCCGCCGGTCGGGGACGTGCAGGTCGTCGCCCCGACCGACGCCGAGCGCGAGGCCACGCGCCTGGCCCACATCGCCGCCTTCGCCGATCACTGGGGCTCCGCCCCGGTCTCGGCGGAGCGCTGGGGCCGTTGGTGGGACTCCCACACCGCCCGCCGCGACCAGGCCACGGTCGCGCTCGACGCGGAGGGGACGGTGCTCGCCTACGTCATCACCTCGGAGGACACCCCCGGAGTGCTCCACATCGCCCTGGTGGGCACCCGCCCCGAAGCCCGCGGGCGGGGCCTCGCGCGCGCCGTCATCGCCCGCACCCTCGCCTCTGCGGCGGAGGCCGGCTATGCGCGCGCCGAGCTCGAGGTCGATGCGGAATCGCTCACCGGTGCCACCCGCCTCTACGACGCCCTCGGCTTCTCGCAGGAGGACGTCCACGCGACCTATGAGAGGTCCGTGCTCTGAGCCGGCCCGTCCGGGCGCCCCGCGGTGCCGCTGCGCCTTGACACGACGGCACCTGCTGTCCATAGTGCATATGAACAGTAGATGCGGTGGTGGTCTCGCGCGGCGACAGGAGTGACGAGCATGCACATCCCGCTCGACCCCTCCGCGCCCGAGCCCCTCTACGAGCAGATCCGTGCCCGCCTCGCCGAGGCGATCCTGCGCGGCGACCTCGGCGCCGGTCAGGAGCTCCCCTCGCTCCGCGGCCTCGCCCGCGACCTGCGCGTCAGCGTCATCACCACCACGCGCGCCTACAACGAGCTGGTGGCCGACGGGCTCGTCGACGCCGTGCGCGGGAAGGGCGTCTTCGTGCGCGCCCAGGAGCCGGGCCAGGTGCGCAGCAGGGCGCTCGACCGCATCGACACGGCGCTCGCCGAGGCCGCCCGCACCGCACGCACCGCGGGGATCGGGGCCGAGGAGCTCCGGGACCGCCTCGCGCACGCTCTCGAGGAGGAGGACCGATGACGAGCAGCTCGCCCGATCCCGAGGCCCCCGCGGCCCCCGAGGCCCCCGCGGTGAGAGTGCGGGGGCTGAGCGTCGACCTGCCCTCCCTCGGCCGCCCCTACGCCGCGCCGCTGCACGCGGTGCGAGACCTCTCCTTCACGGCGCCCACCGGGCAGGTCACCGCGCTCGTCGGCGCCAACGGCGCCGGGAAGACCACCACGCTGCGCACCCTCCTCGGGGCCGTGCCCCACACCACCGGGCAGGTCGAGGTGCTCGGCACCGCGATGGGACCGGCCGACGTCCCCGCGCCGGCAGGGGTCGCCCTCGTGCCCGACGCGCCCGCCTACCCCGCACGGTGGACGCCGCAGCATCTCGCACGAGCCCACCTCGCGCGGGAGACGCAGGTCGACAGTGCACGGTTCGACCCCGCGCGCTTCGACGCCCGCCTGACGGCGCATCGCATCCCCGCCGCGCGGCCCCTGCACAGCCTCTCGCGCGGCCAGCTCACCCAGCTCGCCCTCGCCGCCGCCCTCGCCCGCGACCCGCAGCTGCTGATCCTCGACGAGCCCTTCGCCCACCTGGACCCGCTGGCCCGCACCGAGCTGGTGGACACCCTGCGCGAGCTGATGATCCGCCCGGACCGCACCGTCCTGCTCTCGACCCACGATCTCGAGGGCATGGACCGCTTCGTGGACCGTCTCGTGCTGATCGCCCAGGGCACGGCCCTGCTGGAAGGGGACGTCGAGACGCTGCGGGACGAGTTCGTGCTGCTCGAGCTGCCGGCGACGACCCCCGAGGAACCGGGGCCGCAGGCGGCCTCGCCCCTGATCGGCGCCGTCACGGCCGGCGGCATCACCCGCGCGCTCGTGCACGTCGAGGAGGCGGCGGGGCTGCCGCCGACGGCCTCCCTGCAGCGTCCGGGGCTCGCCGACCTGGTCACCCACTGGCTGCGCGCCGCGGACCGGCAGGCCGTCGCGCACTCGCGGAAGGGAGCGGCATGATCTCGATCCGACAGGCCCTGGCCATGGAGCTGCGGCTGAACAGCGGCCGCTTCGGGGCGAGCGCGGCCCTGTGCGTGCTCTGCCTGGTCGTCGCGCTCCTCGTCGTGGACAGCCTCATGGCGGTGCTCCCGCTGTGGGCGGCCCTGGCCTGGTATCGCTACGGCCGCGCGGACACCGCGGAGCGCGACGAGCTGCGGGCGAGCCTCGGCCTCTCGCGCGCCGATCGGGTGCGCGGCAGGGTGGCGCTGATCGCGGTGGAGACCGCTCTGCTGATCCTCACCTCCTCGCTCTGGCTGCTGCTCGCCCCGGCGCTCTCCCTGGAGACGACGATCGGCGCCGGTCCCACCGTCACCTTCTCGGGCCCGCCCGGGCTCCCCGCGGTCGTGCTGATCCTCGCCGGCGCGCTGCAGTCCGCCTTCGTGCTGCTGATCACCGCGATCGTCGTCGGCGAGGAGTGCACCATCCGGCGCCCCGGGATCGGCATGGCGGTGGTGAGCGTGCTGGTCTATCTCGTCGCCGGGCTGCTCAGCACGCTGCTGTGGATCCCCGTGGGCATGCTCGAGGTCTCGGCCGCGACGGCGGTGCCGTGGCTGTTCGGCAGCGCCGCCGTGCTCGCGGGCTGTGCGGTGCTCGCCCTGGTGCTGCGCCGACGGGTGCGGGCGTGGATCGGACGACTCGATGCCGGCACCGCGGACTGCGCGAGGATGGGCGCATGAGAGCAGTGCGCTACGAGACCTTCGGCGGCGAGCCCGCGCTGGTCGAGGTCCCCGATCCCGAGTGCCCTCCGCGCGGCGCGGTGGTCACGGTCCATGCCACCGGGGTGTGCCGCAGCGACTGGCACGCCTGGCAGGGCCATGACTCGTCGGTGCACCTGCCGCACATCCCGGGCCACGAGTTCGCGGGCGTCGTCGCGCGGGTGGGTCGGGAGGTCACCCGCTTCGCGCCGGGCGATCGGGTCACCGCCCCGTTCATCCTCTCCTGCGGGCGCTGCGCGCAGTGCCTCGCCGGAGCGCCCCAGGTGTGCCCCGCGCAGCGCCAGCCGGGCTTCGACCTCCCCGGCTCATGGGCCGAGGAGGTCGTCGTCATCGAGGCGGACCACAACCTCGTCGCCCTCCCGGACGGGATCGACATGACGCTCGCGGCCGGGCTCGGCTGCCGCGTCGGCACCGCGTACCACGCCGTGCGCAGCCAGGCCGCGGTGGTCCCGGGGGAGCGGGTGGTGGTGTTCGGCTGCGGCGGTCTCGGGCTCGCCTGCGTGCTCGTCGCGCGCGCCGCCGGGGCCGACGTCCTCGCCGTCGACATCGCCCCGCACGCCCTGGCCGCCGCCGAGGCGCTCGGCGCGACCGCGGTGCCCGCCGGTGCGGAGGCGGTGCCGCGGGTGCGCGAGCTGACCGGCGGCGGGGCCCACGTGAGCCTCGATGCGCTCGGCGCGGCCAGCACCGCGCGGGACGCCCTGGCCTCGCTGCGGCCCCGCGGCCGCCACGTCCAGGTGGGGCTGCTGCTGGGTGAGGACGCGGACCCGCCCCTGCCCATGGGCAGGGTGATCGCCGAGGAGCTGCAGATCCTGGGCAGCCACGGACTCGCCGTCGCCGAGTACGGCGCGCTGCTCGCGGAGATCGCGGAGGGCCGGCTGGACCTCGACGCGACCGTCGGCCGGCTCCTCACCGTCGAGGAGCTCCCGGCGGCGATGCAGGCCATGGACCATCCGCCCACCAGCGCCGGGATGACGGTCGCGCGCCTGCGCTGAGCGGGTCGGGGCGCTGCGGGCGGGGGAGAGGTACCCCGCATCGGGGCGCGCTGCGGCGCTGTCACGTGCGGGGACGTCGGGGCGCTGTGGAACGATTGCTCCCATGACGATCACCGCTGCGGCCGACGGCTCCGCCCTCGGCAATCCCGGACCCGCCGGCTGGGCCTGGTACATCGACGACAACTCCTGGCGCGCGGGCGGATGGCCCCACGGCACCAACAACATGGGCGAGCTCAAGGCCGTGCTCGATCTGCTCGAGGCCACCGCCGTCGACGCGGACCAGCATCTGCTGATCCTCTGCGACAGCCAGTACGTCATCAACTCGGTCACCAAGTGGATGCCGGGCTGGAAGCGCAAGGGCTGGCGGAAGAAGGACGGCAAGCCGGTGCTGAACGTCGAGCTGCTCAAGGACATCGACCGCGCGCTCGCGGGCCGCAGCGTCGAGTTCGAATGGGTCAAGGGCCACTCGGGGCATGCGATGAACGAGGCCGCGGACCGCCGTGCCAATGCCGCGGCGACGGCCTTCTCGAAGAAGCAGGACCCGGCGGTGGGGCCCGGATACCGCAGCGCCGGGGGAGCAGCCGACGGAGCTGCGCCTGCGCCTGCGCCTGCGTCTGCGTCCGCTCCGGAGCCGTCGCCGGCCGGCGGTGGCGGCGATGACCTGTTCAGCCTCTTCGACGAGGCCTCCCCGGAGCCGGGAGCGAGCTGCTCCACCGCGGTCGAGGACACGGTGCTCGTGGGCGATCAGCCGGGAGCGACGGACTTCGAGCAGATCACGGCCCGGGAGCAGGCGCTGCTCAGCGACGCCCTGCGCTCGGACCCGCCGAGCGCCGCGGAACTGCTGCACCCCTCGTTCACCGAGATCGGTGCGAGCGGGCGCAGCGACGACCGGGAGGAGATCCTCGCCCACCTCGCACCCCTCGGCGGGATCGACGCCGAGGAGTTCGTCGCCGACGAGGTGGCCCCCGGGGTGGTGCTGCTGCAGTACACGACGCATGGACCGGGAGGCACCGCGCATCGCAGCTCCCTGTGGGTGCGGGAGAAGGGCCGCTGGCTGCTGCGCCATCATCAGGGCACCCCGGCCCGCGCCGCCGACGGCAGAGCCGCGCACTAGCCGGCGGCGGAGCCGGGGCCTACGGGGGCGGCGCGCTCGCCGGTGGGTCCGGGGCGTCGGGATCCTCGCCCGTCACCGAGGTCGGGTCCGGTCCGGGGGTGATCAGCGGCGGGGTGGGGGAGATGCCGGTGGCCCCGTGCGGGCTGGTCCAGCTCCAGGCTCTCGGCGGGGTGCCGGGATCCGGAGGAACCGGTGGTCTGCTCGCAGCCCGCGTCGTCGGCTCGGCGTCGGTGGTGCCGGTGGTGTCGATGTCGCGGGCGGGGGCGGTGCCGGTGAGCGGGGCCAGGATCCAGAGGCCGAGCTCCTTGAGCAGGTTGCAGCGGATGCACAGCCCCTGACCGTTCGCGAAGCTCGTCGGCCCGCCCCGGTGATGGGGGATCACGTGGTCGTGGTGGCGGATCGTCGCATTGCACCACGGGGTGCGGCAGGTGGTGTCGCGCCAGCGCAGCATCCGGGCGAGCCCGGCCGGGAATGCCCGCGAGCGGGACTCCATCCCCACGAGGTCCCCGGTGCGCGGGTGCGTGTAGAGCCGCCGGTAGAAGGCGGAGACCACCTCATCGGGATGATCCTCCTCGCGATCACGCAGGCTGCCCGGCGGCTGCCCGAGCAGGGTGGTCCTCACGATGTGAGCGGGGAGGGTGCCGTAGCCCTCGAGCTGGGCGGTCTCGGCGTCGTCCTCGCGCCCCAGCAGCGCGGTATCGGTGATGACGATGCCGACGTCCAGGCCCGGCCGCGGCCGCGGTCGCCGCGGGGTGCGGGCCTCGCCCGGCTCGCCCTGCGCGCTCTGCGGGCCGCGCAGCACGTCCTCGACGAGCAGGTCGGCTTCCAGCGCGGAGGCGGAGGTCTTCTCGCCCGCCGCGCGCAGGGACTCGGCACGGGTGCGCAGGGAGTGCATCAGCGCCACGGCGTCGATCCCCCGCAGCACTGCGGTCACGCGGGCCATCCCGTCGTCCAGCGGCGTCATCCTCACGTGTCGTGCGCGGGCGGCGCGCTCGGCGCGTTCGCGCGCGGTCTCGGGCTCCAGCCGCTGGACCATGGCGCGGATGTCGGCCTGCAGGCGCCGGCAGCCCTTGCCGTGGAGGGTCTCGGGGTGTTCGCGGATCGCGTCGTCGATGCGGCGGCAGGTCTCGGCGCTGGCTCCGTCGAGCGCGGTGGCGACGGCGGAAGCCTGCTGAGCGGTCATCGCGCCGGCCCAGAGGGTGTCGACCGTCCCCGGCATGTCCTGGACCAGGCGGCGTGCCTTCGCCTGCGAGAGCGACGAGGCGGCCGGGGAGATCCGGCGGGCCAGCGCGATCTCCTGGCCGGCGCCGCGGCCCTGTTTCTCGGCCTCGACGCCGCGGGCGGCATCATCACGCCGGATCCGCTGCTCGGCGGAGACCTGCCAGGTCGCCTCCACCGCGGCCAGAGAGGCACGCAGATGATCGATCCCGGCGAGGACGGCCAGCGCCTCCTCCGCGCTGCCGGGGGCGGTCTCGGGCAGCGGGTCCCGCACGGAGGCGGTGCGGGTGACGGCGAGGAGGGCCGCTGCGAGGATCTGGGCGATGACGGTGCGGGCCGAGGGGCCGGCCTCGATCGCGGCCAGGCGCCCCAGCACCTCCTCGAGCGGATCGCCCGACGGCGCGGCCGCCTCCCGGTGAGGTGTGCCCTCACCGGGGTGATCCCCGCTGCCAGTCGGTGTCGTCTCCATGACCCGATCGTAAGCACGTTCGAAACCGTCCACCACCCCCGTCGATGGTTTGTGGATGACGCACCGGCGGGCAGGCAGAATGTGGAGGAGAACGTGGAGGAGAATGTGGATGAATGCCCGCTGTGGAGGAAAGGTCGGCGCCAAAGCGGGGCCCTGCCTGGCCTCTCGTGCCCTGCCTGCTCTCTCGCGCCCGGCCCGGCGGAATGGGCCGGGCGCCATATGTGACCCCGGGTAGAAAGGGGGCATGGTGCCGGGAGCGGCGGCGAAAAGGATGCCGCCATAGTCTCCATGGCTCCTCCGAGGTGCTTTACCGCGCCCGCGTGCTCGACGACGACCCGGTCGTCGCCGGCATCGACGGAGCGTGCGCCGAGGCTGTGGGACCATGGCCGCATGAGCACCACCCCCGTCGGCGCCGGAGCGCACCCCGCCCCGGGGCGCTGGACCCGGTGATGAGCTCCGTCCCCCTCGCGCGCCGCGCCCTCGGCCCCGACCTCGCGCGCGGGATCTCGCTGCTGGGGATCGCGCTGGCCAACATGGTGGGCTGGCTGCACGGGCAGCAATGGACGGTGCTGCTCAAGCAGCGCGACGGCACCGGAGCGGACCGCGTGGTGGATGTGCTCGTCGCCCTCCTGGCGGACAACCGCGGCTTCCCGCTCTTCGCCCTGCTGTTCGGCTACGGCATCGGCGTGCTGCACCGACGTTCCCGCGAGCGCGGGGAGCGCGTGCGGCGGTTCCTCGCCCGGATGGGGCGGCGGCACCTGGTGCTGCTGGGGATCGGCGCGATGCACGCGCTGCTCCTCTTCACCGGCGACATCCTCATCGCCTACGCCATCATCGGCATGCTCGTGGTGCTGCTGATCCCCCGACATCGGGCGGCGCTGCCGCTGGCCGGGCTGCTGGCCCTGCCGGCCCTCGGCGTGTGGGGGTGGGTGGACGGCACCATCGGGCTGTCCGGCCAGGACGGCTACGCGGCCGCCTCCGCCCCCACCTACCTCGCCTCCCTCGAGATCCGCTCCGGCGAGGCGCTCCGCGAGATCGCACTCGCGCTGATCAGCGACATCGGTCTGCTCACCCCGATGGCGATGGGGGCGATCGCCGCCCGCCTCCACCTGCTCGAACAGGTGGAGGGCAACCGCGACCTGCTCGTGCCGCTGACGCGCTGGGGCCTGCTGATCGGGGTGGCCGGCGCGGTCCCGCTCACGGCCGTGCTGGTGCTCGACCCGGCCCACGCCCACCTCGACAGCGCCGCCGTGCTGGGAATCCTGGGCGTGCTGCACCAGTACTCGGGGCTCGCCGGGGCGCTCGGCCTCGCCGCGGGTGCGGCCCTGCTCGGCGAGCGGGTCACGCGCCGCGGCGCGCTCGGCGAGGGGGCGGTGCGCGGCATCGCGGCGCTCGGCACCGTCTCCCTCAGCGCCTACATCGGCCAGTCCGTGCTGTATCTGGCGCTGTTCCCGCCGTACACCCTCGACCTCGGCGCGAGCCTCGGCAGCGCCGGGGCGGCGGGGATCGCGCTGCTGGGCTGGCTGGCGATGATCCCGCCCGCCATCGTCCTGCACCGCCGCGGCCTCCGCGGCCCGCTCGAGATGCTCCTGCGCCGACTCGCCGGCTCGACCGCGCCGCGCCCCCGGCCCACGGCACCGCCGACGCCCGCTCGGAAGGGAGCGCGCCCATGACCGTCTACGCCGACACCCCGCGCTGGCCCCGCCACGGGATGCTGTGGGGCCATCTGATCTCCGACACCTCCCTGAGCGAGCTGCACGCCGCCGCCGAGCGCGCGGGCCTGCCGCCGCGCTCCTTCGACCTCGATCACTACGACTGGCCGGAACCCGCCCGGGAATCCCTGGTGGAGACGGGGGTGCGCTTCGTCGGCGACCGGGAGCTGACCCGGATCCTCCTCGCCTCCGGGCTGAGGGTGAAGCTGCTGGACCGCCCGACGGCCCGGGCGCGGCGCAGCGCCGAGCATGCCGCCGCGCTCGGCCTGGACACCGTCCCGCGAGATCTCATCCTCGGCCTGCGCGGCCACGTCGACCCGCTGCCCGCGCAGCCCGGCGCCTTCCGCCTCACCCGCGACCGGCCCGAGGGGCCGCCGCGGATCGAGGCGCACGATGCCGCCGGCCGACGGGCCGCGCAGGAGATGCTCACCCACCTCGACGCCCTCTCCCGGGCGCGGACGGGGAGGGGGTTCGTGGGCCAGGTGATGGACGGGCCGCCGCGCTGACGTCCCGGCCGTGCCGGGGCGCGGCCGGGCGCGGAGGGCTCAGCCCTGCGCTGGGTCCTCGGGCGTCGGGGGAGCGGCGTCGTCGGGCTCCGCGCCGAGCGCTCGGCGCTGGTCGGGCTCGACCTGCTGCTCGGGCGCGATCTCGGTGCCCTGCAGCTCGACCCAGAACGTGGCGCCGCCGCCCTCGGTCTCGGTCACGCCGATGCTGCCGCGGTGCTGCTGCACGATGGAGGCCGCGATCGAGAGGCCGAGCCCCGCGCCGCCGCCCTGCGTGGCCGAGCGCGCCCGCGAGGCGTCGGTGCGGTAGAAGCGCTCGAACACCTTCTCGCGCTGGTCGTCGTCGATGCCCTCGCCGTGGTCGCGCACCTCGATCCGGGCCGTGCCCTGCGGGGTGTACCCCACCGCGATCTCGACCGGCGAGCCCTTGGGGGTGTGCCGGTTGGCGTTGCCCACGAGATTGAGGATCACCTGGCGCAGCGAGGCCTCGTCCCCGAGCACCCCGATCGACACGTGCGGCTGCACCGACAGGGGCGTGCCGGACAGCGAGGTCACCATCACCTGCCGGCCGGGGTCCAGGGCGCGCAGGTCCTGGGCGGCGTCGAAGAGCGCATCGGTGAAGTCGACCGGTGCGAGATCGAGCTCCGGCTTCTCGTCGAGACGGGCCAGGCGCAGCAGGTTCTCCACCAGCGAGCCCATCCGTCGGGCCTCGTCCTCGATGCGGCGCATCGCGGAGCTGACGTCCTCGTCGGTGGGCAGCGCCCCCATCCGGTACAGCTCCCCGAAGCCGCGGATCGCCGCGAGCGGGGTGCGCAGCTCGTGGGAGGCGTCGCCCACGAAGCGCCGCATCTTCGCCTCCGAGAGGGTGGCGCGCTCCTCCGAGGCGGACTGGGCGGCGAAGGACTGCTCGATGCGCACCAGCATCTCGTTGAGCGACAGCGCCAGATCGTGCACCTCGAGGCTGGTGCGGGTGACGGGCACGCGGCGGGAGAGGTCGCCTCCGGCGATCTGCGAGGCGGTCGCCTCCACGTCCCGCAGCGGCTCGAGCGAACGATGGGTCACGTAGCCGCCCAGGCCCATGCCCACCAGCACCACCAGCGTGCCCACCAGCACGATGATCAGCGCCATCTCGTGCATCGTGCGGTCCACCCCGGTCAGCGGGAGGGCGACGTAGACGCTGCCGCCCTCGGGGCCCGAGTTCAGCATGGCCACCACGCGCCAGCGGTTCTCCGCCGAATCCAGCACGGTGAAGGGCCGCCCGCCGCGGTGGAGGATCTGCTCGTCGGTCAGATCCGGGAAGGGGAGGCTGACGCTGCCGGGCCCGTAATGCACCACCGCCTGCTCGATCGAGCGGCCCTGCGCGTCGCGGATCTCGATCGCGTACTCGACCGGCGTGTACGTGCTGTTCTGGATCGCGTCGTCCCCGGCCAGCTCATGCTGGGCCAGGGCCAGCATCTCGCCCATCCCGGACTGCAGGTTGTTGTCGACCGACTGGATCAGCGTGCGGTTGAGCAGGAACAGCGACAGGCTCCCGGTGACGACGGTGCCGAGCACCAGCAGCAGCGAGATCAGGGCGACGATCCGTGTCCACAGGGACACGGGCCGCTCCGTGCGCAGGCTCGGCAGGGCCAAACCTCAGGAACCTTCGGGGGTGCGCAGCACATAGCCGATGCCGCGCTTGGTGTGGATCATCGGCTCGCCGATCACGTCGATCTTGCGGCGCAGGTAGGAGATGTAGGACTCCACGATCCCCACCTCGCCGGACCAGTCGTAGTCCCACACGTGGTCGAGGATCTGCGTCTTGGAGACCACCCGGCCGGCGTTGAGCATGAGGTAGCGCAGCAGCTTGAACTCGGTGGGGGACAGCTCGATGTTCACGTCCCCGCGATGCACCTCGTGGGAGTCCTCGTCCAGCCGGAGGTCGGCGACCACCAGGGCGCTGTCCACGGTGGTCTCCGCGCCGCCGTGGGTGCGGCGCAGCACCGCGCGGATGCGGGCCACGACCTCCTCGAGGCTGAACGGCTTGGTGACGTAGTCGTCCCCGCCCACGGTGAGGCCGGCGACCTTGTCCTGCGTCTCGTCCTTGGCGGTGAGGAAGAGGATCGGGTACTTCTCGCCCCGGTCGCGCAGGCGGCGCGTCACGGTGAAGCCGTCCATGTCCGGCAGCATCACGTCGAGCACCACCAGATCGGGCTGGTTCTCCGTGGCCTCCCGGATCGCCTCGTTGCCGGTCGAGGCGGTGAACACCTCGAAGCCGGCGAAGCGCAGCGAGGTCGCGAGCAGGTCGCGGATGTTGGGTTCGTCGTCGACGACGAGGAGGCGTGCCTCGTAGTCCTGGTCCACATGCGAAGTCATGGGGCCACCGTGCTCCTCGAGCTTGGGAATCGGCTGGACGTCCGCTGAGCGGGCTCAGCGGGTGGTGCGGTGGATCTTCTCCTGCTGCTTGCGCAGCTTGCGGATCGTCCAGCTCATCTGCACCATCCGCA
The DNA here is from genome assembly GCA_000023405.1 of Brachybacterium faecium DSM 4810. NCBI lineage: Bacteria > Bacillati > Actinomycetota > Actinomycetes > Micrococcales > Dermabacteraceae > Brachybacterium > Brachybacterium faecium. The sequence goes on from CP001643.1 coordinate 899,303, forward strand.
CGGAGCCCACCAGGGCCATCACCAGCGCGCCCGCGATCGCGGCGAGCAGCATCGCGACCCCGAGCTGCATGTCGAACTCGGCCGCGAAGTAGGCGAAGTGCGCCGTGGCCGTGTTCTGCAGCACGAAGATGAGCAGGAGCACCAGCACGATCGCGCCGAGGATCAGCGAGAGCCACAGGCCGGCGGTCTTCCGGCCGCCGGCCTCCGGGGTCTCCGCGGCAGGGCGCCGCTCCGTGCCGGGGCGGTGCTCCGCTCCGGGGCGCGGTGCGTCGGCCGGCGGGGTGGTGCGGCGGCCGGTGGGGGCGTCGCCCGCGGGCGGGGCCGACGGCTGCGCGTCGCGGGTGCCCTCGCCGGGACGGGTGGGGTCGTCGGGTGAGGTCATGTCGCTCTCCTGTGGGGCGGCCGACGGGTCGGCGGCGGACAGTGGTCTGCGCCACCCACCCTAGTCAGCGCCGCGCCCCGCCGCCGTCGACCGTCCCAGCTCCTCGGCGTCCACGATCGTGTACGCGTAGCCCTGTTCGGCGAGGAAGCGCTGGCGATGGGCGGCGTAGTCCTGGTCCTGGGTGTCGCGCATGACCACGGTGTAGAAGTGCGCGGTGCGCTGGTCGGCCTTGGGCCGCAGCAGCCGCCCGAGCCGCTGGGCCTCCTCCTGGCGGGAGCCGAAGGCTCCGCTGACCTGCACCGCGACGGACGCCTCCGGCAGGTCGATCGAGAAGTTCGCGACCTTCGAGACGACCAGACGGTCGATCCGGCCCTCCCGGAAGGCATCGAACAGCTCCTGCCGGCGGCGCACCGGGGTCTGCCCGGTGATGAGGTCCGCGCCCAGCCGCTCCGCGATCTCCTCGAGCTGATCGATGTACTGGCCGATCACCAGCATCGGCTCGCCCGCGTGCCGCTGTGCGATCCGCTCCACGACGTCGATCTTCCCGGGATGGGCGGCACCCAGGCGGGGCCGGTCCGCGGCCTCGGCCATCGCATAGGCCATCCTGTCCGCCGAGGGCATCGTCGCGCGCACCTCGGTGCAGACCGCGGGGGCGATGTAGCCTTGCGCCTCGATGTCCCGCCACGGCGCGTCGTAGCGCTTGGGGCCGATGAGGGAGAACACCTCGCCCTCGCGGCCGTCCTCGCGCACCAGCGTGGCGGTGAGGCCGAGGCGGCGGCGGGCCTGCAGGTCCGCGGTCATGCGGAACACCGGCGCCGGCAGCAGGTGCACCTCGTCGTAGACGATCAGGCCCCAGTCCCGCGCGCTCATCAGCTCCAGATGCGGGTGGACGCCCTTCCGCTTCATGGTGAGGACCTGGTACGTCGCGATCGTCACGGGGCGCACCTCCTTGGCGGCCCCGGAGTACTCGCCGATCTCCTCCTCGGTGAGGGTGGTGCGGCGCAGCAGCTCCTGCTTCCACTGCCGGGCGGAGACGGTCGAGGTCACCAGGATCAGGGTGGTGCGGCCCATCGCGGCCATCGCCCCCGCGCCGACGATCGTCTTGCCCGCCCCGCACGGCAGCACCACCACGCCGCTGCCGCCGTGGCGGAAGCCGTCCACCGCCTCCGCCTGGTAGGGGCGCAGGGACCAGCCGTCCTCGGCGAGGGAGATCGGATGCGCCTCGCCGTCCACGTAGCCGGCGTGGTCCTCTGCCGGCCAGCCCAGCTTCAGCAGCGCCTGCTTCAGCGCGCCCCGCTCCGAGGGGTGGACCACCACGGTGGAGTCGTCGAGGCGGGCGCCGAGCATCCCCTGGATGCGCTTCGCCCGCGCGACCTCCTCGAGCACCGGCCGGTCCAGGGCGTGCAGCACCAGGCCGTGGGTCGGATCCGAGCGCAGCTGGAGCCGGCCGTAGCGGTCCATCGTGTCCGCCACGTCGATGAGCAGCGCGTGGGGGACGGGATAGCGGGAGTGGTCCACGAGCGCGGCGACCACGGATTCCGCGTCATAGCCCGCGGCCCGGGCGTTCCACAGCCCCAGGTCGGTGATGCGGTAGGTGTGCACGTGCTCGGGGGCGCGCTCGAGCTCGGCGAAGGCGGCGATCGCGATCCGGGCGGCCTGCGCCGAGGGGTGGTCGACCTCGAGCAGGAGGGACTTGTCGCTCTGGACGATGAGGGGGCCGTCGGTCATCCGACCAGGCTACGCGGCCCCCTCCGCTCAGCTTCGCGCAGGCTCGGGCAGGGCACGGCCGCGGAGCCGCTCGTACATCCCCAGCTGGGCCAGCACGACGAACGGGGTCAGGACGAGCATGGGCGCCAGCAGGCCGCCCGCGATCGTCGCGATCACGCTGAGCACGAGGAACAGCACGATCGAGGCGCCGACGTTGTTCTTCGCCAGGGAGAAGCTCTCCTTCACCGCCGCGCCGGGGGAGGCGCCGCGCACCGCCGCGGGCACCGCGTACAGCAGCAGAACCGAGACGATGAGCCCGGGGATGACGAGCAGGACGTAGCCGATGGCGGTGAGGACCATGACCAGCAGCGCCGTCAGGAAGATCCGCATCGGCCCGGCCATGGCCTGGCCGATGCCGGGCCGACCGCCGTCCAGCACGATCCCGCCCGCGCGGCCCGAGCCCGTCTGCCACAGCAGGGCGAAGGGGAGGCAGAGCAGCATCGCCGCGAAGATGATGCCGTACATGACGGCGAGGACGCCCAGCGGCGGGACATCGGAGTTCGCCGCCTCCTGCATCTGCGGGAACGTGACCACGACGGACACGATGGTGCCCGCGGTCAGGAGCAGGACGTTCACGAGGCTGTAGACCACGCCTGCGACCAGGAACGCCACAGGGTTGCGCAGCATCGCGCTGCCGGCGAACGTCAGCGCCGCCCCCAGATCGGAGGAGAGGTCCGCGCCGGGCGGCGGGCCGGTGGGACGCTGCGGGGGCGGGGGAGCGGACATGAGGGGTCCTCCTGGTGCGGGCGAGCCGGATGCGTGCGCCTCCACGGTAGGTGCCCGTCGGCGCCCTCGCCTCCGACCCTCGGCGATGACGACGGTGCGGCCCCGGGACCTTCGTCGGCCCCGGCGGGGACCGCCTCCCGCCCCTCCGCTCGTGACAAGGGCTGGCACGCCGCCTCGCTCCGGGCCGGACTTCCCTAGAATGGGGCCGATGGACCGGGACCCGCCCCGGCCGACCAGCTCGGCTCGGCGGTCCGCCCCGGCTCGACAGTCACCCGACCTGAGGAGAACCCATGGCCAACTTCGCACCGTCCCCCGCCGATGTCGCGGACATCGGCGTCACCGGTATGGCGGTGATGGGCTCCAACCTGGCCCGCAACCTCGCGCGGAACGGCTTCAAGGTCGCCGTCCACAACCGCAGCGTCGGCAAGACCGAGACGGTCATCGCCGAGCACGGCTCCGACGGCGAGTTCTACCCCTCGGAGTCGATGGCTGACTTCGTCGCCTCGCTGCAGAAGCCGCGCGTGGCGATCATCATGGTCAAGGCCGGCGGCCCCACCGACGCCGTCATCGACGAGCTCGCGGGCCTCATGGACAGCGGCGACATCATCGTCGACGCCGGCAACGCGCTGTTCACCGACACCCGCCGCCGTGAGGCCGCGCTGCGCGAGAAGGGCCTGCACTTCGTGGGCGCCGGCGTCTCCGGCGGTGAGGAGGGTGCGCTGAACGGCCCCTCGATCATGCCCGGCGGCACCAAGGAGTCCTACGACCGCCTCGGCCCCATGTTCGAGAAGATCTCCGCGCACGTCGACGGCGTGCCGTGCTGCACCCACGTCGGCGCCGACGGCGCCGGCCACTTCGTGAAGATGGTGCACAACGGCATCGAGTACGCGGACATGCAGGTCATCTCCGAGGCCTACGACCTGATGTCGAAGGCCCTGGGCATGGGCGCCTCCGAGATCGGCGACGTCTTCGCCGAGTGGAACAAGGGCGACCTGGAGTCCTTCCTCATCGAGATCACCGCCGAGGTGCTCCACCACACCGACTCCACCACCGGCAAGCCCTTCGTGGACGTCATCCTCGACCAGGCCGCCCAGAAGGGCACCGGCGCCTGGACCGTGCAGACGGCCCTGGATCTCGGCGTCCCGGTCACCGGCATCGCCGAGGCCACCTTCGCGCGCTCCACCTCGGGCTCGACCCCGCAGCGCGAGGCCGGCCGCAAGGTGCTGCCCGCCGAGGCGGAGGCGCTCGAGATCGCCGATCGCGCCCAGTTCATCGACGACCTGCAGAAGGCGCTCTACGCCGCGAAGCTGGTCTCCTACTCGCAGGGCTTCGACGAGATCGCCGCCGGTGCGGAGGAGTACGACTGGGACATCGACCTCGGCGCCATGGCCCGGATCTGGCGCGGCGGCTGCATCATCCGCGCCCGCTTCCTCAACCGCATCACCGAGGCCTACGAGCGCGATGCGAAGCTCCCGCTGCTGCTCGCGGACGACTACTTCACCACCGAGATCGCCAAGTGCATCCCGGCGTGGCGCCGGATCGTGGCCTTCGCGGCCGCGAGCGGCTACCCGGTGCCGGTGTTCTCCTCGACCCTGTCGTACTACGACGCGGTGCGCGCCGAGCGCCTCCCGGCCGCCCTGGTCCAGGCCCAGCGCGACTACTTCGGTGCGCACACCTACCAGCGCGTCGACGCCGAGGGCACCTTCCACGTGGAGTGGACCCAGGACCGCCGCGAGACGAAGCAGGACTGATCGCGCGCGGGTAGCTCCTCATCTGCGACGGAGCTCATAGAGAATTTCCGGGTTCCCCGCGCGCAGCTCGGCCTCCGCTGTCTCCTGAACATCGGAGTTGCGGAGGCCGAGCTGTCCAGTCGGCATACGTGCACGATGGCGGAATAGCAGGCTGGTCTCCGAGGTCGCTGCTCACTCCGCGACCTGAAGTCGTCCGCTCAGCCAGTGTGGGTGGTGGGGCGATGGCCGGCGGAGACTAGGGCGGAGCACGGGAGAGCGTGACGGACGAACCAGCGCGCACCGTGCTCTTCGAGCTGTTGACGGCATTCCTCGGCAGTTTCTTCGTCGTCGAGCTCGACAACGATCACCGTGCCCCTGGGGTTCTGGCCCTTCGTCGGCTGTGGGTGTTGTCGGCGCGGGCCGGTCATCGGTGAACAGGTCGGGGACCGTCTCCCGGCGAAGCGGCGGCCTCCGCGCGACAGACTGGGAGAAGTTGAACGGCGGGACCCCGTTGAGCAGGCAACGTGGTCGATCTCGGACGGGCAACGCGTGGTGAGTGATCCGGTATTCAGCTATCATGAGGCCGAAATCCAGGCGGCACTCAAGTGGAAGCGCGTCGCCTCGTACTCGTACAGGGGGATCGTATATGAACCAGCAGTTCCAGGACCCGAATCAGCTCCAGGACGCCCAGCCGGCTAGTAGCCCTGCACCGGCCGGCCATTACAGCGCACCCAGCCCGGCCGCAGTTCCTGCGGCCTCCGCGCCGGGGGTCGTGGGTGTCGGCTCTGTTGCGGGACAGGTCGCCGAATACATCGAGATCCCGGGCAAGGGTGCCGTGAAGATGGCGTCGATGACTCAGCGTCTCATCGCGCGAATCCTCGATGGAGTCGTCCTCAGCATCGTCATTCTTGTCGTCATGGTGGTGGCGATCGCCATCGTTGCTGGTGCGGCGAGCGTCGATGACGGAAGCGGCGGCGCCGCTGGTCTCGGAATCCTCGGGTTCCTCGGGCTCACGACGCTCGGGGTGGTCCTCGTCTACGCCTATGAGGCGGTCATGATCGGATTCTGGGGAGCAACTGTCGGCAAGATGGCGTTGAAGGTGAAGGTCGTCAAGCCCCGGAACGGCGAGGCGCCCGGTATCGGCTCCGGTATCGTCCGCTTCCTCATCCCGGGGCTCTGTGCTCTGATCCCGTTCATCGGATGGCTGGGAACCGTCGCCTGCTACATCTCCCCGACCTTCGATAACTCGGGTCGGCGCCAGGGCTGGCACGACAAGGTCGCGAACACGGTCGTGGTGAGCACGGCCCCCTGAATCCAGCGGCCACATTTCTCTTCGGAGCGGCGTCGGTTACGGCGCCGCTCCGCCGCGTTGAAGAGGGAACCGAGCTCAGCCGAGCGTCACCCGGTGCACCAGCACCGTGAACTCCTCGTCGCGGCCCGTCTCGCGGGCCCGCAGCCGGCCGCCCTCGAGGGAGAGCGGGCGCGCCTGCTTGACGACCACCCCGCCCCGACCGTCGACGATGCCCAGCGGGATCTCCGCCTCCTGCGCGATCGCGTCCAGCAGGCGGTCGGTGAGCGAGAGCTCCGCCTGTCCGGCGTCCGCGGCGCGGAGCCGGGCGACGGCCTCCGCGGCGGGAACGCGCAGCTCCGGGCCGTCGATGGTGACCAGGTCGTCGTCGACCGGCCCGCCGCGCAGCGAATGGGCGAGCTGCTCGTCGACGGGGCGGCCGTCGGGCCCGACGGCCTGCGGGGAGAGCCCTGCCTGGCGCGCCACCTGCAGCGCGAACCCGGGATCGCCGAGGGTCACCGCGACCGTCGGCGCCAGGCGGTGCAGGCCGAGCGATGAGGCCTCGGGAGCGCTCTGGAGGAGGTCGAGCACCTCGGCCTCCGCGGTGAGCACGGTCGAGGCGCGGGAGACCTGGACCCGGCCGTGCCGGCGCTGCTCGTCGCGCAGCAGATAGCTCAGCGACTGGGGCACCGGCGTGCGGGAGACGGTCTCGAGCAGTGCCAGGAGCGCCTCGCCGTCGCGTCCGTCGCCGAGGGCGCGACGCACCGAGGCGGTCGTGAAGCGCAGCGTGAGGGCGCCGCCGCGGGAGACCGGCTCGGTCCAGTCCAGCAGCGGCAGCAGGGACTCGGCGGGCCGGCCCGGCACCACCGCGGTGAGGTCCGCGTCCAGCAGGACCTCGGCCACCGGCGGCGGCGCGGCCTGCTCGAGCACTGCGGCCAGGCGCGCGTCGGCGACGGTGATCTCCTCGTCCAGGGCGAGCACCAGCTCCTGGCCGAGCACGGTGAGGGCGCCCGAGTCGAGCACCCCGAGCACCTCGCCCTCGCTCAGCAGGGCGGCGGTCTCCTCCCGGATCACCTCGGCGGGCACGAGCGGGAACGCCCAGGCGAGCGAGGCGGCCAGCGACTCCTCGGTCGCCTCGACGGCGGGAGAGGTGCGCAGGGCCTGCAGCAGGCTGCCGCGCCGCGTGCGCACCCCGTCGCGCCGGGTGAGGTCCGAGAGCAGGGACCGCCCGGTGCCGGAGGAGTCCGGGGTACCCACCACCGCGGCGAGATGATGTCCGCGCGCCCAGGCGAGGGCGAGCTCCGCCCAGCGCCGCTCCGGGCTGAGCTGGCGGTGCGCGTCCCACTCGCGGGCGGGGCGCCACTCCTGGCCGTCGTGCCCGATCAGGCCGGCCTGCCAGGCGGTCTGCAGCACGGTGGCCAGGCTCAGCACCGAGGTGCCGGCGCGCTCGGCGAGCCGGCGCAGGTCCCGCTGCGGCAGCCCGCCGCGGCGCAGCACCCCCGGCGGGTCCTCGTCGAAGCCGCGCACCGTGCCCAGCAGCCGCAGCGCCTCGAAGGCCCGCTCGACGGCCTGCGCGTCGTGCGAGCCGGGGATCCGCTCGGTGCGCTCGGGGCCGGTGGGGGCGGGGCGCTGCGCGACATGGGTGCGCCGCACCCGCCCGTCCCGCAGCGCCAGGTGGACGGTGCGGGGGATGTGCAGCGCCTCGCCGTCGGCCACGACGATCCCGGCGGCCAGCAGCGCGGCCGCGAGCCGGCCGTGCCCGGTGACGGTGCTCGGCCCCCAGGCGAGGGCGTCGAGCGCCTCGGGATGCTCCTCGCGGGCGCGGGCCACCCGGGCCCGGGCCTCCTCCGGGGAGGGGTCCTCGGCCGATTCCGGGGCGAGCCCGGCGGGAGTGCGCAGCCCCTCCCGCAGCGGCCGCAGCAGGAACAGCTCGTCCTCGCCCCAGACCACGGCGAGGGTGAGCAGGCGTTCGAGGGCGGGGGCGATCGTCGCCGGCTCCGCGGAGACCGCGGCGGCGAGCTGCGCGGGGGAGGCGCCGTCCTCGAGGACGGCGAGCGCCTCCACGAGATGCAGCTCCGGCAGGGTCAGCGCCTCCAGGGCGCGGCGGGCGGAGGTGGCGCCCGCGGCGCGGGCCGCGAGCGGACCGATGCCGCGGGGAAGCGGCGAGGCGAGATCCGGTCGGGCGACGAGCAGGGCCTCGAGGCGGTCGTCGCCGAACCGTCGCAGGGAGTCCGCGAGGGACCGGATCACAGCGGTCATGATGACCTCCAGCATAGAGTGAGCCCTCGCGGGCGAGCATCGGGAGACCGGTCCGCCCCGGCCCCCATAGCCCAATCGGCAGAGGCGGCCGACTTAAAATCGGCGCAGTGCGGGTTCGAGTCCCGCTGGGGGCACCGGCCGGGGCCGACGGAGCGACAGGGCGCCCCGCTCAGTGCAGGGAGCCGTCCGGTGCGCCGGTCCGCCAGCTGTAGAACGGGACCTCGAGCCCGGCGCGCGTGGGAGCGCAGAGGAACGGCCCCGCGCTCACCCCGTCCCGTGCGTCGAAGGGCAGCACGCGCACCAGCTGCCAGGCGGTCCGCTCCCGGCGGGCGCGGATCGTCAGGGCATCGCCCGCCCAGCTGATGCGGAACGTCACGCGCGCCTCGGCCCACTCGGGAGCGGGGGAGGCCGACCAGTCGGAGCGGCGGTCGGTGACGACGGCGCCGATCTGCGGGACCCCGTCGGCGAACTCGATGCCGGCCTTGACCCAGTGCTCCTGCGTGGCGCGCACGAAGATCCCGGCCTGGTCGAACTGCTGCGAGAACGGGGTGCCGAACTCGACCTCCATGGCGGAGTCCGGGGGCAGCGGTGCGAGCAGCGCATGCTCGGTGTCATGCACGAAGCCGTAGGAGGTGTGCCGCCACGCATCGCTGCCCTCCGCCGCGGTGGCGGACAGGACCCCGGCGGGGGAGCGGCTCGTCGCGACCGGGGCGTGCGACCATCGGCCGGCCGACCAGTCGAGGGGCTGCAGGGCGGTCTCGGAGGAGGTGTGGCTCACGCGGACGACCGTACACGCGGCACCTGCGCGGGCGCCGTCGCCCTGCCCGGCGCGCGGGAGCCGTCCCGCGGCGGGGGGCGTCGGCCACAATGGAGGCATGACCTCTCCCGCCGACGACTCCGCCCTGGCCGCCGAGCACCGCGAGCTGCTCGCCGCCCGCCTCGACGAGGTGCTCGCCCGCCTGGATGACGCCGCCGCCCGAGCCGGCCGCGACAGCCGGGAGATCACCGTGCTGCTGGCCACGAAGATGCGCACCCCGCCGGAGATCGCGGTCGCGATCGAGCTGTTGCGCGAGCGCGGCCGCCGCGTCGCGGTGGGGGAGAACCGGGCCCAGGAGATCTCCAAGCACGCGGACCCGCTGCTGGCGGACAACGGCGTGCCGCGCCACTTCATCGGCCGGCTGCAGACGAACAAGGCCCGCGACGTGGTGGCCTTCGCCGAGACGATCCACAGCGTGGACCGCGACGGCATCGCCGACGCGCTCGAGCGCCGCGCGGAGACGGCGGGCGTGCAGCGCGATGTGCTGGTGCAGGTGAACACCTCCGGCGAGGAGTCCAAGGGCGGCTTCGCCCCCACGGCGGAGGCGATCGCCCCGATGGTGCAGCGGCTGCTCGCCAGCCCCGTGCTGCGCCCCGTCGGCCTGATGACCATCGGCGCCAACACCAGCGACGCCGGCGCCGTGCGGGACTCGCTGCAGCTGCTGCGGCGGCTGCGCGACGCGGTGCGGGAGCAGACCGGCGCCGAGCACCTCGCCGAGCTGTCGATGGGCATGAGCGGCGACCTGGAGATCGCCGTCGAGGAAGGGGCCACCATCGTGCGCGTGGGCTCCGCGATCTTCGGCGCCCGGCCCGCCTGAGACCCGGCCCGCCGCTCAGCGCTCGGGGCCGACGAGGGCCGTGGGCAGCCCGTACTCGTGCTCGAGCACCTCGCAGGCGGCGCCGGCGGCGATGAGGTCGACCCCGCGCGTGGACAGCAGCACCTCGACGTGCATCTGGTCCTCCTCGCGCAGGCCCTGCGCGAGCGCCTCCCGCAGCGCCCCCATGGTGACGCGGTGGTGGGCGTAGACCGAGCGGCCGCCGAGGACCACGCGGTCCACGTCCACCAGCCGCACCAGGTTCAGCACCAGCGTCGCGAGCACGCGCGCGGCCAGCTCGGGATCGCCGTCCTGCAGGGCCTGGAGGTACTCCGCCTGGGCGCAGCCGCGGCGCCCGCAGTCGCAGGGCGTCCCGCCCATGCGCACCACGGTATGCCCCGCCTCCCCGGCGCGGGAGTGGGCGCCGTGGACGATCGTGCCGTCCAGCCGCAGCGCCGCCCCGAGCCCCTCCTCGGCGAGCACGAGCACGGAGTTGTCCAGCAGCCCCGGCTGTGACCAGCTCTCGCCCACCAGGGCGGCGCGGGAATCGTGGTCCACGAGCACGGGCATGTCGAGCTCGGCGAGCAACAGGTCCCGGACCGACGCCCCGCGCCAGGCCTCGGTCGAGCTCGAGGAGACGAGGTGCACGCCGCCGACGGGGTCGACGGGTCCCGGCATCCCCACGCCCACGCCCAGCAGCTCGCCGGGGCCGTGGCGGGACAGCTCCCGCGCCGTGCGCGCGAGGGCGTCGATCAGGGCGGGCACGCCGAGCGCGGGATCGACCTCGGTGCTGTGCCGCTCGAGCACCCGCCCGGTGAGGTCCGCCACCACGCCGTGCAGGCGGGAGCGGGTCAGATGCAGCCCGATCGCGCGGCGCGATCCGGGCACGATCCGGTACAGGGTGGTGGGCTTCCCCGGCCCCGAGGAGAACGAGCCGGCCTCCTCCATCAGCCCGCGGTCGATCAGCCGGGTGAGGATCTTCGAGATCGCCTGCGGCGTGACCTGCAGCGCGTCGGCCAGGCCGGCGCGGGCGACGGGTTCTCCGCGGCGGGCGACGGCGAGCAGCGCGGCGTCATGGGCGCCCGCCACGCGGTCCAGCGGTCCGGTCGGTCTCACAGCGCTCATCCTCGCACGGGGGCCTCGCACGCCCCGTGTGACGAGGATCCGCTCCCGCGCCCCCTTGACGTAACGCAACAGCGTTGGCTTATTGTTTTCCCTCGGTCGACGACGCCCTCCCGATACCGCCCCCGACCACCGAGGACACGCCATGACCCTCACTGCCCCCGACCAGTCCGTGCCGCCCGACGACACGCGCGCCCCCGCCCCGCACGAGATCCCCGCGCGCCGGCGCACCTTCGCCCTGCTCGCCCTCGCCCTCGGCGGCGTGGGCATCGGCGCCTCCGAGTTCGCGACCATGGGCCTCCTGCCCGGGATCGCCGACGGGCTCCTCGGCACGCAGATGGCCGCCGACCCGGAGGCGGGCATCGCCCGCGCCGGCCACCTGATCACCGCCTACGCGCTCGGCGTGGTCGTCGGCGCCCCCGTGCTCGCGCTGCTGTCGGTGCGCTGGAGCCGCACCTCGATGATCACCGCCCTGGCCGTCGCCCTCGCCGCCGGCACGGTGCTCTCCGCGCTCATGCCGACCTTCGAGCTCACCGTCGCCGCCCGCTTCCTCGCCGGGGTGCCGCACGGCGCCTACTTCGGGGTCGCCTCGCTCCTGGCCGCCTCCCTGATGGGCCCGGGCAGCCAGGGCAAGGGCGTGGCCGTGGCGCTGTCCGGTCTCACGGTCGCGAACCTCGTCGGCGTGCCGCTCATGACCGCCCTCGGCCAGGTCGCCGGCTGGCGCGCGGTCTACCTGGTGATCACCGGGATCTTCGTGGCCACCGTGCTCGCCCTGCGCTGGGCCCTGCCGCCGCAGCCCGCCGTGCCTGGCCGCCGCGCGGTCGAGGAGGTCCTCGCCCTGCGCCGCCTGCAGCTGTGGGTCGTCATGGGCATCGCCGCGATCGGCCTCGCCGGCGGCTTCGCCGTGTTCAGCTACGTCGCCGACATCACCACCCGGGTCGCCGGCGCCTCGGCGAGCCTCGTGCCGTGGGTGCTCGCCGCCGCGGGCCTGGGCATGACGCTGGGGAACATCCTCGGCGGCGTGGCCACCGACCGCTCGCTGCGCGGCACCCTGCTGGTCGGCTTCCCCGTCTACATCGCCGCGCTCGCGGCCCTGTTCCTCTCCGCGCCCGGCTCCCTGGTCGGCCTGCTGCTGAGCTTCTTCGCCGTGAACGCCGCGAGCTCCGCGCTGAGCCCGGCGCTGCAGACCTGGCTGATCCGGGTGGCGCACCGCTCCGAGGTGCTCGGCGCCTCCCTCAACCACGCCGCCTTCAACGTCGCCAACGCCCTCGGCGCGGCGCTCGGCGGCGCAGTGATCGCCGGCGGCCTCGGCTACCGCGCACCCATGGTGGTCGCGATCGTGCTGGCCGGCAGCGGCTTCGTGCTCGTGCTGGGCGCGCTGCTGGGCCTCGCGCTGCGCTCGCGCCGCACCCTCGCGGTGCTGCGGGAGCACGAGGACACCTACACCGGCTCCCTCCCGGTGGTCGGCGCCGACGAGAGCGCGGCCGACGAGGAGGCGAGTGGCGAGGAGGCGAGTGACGAGCCCGCCCTCGAGCTCGAGCGCGTGAGCGTCGGGTCCTAGCGTCACATTCGGTCATCCAGTCCGGGGGTGCGGGCGCCGCCCGCCCTACAGTGAGGCGGACGTTCCACCGAGCCGAGAGAGGGGCGCTGACCCGCCGTGCACATCCAGACCGCCGCCGTGCATACCCTGAGGGACTTCGAGCACGGGGCGGTGGTCCCGCCCGTCCACCTCGCCTCGACCTTCGAGCTCGACCCCGCCACCGAGGACGGCGCCTACGCGTACCAGCGCGGCTCCAACCCGACCCGTGCGCAGCTCGAGACGGTGCTGGCCGCGCTCGACGATGCGGAGCACGGCTTCGCCTTCGCCTCCGGCATGGCCGCGACCGCCGCCGCGCTGTCCACCCTCACGGTCGGTGACGAGGTGCTGCTGCCGGCCAGCGTCTACGGCGGGACCTACCGCTTCGTGGACCTCGTCCTGCCCGGCCGCGGGATCACCGGGCGCTTCGTGGACGACCTCGGGGCGCTCACGGACGCGGACTTCACGCCCAGCACCCGGGCGGTCTTCATCGAGACGCCGGCCAACCCGACCCTGCGGATCACGGACCTGCGCCGCATCATCGAGCTCGCGCACCGCCACGGCGCGCTGGTGATCGTCGACAACACCTTCATGACCCCGGTGCTGCAGAAGCCCCTCGCGCTCGGCGCGGACATCGTCGTGCAGTCCGCCACGAAGTACCTCGCCGGGCACTCCGACCTGCTCGCGGGCACCGTCACCACGAACGACGACACGCTCGCCGAGGCCTTCGCCCTCGCCCAGAAGGCGCAGGGCGGCGTGCTCGCCCCGCAGGACTCCTTCCGCCTGATCCAGGCGATCAAGACCCTCCCGCTCCGGCTCGAGCGCCAGCAGTCCAACGCGGAGGCGATCGTCGCGCACCTGCGCGAGCACGAGGGCATCCGGCAGGTGTGGTACCCCGGCTCGCACAGCGAGGAGGAGGCGCGCATCCACGCCTCGCAGGCCAGCGGAAACGGGGCGGTGCTCTCCTTCGAGCTCGCCGCCGGCCTCGACAGCGTCGCCTTCCTGCGGGCGCTGCGGTTCCCGGCCTACGCCGTGAGCCTCGGCGGCGTCGAGTCGCTGATCTGCCGCCCCGCCACCATGACGCACGAGGCGATGACCCCCGAGGCCCGGCAGAACGCGGGCATCTCCGACGAGCTGCTGCGCCTGAGCGTCGGCATCGAGGACGTCGCGGATCTCCTCGCCGACCTGGACCAGGCGCTCGCCGCCGCCCGCTGACCCGCGCGCCTTCGCGCACAGCGGAGCGCGCGCACAGCGGGATCCCGGGAAGCGTCGGTATCATGGCCGAGTCGGTCCGACGGGCGCATCACGGCGCCCGCCACGGATCCACCTGACCCCATGTGAGGAGCCCCATGGCACGCCACAACATCGTGTTCGGCCGTGACCAGGCCGTCCAGGGTGGCGCGAACTACAACGCCCCCCGCTTCGGCCAGTCGGCACAGGCCGCCCCCGCCCAGAACACCCAGTGGTCCTCGGGCTTCGCCCCGCAGGGCCATGCCCCGACCGCGACCGGTCAGCCCGGCGCCGAGCAGCTCGAGGCGATGTACGCCCGGCCCTCCGCGACCGGTCACGACACCGGCCGGATGACGTTCAAGGACGCGCTGAACGCCATCACCGCCTCCCTCGGCGTCATCGTCGTCGTCGGCTTCGTCGTCGCTACGAGCCCCTACGCGCTGTCCTTCGTGGCCGGCGACGCCGGTGCCCAGGCGGGTCTGGCGCTCACGGGCCTCGCCACGCTGGTCGGCGTGATCGGCGGTCTCGTCGCCGCGCTGGTCAACATCTTCAAGAAGCAGCCCTCGCCGGTGGCGGTGCTCGCCTACGCCGTGTTCGAGGGCCTGTTCCTCGGCGGCATCAGCGGCACCATGGAGTTCTTCTACGCCGGGATCGCCCTGCAGGCCGTGGTGGGCACCCTCGCGGTGGCCGGCACCGTGCTGGTGCTGTTCCGGATGGGCATCCTGCGCACCTCGCCGAAGCTGACCAAGATCTTCATGGTGGCGATGATCGCCTACATGCTGTTCAGCCTGGTCAACATCGGTGCCATGCTGCTGGCGGGGCAGAGCCTCCGCGAGGGCGCGCTGGGCCTGGCCATCGGCGGGCTCGCCGTGGTGATGGCCTCCTACTCGCTCGTGATGGACTTCGAGGACGTCCAGCGCGCCTCCGATTCCGGCATGCCGCGCGTGTACGCCTGGCGCCTCGCCTTCGGCATCTCGGTGACCATGGTGTGGCTGTACGTCGAGGTGCTGCGGATCCTCATGATCCTGCGCGGCAGCGACTGAGACACGGCGGACGGCGCACCGCGTCTCGGGGACGCCACCTCTCCCCGTATCCTGAACGGCGGGTCCTCCGGGACCCGCCGTTCCGCGTTCGCGCCGCTCCGCACAGGAAGGACCGCGCATGACCGAGCTGTGGCAGTGGCTGCTCGACCACTGGGTCCTCATGGGCACCTACATCTACTGGGCCCTCGACATCCTGCTGCGCCTGGTGAGCCTCATCGTGGTGCCCCGCAACCGCCGACCCGGCTCGGCGATCGCCTGGCTGCTGGCGATCATGGTGCTCCCGCTGGTGGGCTTCCCGCTGTACCTGATGCTGGGCAAGTCCCAGCTGCCGCGCCGGCGCCGCGAGAAGCAGCGCATCGTCAACCGCCTGATGCGGGTGCGCGCCCAGGACATCCCCGACAGCGAGCTGGACGACGACGTGCCCAGCTGGCTGCGCTCCGCGGTGAGCCTGAACCGCGAGCTCGGCGCTTTCCCCCTGACCGGCAACAACTCCGCGGATCTCGAGATCGACTACGACACCTCGATCGCCTCGATGGCGGACGACGTGCGCACCGCGCAGAGCACGGTGCACGTGCTCTTCTACATCATGGGCCTCGACGACCGCACCGAGGACTTCTTCGCCGCGCTGTGCGAACGTGCGGACGCCGGGGTCACCGTGCGCGTGCTCTACGACCATTGGGGCGCGCTCAGCCACGGGACGCAGTACCGCGCGATGCGGCGCCGTCTGGACGCCCACGGCATCGAGCACTTCCCGATGAATCCCATCCAGCCCATCCGCGACGGCGCCTTCCAGCGACCCGACCTGCGCAATCACCGCAAGATGGTGATCGTCGACGGCGAGATCGGGTGGATGGGCAGCCAGAACCTCATCGCCGCGCACTACAACAAGCGCGCCAACATCCGTCGCGGCCTGCATTGGCAGGAGACCATGGCACGGTTCCGCGGCCCGATCGTCTCCGAGCTGAACCTGCTGTTCGCCACCGACTGGTTCTACGAGTCCGAGCAGATGCTCCCGGTGGAGACCGTGGTGCGCCCCTCGCCGGACACCTCGGGCAGCTACGAGTGCCAGCTGGTGCCCAGCGGGCCCGGCTTCGTCACGGAGAACAACCTGGCGCTGTTCAACCAGCTGTTCTACTCCGCCCGGGAGCGCATCGTGGCCGTCTCGCCGTACTTCGTGCCCGATGAGTCGATGCTCGCCGCCCTGGTCACCGCGGCGCGGCGCGGTGTGGAGGTCGAGCTGTTCGTCTCCGAGATCGGCGACCAGTTCCTCGTCTTCCACGCCCAGCGCTCCTACTACTCGGTGCTGCTGGAGGCGGGGGTGAAGATCTGGCTCTACCGCGCGCCGACGATCCTGCACGCCAAGCACCTCACGATCGACGACTCGGTGACCGTGCTCGGCTCCTCGAACATGGACATCCGCTCGTTCCTGCTGCAGATGGAGTGCTCGCTGATGGTGGGCGGCACCGACTTCATGGAGAAGATCCGGGAGGTGGAGGAGACCTACCGCTCGCGCAGCCGGCAGCTCGACCTCGACGAATGGCGGCAGCGTCCGTTCCGCATGCAGGTGATCGACAACCTCTGTCGCCTCGCCTCCGCCGTGGTGTGAGGGGCGTCAGGCGATGCCCGTGAGGGACTCGTAGGCCTCGACGGCGGCGTCCTCGTGCTCCTCGACGCCCACGGCGGTCTCGGTCCCGAACACGCTCGGCCCCTGCTCCGTCTCGAGCACGACCACCACCAGGCGCGTGGCCGAGGTCCTCTCCATCGGGGACTGGGCGAAGTTGATCGTCGCCGTGGTGCGATAGCCGGGGAGCCCCGCGATCGTCACCGGCTCGGTGACCTCGTCGTCGAGGGAGCGCCCCTTCGTCTCCCCCCAGATGTTCGCGGAGTAGAAGCAGCTCGCGATCTTCTGCGAGGCGACCTCGGCGCCCGGGTACTCGATGCCCGGCTGCCAGGCGATCTCCCCCACGAAGACGGTGGAGTACCAGGTGTCCTCGACCTGTGCCTGCGCGCCCTGGAGGTCGTCGGCGTAGGAGACCCCGACGGGGGTGCCGCGCTGGTCGTAGACGGCGGGCGGGATGAACTGCAGGCCTCCGCCGCGCAGCGTCCCGGAGGGGTTGGACGAGGTGCGCTCGGGGGTCTCCGGCCTCCAGCAGCGCTCCTCCTCGACATCGGTCGGCGCGGCCGAGGCGGTGTCCGTCTCCTCGCCGGTCCCCGGGGACGGGGTGTCCGCGCTCTGCGAGACCTCGGCGCTCGGCGAGGCGACGGCTCCGCCGTTCCCACCGGGGCGCAGCACCAGGTAGGCCACGGTGACGCCCACGATCAGCAGGAACACGACGGCGAAGGCGAGGGCGCCGATCAGCAGCGCGGCGCCGCGGCCGCCCTCGCCCGGGGAGGGCCGCTGGGTCGAGGTGTGCTGCTCTCCGGTGTGCACGGGGGCTCCTTCGGCTGGGGATCTCGGCGTCGCGGGAGACCGCGAGCGGGTCTCATTCGACGACGTCGAGGCTCGCGATGATGTCCTCGAGGTTCTTCACGTGGTCGGGCTGATCGGCGGCGACATCGCTGACCAGGGCGCTGGGACCGTTCGGCGTCTCGACGACGATCGAGGTGACGATCGAGGCGCTCGAGGTCTTCAACAGCTCCGGATCCTCGAAATGGTAGGTGGCCTGGACGATCCAGGCGGCATGGCCGTCCACCGTCGTCGCCTCGGAGCGGTAGTCGGTGACCTCGGGGTGCTCGCCGAAGTGGGAGACGACCCCCGTGGTGGTGGCGTAGCACTGGAAGAGCGCGACCGCGGCGCTCTCGGGCCCGGGGTAGCCGCCCTCGTCCTCCGGGAAGGAGACCCGGCCGAGGTTGACGACGCTGTACCAGTTGCCCTCGACGACCCGGCCGTCGGCCCCGAGCTCGGTGAGGTAGGGCAGCGAGCCGACGATCCAGCCCGAGCCCCAGCCCTCCGGCGAGGTGTACTCGAGCCCGCCTCCGCGCACGGTGCCGGGTGCGGCCGGCGGCGGGGGCTGCTGATCCTGCGGGATGGTGCACTCGGTGGTCGGCGCCTGGGTGAAGATCGGCGGGGGAGGGGCGATGTCCGGATCCTCCGGATGGGGCACGTATTCCGACTGCCCCTCGGCCGCGCGCGTCCCGGTCGCAGAGGCCGTCGGGCCCGGATCGTCCAGGGCCGAGCGGAACACCGTCTGCGAGAGGATCAGCGCGATCACCCCGATCACCACGACGGAGCCGCCGATCACGGCGATCATCATGGTGCGGGAGCGGCGCAGGGCGCGGTCGCTCGGCTCGCCGAGGACGGCCGGGCCGCGGGACGGGTCCCCGGGCGAGGAGCCGGCGGAGGAGCGGGTGGAGAAATCGGGCAGCGAGGATCCGTCCGGCTGCCGCCGATCACCTGGCTCCTGGCTCATCGCCACCTCCCGACGCCGCGAGCACCGTTCCCCCGGTGCCGTGGATGCCCCGAGCGATTCTCGCACGCCCGGTGCAGGGACCGGGATCCAGGATAGAGATGCCAGGCCCGATTGGTACTCTCCGCTCACGGGGCCGGTGGACCGGCCGTGATCCTCGACAGATGGAGACTGCATGCGCCCGCCCGTCGTCCTGACCATCGCCGCCTCGGAATCCGACGGGGCCGGCGGCCTCCAGGCGGATCTCAAGACCTTCACCGCCCTGGGCGCCTACGGGGCGAGCGCGGTGAGCATGATCGCGACGATCACCGCGCACGAGGTCCACGGCACCTACCCGCTGCCGGCCGAGGTGGTGCGCGGGCAGATCGATGCGGTCGCCGGCGATCTGCGGCTGGATGCGACGAAGATCGGCGCGCTCGGCAGCGCGGCCGTCGTCGACGCGGTCGCCGCCGCGGTCCGGGCGCACCGCGACCGGCTGGGGCGGATCGTCCTGGACCCGGTGATGGTCAGCGCCCACGGCGCTCCGCTGATCTCCGCCGAGGGCGCGAAGGCGCTGCGCGAGCAGCTGCTGCCGCTCGTGGACGTGCTCACCCCCACCATGGCCGAAGCGGCGCAGCTGCTGGGCCGGCCGCTGGCGACCTCGATCGAGGAGATCCGCGAGCAGGCGCTCGCGCTGCAGGCGGCGGGCCCGCGCTCGGTGCTGGTCACGGGCCGTCTGCTCGAGGGCGAGGACGTGGTCGACGTGCTGGTCCACGAGGGCGGCACCGATCTGCTGCGCGCCGAGCGGGTGCCCGGGCGGCGCGTGCGCGGCGCCGGGGCGACCCTCTCCGCCGCGATCGCGGCGCAGCTCGCGCGCATCGCCGAGTTCGACCGCGCCGGGGAGCTCGGCGAGATCGGCGAGGCCGGCAGCGAGGACGACATGGTCACCATCGTCGCCTCGGCCCGCGAGTTCGTCGCGAGCGCCACCGACAACGTCCAGGACTGGCGCCTCTCGCGGCGCTCCGGCGGTCACGGCCCGCTGAACCACCTCATCACGCTCGACAAGGCCTGACGGGCGCCCTAGTCGCCGAGCAGCCCCAGCTGCTCCTTGAGCGCGAGCATGCGCCCGGCGGATTCCCGCACCCGCTGCGCCTGCTCCTCGCCCCGCGAGGCGAACTCCTCGATCGCATCGACCAGCTCGCCGGTGAGGGAGGCGTCGGCCGTGAGCACCACGTCGCCGCCGGCCTCGAGCAGGCGGGTGGCGCGCTCCGGCACCGGCACCGCGGCGACGGCCTCCGCCGCGCCGATGTCATCGGAGACGACGAGCCCGGAGAAGCCCAGCCCGTCGCGCAGCAGGTCCTGGATCGCGGCGGCGGAGAACATCGCCGGCACCTCCGGCTCGAGGCGCGGATAGACCGCCGAGGACATCATCACCAGCGGCGCCCCGGCGTCGATCCCGTCGCGGAAGGAGTCGAGGAAGGGATCCTCGGGGCCGGTGACGTCGTCCTCGATCCCCTCGGCGGAGAAGTCGGTGTTCTGCTCGACCCGGCCCAGGCCCGGGAAGTGCTTGAGGGTCGCCGCCACGCCCTGCGCCGCGAGCGCCTCCGTCGCCGCGACCACGCACTCGCCCACCGGCCCCGGCTCGGTGCCGAAGCCGCGGTCCACCGCGCCGACGGGCTCGTTGGCGTCGCCGAGGTCGGGATCGACCACGTCCGCGACGGGGGAGAGGGCGACCTGGATGCCGCGGGCGGCCAGATCCTCGCCGATGCTCGTGTACGCCTCGGTGACGGCCCCGGGGCCCTGGGCGCCGAGCTCCTCGGCCGAGGGGGTGCGGCGCGCGGCCTCCCCGCGCAGCATCCTCACCTGGCCGCCCTCCTGGTCCACCGCGATCAGCGGCGGGAGGTCGTCCCGGGAGCGGTCGCGGGCGGCGGCGACAGTGCGGTCGACGGCGTCGGCGCTCTCCCACACCTGCAGCAGGAAGATCCCTCCGGCATGGTGCTCCTCGAGCGCCGCTGCGGGGATCTCGCTGCCGGCCGGGATGCCGACCAGCACCAGCTGCCCGGCGAGCTCGCGCGGGGAGAGCTCCTCGAGCAGGAGCTCCGCCGCGGTGGGCGGCTCGGTCGTGGCCGCGGTGCTCGGCTCCGTCGGGGAGCTGGTCCCGTCGGTGCCCCCGTCGCCGCCTCCCGCATCGCTCGGCCCGTCGGTGTCGGGGCCGTCCGCCGGCTCCTGGGCCGTGCAGGCGGCCAGGGCTGCGGCAGGGGCGAGGGCCAGCAGATGACGACGTCTCATGCCGCCAGTGTTCCACGCGGACCCCGGCTCGCGCGCGCCCCCGTAGGCTGGGCCCATGAGCCATGTGATCGCTCCCGGGGAGCATCGTCGCGCCGCCCGGATCGCCGCCGTCGACGAGGAGAACCGATGACCGACCCCGCTCCGCAGACCGATGCCCGGCTGCCCGCCCTGGACGGCAGCACCGACCCCCACCAGTGGCTCGAGGAGGTCACCGGCGAGGAGGCGCTGGCCTGGGTGCAGGAGCGCAACGCCGCAGCGGAGTGCGAGCTCGACGCCGTGCCCGATCCGCAGGATCCGGCGGGCGCGCCGCTCACCCGGACGCTGCAGGCGGAGATCCTCGAGATCCTCGATGCGAAGGACCGCATCCCCGGGGTGGTCAAGCGCGGCGAGTTCCTCTACAACTTCTGGACCGATGCCGAGCACGAGCGCGGGCTGTGGCGCCGCACCACCCTCGACTCCTACCGCACCGACGAGCCCGAGTGGCAGATCCTGCTGGACGTGGACGCGCTCAACGAGGCCGAGGGCGAGGACTGGGTGTGGCACGGCGCGCGCCTGCTGCGCCCCGCCGAGGGCGAGCCCTACCGCCACGCCCTGATCGACCTCTCCCACGGCGGCTCGGACGCCGACGTCACCCGCGAGTTCGACCTCGAGACCCTCGAGTTCGTCCCCGCCTCCGCGGGCGGCTTCGAACGCCCGGAGGCCAAGGGCTCGCTGAGCTGGATCGATGCGGACACCGTCTGGGCCTGCACCGACCTCGGCGAGGGCACCACCACCAGCTCCGGCTACGCGCGCCAGGCCCGGATCTGGCGCCGCGGCACCCCGCTCCACGAGGCGCAGCAGGTGCACGAGGTCGCCGCCTCGGACATGGCCGTCTTCGCCGCGCACGATGCGACCCCCGGCTGGGAGCGGGACTGGGTGATCGAGGCCCACGCCTTCTACGACATGACGATCCACGTCGTCGACCGGGGGCAGGAGCCGCCCGCGCTGACCCGGGTCGAGGTGCCCCGCGACCTCGACGCCACCGCCCACCGCGACCTGGGCATCTTCAGCCCGCGCAGCGACTGGGAGATCGGGGAGGCGACCTATCCGGCCGGCTCGCTGGTGGTGGGCGACTTCGCGCGCTTCCAGGCCGGGGAGCCGGAGCTGCAGATGCTCTTCGAGCCGACGGAGACCACCTCCCTCGCGGACATGACGATCACCCGCACCGCGGTGGTGCTCTCGATCCTCGAGGACGTCGTGCACCGTCTCGAGGTCCACACCCGTGACGAGCACGGCCAGTGGGTGCGGCGCGACCTCTACCCCGAGCTGCGCGGCGCGATCTCCGTCTCCGCCGTCGACGCGGACGAGTCCGACGAGGTGTGGGTGACGGTCACCGACTTCATCACCCCCACCCGGCTGCTGCTGGGCGACCTCTCCGAGGTCGAGAGCGGGGGAGAGGCCGGCGAGCTCGAGCTCATCAAATCCGCGCCGGAGCGCTTCGACGCGGAGGGCCTGGACGTCAGCCAGCACTTCGCGGTCAGCGACGACGGCACCCGCATCCCGTACTTCGAGATCTCCCGCCCGGACCGGGTGGAGGCCGGGCAGGTCCAGCCCACCCTGCTGTACGGGTACGGCGGCTTCGAGATCTCCCTGACCCCCTCCTACCTGGGAGGGATCGGCCGGGCCTGGCTCGAGCGCGGCGGCACCTACGTGCTGGCCAACATCCGCGGCGGCGGCGAGTACGGCCCGCGCTGGCACCAGGCGGCGCTCAAGGAGAAGCGCCACCGCGCCTACGAGGACTTCTCCTCGGTGGCGAAGGACCTGCTCGAGCGCGGGGTCACCGACCGCGAGCACCTCGCGGTGCGCGGCGGCTCCAACGGCGGCCTGCTCACCGGCAACATGGTCACCCAGCATCCCGAGCTGTTCGGCGCCGTGATCATCCAGGTGCCGCTGCTGGACATGAAGCGCTACAGCCACCTGCTGGCCGGCGCCTCGTGGATGGCGGAGTACGGCGACCCGGACACCGAGGACTGGGAGCACCTGCGCACCATCAGCCCGTACCACCTGCTGGCCGAGGACACCGCGTACCCGCCCACCTTCGTGCTCACCTCCACGCGCGATGACCGGGTCCATCCCGGGCATGCACGGAAGTTCACCGCCGCCATGGAATCCCTCGCGGCCGACGTGCGCTACTGGGAGAACATCGAGGGCGGCCACGGCGGTGCAGCGACCAACGAGCAGGCCGCGCGGATGAACGCGCTGCTGTACGCGTTCCTGTGGAAGACCATCGGGGCGGGATCATGACCCGCGGCCCGGCGGAAGGGGGGTCGAACCCGTGCGCCGCTCCGCCGCCCGCTCGCTGACCTCCGAGCTCTTCGACCGCGCCGCCCAGGACGATCTGCTGCAGCTGCGGAACGACGTGATGACCGTGTACCGGGAGTTCTCCGCCGAGGATCCGCGGCTGTTCCCGCTGCGCTATGCGCGCACGGTGCCGCGTCGGCCCCGCGCCGCACCGCCCGAGCCCGGCGCCGCCCCGGCCCGACGGCCCGCGACGGCGCCGCCGCCCACGGGCATCGCCGCGCCGCAGGCCCCGGTGCTGCTGATCCCGGACGGCCCGGCCCGCGCCTCGGTGCTGCCCTACGACGTGCTGCGCCGCAGCCTCGCCGGTCGCGGACTCGACGTGCTGATGATGGAGCACCGCGGGGTGGGGCTGTCCCGGCTCGATGCGGAGGGGACCGAGCTGCCCGCGCACGTGATGACCCTGCGCGAGGTGATCGGCGACCTGCTGGCCGTGCTCGACCACGCCCGCGTCGAGCAGGCCGCGGTGGTGGGCAGCGGATACGGCGCCTATCTCGCCCAGGTGCTCGCGATCCTCCACCCGCAGCGGGTGCACTCCCTCGTGCTCGACTCCCCCCTGACCAGCGCGGGGGACGAGGCCATCGCCCAGGAGCGGCTGCGGGCCCTGTACTGGGAGGGGACCGAGCCCTCCACCTCCTCCACCGCCCGCACGCTGCGCCGCCTCGCGGAGGAGGGCGCGGTCGATGCCCACCGCGCCGGCCCCGTGGTGCTGGCCGTCCACGAGCACGGCGGCCCGGAGGCGGTGCGGGACCTCGTGGACCTGCTGGCCCTGGGCCGGGGCCGGCTCACCTGGACCAGCGTGCGGCAGGTGCTGAACCAGGCCTGGCTGCAGTCCACGCCGTACGTCATCGAGCACGACCTCACCGCCCGGATCGCGCACACCGAGCTCGGCGCGGGCAGCCACGCCGACGGCGGGCCGCTGGACCCGCTGCTGCTCGAGGCGGAGCAGGCCCGAGCCGTGCCCGCGTTCCGCGGCGAGCAGCTGGACCTGCACGAGCTCGCGCCCGCGATCACCGCCCCGACCCTCGTGCTCACCGGCACCCAGGATCTGATCTCCCCGCCGCGGATCGCCCGCGAGCTCGCCGCCCGCATCCCGGCCGCGCAGCTGCTCGAGGTGCCCGGCGCCCGCCACTCGATCCTCGACACCCGCAGCCGGATCCTGCAGGTCACCGCCCGGTGGAGCGCCTGCGGGACCGCGCACCGCCTCCCCGAGCACGCGGCGGAGCTCGCGGCGCTGCCGGTCTCCGCCACCGATCTGGCGCTCTCGCGCGGCCTGCAGCTCGCGCTCGCCGCGGAACGGCTCTCCCCGTGGCGCCTGCGGCTGGAGTCCGCCCGCGCGGAGCGGGAGCAGACGCTGCGGGAGAAGGCGCAGACCGACACCCGCCCGCGCCGCGCCCGCCGCACCGCGATCGACCGCGCCGACCCGGTGTGAGGGCCTCTCACCCGGCCTGCGCCCGGCACACCACGGCGAACCCACCCCCGTCGTAGCGCTGCAGGTACTCCGCGCCCCAGCGCTCCTGGGCCCAGGCCGCGGGATCCTGCGGCGCGGCGCCGCTCCAGGAGAACGCGTATTGGTCGCTGAGCATGCAGTCGGGCACCCGCTCGTTGGGGCCGTGCAGCCACTGCACGTCGTGCTCCGGGACCGCCTGGGCCATGAGCGTGATGTCCACGGCGAGCACCGCGTCCTCGGGCACCGCCTCGAGCGCCGCGGCCGCCGGCTCCGCCCGCCACGTCGGCTCCCACTGCGCGGGCCGCAGCACGTCCAGCACCGGCATCGCAGGGCCCAGCGCGAGGGTGGCCGCCGCCGAGACCGCGACGGCCGTGACCCGGAGGCGCCGCGCCGGGCGGGGCCCCTCGGCCCACCAGAGCGTCGCCCGCCCGGTGCGGCGGTCGCCGAGGGCATCGAGCAGGGCGGCGAACGCGATCGGCATCAGCACCGCGTCGTAGTGCCAGCCCCACTCCCAGTAGAACTCGACCGTGCCGGTGAAGCGCCAGGCGAGGGTGGGGACCATGAGCCAGATCAGCGGGGACCGGCCGCCGATCAGCCCGGCCGCCAGCAGCAGCATCAGCACCGTCAGCCATTTCACGGGCGGCCAGAACACCTCGAGCACCGAGCCGAGGTTGCCGGTGTAGTCGTACTGCCCGGCGGTGTTCAGCAGCGGCAGGATCACGAAGGTGGCCAGCACGAACCACGCGGCGCCCCAGCCGGCCAGCGCGAGCCCTGCGGTGCGCGGGCGGCGGTCCTGACGGTGCTGCAGCGCGATGAGCAGCCCGAGCAGCGCGACCGTGAGCCCCAGATCCTCCTTGACCAGCACCAGCGGCGCCGCCCACAGCACCGCTGCGCGCACCTTTCCGCGCAGCAGCGCCGTCAGCGACAGCGCCAGCAGCGGCACCGCGACGGCGATCTCGTGGAACTGCACGTCCGCGGCGGCCTGCAGTCCGAAGGAGAACACGTACGCCCCGCCGGCCAGCGTGCCGAGCCCGGGCCCCAGCCGGTCGATCGCGAGACGGGTCAGCGGGATCGCCGAGAGCCCGAACAGCAGGGCCTGGGCCCACAGCAGCGCCTCGCCGGAGGGCCACACCCACCACACCGGGGCGAGCAACACCAGCAGCGGATGGAAGTGGTCGCCCAGCAGGTTCACCGCATCGCCCTTGATCGGGACGATCGGCGCGCGCAGCTCCGCGTAGGCGCGGGCGAGCTGGCTGAAGATCCCCAGGTCCCAGGAGCGGGCGGCGAGCTGACGGAACTGCTGGGAGCCCAGCAGCCCGTAGGCGAGGGTCGCGGCGAGCGCGAGCAGCGGCGGCACCCAGCGCCTGGCGCTGCCCCCGGCGCGCGGCGACCGGGAGCCGGCTGCGGCGGGCGGTGCAGGAGGGTCGAGAGGCTGGTCCACGCTGCGAGCGTAGTCACCTGCGGGGCCGGGCAGGCACCGGGCGGCGCTGCGTGCCGCTCAGGCCTCCCCGCGGCGCAGCAGCGCTCCGGTCGGGGTCTCGAGATCGACGGGGCGGCCCCGCAGGTACGTCCTGCGCACCCTGCCGGAGAGCTCCCTGCCCTCGTACGGGGTGATGGGGTGGCGGTGATGGAGCGTCGAGGCGTCCACCACGTAGGTCTCGTCCTCGGCGAACACGGCGAGGTCCGCATCGAGCCCCACGCGCAGATCGCCCTTGGTCTCCAGCCCCGCCCGCTGCGACGGCGCGGTGGACATCCAGCGGACCACCTGGTCCAGGCCGATCCCACGACGGCGCGCCTCGGTCCAGATCAGCGACAGGCCCAGCTGCAGGGACGAGACCCCGCCCCAGGCGATCGCGAAGTCCCCGTCGGGCAGATCCTTGAGCTCGAGGGTGGAGGGGGAGTGGTCCGAGGCGATGTAGTCGATGGTCCCGTCGAGGAGGCCCTGCCAGAGCAGCTCGCGGTTGTCCCCCTCGCGCACGGGAGGGCAGCACTTGAAGTCCGTCGCCCCGTCCGGGACCTCCTCCGACGTGAGAGTGAGGTAGTGGGGACAGGTCTCGACGCTGATGTCCAGTCCCGCGCCCTTGGCCTCGGCGATCATCCCCAGCGCGTCCGAGCTGGACAGATGGAGGATGTGGGAGCGGCCGCCCGTCCGGCGGGTGCGCTCGATGACGGCGGAGATCGCGAGGTTCTCCGCATCGCGCGGCCGGGAGCGCAGGAAGCTCTCGTAGGCCCCTCCCTCGGGCTGCGGGGCGCTGTCGATGACCTCGGCGTCCTCGGCGTGCACGATCAGCAGCGATCCGCAGGAGGCGGTCTCCGCGAGCGCCGCCTCGAGCTCGTCGGGCGTGAGCGGCGGGAACTCGTCGACGCCGGAGTGCAGCAGGAAGCCCTTGAAGCCGAACACCCCGTCCTCGTGGAGGGAGCGCATCTCGGGGAGGTTCCCGGGGACCGCTCCCGCCCAGAAGCCCACGTCGACGAAGGCGTTCCGCTCGGCGAAGAGCTGCTTGTACTCCAGGGCGGGGGAGTTCACGGTCGAGGGGACGGAGTTCAGGGGCATGTCCAGAATGGTCGTCACCCCGCCGGCCGCCGCCGCCCGGGTCGCGCTCGCGAACCCCTCCCACTCGGTGCGACCCGGCTCGTTGACGTGCACGTGCGCGTCCACGAGCCCGGGGAGCAGGGTCTCGTCGGCCGCGAGCTCGACGACCTCCTCCCCCTGCAGCCCGGCCCCGCGCGGGGCGATGGCCGCGATCCTCCCCTCCCGGATGCCGACCTCGCGGGGGGCGAAGCCGTCCTCGCCGAAGACCCGGTCGCCCCGCACCACGAGGTCGAAGCGGGTTCCGTCGGCCGCGCCACTGCTCGCGCCGCCGGCGACGGCGGGCTGGGGGGCCCGGGCCGCGCCGTGCGTGCGCCGGTGCTCGGCGATGAGGCGTTGCACGCGCGCGGGGTCGTTCACCTCGACACCGGTCGGAGCTGCGGCAGCGGTGTCGTCGAGAAGGTCGTCTCTGGTCATCATCACGTCCTCGTGCTGTGGGGGTCGGTCATGGGAGTCCGGTCGAGGGGCGGCGCCCGCGGGACTCATCCTCCGCGGACCCGGTCGAGACGGCGGCCGTCGTCGGCGACGGATCCCGCGGGATCTGTGAGCTGGTGCCCGATCTCGGCGCCCACCTCGCGCAGCAGTCGCGGGGCCTCCGCCATGCTGGTGCGGGCATCGGGGGCTCGATCGCTGAGCGCGTGGACGGCGGCGAAGCCCGCCTCGTGCAGCTGCTCGGCCGAGAGGAGGCTGCGCCCGCAGACGGCGACGACCTCGATCGCCTCCTGCTGCGCGCAGCGCAGCACGCCCAGCGGCGTCTTGCCCCGCAAGGACTGCTCGTCGAGGCTCCCCTCTCCCGTGATCACGAGGTCGGCGCCGCGGAGCCGCTCGCGCAGCTGCGTGAACTCGAGGACCACGTCGATCCCGGGACGCCGCAGGGCGCCGAGCACCGTGAGAGCCCCGTAGCCCATGCCTCCCGCAGCCCCCGCGCCGGGGGAGAGCGCCGCCTGCACGGCGGCGGGACCCAGCACCGCGCCGAGCGCGTCCCGCAGCCGTTCGAGGCCGCGGTCGAGGGCGGTCACCTCTGCGGGCCCCGCACCCTTCTGGGGACCGAAGACGGCGGCGGCGCCGTGGTTCCCCAGGAGGGGGTTGTCGACGTCCGAGGCGAGCACGATGGTGGCCCGGACCGCCTCGGGCAGGACCCCGGAGAGGTCCACGCGGTGCAGCGCCCGGAGCGGACCTCCGCCCGGGCCCAGCACCTCCCCGTCGGCGTCGAGGAAGCGTGCCCCGAGCGCGGCGAGCATCCCCGCGCCCCCATCCGTGCAGGCGCTCCCGCCCACCCCGAGCACGATCCGCCGCGCCCCGCGGGTCAGGGCGTGCGCGAGGAGCTCGCCGGTGCCGCGGCTGGTCGCCCCGAGGGGGTCGAGCAGGCGGTGCCCGTGGCGGTCGCGGGGCAGGAGATCCAGCCCCGAGGCCTGGGACATCTCGATCACCGCCGTCGCCTCGCGCAGGGCGTAGGACGCCGTGACCGGGTCCCCCGCGGGACCGGTCACGGTCAGGTCCTGCCGCGAGAACCCGGCGCCGAGCGCCGCCGCGACCGTGCCCTCGCCGCCATCGGCCACCGGGATCTCGACCACGTCGATCCCCGCGGTGGGGGTGGCGGCCGAGCGCAGCCCGGCTGCGAGGGCCGCGGCCGCCTCATGGGCCTCGGCCGAGCCCTTGAACTTGTCCGGTGCCACGATGATGCGCACGGCCGCCTCCTCTCCTGCTGATGTGTGCGCGGTCCGCGCCGACGGCGGGGTCAGCTCCCGGCGCCGACGGGCTCGAGGTCCGCCTGCTCCGTCACCTCGGTGAGGGGGACCAGCGCGGTCGGGGCGTCGGCAGCGGACTGCGCGACGTCCTCGAACTCGTTGACGGCGTCCAGGGACGTGCCCATCGAGATGTTCGTGACGCGCTCGAGGATCACCTCGACGACCACGGGGACCCGGTGCTCCTCGGCGAGGCGCTGCGCCTCTGCGAAGCCGGCGGCGAGCTCCTCCGGATCCTCGACCCGCACGGCCTTGCAGCCGAGGCCCTCCGCGACCCGGACGTGGTCCACGCCGTACCCGTTGGTCTCGGGGGCGTTGATGTTCTCGAACGCCAGGGACACGTGGTAGTCCATGTCGAAGCCGCGCTGGGACTGACGGATCAGGCCCAGGTAGGAGTTGTTCACGACCACGTGGATGTACGGCAGGTGGAACTGCGCGCCGACGGCGAGCTCCTCGATCATGAACTGGAAGTCGTAGTCGCCCGAGAGCGCCACGACGTTCGCGTCGGGTCGTCCGCGCACCACGCCGAGGGCCGCCGGACCGGTCCAGCCCAGCGGGCCGGCCTGGCCGGCGTTGATCCACCGGCGCGGTCCGTACACGTGCAGCATCTGGGCGCCGGCGATCTGGGAGAGCCCGATCGTGGAGACGTAGACGGTCTCCGGGCCGAAGGCCGAGTTCATCTCCTGGTACACCCGCTGCGGCTTGATCGGGATGTTCGAGAAGTTGGTCTTGCGGTGCAGGGTGCCCTTGCGGGCGGTGCAGGACGCGGCCCACGAGGACCAGTCCGGAAGGGAGGCCCTGCGCTCGCGGGCCACCGTGAGCAGCAGCTCGAGGGCGGCGCCGGCATCGGAGACGATCCCGAGGTCGGGGCTGAACACGCGGCCGATCTGGGTGGCCTCGATGTCGATGTGCACGAACCGGCGGCCCGCACGGTAGGTCTCGAGGTCACCGGTGTGGCGATTGGCCCAGCGGTTGCCGATGCCGATCACGAGATCCGATTCGAGGAAGGAGGCGTTGCCGTAGCGGGTGTGGGTCTGGATGCCCACCATGCCCGCCTGCAGGCGGTGGTCGTCCGGGATGCTGCCCCAGCCCATCAGGGTGGGGGAGACCGGCACGTCCAGCAGCTCGGCGAGCTCGACCAGCTTCTCGGAGGCGTTCGCGTTGATGACGCCGCCGCCGGCGATGAGCATCGGCCGCTCCGCGGTGGCGAGCAGGTCGAGCACCTTCTCGATCTGGATGCGGGTCGCGGCGGGGGTGTCCGGGGCCAGCGGCTCGTACGCATCGATGTCGAACTCGATCTCCGCCATCTGCACGTCCAGCGGGAGGTCCAGCAGCACCGGGCCGGGCCGGGCGGACCGCATGATCTGGAACGCCTTGGCGAAGGTGCCGGGCACGAGGCCGGGCTCGAGGATCGTCGAGGCGAACTTCGTCACCGGCTTGGCGATGGACTCGATGTCCACGGCCTGGAAGTCCTCCTTGTGCAGGACGGAGGTCGGCGCCTGGCCCGTGAGGCACAGGATCGGGATCGAGTCCGCGGCGGCGCCGTACAGGCCCGTGATCATGTCGGTGCCGGCCGGGCCCGAGGTGCCGACGCACACGCCGATCCCTCCGGTGGCCCGGGAGTACCCGTCGGCGGCGTGCGAGGCGCCCTCGACGTGACGGTGCAGGGTGTGGCGGATGCCGCCGTGCTCGCGCATCGCCGAGTAGAACGGGTTGATGGCGGCGCCGGGGAGGCCGAAGGCCTCGGTGGCGCCCTCCTTCTCGAGGATCTGGACGATGGCGTCCACGGTTCGCATGCGGGTCATGGCGTTCTCCTTCGGGGCTGGGGCAGGCGGTCAGGCCTGCAGGTCGTCACCGGATGCGGTCGAGAGCGTCTCGACGAGCGTGAACAGTCCGGAATGGTCGAGGCCGCCGTCGCCACGGGCGACGGTCGCGCCGACGAGCTGGGCGACGAGGGCACCGAGGGGGATGGAGACCGCCGCCTCGCGGGCGGCGGCGGTGACGATGCCCATGTCCTTGTGGTGAAGCTGGAGGCGGAAGCCCGGCTGGAAGTCGCGGTCCAGCATCTTCTGGCCCTTCTGGTCCAGGACCTTCGAGCCGGCGAGGCCCCCGCCGAGCACCTCGAGGGCGGCGGTGGTGTCCACGCCGTAGGCCTCGAGGAAGACGACGGCCTCGCTGAGGGCCTGGATGTTGGCGGCGACGATGAGCTGGTTCGCGGCCTTGACGGTCTGGCCGGAGCCGGAGGGGCCCACGTGCACGATCGTCTTCCCCACCCCCTCGAACACCTCGCGGGCGGCGTCGACGTCCGCCTTCTCGCCGCCGACCATGATCGACAGCGCCCCGGAGACCGCCCCGGCCTCGCCGCCGGAGACCGGCGCATCCAGAGGGCGCAGCCCGGCCTCGCGGGCCCGGTCGGCGAGCTGGACCGCGACGTCGGGGCGGATCGTGGACGCGTCGATCCACAGGGCGCCCTCCGGCGCGTTCGCGAACACGCCGTCCTCACCGCCGACGACGGCTTCGACGTCGGGGGAGTCCGGGAGCATCGTGAGGATGACCTCGGCCTCGCGCACGGCGTCGCGGACCGAGTCGGCGCCGGAACCTCCCGCCTCGACGAAGGCGTCGACCTTCCCGCGGGAACGGTTGTATCCGGTGACCTCGTGGCCGGCGGCGACGAGGTTCTTGGCCATGGGCAGTCCCATGATGCCGAGTCCGATGACGGAAATGGTGGTCATGAGGGGTCCTTTCGCAAGGGGTGTGCAGAGGGGGCGGGGGATCAGCCCGCGGTGACGGCGGGCTCGGCGAGCCAGTCGAAGGCGGTCGCGCGGTCCTGCTTGTACTCGAGGGCGACGTCGCCGCCGTACCCGAGAGCGCGAGAGCGCTCGATCCACTCGCGCAGGGGCAGGTCTCCGGTGCCGGGGGCGCCGCGGCCGGGGGCATCGGCGATCTGGATGTGCCCGAACTCGGCGGCATGCTCCTCGATGACGGCTGCGACGTCGTCGCCGTTGACGGCGAGATGGTAGAAGTCCGCGAGCAGGCTGATGTTGTCGGCTCCGGCCTCGCGCACCTTCGCGATGACGGCCAGGGCGTCGGCCGCGGTCTTCAGCGGGTACGACTCCGCCCCGGAGACCGGCTCGAGCAGGACGGTCCCGCCGATGCGGGCGAGCTCCTTCCCGGCGAGGGCGAGGTTGGCCAGCGCGGTCTCGTCCTGGGCCGCAGGGTCCTGGCCCTCGAGGCGCAGGCCGTACAGGGCGTTGAAGGCCCTGCAGCCGAGCCGCTCGCCGAGCGCGGCGACGACGGCGACGTTGTCGGCGAACTCCTTCTCGCGGCCGGGATGCGAGACGATCCCGCGCTCGCCGCCGGGCATGTCGCCGGCGAAGAGGTTCAGGCCCACGAGCTGCACGCCCGCTTCCTCGACCGACGCGACGAAGTCGTCGATCTCCTGCGGCGTGGGGGTGGGGCTGTCGAAGGGCCACCAGAATTCGATGCGCTCGAAGCCGGCGTCGCGGGCGGCCGTGGGGCGCTCCAGCACGGGCAGCTCGGTGAGCAGCGTCGAGCAGTTGAGGGCGACGTCGCGGGGCGAGGACGCGGGGCGAGGACGGGGCATGACTGCTCCTTCGAAGTCGTCGGGTGGGACGCCAAGGATTGTTCTCAAGATGCGGAAGAATCTTTCCTTGGTGCGGAAAGACTACGGGGTGTGCGCGGTGTCGTCAACCGCCGTGGACTGCCGTGGACCGCCGATCCCCGGCCGCTGCGCTCAGCGGCCGGGGATCGGCGGGGCGTGCCGGGCTCAGCCCGGGAACGGCATGTGCCGGTGCATGTCCTTGTACAGGAGGTAGCGGAACCGACCGGGCCCGCCGGCGTAGCACGCCTGGGGGCAGAACGCCCGCAGCCACATGAAGTCGCCGGCCTCCACCTCGACCCAGTCCTGGTTCAGCCGGTACACGGCCTTGCCCTCGAGCACGTACAGGCCGTGCTCCATGACATGGGTCTCCGCGAACGGGATCGAGCCGCCCGGCTCGAAGGAGACCACGGTGACGTGCATGTCGTGGCGGACGTCGTCGGGGTCCACGAAACGGGTCGTGGCCCAGGCGCCGTCGGTGTCCGGCATCGGGGTGGGGTCGATGTCCTTCTCGTTCGTCACCACCGCGGGGGGCGCGTCGATGCCCTCGACCCGCTGGTACCGCTTGCGGATCCACTGCCAGGTGGCGTTCTCGCCGCCGGTGCTCCGCACCGACCACGCGGACCGCGGGGGGATGTAGGCGAAGCCGCCCGGCTCGAGGAGGTGCGCGGTCCCGTCGATCACGACGGTCAGCTCCCCGGACATGACGAACAGGGCGCTCTCCGCCTCCGGATCGGTGTCGGGCCGGTCGCTGCCCCCGCCCGGGGCGACCTCCATCAGGTACTGCGAGAAGGTCTCGGCGAAACCGCTGAGCGGGCGCGCGAGCACCCAGAGGCGGGTCTCGTCCCAGAAGGGGAGACGGCTGGTGACGATGTCCCGCAGGGTCCCGCGGGGGATCACGGCGTAGGACTCGGTGAACATCGCCCTGTCCGTGAGCAGATCCGTCTGCGGGGGGAGCCCGCCGGGCGGGAGCTGGTAGGTGGGCGTGCGGTCGGGGGCGGGCGGCGTCATGAGCGCGATCCTCCTGGGGCGGCGAGAACGGGCGATGCCGGGGCGGGGGCCGCAGCACGGGGATGGGCCAGGGCGGACAGCGCCGAGGCGTCGAGGCCCGAGGCGCCCAGCAGGAGGTCCTCGTGGATCGCTCCGCACCGAACCCCGCGATGCACGAACCGGGCGAGGGCCCGGGCCGTCGCGGGCTCGTCCATCACCTCCGAGGAGAGGCCCTCGACGTAGTTGCGCAGGCGCTCGGCTGCGGCCTCGAAACCGCCCACGTAGAACAGGTAGGTCGCCAGGAACCTCGTGGGCAGCTGCGCCGGATGCAGATCCCATCCCTGGTAGTAGCCGCGCTCGAGGGAGCGACGGACCAGGCGGGCGTGGAGCTCCCAGGCCTTGCGGCGCTGAGCGGCATCGCCGAGGGGCAGGATGTTCGTCGACCCGTCCGAGAGCCGCACCCCGGTGCCGGCGACGGCGACCTGCATCACCGCCTTGGCGTGATCCGCCGCGGGGTGCTCCATGGACTGCTGCTCAGCGGGGATCTGCAGGCTGTCCGAGTAGTCGTAGGTGCCGTAATGGAGCGCCTCGACCCGACCGCCGGTGCGGTGGATGACGTCGCCGAGGGGCGAGCGGCCGTCCGCGCCGAAGATCAGGGGAGCCGTCTCCATCTGCACCTCGAAGCGCAGCCGGCCCGACGCCAGGCCGAGCTGCTGCTCGAGCTGCTCGCACGCGCTGACCATGACCTGCACCTGCGCGAGGGTGCTGACCTTGGGCAGGGTGAGCACGAGGCCCGGGGGCAGCCCGTCGGTGCTGATGCCGGCCTCCGCGAGCCCTCCCCCGCGCACGAGGGTGCTCACGAAGAGGTCGAGGGTGCGCAGGGCACGTGCCCGGGTGGGGGCCTCGAGGCTCTTGAAGCGGATGCCGAGGAACGGCGGCGCGGTGCCCGCGATCACGGCGCGGGCGACGGCCCGTGCGGCGGCGACCGCCTGGCTGTCCTCCTCCGTGTCGGGGCGATCCCCGAAGCCGTCCTCGAAGTCGATCCGGAGATCCTCGATCGGCTCGGTGAGGAGCTTGCGCTCGACCGCCTGGACGACGGTGCCGAGGATCTGCGGGTCCGTGCCCGGGGGCGCGATGCGCCGGGCGAGCTCGTCCAGGCCGTCCTCGGCGACGGCCGCGAGGGCCCGCTCACCCCACGCCCGGGGGAGGTCCGGGGTGAAGTCGTCCGCGGGGACGTACACGGTGTGCACCGGCTGCCGGGTCCCCGGATCACCCGGATAGCTCGTGGCGAGGAGCTCGTCGGTCGCGGCGAGCTGCTCGTCGGCGGAACGCAGGAAGTCCTCGGACAGCACCCCGCCGGTGGTGCAGGAGCAGTCCTCCTCGGGAAGGGAAGCGCTGGTCATCGGGCCTCCATGAACTCGTAGGCGGGCAGGGTCAGGAAGTCCTGGTACTCCTCGTCCAGCACGAGACGGGTCACCAGCTCGATCGCCGGCTCGATGTGCGCGGCGAGCTCCTCGATCCCGCCGAGCTCCCGGCGGATCGTCTCGCTCTGCGCCGCGATGGCCTCCTCGACGAGCTCGCGGGTCGCGGTGTTCCCGGTGTCCCGGTAGACGACGCCGTTGTGGATCTGCTGCCAGACCTGCGAGCGCGAGATCTCGGCGGTGGCCGCGTCCTCCATGAGGTTGTTGATCGCCACCGCTCCGTTGCCCGAGAGCCACACCGCGACGTAGCGGAAGGCGACGTAGAGGTTCAGGTGCAGCTCCTTCTCGGTCCGCACCTCTCCCGCGCTCGCGACGTCGAGCAGCTGATCGGCGGTGACCTCGACGTCCTCGCGGGTGCGGTCGATCTGGTGGGGTCGCTCGCCGAGCACGCCGTCGAACACCTCTCGGCAGATCTCGACGAGGTCGGGGTGGGCCACCCACGATCCGTCGAAGCCGTCCCGGGCCTCGCGGGTCTTGTCCTGGCGGACGCTCTCGAAGGCCGCGGCGGTGACCTCCGGCTCGCGGCGGTTGGGGATGAACGCGGCCATGCCTCCCATGGCGACCGCGCCGCGACGGTGGCACGTGCGCACGAGCAGGTCCGTGTAGGCCCGCATGAGCGGGGCGGTCATCGTGACGGTCGAGCGGTCGGCGAGCTGGAACCTCTCCCCGGCATCGCGGAACGTCTTGATGATGCTGAAGAGGTAGTCCCAGCGGCCCGCGTTCAGGCCGGAGGCGTGCTCGCGCAGCTCGTAGAGGATCTCCTCCATCTCGAAGGCGGCGGGGATGGTCTCGATGAGGACGGTGGCCCGGACGGTGCCGTGCGCGATCCCGAGGCGCTCCTCGGCGTAGGTGAACACCTCGTTCCAGAGCTTCGCCTCGAGGTGGGACTCGAGCTTGGGCAGGTAGTAGTACGGGCCGCGGTCCTTCTCGGACAGCGCGGCGGCGGTGTGGAAGAAGTGCAGGCCGAAGTCGACCAGGGAGGCGGAGGCGGGTGCTCCGTCGATGCGCACGTTGTGCTCGGGCAGGTGCAGCCCGCGCGGGCGGGCGACGACCACGGCGGACGGCTCGTCCTCGCGCAGGCGGTACTGCTTCCCCTCCGGGGAGGTGAAGGCGAGCGTCCCGTGCGCGGCGTCGCGGAGGTTCAGGATGCCGCCGACCTGGTTGAGCCAGGTCGGGCTCGAGGCGTCCTCGAGGTCCGCGAGCCAGACCTTCGCCCCGGAGTTCAGGGCGTTGATCGCCATCTTCGCGGGCATGGCCGGGCCGGTGATCTCGACGCGGCGGTCCCGGAGGGCGGGCGGCGCCTCGGGGACCGACCAGCTCTCGTCCTCGCGGATCGAGCGGGTCGACTCCAGGAAGTCGAGTCGGCCGCGCTCCGCGGCCTCGCGGCGCTTCTCGGTGCGCTGGGCGAGGAGCTCGAGGCGCCGCGCGTCGAAGCGGCGGTGCAGCTCGGCGACGAAGTCCAGCGCCTCGGCGCTGAGGATCTCCTCGGCCTGCGCGAGGCCCTCCGGTCTGGTGGCCTCGACGGCCGAGGGGGTGGTGATGGTGCTCATGGTGTCTCCGTTCTCGGGGCGCCCGGTCGTGCCGGGCGATGGGGCGTGATCGGTCCCGCGCCGCGCCGCTCAGGCGCCGATCTCGGCGAGGGCGTGCTCGGGCTCCTGCGAGGTGACCTGGATGCTGCCCCGCACGGCGTCGGCGACGGCCGGGGAGACCGCCGCGTCGAAGACGCTGGGGATGATGTAGCTCGCGTTGAGCTCGCTCTCGCGCACGCAGCCGGCGATCGCGCTCGCCGCGGCGACGAGCATCTCGGTGCGGATCTCGGCCGCGCCCGCGTCGAGCAGCCCGCGGAACAGGCCCGGGAAGGCGAGGACGTTGTTGATCTGGTTGGGGAAGTCTGAGCGGCCGGTCGCGACCACGGCGGCGTGGCGCGAGGCGGCCACGGGATCGACCTCGGGGGTCGGGTTCGCCATCGCGAAGACGATCGCCTCGGGAGCCATCGCGGCGATGTCCTCCTCCTCGAGGATGTCCGGCCCGGAGACGCCGATGAAGACGTCCGCGTCGACCATCGCCTCCTTGAGGGTCCCGGAGAAGCCGTCGGCATTGGTGTTCTCCGCGATCCACCGCCGGTGCTCGTCGGCGAGGTCCCGGCCTCGGTGGATCGCGCCCTGGCGATCGCACGCGACGATCTTCCCGGCCCCCTCGTGGTGGAGGAGCTGGATGATCGCGTGCCCGGCGGCACCGACGCCGGAGACCACCACGCGGACGTCCGCGATGTCCTTGCCGACCACACGCAGCGCGTTGTAGAGGGCGGCCAGGGCGACGATCGCGGTGCCGTGCTGGTCGTCGTGGAAGACGGGGATGTCCAGCTCCTCCTGGAGCCGGGCGAGGATCTCGAAGCAGCGGGGAGCGGCGATGTCCTCGAGGTTGATGCCGCCGTAGACGGGCGCGATCGCCTTGACGATCTCGATGATCTGCTCGGTGTCGGTCGTGTCGAGGCAGACGGGCCATGCATCGACGTCCGCGAAGGATTTGAACAGGGCGGCCTTGCCCTCCATGACCGGGAGCGCTGCGGCCGGGCCGATGTCGCCGAGCCCGAGGACGGCGGTCCCGTCGGTCACGACGGCGACGGTGTTGCGCTTGATGGTCAGGCGGCGGGCGTCGGCGGGGTTGTCGTGGATCGCCATGCACACCCGCGCCACCCCCGGGGTGTAGGCGCGGGAGAGGTCGTCACGGTTGCGCAGGGAGACCCGCGGGGTGACCTCGATCTTGCCCCCGAGATGGATGAGGAAGGTGCGGTCGGAGACCTTGTGGACCTCGAGGCCGTCCTGGGACTCGAGCGAGGAGATCAGACGGTCCCGGTGGGCGTCGTCGCCCACGTTGCAGCTGACGTCGACGATCAGCATCTCGGGAGTCGACTCGACGACGTCGAGAGCCGTGACGATCGCGCCGACCGCGGCCACGCTCGAGGCGATGGTGCTGGTCGCGTCCGTGGTGCTGGGCACCTGTACACGTAGGATCAATGAGTGTCCGGGGCTGGGGGCGGCCATGTCTGGTCCTCCTGGGAGTGAAGAGTCGTCCGGTCGCTCTCCGCGGCGGTGCCCGGTGGGCCCTCCGCCGGAGGCTGGTTGTGGAAGTTTTATTCCGCATGATGGATAGTATGGTCGTCGAGGGGCGAACGCAAGAGCGACATCCTCCGGCGCATCACTCTCACTACAATCGAGTCGACCTCCCCGGGTCGACGAACGGCACGAACGAGGAGACGCAGTACATGGCGGCCAAGCAGGGAACAGGCGCAGTGCAGTCGGTGGAGCGGGTCTTCCACCTGCTCGAGGTGGTCGCCGAGGCGGATCGGGAGATGTCCCTCAGCGAGCTCTCCCAGGCGGTCGAGCTGCCGCTGCCCACCATCCACCGCCTGCTGCGCACCCTCGTGGGGCCCGGCTACATCCGCCAGCTTCCCAACCGCACGTACGTCCTGGGACCTCGGCTGATCTGGCTCGGCGAGGCGGCCACGCGCCAGCTCGGGCCGACGGGACGTCCCTTCCTCCAGCACCTCGCGGACGAGCTCGGGGAGTCGGCGAACATGGCTGCGCTCGACGGGCAGATGATCGTCTACGTCGGCCAGGTGCAGTCGAACCGCTCGATGCGCATGTTCACCGAGGTGGGCCGCCGCGCCTTCCCGCACGCCACCGGTGTGGGGAAGGCGCTGCTGGCCACGCTGCCCAACGCGGAGGTCGAGAAGATCGTGCGCGGCACCGGCATGCCGCAGCCGACGTCGAAGAGTGCCGCGTCGCTCGAGGAGCTCTTCGAGCGCCTGGACGTGGTGCGCGAGCAGGGATTCGCTATCGACGACGAGGAGCAGGAGCTCGGCGTGCGCTGCTACGCCATGGCCGTGCCCGGGGAGCGGTCCCGGATCGCGATCTCCGTGTCCGGCCCGTCCTCCCGCGTGGACGCGGACTTCGGCGAGCGCGCCGTGCCGCTGCTCCGCGAGGTCGCGCAGCAGGTGGCCGAGGAGATGGACCTGGTCCCGGGTCGGGAGAGCTGACGAGCCCGACGCCGCCGTCGCCATCCGCCCTCAGGCGTCCCCGCCGGAGACGCCGCTCGTGCCTGCCGCGGGATCGTCGAGCCGGTAGCGGCTGATCGCCTCGGCCGCCGCCGAGGCGGGAACCTCTCCGCGCCGGGTCAGGAGCTGCAGGGTGCGGACCACCACGCTGTGCGTGTCCGTGCCGAAGAACCGCCGTGCGCCCGCGCGGGTGTCGGAGAACCCGAAGCCGTCGGCGCCGAGGGTCGCGAAGTCGTTCGGCAGCAGGTGTCGCACCTGGTCGGGAACATCGGAGCAGAAGTCGGAGACGGCGACCACCGGGCCCTCCGCCCCCGCGAGCTTCTGCGTCAGGTACGGGACCGGTGCGGGCTCGTCGGGATGGCGGAAGGCGTGCTTCTCCGCCTCGAGCCCGTCGCGACGCAGCTGGTTCCACGAGGTCACCGACCACACGGTCGCCGCGACCGACCATTCCTCGGCGAGGATCCGCTGGGCTTCGAGGGCCCAGGGGACGGCGACGCCCGAGGCGAGCAGCTGCGCCCGGGGGCGGCCTTGCTGCACCTCGGGGGCGGGAGAGACCCGGTGGATGCCCCGGAGGATCCCGTCCACGTCGACGTCCTCGGGCTCGGCCGGCTGCTGGACCGGCTCGTTGTACACGGTGAGGTAGTACATGACGTCGTGGTCCTCGTCCCCGGTGCCGTACATCTGCTCGATGCCGCGGCGGACGATGTGCCCGATCTCGTACCCGTAGGCGGGGTCGTAGTGGATCACGGCGGGGTTCGTCGAGGCGAGGACGGGGGAGTGGCCGTCCATGTGCTGCAGCCCCTCCCCGGCGAGGGTGGTGCGCCCCGCGGTCGCCCCGATCACGAAGCCGCGGGCGAGCTGGTCGGCGGCTGCCCAGAAGGAGTCCCCCGTTCGCTGGAACCCGAACATCGAGTAGAAGACGTACACCGGGATCATCGGCTCGCCGTGCGTCGCATAGGACGTCCCGGCCGCGGTGAACGCCGAGGTCGCGCCGGCCTCGTTGATGCCCGGGTGCAGGATCACGCCCTGTGCGGACTCCTTGTAGGACAGGAAGAGCTCGCGGTCCACCGAGAGGTATCTCTGGCCCGCGGGGTTGTAGATCTTCGCGGTGGGGAAGAAGGCGTCCATGCCGAAGGTGCGGGACTCGTCGGGGACGATCGGGACGATCCGATGCCCGAAATCCGGCTCTTTCATGAGGTCCTTGAGCAGACGCACGAACGCCATCGTCGTCGCGGCGGCGTTCTTCCCGCTGCCGCGGGCGGCGGAGTCGTAGGCGCGTGGGCGGGGGAGGGCGATCCGGTCGCGTGAGGGGGCCCGGGCGGGCAGGAAGCCGCCCAGCTCGCGCCGTCGCTCGAGCAGGTAGTCGAGCTCGGGGGAGCCCGGGGCGGGCCGGTAGTAGGGCGGAGCGTGCGGATCGGCGTCGAGCTCCGCATCGGAGATCGGGATGCGCAGATGGTCGCGGAACGCCGTGAGATCCTCGAGGGTCAGCGTCTTCATCTGGTGGGTGGCGTTGCGGCTCTCGAAACGGGCCCCCAGCCCGTGCCCCTTGACGGACTTCGCCAGGATCACGGTGGGAGCGCCGGTGTGCTCGACGGCCGCCCGATAGGCCGCATACACCTTGCGGGGGTCGTGGGCGCCTCGCCGGAGCGCCCAGAGATCGTCGTCGGAGAGAGTGCTGACCAGGTCCTTCGTCACCGGGGAGCGGCCGAAGAAGTTGTCCCGCAGGAACCCGCCGGATTCGCCGCGGAACGTCTGGTAGTCGCCGTCGAGCGTCTCGTTCATGATGCGGACCAGCTCGCCGGTCTCATCCTGCGCCAGCAGCGGATCCCAGCCCCGGCCCCAGAGCACCTTGACGACGTTCCATCCGGCGCCGCGGAAGAAGCTCTCGAGCTCCTGCACGATCTTGCCGTTGCCGCGCACGGGCCCGTCGAGCCGCTGGAGGTTGCAGTTGACCACGAAGGTGAGGTTGTCCAGCTGTTCGTTCGCCGCGTGGTGGAGGAGCCCGCGGCTCTCCGGCTCGTCCATCTCGCCGTCCCCGAGGAACGCCCACACCCGCTGCTGGGAGGTGTCCTTGATCCCGCGGCCGTGGAGGTATCGGTTGAACTGCGCCTGATAGATCGCGTTCATCGGGCCGAGGCCCATCGAGACCGTGGGGAACTGCCAGAAGTCGGAGAGGCCGCGCGGATGCGGGTAGGAGGGGAGCCCGTGACCGGGCATCGTCTTCTCCTGCCGGAAGCCGTTGAGGTCCGCCTCGCTCAGCCGCCCCTCGAGGAAGGCGCGGGCGTAGTTCCCGGGCGAGGAGTGGCCCTGCCAGAACACCTGGTCCCCGCCGCCGGGATGATCCGCTCCCCGGAAGAAGTGGTTCAGTCCCACCTCGTAGAGCGTAGAGATGCCCGCGTAGGAGGAGATGTGTCCGCCCACGCCCACGCCGGGGCGCTGGGCCCGATGCACCATGACGGCGGCGTTCCACCGGATGATCGCCCGGTACTTCCGCTCGAGCTCCTCATCCCCCGGGTATGCGGGCTCGAGCTCTGCGGGGATGGTGTTGACGTAGTCGGTGGCCCCGGCGGTCGGTGCGGAGACGCCGTGCAGGCGGGCGCGCTCGACCAGATCGGTGAGGATGCGCTGGGTCGTGACCGGTCCGCGCGCACGGACGAGCCCGTCCAGCGAGGCCGCCCACTCGTGGTCCTCCTCGAGGTCCGGTCCCTGATCCGCGTCGTGCTCCGGCGCGTGCCGTGAGGCCGGCGAGAGAGCGGGGGCGGGGGAGACCGGGGTCGTCCGCGGGAGGGCGTCGGCGGGGACGATCGAGTTCATGGGGGTCCTTTCAGGGCACCGCTGCGGTGCGGGTGGGCTCCTTGCAGGGGCCCGCCGGCGTCATGCGCCGACGGGCCCGGAGCGGAGGGTCGATGTCAGGTTCTCGGCGTCCGGCGATCGCGGGACGTCACGTTCTCCTCAGCGATCTCCCGGGCGCGGCAGCGCAGGATCCGCGCTCCCGCCCTCGCCGACCGCGGCGACGGGCGCGGCGCCCGGCCGGGAGGAGGGGACCGGGCCGGTCTCGAGCGGGGTGGTGACCGGGGCCGCGGAGCCGATCGGGTCCGCCTCGGCGGAGGGCATGGTCGGGTGCTCCGCAGGGCCGTCCAGCTCGCAGATGGGGACGTCGACGACCTCCCCCTCCGCGGTGATGACCGGGACCTCCTGGCCGTGGCAGTCCACGAGACGGCCGCCTTCGACGTGGTCGCCCTCCTGCAGGTGGTGGCTGAGGTGCTCGAGCGATTCGTAGGAGATGCCGCGCAGAGGCGCACGGGCGAACACGGATCCCTCGCCGTCCGGCGGGTTCCCGGCCTTCAGCTCGTTGAACAGCAGGTTCAGCGTCACCGCGACGACCGCGGCGGAGCTGATCCCCGAGTGGAAGATGGTCTGGAACCAGGTGGGGAAGGCGTCGTAGACGTCGGGATTGACCACCGGCAGCATGCC
The DNA here is from genome assembly GCA_000023405.1 of Brachybacterium faecium DSM 4810. Lineage (NCBI taxonomy): Bacteria > Bacillati > Actinomycetota > Actinomycetes > Micrococcales > Dermabacteraceae > Brachybacterium > Brachybacterium faecium. The sequence goes on from CP001643.1 coordinate 941,475, forward strand.
GGCGCCGAGGGAGGCGGCGACGATGACCATGTTTCCGGTCCCGTCGTAGCTCACCTTCCCCAGCGTGCGGATGCCCGAGACGGCCACCGTGCCGAACAGCACGATGCCTGCCCCGCCGAGCACCGGCGAGGGGATCGCCGAGACGACACGCCCCAGCACCGGCAGCAGGCCGAGGACCACCATGATCGCGCCGCCCGCGGTGACCACGAAACGGCTCTTCACCCCGGTGATCGCCACGAGGCCGACGTTCTGGGCGAAGGCGCTCTGCGTGAATCCGTTGAACAGGGGTGCGAGGAAGGAAGCGCCCATGTCGGCGCGCAGGCCGTCGGCGATGCGCCGTCTGTCGACCTCGGTGTCCACGATCTCGCCGACGGCGATGATGTCCGCCGTGGTCTCGGTGAGGATCACGATGACCACGATCAGCATCGAGATGATGGCCGCGAACTCGAAGACCGGCGGGCCGAAGGCCAGCGGGCTCGGCAGGGCGAAGAGCGGGCCCTCGGCGAGGCCGCTGAAGTCCGCCTGCCCGGTGAAGGCGGCGAGGACCGTCCCCAGGACGATGCCCAGCAGGATCGAGAGCCGCGAGATCGCGGCATTGCCGAGCTTGGACAGCAGCAGGATGATGGCCAGCGTCGCGAACCCTAGGCCGACGTTCCCCGGGGAGGCGTAGTCGGGGGCCTCGGCGTCGTCGCCCATGATCCATCCCCCGGCGACGGGGAACAGGGAGAGCCCGATCGTGGCGATCACGACCCCGGTGACGACGGGTGGGAAGAATCTGACGATCCGCGCGAACAGCGGGGCGATCAGGAACCCGATCGCCGCGGAGACCATCACGGCGCCGAACACGGCCTGGATGCCGCCGGGGCCTCCGACGATGGCGGTCATCGTCGCGACTCCCGCGAAGGAGGTTCCCTGCACCAGCGGCAGGCGCGAGCCGAAGAACGGGATCCCGAAGGATTGCAGGATCGTCGCCAATCCGCCGACGAACAGGCAGCAGGCGATGAGCAGTGCCTGTTCCTGCGGGGTGACGCCGGCTGCAGCACCGACGATCAGCGGCGGGGCGATGATCCCGCCGTACATGGTCAGGACATGCTGCAGGCCGTAGCTGACGTCCTTGCCGACGCCGAGGTGTTCGTCCTCGGGGCGGGCGGAGGCCGGGGCCGTCACGGTGACGCTCATTCACTTACTCCTTCGTAAGGTGATGCGGGCCGGGGCCCGCCGTCCTCGGCGGGCCCCGGTGAGAGGGATCAGCAGAATCCGTTGATGCCCATCCAGGCATCGTCGGCCGTGGGGGCCCCCTTGCGCTGGAGAGTGGCCTCGATGAGGCCGAAGGGGCGGTCCGCCGCGTGGTGCGTCTCGAGGTTGTTCTCGATGCCGGCGAAGCCGAGGTCGTACACGAAATGGTGCTTGTTGGGGCAGGAGAACTTGATCTCGTCGATCTCCGGGTGGGCCGTGAGCACGGCGCTGCCCATGTGGTGGAGGGTCTCCTGCAGCGCACGGGAGTAGTGATCGGTGAACTTCGACAGGAGGATCTTCTTCACGCTGCGGTAGACCTCATCGAAGTCGACATCCGTGGTGCTGTAGCGCCAGCGGGTCGCGATGTCGGTCGAGAGGATGCGATCCTGGGTCTCCTGCAGGGTCGTGAACCGATCCTTCGGGTATCCCTCGAAGCCGGATCCGGTGGACTTCAGGACGGTCAGATCGTAGAAGCCGGAGATCACCGTGCGCTTCTCGCCGTCGGTGACCACCACCGCGGTGCGCTTCTCCTGCTTCGACTCGACGAAGCAGTGATCGTGATCGTCGATCCGCTCCCAGGCGTGCTCCTCGGCCTCCCAGCGGCCGCCGTGGATCCACTCGAACTCCGAGGTGAAATGGTCCGAGAGCGCCAGCAGGAGCTGCTCGGGCGACTTCACGCCGTGGGTCTGGGCGAAGCCGAACACGGTGTTCTTCTGGGTGTCGGTGGCGACGCAGTGGGCGTTGTCGCCCTCGGAATGCATTGCCTCCAGGTCACCGCGCAGTTGCGAGGTGACGGTGACGTCCCGGATCTCGTGGCGCGGCGTACCGCGCGTGATGCGCACGACGTGCGTCTCCGCCTTGCCGTACTGGGTGGGTCCGAGGACGATCTCGGCCTCGTTCGGGGGGCTCGCGGAGTCGGAGCGGTGGGTCGAAGGCTTGTCGAGGATGTCGGTCATGGGGTCTTTCCTTCATCATTGGAGGGCGGGTGTGTCGGGGGAGCCGCCGGCCGCGGCCGACTCCTGTGTCAGCTCCCCCGATAGGTGGAGAACGCGAACGGGCTGAGCAGGAGGGGCACGTGGTAGTGCTCCTGCGTCGATCCGATCGTGAAGTCCACGGTGATGCGCGGGAAGAACGTCGCCTGATCGCTGGCGGCGAAGTAGTCTCCCGTCTCGAAGGTGATCCGGTAGTCACCGGTATCCAGGGTCTGTGGGCCGAGGTCGCGCACGCGTCCGTCGGCATCGGTGGTCGCCGAGGCGATGTGCTCGCCCGAGGCGGTGCTGAGGGTCAGCTCGACGCCGGCGGCGGGCACGCCCCAGCGCGTGTCGAGGATGTGGGCGGAGAGGTGGCTCATGGTGTGGTCATCCCTTCGAGTCGGCCGGTGGCGATCTGGCGGAGCTGCTGGGCGATGACCCTCAGCTCGCGCTCGGCGTCGTTGCCCATGCGCTCCTCGAGCGTTGCGAGGATCTCGGCGGGCGTGCGCCCTGCGGCCCGGATGAGGAAGACCCTCCCGAACCGCTCTTCGTAGGCGACGTTGCGGGCCCTCAGCTCGCGCTGGAGGTCAGCGTCGTCGGGGTCGATGCCTCCCTGCTCGGCGCGGGACAGCTCGGCCTCGGCGCCGTCGCCCTCGGCGCGGTCGCCGATGCGCGGGTGGTGCACGAGTGCCTGGTCGATCTCGGCTACCGTGAACGGCTCTGCAGCGGTGGCCGCGGTCCTCAAGAGCTGCTCCCGGGTCGCGAAGGGCCGGGCGGCGACGATCTCGTCGATCCAACGCGCGATGTCGAGAGCGGGACGCAGGAACGCCGAGGCCGCCTCGGCGTCGAGGGAATTGAAGTCGTCGATGGTCATATCTCCACTTCTTCGTGGTGGTCGCGGCCCTCGGTGAGCCGTGGGGGCGGTCCCCACCGGTGCCGTCTCTGGTCAGTCGGGGATGTGCACTGAAACGCCACTGTTTCCGCTAGATGAAAACTTGTTTTCATTCCGCGTCAGTCAAGCGGACTGTCCGATCGCTGTCAAGCCGCCCGGCCGGATCGCCGGCTGCGAGTCCTGGTCGCGATGCGGTCGAGGGCCCGGCGCTTGCGGGGGCGAGGTGACGGCAGTCCTCGGGGGTCAGGGGCGACTCCCGAGTGTGTCGATGAGGGTGGCGACGTGCCCCGCGGCGCCGACTGCGTAGTCGGCCGCGAGGACGACGCCGTCCTCGTCCAGGACGATCGTCGAGCGCAGCGGGCCCTCGCTCCGCTCCCCGGCGATCTCCCGCTCTCCCCATGCTCCCCAGGCGCGGGCCGTCCGGGAGTCGGGGTCTGAGAGCAGGGTGAACGGCAGCTCGTAGGTCGTCGCGAAGTCGGCGAGCGTGTCGGGGGTGTCGGCGGAGATCCCGAGGATGCGATATCCGCGCTCGTCGAGGGCGGACTCGTGGTCGCGGAAGTCGCAGGCCTCGGTGGTGCACCCCGGGGTGAAGGCTTTCGGGTAGAAGTAGACGACGGTGCGGCGACCGTGCAGGTCAGCGAGGGTGACGCGGTCTCCGCGGGTGTCGGCGAGATCGAGGTCGGGGGCGCGATCTCCGGGGGAGAGCTGCTGGGGCATCGGGGTTCTCCTATCGGCGGCGGGTGAGCGGTCAGGCGATTCGGTTCACGAGGAGCACCGCGCACGCGCTGGTCAGAGCGATCGAGGCGACGATCCAGGCGGGCAGCCGCGGCGGGCTCGAGGACCTGTCGGGCAGGACGAAGTCCGGGTCGCAGGTGATGGTCGCAGGCACAGCTGTATGAATCGATGCCGACGGGGGTGGTGGGGTGGTCATGGCTGCCTCCGGGGTGCTGGCGAGCGGACGTGCCGCCCGGCGGGCTAGGAATCCATCTAGTGGAAGTGAACTTCCATAACATGGAAACTAGCGCAGAGGGTCGATGTCGTCAAGAGGTCCGGCACTTCTCCTGGGTGCCGCAGCCACCGTCCCGAGAGATCGCTGGCCTTCCCACTGCTGCGCCGGAGATCGCTCAACCGCCGTGAGCTGTGCCGTCCGCTGCACTCGGCCGCCGGGATCCTCGGGAACGCAGAAGCGGGGGCATCCACCTGCTGGTGGATGCCCCCGCTTCACCTCTCGCACGTCACGGCAGGAACGATCTCGATCCACGCCGGCGAGCCGCTCTGCCTCAGAGCTGCTCGGCCTCGATCCGTGCGAAGCGGATCTCCCGGGCCTCGACCTCCCAGATCACGCCGACGGCACCGCGGTCCAGCGCCTGGACCACGGAGTAGTCCAGCGGGCCGGGCTCGAACACGAGCGCCTCCTGCCAGGTCTGCCCCTCGTCGTGCGAGGAGCTCAGCGTGCCGCGGCGGCGCGCGAAGCGGTCCCAGGCGTTGCTGAACAGCAGCTCGCGCGCCCGGGGATCGTCCTGGCCGGCCTCCGGATGCCGCGCCGCCAGCTGCGCGTTGTTCCCCGGGTCCACGAACTGGGGATCGATCCCGCGATCCTCCCAGCTCTGCCCGCCATCGGCCGAGACGGCGATCCGGCGGTGCCCGCCGCGGGCGTGATCGCGCGAGTTCAGCAGCACCCGGCCGTCGGAGAGCTCCACGATCGTGGTCTCGTCCATGTCCTCGCCGACCGGCTCGCCCCGCTGCCAGGTCTCGCCGTGGTCGTCGGAGAACAGCACGTAGGAGCGCACCACCTCGCCGTCGGCCGGACCCTCCCCGGCGCTCCCGCCGGGGCGGAACCAGCCGCAGTAGGGCTGCAGCAGGCGCCCGGCGTGCGGGCCGCGGCGCAGCGTGATGCCGGCGCCCGAGGTGGGGAAGGCGGTGCGGATCAGCGCCGGGGGAGCGGCCACCGCGGTCACCGAGCGGAACTGCCAGCTGCGGCCGTCATCGTCCGAGACGCCGACGGCCGAGCCCATCACGTCGCGGTCCGCGTCGTCGGTGCCGGCCACCGCGTCCCACACCCCGCGATCCTTCGCATGGGTGTGGAAGACGAACAGCCGGCCCGTGGCGGGGTCGCGCAGGTAGCTGGGGTCGCAGAACCACTCGCGGCCCTCGCGGTCCGCGTCCCGCAGCTCCTCGAAGGGGCCCCAGGTGCGGCCCCCGTCGCGGGAGCGGCGCTGCACGAGCCCCGTCGGGTCGGGGACGTCCTGGCCGGTCTCGCGGCCGTCGAAGCCCGCCAGCAGGTGCCCGTCGCCGAGGTGGAGCAGTCCCACGATCCGGTACCGCGGCCAGGGTCCCTCCCCGGCCCGGGCCAGCACGGTGTGGGGCACGGGCGCCTCGGGGACCGGGCCGGGGGAGAAGCCGAGATCGATCATCGCGACAGGATCCAGTCCATGTCCAGGCGCGCGATCAGGAGCGTCTCGTCCTCGCCCTCGTAGGCGAGGAGGAACTCGTCGCGGGCCACGGGGATGAGCACCGAGTACTGGCACGGCCCGGGCGCGAACACGCGCTTGCGCTCCCAGGTCGCGCCGTCGTCGGTCGAGATCTCGACGGTGCCGTTCACGCGGTCGTCCGGCTCGTGGTCCGCATGCGAGAACAGCAGCACCTGCGCCTTCGCGGAACCCTGCGGGGCCTCCGGGTAGGCGCGGGTGAGGTGCGCGTTGTTGCCCGGGTCCACGAGGTGCGGATCGCGGTGCAGATCCTCCCAGGTCTCTCCGCCGTCGTGGCTCAGCGCCACCCAGCGCCGGCCCGTGCGCACGTGCTCGCGGGAGTTCAGCATCACGGTGCCGTCGGAGAGCTCGGCGACCTTGTTCTCGTCCATCTCGGTGCCCACCGGGGTGCCCATGGTCCACGTCTCGCCGTGGTCGTCGGAGTAGACGGAGTATGCGGAGACGTCCTCCTCGCCGCCCTCGCCCCGGAACCAGCCCGCGTACTGCTGGATCAGGCGGCCCCGGTGCTTCCCGTAGCGCAGCTGGATGCCCGCGCCGGAGGTGGCGAACATGGCGCGGCAGTCCTCCGGCTTGACCACCTCGGTGAGGGAGCGGTGCTCCCAGGTCTCGCCCGAGTCATGGCTGACGCTGAGGTTCGCGCTCTGGATGCGGCGGTCCGCGTCATCGTTGCCGTACTCGCTGTCCCACACGCCGGTGTCCTTCGAGAACACGCAGAACAGGAAGAGGGTGCCGGTCTCGGTGTCGACCACGTACGAGGGGTCGGAGTAGCCGAGCTTCTCGCCGGGCTCCTCGGATTCGAGGCCCGCTCGCACCACCGTCGGCTCCTCCCAGGTGCGCCCACCGTCGCGGGAGCGGCGCTGCCAGATCGAGTTCGGGGCGGGGGAGTCGCCGTGCACGGGGCGCTTGTCGAAGGCGGCCAGCAGATCGCCGTTCGGGGCGACCGCGAGGGCGGGGATGCGGAAGTTCGGCACCCCCCAGTCGCCGGGAGCGGCGAGCACCTGCTCCTCGTAGCTGCCCTGGCGGCGGCCGTTGTCCTTGATCGGGGGCAGGGCGGCGGCCGGGCTCGCGGCCGCGACGGCACCGGCGCCGGCGGCGGTGAGGGCGGCGGCGGTGCCGAGCAGGCCGCGGCGGGTCAGGGACGGTTCCATCGAGGATCTCTCCTTCATCGGGGGTTTCCTTCGGGGCTCGCGCCGTGGCGGTCACGGTGCGAGGGCTGGGGTGCCGGCGCTGCGGTCAGGGGCGGGACGCGCTGGTGACGGCGTCGTGGAACCAGCGGGTGAGGCTGGTGGGGTGGGTGATCGCGGTGCCGACGACGACGGCGTGCGCGCCGGCGGCGCGGGCGGCGGCGGCCTGGGCGATGGAGTGGACCCGGCCCTCGGCGACCAGCACGCTGGTGGAGGGCAGGGCGCCGGCGAGCTCGCCGAGCAGCTCCAGGTCCGGGCCGTCGACCGCCGGCCGTGCGGCGGTGTAGCCGGAGAGCGTGGTGCCGATGATCTCGATGCCGAGATCGGCGGCGAGCAGCGCGGACTCGACGCTGTCGCAGTCGGCCATCAACGGGCCGTCGAAGCGCTCGCGCACGGCAGCGACGGTCTGGGCGAGGGTGCGCCCGTCGGGGCGGGGCCGCGTGGTGCCGTCCAGGGCGAGGATGTCCGCGCCGGCGTCCACGACGGCGCGGCAGTGCTCGAGCGTGGGGGTGATGAACACTCCCTCCGCACCGTCCTTCCAGATGCCGATCACGGGGACGTCGACCGCCTGCTTCACGGCGCGGATGTCCTCGAGCCCCTGCGCGCGCACGGCCGAGGCGCCGCCGGCCTGCACGGCGGCCGCGACCTGCGCCATGGTGCGCGGGTCGCGCATGGGCTCCCCGGGGTAGGCCTGGCAGGAGACGATCAGGGTGCCCTCGAGGGCGGAGACCAGGGGATGCACGGCGGTCCTTTCAGCGGGACGGGGAGTGTGGGGCGGGGGAGGAGAGCTCCTCGAGGGCGCGGGCGGCGGCGCCCAGCAGCGCGGCGTGGGAGCCGGCGCTCGCCGGCAGCACGGCGGTGTCGGCGACGACGTCCATCGCCTCCTGCGCGATGCCGCGCGTGACCGCCTCGAACCAGCCGGCGCCGGCCTCGGCCACCCCGCCGGTGAGCGCCACGACCTCGGGATCCAGCACGTTCAGCAGCCCTCCGAGGACGCGGCCGGTGGCGTGGCCCGCCACGCGGTACGCCTCGCGGGCGGTCTCGTCCCCCGCCGCGGCGGCCGCGGCGAGGGCCCGGCCCTCCCGCAGCGAGGGATCGGCGCCGAGCCGGGCGGCGAGCTGCACGATGCCCGGCCCGGAGGCGAGGCCCTCGAGGTGGCCGCTGCGCCCGCACGGGCAGGGGATCCCCTCGGCCTCCGGCACCGGCAGGTGGCCCACGTGACCGGCCGCCCCGTGGGCGCCGACGACGGCGTGGCCGCCGAGCACGTGGCAGCCGCCGATGCCGGTGCCCACCGCGACCAGCAGCAGGGAGGAGCGCCCGCGGCCCACACCGCAGCGGGCCTCGCCGAGGCCGTGGGCGTGCACGTCGTTCAGCACGCTGACGGGCACGCCGAACCGCTCCGCGAACGGGGTGAGCACGTCCGTGCCCGCCCAGCCGGTCAGCGAGGAGGTGGCGTGGGTGACGCGGCCGCGGCCGCTGTCGATCACCCCGGCCGAGGAGAGCCCCACGGCCCGCACGGCGGTGCCGGCGGCCACCTGCGCGGCGAGGTCGAGGGCGGCGCCGAGGATCGCCGCGGGCCCCGAGGTCGCCGGGGTCGCGACCTCGGCGACGTGCTCGAGGCGGGGCGTCGAGCCGCCCTCGCCCTCGTGGACCAGGGCGGCGCGGATCTTCGTGCCCCCGAGGTCGAGGGCGAGGACGGGATCAGGCATCCGTGCCGGCCCGTGCCCCGTCGAGCAGCCCGGTCGCGCCGAGGATCTCGCGGATGCGGTCCACCGCCGCGCCCTCGATCGGCGTCATCGGGGAGGCCATGGTGTTGGTCTCGACGATGCCCAGCTCGCGCAGGGCCGTCTTGAAGGCGCCCACCCCGGCGGCGGGACCCACCTTGTCGGTGGGCTGGAAGACGATCTCGAACAGCTGGGCGAGACGGTCCTGCTCGGCGCGCACCTGCTCCCAGTCTCCGGCCTGCGCCGCGCGGTGCATGCGCACGTACCCGGAGGGGTCCACGTTGCCGAGCCCGGGCACGGAGCCGTCGGCCCCGGCGAGGTACGCGCCGTCCACGACGATCTCGTGGCCGGTCAGCAGCGTCAGCGGGGAGCCGGCGGCGCGGTTGGCTGCGGCGAGCCGGCGGAAGCCGACGTCGTCGCCGCTGGAGTCCTTGACCCCGGTGATCACGCCGTCCGCGCCCAGGCGCAGCAGCTGTGCGGCGGGCAGCTTGGCATGCACGCACACCGGGATGTCGTAGGCCCACAGCGGCCGGTCCGTCGCGGCGGCGACGGCCCGGAAATGGGTGTCGATCTCCTCCGGGCCGGTGATCGCGTAGAACGGGGCGGTGACCACGTAGCCGGCGAGGTCGAAGCGCTCGGCGGCGCGCACGTGCTGGATCACCCGGTCGGTCTGCATGTCGATGACCCCGGCGATCACCGGCACCTGACCGGCGACGGTGCCGGTGACGGCCTCGAGCACGGCCGCGCGGCGGGCGTCGTCCCAGAAGGCGACCTCGCCGGAGGAGCCGAGGGCGAAGATCCCGTCGACGCCGCCGTCCAGGAGATGGCCGATGAGCCGCTCGAGCGAGGGCAGGTCGACCTCGCCGTCGGCGGTCAGCGGGGTCAGCAGCGGGGGGACCACGCCGGTCAGCGGGGCGGAGGGGGTGCTCATGGTGGGGATGCTCCTTGGAGAGTCGGTGGGTGGCGGGGTGCGCCGGCGCGGCGGGGTCACAGCAGTGACGGCGCCGCGGCCAGCAGGGTGCGGGTGTATTCGTCCTCGGCCTCGGTGAAGATCTGCGCGGCGGAGCCGTGCTCGACGACCTTCCCGTGGTTCATGACGATGATCGAGTCGGAGATGAAGCGGACGGTGCTGATGTCGTGCGAGATGAACACCAGCCCCAGCCCCAGCTCCCGTTTGAGGTCCGTGAGCAGGTTGAGCACCTGCGCGCGGACGGAGACGTCCAGGGCGCTGGTGGGCTCGTCGGCGACGATGATCTCGGGTTCCAGGGCCAGGGCTCGGGCGATCGCGACGCGCTGGCGCTGCCCGCCGGAGAGCTGGCGGGGCAGCACCCCGATCGCGGACTGCGGCAGCCCCACCAGGTGCAGGAGGTCCTTCACCCGGGCCAGGCGCTCCCGCTCGGTGCCGATGTCGTGGACGCGCAGCGGGTCCAGGAGCGTCTCCCGCACCGCCAGGCGCGGGTTCAGCGCCGTGGAGGGGTCCTGGAAGACGACCGAGACCTTCCGGCCCAGCGTCTTGCGGGCGCTGCGGCCACGCCGCAGCGGCTGCCCGTCGAAGACGACATCACCGCTGGTGACGGGCTGCAGGCCGGTCATCACGCGGGCCAGGGTGGACTTCCCCGAGCCGGATTCGCCGACCACCCCGAGCACCTCCCCGCGGCGCACGGAGACGCTCACGCCGTCGACGGCGCGGATGGTGTCCGGGTGCAGGAGGCCGCCGCTGCGCAGGCGGTGGACGACGTGCACGTCCCGCAGCTCGATCGTCGGCGTGGAACGGTCGGTCATCGCTGGGCTCCTTCGAGGGCGGGGGGCACGGCGCCGGTGGTGGACACCCGGTGGCCGGGCACCCCCACCTCGAGCAGCTCGGGCCGTGCGGCGGGATCGGCCGACGGGTCCAGCGACCGCGGGGCGAAGCGGTCGCCGGAGGCGAAGTCCCGCGGGGAGGGGACGGTGCCGGGGACCTGGTGGAGGCGCTCCGCGCCCGCCTCGATCGACAGCACCGAGCCCAGCAGGCCGCGGGTGTACTCGTGGCGCGGGTCGATGAGGAGCTCATGCGTGGTGGCCTGCTCCATCACCTGCCCCGCGTACATGACGGTGATGCGGTCGGCGAGCTGGGAGACCAGCGCCAGGTCGTGGCTGACGAACACCATCGCGAAGCCGAGCTCCTCGCGCAGGGAGTTCAGCAGGTCCACGACCTGCTTCTGCACGGTGACGTCGAGGGCGGTGGTGGGCTCGTCGGCGATCACGAGCTTCGGGTCGCGGGTGAGGGCCATCGCGATGAGCACGCGCTGGCGCTGGCCGCCCGAGAGCTCGTGCGGGTAGGAGTTCAGGATGCGCTGCGGCTCCAGCCCCACCAGCTCGAGCAGCTCGGAGGCCGAGCGGGTGCCGCCGCGGCGGGTCAGCTGCGCCATCTGGGAGCGGATCAGCATCGAGGGGTTCAGCGAGCTGAGCGCGTCCTGGTAGATCATCGCGATCTCGTGGCCGCGCAGCGCGTTGATCCGCTTCGCCGGGAGGGTGAGCAGGTCGGTGCCGTTCAGCAGCACGCGGCCGCTGATCCGTGCGGTGCGGGGCAGCAACCCCATGACCGCGAGGCTCGCCACGGACTTGCCGGAACCCGATTCGCCCACCAGGCCCATGGTCTCGCCGGGACGGACCTGGAAGGAGATGCCGTCGAGGATGTCCACCTCGCCGTGCGCCTCGGGGAAGGAGACCCGCAGGTCCTGCACCTCGAGCAGCGGGGCGGAGGTGTCATCGGCCGGGGCCCTCTCGGGGCGGGACAGCTCGGCGGCGCGCAGCGCGGTGAGCGACTCGATCAGCAGGCGGTGCGCGGTCTCGTCGTCGGTCGCGCCGAGCACCTCGTGCTCCTCCTCGGTGTGCTCCGGGGAGGCCGGCTCCACGGCGGACGCCGCCTGCTCGTCGGCCTCGACGTCGACGTCGACCTTGACCGGGGGGCTCGCCATCGCATCGGTGAGCCCCTCGGAGAGGATGTTCAGCGCGAGGGTGGTCAGCAGGATCATCAGGCCCGGGAAGAAGGTGGGCCACCAGTAGCCGGACAGCAGCAGCTGCTTGCCGTCGGCGAGGATGTTGCCCCACGACGGGTTCGGCGGCTGCACGCCCGCGTTGATGAAGGACAGCGAGGCCTCGAGCACGATCGCGTCGGCGACCAGCACGGTCGCGAACACCATGATCGGGGCGATGCAGTTGCGGGCCACGTGCTTGGCGAGGATCCACGGGGTGGAGGCGCCCATCACCTGCGAGGCGGCCACGTAGTCCTCACCGAACTGGGAGAGCACGTTGGCGCGCACCACGCGGGCCAGCTGCGGCACGTACAGGAAGCCGATCGCGAACACGAGCACCGGCAGGGAGGTGCCGAACACCGCGACGAACACGGCGGCCAGGGCGATGCCGGGGAAGGACATCACCACGTCCAGCACGCGCATCACGACCTCGGAGAGGAACTTCGCACCGGTCGCGGCGATCGAGCCGATCACGGCCGCGGCCAGCAGCGCACCCGCGGTGGCGGCCAGGCCGATCAGCAGCGAGGAGCGGGCGCCGTGGGTGACGCGGGAGAAGATGTCCCGGCCGATCGCGTCGGTGCCCATCCAGTGCTCCGCGCTGGGCGGCTGCACCGGGGTGCCGGTGGCGAGGGGCCCGTGCGGGCTGAACAGCGGCGCGAAGACGGCCACCACCGCGAGCAGGGCCAGGAAGAGGACCGCGATGCGGCTGGCCCAGGGGAGGGCCGTGAAGGGAGCCAGCGGGCTGCCGCTGACCGACCGCAGGCGGGATCCGAGCGTGGGGCGCATGTCAGATGCTCCTGATCCGGGGGTTGACGACGACGTACAGCAGGTCCACGGCGATGTTCACGACGATGAAGGCGATCGCGACCACGAGGGTCACGCCCTGCACCAGGAACACGTCGTTGCGCGTGACGCCGTCGAGGATGAGCTGGCCCATGGCCTGGATGTTGAAGATGATCTCGATGATCACCGCACCGCCCATGAGGTAGCCCACCCGCAGGCCGAGCACCGTGATTGGGGTGATCAGGGCGTTGCGCAGCACGTTGCGGCTGACGACCACGGGGTAGGGGATCCCCGCGCCGACGGCGGTGCGCACGTAGTCGCGGTCGAGCTCCTCGACCATCGCGGTGCGGACCACCCGGGTCAGGGAGCCCGCCACCGGCACCCCGAGCGCGAGCGCCGGCAGGGCGACGTTGCGCAGGTAGGTGGCCGGGTCGTCGAAGAACCCGACCCAGCGGGTGATGAGGGCGGGGAACATCCCCCAGCCGCCGGGGATCTCGCCGAGCCACTGGATCATGAGGATCGCCAGCCAGAACGACGGGGTGGCGAGCGCGGCGATGGTGAGCACGCGGATCACCTGGTCGACCCAGCGGTCGCGGAACAGGGCGGCGAGCACGCCGAGGATCGCGGAGAGCACGATCGCGATCGCGAGGCCGAGGAAGGTGAGCTGCAGGGTGATCGGGAAGGCGTGGGCGACCATCTCGGTCACCGGCACGTTGCCGCTGCTGGTGCCGAGGTCGCCGCGGACCATGCCGGCGAGGAAGGTGAAGTAGCGCAGCCAGATCGGGTCGTTCAGACCGTTGGCCTCGCGGTAGTTCTCCAGCGCCTCCTGCGAGGCGGACTCGCCGAGGGCGAGCCGGGCGGGATCCGCGGGTGAGAACGACATGATGACGAACACCAGCAGCGTGACGCCGAGGATCATCAGCGGCAGTGCGAGCAGTCGTCGCCCGATCAGTCGGACGAGTTGGGACACGAGGTCCTCCGTGACGTGACGGTGGGGTGGGACAGAGGTGGGCGCCGGGGCCGGCGGCGATGGCCGGCCCCGACGCGGCGGCTCAGGCGGACTCGGTGGTGCCGACGTCGACGAAGCTGAGCCCGGTCAGCGAGATCGGCTGGAAGTCCACGAGCGTGGTGGAATCCCAGGCGGTCGGCGCATTGCGGTGGAACAGCGGGTACAGCGGCACCTCGTCGGAGAGCAGGTCGAACAGCTGCCCCCACGTCTCCTCCTGCTCGGCGGGGTCGATCGCCTCCAGGCCCTGCTCGAGCAGGGACTGCACCTCGTCGTAGGAGGGCTGGCCCTTCCAGTGCATGCGGCCCTCGGTCCAGACGTCGCCGCCGTACCACCAGCGCATCAGCAGATCGGGGTCGTTGCCGAACACCGACGGGTCGCCGGGGGCGATCACGACGTCGTAGGCCTCGGGGTTGCCGTCGATCGTCGTGTAGACGTCGGCGGACTGCTTCTGCTCGAACTTCACCTCGACGCCCGCGGCGCCCAGGGACTCCTGGATGATCGGGGTGCACTGGGCGACCCAGTCGTGATCCGTGCACAGCATCCGGAAGGAGGTCAGGCCCGTCTCCTCGAAGAGGCTCTTGGCCTTCTCGACGTCCAGCGAGTAGACGGTCGAGGCCTCCTTGTAGTTCGGATGCTCCTTCTGCACGAAGCAGCTGGCCGGCTCCGCCTGCCCCGCCAGGCCCGTCTCGATGACCTTGTCCATGTCGATCGCGTAGAGGAACGCCTGGCGGTTCTTCAGATCGTGGAAGGGGTTGTCCTCGCTGTTGTTGAACATCGCGAACAGCAGGCCGAACCCGCCCACGGACTCGACGCTGCCGGTGGCCTCCAGCTGGTCGATCGAGAGGTAGGGGACCGAGTCGATGGCCTGCACCGTCTGGGACTGCAGGGCGTTGGTGCGGGTCGAGGGATCCGGGATCACCTGCCAGCTCATCGTCGCGGCCTGCGCGGGCATCGGGCCGGTGTACTCCTCGTGGCGCTCGAACTCGACGATCTTCGAGGAGGCGGAGTTGTCCGTCATCCGCCACGGCCCGGAGCCCACCGGGTTCGAGTCGAAGGCGTCCGGATCCTCCTCCACGGCGGCCTTGGGCACGATCTTCACCGTGGACAGCCGCTCGGCGAACACGCCGGTGGGGTGCTTGAGGGTGAAGGTGACCGTGGTGTCGTCCTTCTTCTCGACGGAGTCGATGAAGGGGATGAACTGCGAGTACAGCGAGGCGTTGTCCGGGTCCTGGACCCGCTCGAAGGAGAACACGACGTCGTCGGCGGTCACCGGGGAGCCGTCGTGGAAGACCGCGCCCTCGCGCAGCGTGACGTCGACGCTGTCGCTCTCGCCGGAGGGCAGCTCGGCGGCCAGCGCCGCATAGGCCTCGCGGGTCACGGGGTGCAGCTCGGTGAGGCCCTCGAGGGTGTGCCAGTTGACGGCGACCGTCAGCGCGGCGGAGGTGGTCATCGGGTCGTAGCCGTTGGTGCCCAGCTCGTAGCTGATCGCGGCGCTGATGTGGCCGTCCGGGTTCGCCTCGCCGGCGGGCTCGCCGCCGCCGTCCGAACCGCCGGCACCGCCTGCGGAGCCGTTGTCGCGGGGCGCGCAGGCGCCGATCCCGGCGACGATCCCTGCGGCGCCCGCGAGGGCTGCCGTGCCGCGGAGGAAGCCGCGCCTGCCGAGCCGACCGGTGGAGTGTGTGATCACCGTTGATCCATCCCTTCTCTGGGTGGTCCCGGCCTCTGTGGCGCCGGGGTCGTGGGGAGCCCGTCCTCGCGGCCCGGCGGGAGATCCGCCACGGCGCGAAGATCAGACGTATGATGTCTTATGGCTGGGGAGAGTACATCACGGATCGGGTGACCGCCACCACCGGCGGCCGCAGGTCGTGATCGATCGGCGACCTGGCGGCAGCTGCCGCGCAGGGCACGGGACTCCCCGGACCGCCCCCGGCACGGAGGGCGGTCACGGCAGAATGGGAGGGCCGCAGGTCGCGGCCCAAGCCCGGGAGGAGGGCGCATGATGCGCAGCAAGGGGACCGGCAACGTGGCCGTCGAGCGCATCCAGGAGCTGATCCTGGCCGAGGGGCTCACGCCGGGGGATCCGATGCCGACCGAGAGCGCGCTGTGCGAGCAGCTGGCGATCTCCCGCTCCTCGGTGCGGGAGGCGATGCGCACGCTCGCCTCGCTGGACATCGTCGAGGTGCGCCACGGCCACGGCACCTTCGTGGGCCAGCTCTCGCTGTCGCCGCTCGTGGACGGGCTGCTGTTCCGCGCACGGATGGACGACGGCAACGATCTGCGGGCGCTGCGGGAGGTGGTCGAGCTGCGGATCGCGATCGACCTCTCCGTCGCGGACCAGCTCGTGGAGCTCTACCGCGACTCGTCCAATCCCGACCTCGAGGAGCTGGTGGAGCAGATGCGCGAGCTCGCCTCCGCCGGCCGGCCCTTCCCCGACGCGGACGCCGCCTTCCACACGGCGCTCTTCTCGCGCCTGGACAACGGCCTGCTGCGGCAGCTCGCGCAGGCCTTCTGGGAGATCCACACCGTCGCGGTGCCGCTGCTGCAGGTGCCGCCCGCCGAGGACATCCTCGACACGGTCGACGCCCACCAGGCGATGCTCAGCGCCCTCGAGGACGGGGACGCGGAGGCCTACCGCGCCGCCGTCATCGAGCACTACCGGCCGCTGGGCCGGGTGCTGGACGCCGCCGCGTCGGTGGAGGGGCCCGCCTGACCCGGGCGACATCCCCACGGCCTGCGCACCGGTGTCCTCGGGGATGTCGACGTACCGTGGGGGGATGACCGACGCCGACGAGACCGCCGAGCTGGCGGCTCTGGACATCTTCCTGCCCTCCCCGCCGCCGGACCACGCCGCGCAGGAGGCCTTCCTCGACGAGGCCGCCGCGCTCGCCCTGGACGGACACCCCATCACCGTGTATCTCCAGGACGAGGACGCCTGGGCCTTCGAGGAGTGCGAACCGGTGCGTGCGCTGCTGGACTCGGCCGGGGACGCGGTGCTGCCGGTGACGCTGCTGGGCCTGGACATCGTGGTCAGCTCCGTCTACCCGACCACCGCGCAGATGGAGCGCTTCGCCCGGGAGGGCGGGGCGCCGCGCCCGCGCCCGTCGGCCGCCGCGGCGGCCTGCGGCCCCGGAGGGGCGCCGGCCGGTGGTGCCGCGCCCCTGCCTCGCGAGGCCGGCGGATTCGCCGCGCAGCTGCTGGGCGCCGCCCCGGCCGCGCCGCGGCCCGAGGGCGGGCCCGACATCGGCGGGCGGCGCAACCTCATGGGCGGGGACATCGGCGACGGCCTGCCGGAGCCCGGCACGGGCCGCGCCACCGGCTGAGCGGCAGGGCCGCGGGTCTCAGAGCGAGCAGGCCACCCCGTTGAAGCCGTGGTTGCAGTAGCCGCCGGGGTTCTTCGCGAGGAACTGCTGATGCTCGGGCTCGGCCGTGTAGTAGACGCCGTCCCCGGCCTCGGACAGGGGCCGCAGCTCGGTGGTGATGGCACCGCGGCCGGCCTCGTCCAGCGCCCGCTGGTAGCGGCTCGCCGAGTCGCGCACCACCTCGCCCTGGGCCGCAGCGGTCCAGTACACCGCGCTGCGGTACTCGGTGCCCACGTCGTTGCCCTGCCGGTTCGCGGTGGTGGGATCGTGCTGCTCCCAGAACTGCGAGAGCAGGGCGCGCAGGGTCTCCTCGCCGCCCGCGTAGATCACGCGCACCGCTTCGGCGTGGCCCGTGCGGGCGGAGAACACCTCCTCGTAGGTGGGGTGCGGGGTGAAGCCGCCCGCGTAGCCGGAGGAGGTGGTGTGCACGCCCGGGACCTGCCAGGCGATCCGCTCGATGCCCCAGAAGCAGCCGCCGGCGAGGATGAGCTCCTCGGTCCCGGCCGGCCAGGGCCGCGGATCCACCGGCGCCTCGGGGCCGAGCATGTCCGTGCCGAGCACGAGATGCTCTCGCGCGAGCGCATAGGGATAGCCGGCACGACCGGGGAGGGCGTCCTCCGGCGCGACCATGTCCTTCTTGTGCGCGTACAGGAGGTCCATCATCTGCCACATGGGGGTCACGGTAGTCCCGGCACGCTCCATCCGCCGCGTCCTGTGTCACTCGTTCACGCTCAGCACACCCGTCGATGCCGGCGACGAATCTCTCATCGATCCCTCGGCAGGATCGCTGCGCACAGGCCGATGACTGCGAGCACCCCCGCCACGATCATCCACGGCCCCAGCCGGACCCCGGACAGGACGATCACCACCGTCGAGCCCAGGAGGCTCGCCACGAGCGCGAGCAGCGCCGCACGGCCCGTGAGCGCCCAGGCCGCGGCCGAGAAGGAGCCGTGCGCCGGGATCGTCGCCGCGAGAGCCCAGGCCATGTGGGCGGCGAGGAGGGCGAACCCCACGGCGAGGCCACGCGGCACGGACAGATCGGGCTGCCCGGCGAGCGCCAGGATCACCGCCAACGGGGGCAGCATCCCGATGTCGAGATCCGGGCGGATGCTCTGGATCAGGACGCCGATCCCGGCCACGACGGTGAGGGCGCCGGCTCCGGCGTGTGCGAACAGGCCGTCCGGCAGGGTCAGGACCAGTGCGGCGGTCATCGCGAGTGCGGCGACCCCTCGCAGCAGCCATTGGGTGCCGCTGACGAGACGCAGACCCAGCAGGCGCTCGGCGATCAGGTCGACCAGGGCGGGTAGGGCGCGGGCCATCAGGACCTCCTCATGCGCGGTGCCGTGCGCGCGGCCTTGAGCGACAGCAGGATCGGGGCGAGGGAGGAGGGCCCTTCCCACGGGGTCACCGGCACGCCGGCCTCCTCCAGTTCGCGCACCGTGCGCTCCCGCAGCAGCCGGCGCAGCGCCCAGGCTTCCGGCCAGAACCGGTCCGGGGAGAGTCCTGGGGCCCTGGGCGCCCTGCCGGTGAGCACCGAGACGTCACCGATGCTCGCGGGGAGGGTGTCGACCACGATCACCTCGGCCCCCCGGGAGACCAGCTCACCGATCTGGGTGATCGCGGCCTTCTCCAGCAGGGGTGAGCACACCACGGTCAACGTGCCCGGCCGCACCCTCTGCAGACGGCGGGTGGCGCGCAGGGTGCTGTCCCGACGGCCGGCCCGGGAGAGGGCATCGGTGAGGACACGCAGCTGTCGGGGGCCGGTTCCCGCGCGTACCGGGCCGATCAGGTGGCCGATGTCGAACAGGGAGACCCGGTCGCCGGCGGTCAGGTAATGCCGGGCGACCGCCGTGGTCGCGCGGATGGTCAGGTCGAGGCTGGTCGGTTCCGTCGCCGCGGTCCAGGGCGCGGGCTGGATGTCCGAGATCGTGTCGGTGACGATCAGCACGTCGGTGTCCTGCTCGGTGAAGGTCGCATTGGTGTGGAGCTTCCCCGTGCGGCTGGTGACGCGCCAGTTGATCCTGTGCAGCCGGTCGCCGGGACGGAACTCGCGCACCTCGGACAGCGCCGTGCCGTCCCCGTGCCGCGCGGAGAGGTGCGCGCCGCTGACGCCGATCGGGCTCGGCACTGTCACCGGTGCATCGAGGATGGAGGCGGAAGGCACCACCTTCACCCCGAGCGTCGGCAGGGTCTGCTGGGCGCGGACCGCGCCGAAGGAGTCGCTGACCAGCACATGGGCAGGACCGACGGGGACCAGTCCCCAGCGATGGGCCGTGATCCGGATCCGTGCCGAACCGTCACCCGCCAGCGAGCCGCAGGGCGGGGCGAGGTCGACGTGCGGCGCGCGCGGCAGCGTCACGGAGGTCAGCACTCCCGGAGCCGTGGTCACGACGGCCGCAGAGGTCCCGCCCTCCTCGACGGTCGGGCGGGTCACGCGCATGTGCGCGCCTCCCACGTCGTTCTCCTCCGCGCGCGCCGTCCGGCGCGCGAGCGAGACCGCGCACCAGGCCAGCAGCGGAAGACCGGCCGCGATCAGGGCGGGCGAACCGCGCAGCACCGCGAGGGTCAGCGCCGCCCCGGCGATCGCGACCGCACGGAAGAGCGCCGGCGTGGGCCGGAGCCGCAGCGTCCGATCACGGCGCACGGCGCTCAGCGGCGGGGCAGAGCTCACGCCCGACCACCGACGGCGGCCGGGGCCTCCGTCGCGGCCGGCACGGGGACCTGCGAGAGCACCGACTCGACCACGCCGGCACCCGTGGCGTTCTGCAGCCACAGCTCGGGCTTGACCGTCACGCGATGATCGAGGGCCGGGTGGGCGAGGGCCTTGATGTCCTCGGGCACCACGTAGGTCCGGCCGCGGATCACGGCGAGGGCGCGTGCGCACGTGATGAGGGCGAGGGTCCCTCGGGGGGACGCGCCGACCAGGGAGTGCTGATGGGTTCGCGTCGCGGCGACCAGCTCGACGGCGTAATGGCCGATGGCGTCCTCGACATGGACGTCCTCGACGGCCTCCTGCACCGCGAGGAGGCCCTCTCTGTCGAGCACCTCCGTGACGGACTGCTCCTCACGGCGGCGGTCCAGACGCCGCGAGACCACGTCCCACTCGTCTGCGGCGGTCGGATAGCCGAAGGACAGCCGCAGCAGGAAGCGATCCAGCTGCGCCTCCGGCAGGGGATAGGTGCCCTCATGCTCGATAGGGTTGGCGGTGGCGAGCACGTGGAACGGGCGCGGCAGAGCGCGGGTCGTGCCCTCCACGGTGACCTGTCGCTCCTGCATCGCCTCGAGCAGGGCGGACTGTGTCTTCGGCGGTGTGCGGTTGACCTCGTCGGCCAGCAGCAGCCCCGTGAACACCGGACCGGGCCGGAAGAGGAACTCGCCGTTGCGCTGATCGAACACCTCGGCACCGGTGAGATCGCTCGGGAGCAGATCCGGGGTGAACTGAGCACGAGTGAAGGGAAGCCCGAGCGCCTGAGCGAAGGAGCGGGCGGCCAGGGTCTTGCCCAGCCCCGGGAGGTCCTCGATCAGCACGTGGCCGCCGGCCAGGATCCCGGCCAGCACCAGCTCGAGTGAATCTCGTTTGCCGACCACTGCGCGCTCGACGGTGTCGAGGACAGCAGTCGCGGCGCGAGTGGCTTCGGTGGGATCCACCGGGGTGGGATGGGTCATCGGGCCCCTCTCCTGGGCGTGTCTCGGCATAGGTCCTCATCGCGGAGGAACAGGGCGTTGTGCGGCTGTGCCACTCGTCGACTCTACGTGACCCAGATCGCTCGTGAGCCCTGTCGAGGCGGCGTCCGCCGCAGCTCCGTCCTGAGGGAGGTCACGGTTCGATCAGGAACCGATGGGTTGCCGGGGTGCTCCGCGCGGATGCCGGGGGAGAGGATAGGCTTGCGCCCGACCCTCGTCATTCGCGTCAGTTCGTCGTGCAAGGAAGCGCTGACCGCCCCGAAGCATCGGTCGACGCCGCCTCGTCGACAGACACAGAGGTATGAACATGTCCGAACCCATCCTGACCGTCGCAGATCTGAACGTCACCTTCCCGTCGGAAGCCGGTCCGATCCATGCCGTGACCGATCTGAGCTACGAGGTCAGAAAGGGCGAGGCCCTCGCCATCGTCGGCGAGTCCGGATCCGGGAAGTCGGTCAGCTCGCTCGCGGTGATGGGGCTGCTCCCCCAGACGGCGACGATCACGGGCCAGATCGACTTCATGGGCAACGACATGTTCGCCATGAACGACCGTCAGCTCTCCACCCTGCGCGGTGACAAGATCTCGATGGTGTTCCAGGACCCTCTCTCGGCGCTGACTCCCGTGTACACGATCGGTGATCAGGTCGCCGAGGCCGTGCGGCTCCACAACCCGAGCATGACGAAGGCGGCCGCGGCGGGACGTGCCGTCGAGC
The DNA here is from genome assembly GCA_000023405.1 of Brachybacterium faecium DSM 4810. Lineage (NCBI taxonomy): Bacteria > Bacillati > Actinomycetota > Actinomycetes > Micrococcales > Dermabacteraceae > Brachybacterium > Brachybacterium faecium. The sequence continues at coordinate 962,533 of CP001643.1, forward strand.
TGCTCGATTCCGTCGGCATCCCGGAGCCGCGACGGCGGGCGCGCCAGTTCCCGCACGAATTCTCCGGCGGCATGCGACAGCGCGTGATGATCGCGATGGCGATCGCCAACGAGCCCGAGCTGATCATCGCCGACGAGCCGACGACCGCCCTGGACGTGACGATCCAGGCGCAGGTTATGGAGCTGCTCAAGGCCGCGCAGGAGATGGTGGACGCGGCCACCATCCTCATCACCCACGATCTCGGCGTGGTCGCGGGGTTCGCCGACCGCGTGCTCGTGATGGAGAAGTCGAAGCTGGTGGAGCAGGGGGGCATCGACGAGATTTTCTACCACCCCCAGGAGGCGTATACGCAGAAGCTGCTCTCCGCGGTGCCTCGCGTGGACGGCCAGGTCACCGCCGCCGAACGTCTCGCGATCGAGCGCGGTGAGATGGAGGCGAGCGACGCCGGTGCCGTCGGCGGCATCACGCCCGACGCGATCGCGGACGGTGCCGAGGACACCACCGAGGCGCCGAAGATCCTCGAGGTCGAGGAGCTCGAGCGGATCTTCCCGATCACCAAGGGCATGGTGCTGCGCCGGAAGATCGGCGAGCAGCGCGCCGTCGACGGCATCTCCTTCGACATCCACAAGGGCGAGTGCTTCGCACTGGTCGGGGAGTCCGGCTGTGGGAAGACGACCACGCTCATGGAGATCATGAAGCTCGAGAAGCTCCAGGGAGGTCGGATCCGCTTCAACGGCACCGACACCTCTCAGCTGACGAAGGAGGACCGCAAGAAGCTCCGCGCCGAGATCTCGATCGTGTTCCAGGACCCGATGGCCTCGCTCGACCCGCGGCTGCCGATCTCCGACACGCTGCGTGAGCCGATGCGCGTCCAGGGCTATTCCCGCACCCGCATGGACGAGCGGATCTCGTGGCTCCTGGACACGGTGGGTCTTCTGCCCGAACATGCCGATCGGTACCCCCATGAGTTCTCCGGCGGCCAGCGCCAGCGCATCGGCGTGGCCCGGGCCCTGGCCTGCGAGCCGAAGCTGATCGTCCTCGACGAGCCCACCTCCGCGCTCGACGTCACGATCCAGGCCGGTGTGCTGAACCTGCTCGAGAAGCTCAAGCGCGAGCTCGACATCAGCTACCTCTTCGTCTCCCACGACCTCTCTGTGGTGCGCAACATCTCGGACCGCATCGCGGTGATGTACAAGGGACGCATCGTGGAGTCGGGACGCACCCAGGACGTCTTCGACGATCCTCAGCACGACTACACGCGCGTGCTCCTCTCCGCGGTGCCGATCCCCGACCCGCAGATCGAGCGCACCCGCGAGCGGATCCTCCTGGACCGTGACGAGCTCGACGCGAAGATCGCGGCGGGGACGGCCGATCACGCTGCGGAGAGCGCCTGAGCGCGGTGACGCGGCCGGCTGGGGCATCTCGCCGCGAGGGATCCACACACATCCGACCCGCCGGGGCCCTCGTGTTGTGCCTGATCGTCTGGGTGTTCTGCGCCGCGACGATCGTCGAATCCTTCTGGGTGCTCGGCGTGCACGGCTGGAGGTACGCCGTCCTGCCCCTCGTCGCGAGCACCGTCGTGTGGGCGTTGCTGTGGATGCCCCGGGTCGTGGTGCGCCCTGAGCGTCTCGAGGTCCGCAACGTGCTCATCACCCATGTGGTGCCATACGCGCTCATCGAGGACGTGCGCCTGGGCGCGATGCTGCGGATCGTGCTGGCCCCGCGGGTCGAGGGCGGAACGCCGGAGGTGCTCACGGCATGGAACGCACCGGGCGTCGGCAAGGACAGGCCGCTGGACAGAGTCGCTCGTGGGGGTGTACGCCGCTCCCCGCGTGAGGCGGCGGGCCTCGAGCGGGCGTCATGGTCCGAGCGCCTGGTGCGGGACCAGCGCTCGAGTCCCAGTGCTGCCGTGGTCGAGGCTTGGCGGAGAAATGCCGATCATGCCGGGAGCGGCGCCGACGCCGAGGTGACGCGTCACCTCAACGTCGAGGTGATGTGCGCGGTCGGCGCCTCGATGCTGCTCCTGCTGGTCAGAGTGCTCTCCTAGGAGCCCGCACTCACGCGAGCTGCGCAGCGCACGGCGGCGGGAAGGGCCCCGCCGCCCGGTGGCGGCGGGGCCCTTCCCGCTCGGCTGAGTCCTGTCAGCTCAGAAGGAGGTCATTCCTTCGCGTAGCCGACCTGGGTCCAGTCGATGGACTCGAAGAGGGACGCGCCGTAGTTCACGATCCCCTCCTTGACCGCGAAGATTTTCGGGGTCGCGTAGAGCGGGATCGTCGAGAACGTCTCGGCGACGGCCTTCGAGAAACGGTTCGTGGCCTCGAGTCGCACGGCCTCGTCCGTCTCGCTCTTCATCGTGTTCACATCGTCGGCGACCTCGTCATCCAGGTTGATCCCGGTGTAGTTCTGGGCCGAGGAATGCGGGTAGTAGATGTTCGACGACGACGTCTCGGGGAAGTTGGTCCCCTGCCAGCCCGGCGTGATGAGATCGAAGTTGCCCACGTGGATGTACTCGTCGAAGTAGGCATCCGCGGGGACGGTCTGCAGCTCGACCTCGAAGCCGATCTCGTTGAGATCCGACTGGATCTGACGCGCACGGTCGGAGTTGGACTTCACATCCGCCGGGATGAGGAAGGACAGAGCGAGCTTGTCGCCGTCCTTCGTGCGGACGCCTCCGTCGCCGAGCTCCCAGCCGGCATCATCGAGGATCTGCTCGGCCCGTTCGGGATCGAAGGTGAGCGGATCCCCGAACGCGGCCTCGTAGGAGTCCTCGTAGCCCTCCTGACCGGGCATGAACACGAAGTGGTCCTTGAGGATCACCGGGGAGTCCAGCGGGCCCACCACGGCCTCGCCCACGGCCTCACGGTTGGTGCCGCGGGCGATCGCCTCACGGACCTTCTCGTCCGCGAGGATGCCCTTGCCGCCCTCGAGGTTGATCCCGAGCCAGTTCCAGGTCACACCGTTGGACTTCTGGATCTCGACGTCGTCCCGAGCTGCCGCCTGGGAGTAGGTGTCGCCGTCGGCGATGCCGTCGAGCGCATCGAGCTCCCCGTTCGCGAATGCCGAGGGCAGCTGCTGCTGGCTGACCACCGAGAAGATGATCTTCTCGAGCTTCGGTGCGCGGCCCCACCACTTGTCGTTCTGCGTGAGGGTGACGACGCCGGCGGAGTTGTCGATGCTCTCCACCCTGAAGGGGCCGTTGCTCGGGGTGTTCTCGTCGACGTACCCCTTGTTGAACTCCTCGGGGTCGTCGGAGATCCCGTGGGGGAACTCGGGGTAGATGAGGGTGATCCAGTCCGCATACGGGGAGTCGAACTCGATCTCGCCGGTGAACTCGTCGTCGGTCTGGCGGACCTCCTTCACCTGTTCCCAGCCCACGGTGCTCGCGACCTGGAAGGCGTCGTCGTCCCCCTTGAGCGCCTTCGAATAGGCGATCAGGTCCTCGATGGTGATCGGATCGCCCGTCTCCCACACCGCATCCGGGTTGTACTTCACCGTCACGATCTGAGGATCCTCGCTCGTGACCTCGGCCGAGACGACGTAGTCCGGGTCGAGCTCCCACTCGCCTTCCTCGGTGAAGCGGATGCCGGAGGCGCTCATCGAATCGACGATCGTGCTGCGGTCCACGAGAGCACCGTCCGCGTGGCTGCCGTTCCAGTTGTTCGGCAGCTGGGACACGGCCAGGCGGAGGGTCCCGCCCTCCTCGACATCGTCGTACTCGGCACGCGTCCACGCGGTCGACGGCAGCTCAGACGCTTCGTCCGCCTTCTTCTTGTTCTCCTCGGCGGCCTCGTCGGCCTGCTCCTCGGACGACTTCTGTCCGCAGGCGGCGAGAGCACCCGCTCCGCCGAGGAGGGCCGTCCCCTGGAGGAAGCGGCGGCGATTGGTGCTGAGGGTCATGAGTATCTCCTTTGAATATGACGTCGCTCCGAGGAGAAGCGAACGTGCCAGACGCCGGTGGTGGACCGGCGAAGCGATGTGGTGGCGTTCGGATGCCGGGCCGCGAGGCCCTGCAGCGAGCCGCTCAGACCTTCGATGTGCCGCTGGTCGGGTCGAGGGCATCGCGCAGCGCATCTCCGATGAGGGAGACGGAGGTGAGCAGCATGATGAGGAACGCCGCAGGGAAGAGGAACAGCCACGGGCGCGAGACGACCGCGGGGGTGCCGTCCTGCAGCAGGGTGCCCAGCGAGACGTCCGGCGGTTGGATGCCGAGGCCGAAGTAGGACAGGGAGGTCTCCGCGATGATCGCCCCGCACACGCCGATCGTCGCGTCGACGATGAGGAGCGAGGACACGTTGGGAACGATATGGCGGGTGAGGATGGAGAACGTGCTCACCCCGCTGAACCGTGCCGCCAGGACGAACTCCCGCTCGCGCAGGGACTTCGTCTGGTTCTTGACGATCTGCGACATGATCATCCAGCTGAATCCCGCGATCGCGACCACGAGGACGATCCACGACATGCTCGACAGGAGCGGCGAGACGATCATGAGCACGTAGAACACGGGCAGCACCAGCAGCAGGTTCACGAGCCAGCCGTGGAACAGTTCGGTCACACCGCCCACGTAGCCGGCGAGGGCGCCGAAGAGCGCTGCGATGACGGTCGCGGCGGGAGCCGCTATGAAGCCGATGAGCAGCGACTTCCGCAGCGCGGCGGTGAGCGAGGCATAGAGGTCGATGCCGATCGCGTCGGCGCCGAACCAGTGCTGGGCTCCCGGCGGAGCGTTGAACCCGTAGGGGTCCCTCTGATTCAGCGCATAGATGTTCGGGAGGTTGCCCACCAGCGCGAAGACGACGATGACCAGGAGGATGGCGCTGCCGATCCAGAAGTTCGGCTTGCGCTTCAGGCGTCGCCAGACCAGCTGGGTGCGGGTGATGGACCTGGTCCGACGGGTGCCGGTGTCATCCTCGGTGACGGGATCCAGCTCTTCGGGGGCGTCGGACGGAGGGGAGGAAAGCAATGACATGGGTCATACCCTCACTCTCGGGTCGAGGGCGGCATACAGCACTTCCGAGAGGGTGGAAGCGAACAGGATGATCACCGCGGAGAACAAGACGTTTCCGGTCACTGCGTTGATGTCCGAGGTCTGCACCGCCTGGATGCCGTACTGACCCATCCCCGACCAGGAGAACACGATCTCGAGGAAGGCCGAGCCGGCCACGAGCGTGCCGAAGCTGTAGGCGAAGTAGGTCGACATCGGGATCAGCGCCACGCGCAGACCGTGCTTGACGAGTGCGCGGGTGCGCGTCGTGCCTTTCGCGCGAGCGGTGCGGATGAAATCCGATCCCAGGACGTCGAGCATGACGGAACGCTGATACCGCGAGTAGCCGGCAGCACCGAACAGCACCAGCGCTATCGTGGGCAGGAGCAGATGCGACAACCAGTCCCATATCCCCGCCCAGAACCCGGTGATCCCGGCGGTGTAGGCACCGGTGAATCGGATCAGCTGGAATCCGAGGGCGCTGTTGAGCTTGGTCGCCAGGATCATCAGCAGGACACCGCCGACGAAGGTGGGCGTCGAGATGAGGACGTAGGACGCATAGGAGATGACCTGGTCCGAGGCCTTGTACTGGCGCACGGCGCCCCATACGCCGGCGGCGACGCCGAGGACCGCGGCGAGGACGGCGCCGATGATGAGCAGGCGCAGGCTCACGCCGGCGCGGCCCATCCACCCCTGCTCCCAGAAGAAGAGCCAACGGGTGGGGTCGCCCAGCATCTCGGGCAGGACCCATTTGTTCGTGAGGTCCTGTCCCAGCTTCTCGGGGAGCGGGGCGGTGACGATCCGTTCGAGCCATTCCCAGGTGCGCAGCAGCACCGGGTCTTTGTCGTTGACGCCGTAGTCGCTGAGGATGGCATCGATCGATGACTCGGAGATCGGCGGCTGGATGCCTTCGTAGCGGTTCCGCGGACGGAAGAACGAACTGGCTGCGATGTATGCGAACACCGTGGCGAGCGCTGTGAGGATCGCGTAGCTGACGAACCGGCGCAGGAGGTACTTCGTCATGCACGGACTCCTGCGCGGCACGCGTGGTGATTTTCCTGCCCGGGCACTGTGTCCCGTGGGATGAAGGGGCGACCCGTCATACCGGGGGATCGCGGCAAGGTCGAGAAGAGCACAGGCATTCCTCACGTGGTCTGTCGACGTGCGCTCATCGCTGAGCGCCGTCCACCGTCGTCGGCTCAGGGGCCGATTCCTGCATCGTAGAGCACATGTGAGAGCTGGATCGCACGGACCCCGGCGCCATGACCGAATCGTTATCGGCCGGCGGTGGGATCGCGTCTCAATGGGATCGGCGGGAGAGCTCCCGCAGATACCGGTGGAGCGTGCGACGGTCGACCGGCGCGACGGGATGGTTCTCCGCGTCGGGATGACCCGCCTCGGCGATCCGGGAACGCAGGTCTCGGCTGAGCTCGGGAAGGTCCGGGTCGTGGGAGCGGTCCTCGGCGATCTCGCCCAGCATGCGCATGAGGCCGCGGGAGGTCATCCGACGGTGGGGCTGAGCGCTGTAGATCAGGTCCTCGAGCCTCCGCACCCGCTGGTCCTGTGCGTGCGGGAGGGCATAGCCGGGATCCAGCTCGAGATCAGGGGCGGAGAGGCGCTCGGCCGGAGGCACGCCGATCTGTGCGACCCACAGCAGCGCCCCGGCCACGAGGCCCACCGCGATCGGCAGCGGCAGCGCGAGACGCAGGCCGGTCAGCGCGCAGACTCCCACGAGTGCGAGTGCGGCAGCGACGCAGAGAGCCATCCGCAGGAGCAGCGGCCACATCCTGCTCATGATCGTGCCTCCCCCGCCCGCACGGAATCGAGATCCTGCGTGAGCAGGTCCAGACAGGCGAGCGCGCTCTCTCTCGCACGTTCGTCCAACGGCTGGGCGTCGAACAGAGCGCGCCGGTAGAGGTGGGAGAGCTGGTCCAGCGCCTCCGCGTCGAGGTGGAGGTCGCTCAGCTCGCCCTGGACGAACTCCAAGGTGGTCTGCGAAGGGCGGCGCCGGATCCCCGCTGCGGCGATCGTCCTCTCGAGGGCCAGCCATGCGGCGATCACCGCGTCATGCGCATCCACCACCGTGGACAGCCGGGCGCGGGCGTCGTCGAGTGCGGCACGTGCCTGCTGCGTGGTCAGCTCCTCCTCCGCGTCCTCGGAGTCCTCGGTGTCCGCGGCGGTGTCCGGTCGGCGTCTGCTCAGCGCCCGCATCCGCAGCGCTATCCAGACCACCCCTGCGAGGAGCACCGCAGCGGCCAGGCCCATGAGGAGGTACGGGACCCATCCGTCGCCGTCGTCCCCCACCTGCTCAGGCGGCTCCAGGGGTGGCGTCTGCGACGGGAGTTCGAGCTCGTCCTCCGGCTCGGGGGTGCTCTCCCACTCGATGCCGTCCCCGCGTTCCTCGGTGAAGACGGCGATCTCGCCGCGGTCGGCACCTGCACCCAAGGTCACGAGTGCGAGGGCACCCAGCATGGCGCAGAGCACCACGACGACCACGATGCGGTGGTCGCCGACGTCGCCCCGGGAGCTCCGGCGCCCCTGCTGCGTGCGCACCGGGAGCCGTGCTCCGCTCATGCCGCGCTCACCGAGTGCACGTCACGGTGCGGCGAGGCGACGATCACCGACTGCTCGCCGTCGATCCGGGTGAGGATCAGCGTCGCGGACTCCTCGCCGAAACGGCGTGGTCGCAGCTTGCGGCGCAGCTCCTCGGGCTCGACCGCGGTGCCCCGCTTCTTGATCTCGAGCACGCCCAGATGGTGCTCCCGGAGGTACGCGGTCAGGCGCTTGAGGCCGAAGGGCATCACGTCCCGCACGGTGTAGCCGCGTGCGAAGGGGGTGTCGACGCGGCGGTCGGAGGTCAGGTAGGCGATCGTGGGGTCGAGCGTGCGGGCGTCGAGATCCGCGGCGAGGCGTCCGATCAGCCCGGCCCGGATCACGGCGCCGTCGGGTTCGTAGAGGTGCTCGCCCAGCGGGCCCGGCGCCGGGTCCGGGTGGCCCTCCTCCCCGCGGCCGAGCCGATGGTCGCCGTCGCGGTCGACCACGAGCGCCGAGGAGGAGACGCCCTCGGCGGCGAGCGGGCCGCACCACAGGACCGCCTCGAGCACCTTCCCGTGCCAGGAGAGCCACTGCACCTCCGCCTCGGCGGGGAGCAGGGCGCGGTCCACATCGGGGCCGAGCTTGGCGCCCAGCGGGCCCGCGGCGCCGTCGGCCCCGAGCCGGTGGGCGAGGTCGAGCACGGTCGAGAGCGGGGGCGCGTACTCCTCGGGGTCGCGCACGCGCCGGGACCCGGAACGGGAGGCGGCCCGGCGCGCCGGGTCCATCCAGATGCCCTCGGTGGAGCGCGGGTCGTGGTCCTCGACGCTGCCCAGCTGGACCTGGGAGCCGGGGAACGGGCGGAGGTTCACGATCGCCACGGCGACGGCCACCGGGTCGCGGTCCACGGCGTGCACGTCGAGGCCGAGGCCGGCCAGGGCCATGGCGTCACCGCCGATGCCGCAGCCCAGATCCGCCACCGAGGAGACGCCGGCGCGACGGAAGCGCTGGGCGTGCAGGGCCGCCACCGGGAGGCGCGTGGCCTGCTCGAGGCCGTCCGGGGTGAAGAGCATCGAATCCGCGAACTCGCCGAACTTCTCGCGGGCCCGGGCCCGCAGCCGGGACTGCGTGAGCACCGCCGAGACCAGGTCGGCAGAGTGGCCGGCCTCCCGCAGCGAGGCGCCGCGGCGCAGCGCATCGGCCTCCTCGTAGGGAGGCAGGGAATCCAGCAGCGCGAGACCGCCGGGGTGCAGCACCGGCTCGACCGCGCGGGCGGCGGCGGTGTCGTCTCTCAGCGGTGCGGACATGCCAGCGAGACTACCCGCTGCACCTCGCGCGGGGCCCGGAGGATCAGGAACGCACGTCCACCACGAGCTTGCCGCGGGTGTGGCCGTCCTCGAGCAGGCGATGCGCCTCGGCGATCTGGGACAGCGGCAGCACCCGGGAGGCCTCGAGCGGGTAGGCGCCCGAGCGCATCCCGTGGACGAGACGGTCCAGCCGGTCGCGGCCGGTGACGATGCGGGGGATGCGGGCGGTGATCCCGCGCTCGCGGGCCGGGGTGAGATCCGCGAGCGAGGGCAGGACCACGATCAGGCTGTCCCCGCCCGGGCGCAGCAGGTCCAGGCTCGGCTCGAAGGTGGAGAAGTAGTGGGTGTCCAGGACGACGTCGACGCCCTCGCCGCCGGTCGCCTCACGGAGGGCCTCGCGCCAGTCGACCTCGTCGTACGGGATCGGCTCGGCCCCGAGCTCGCGGATCCGCTCGGCGTTGGCGGCGCGGCCGGTGGCCCAGACGCGGGAGGCGCCGGCCTCGAGCGCCATCGGGATCAGCAGCTGGCCCACCCCGCCGCTGCCGCCGTGGATCAGCACGCTGCGGCCCTCGCCGAGCTCGGCCGCGTCCTGCACGGTCGCGATGGCGGTGAGCCCGGCCAGGGCGAGACCGGCCCAGCGCGGGAGGTCCTGCGAGGAGACCTCGTCGGGGACCGGGGAGAGATCGTCCGCCGCGATCGCGATGACCTCGGCGGCGACTCCGCGACGATCCTCCGGACGGCGCATGCCGAACACGCGCGTTCCCGGTGCGAGGCCCCGTGAGGCGAGCTCGGCGAGGTCGAGGTCCGCTCCGGCCCCGAGCACGGTGCCGGTCATCTCGCGTCCGGTCCCGGCGGGGAGGGGGAGGCCCTCGGCCATGCCGGAGGAGCCGTCGCGGATCTTGAAGTCCAGGGGGTTCAGCCCCGCGTAGGACACCTCGACGAGCACCTCGCCCTCCGCCGGCTCGGGGCGCGGCGAGTCGGTGTGGAGGGTCAGGACGTCGGGACCGCCGAAGCGGTCGAAGAGGATCTCGCGCATGCCTCCATGATGCACCCCGGACGCGGTCCCCGACAGGGGCGACGATCGTCCCGCGGGGCGTGCGGCGGGCGTGGGATCATCGGGACGATGCCCGTTCCGCGCCCGGGACGGCGAACCCCGGTGAGGAGGGCCATGAGCACGCACCACTCGGACCCGTGGCGGTGGCGGGAGCTGGTGGCCCGCGAGCTCCGCCTCGCCCCCGCCGTGCACGAGGTGCCGGTGCGGGAGGCGGCCGGGCGGGTGCTCGCCTCCGCGGTGCGCAGCCCGGAGGACGTCCCCGCCGTCGCGGTCTCCGCGATGGACGGCTTCGCGGTGCGGCGCGCGGACCTCCTCGCCCCTGCGCCGACCCGTCTGCCGGTCGCGATGGACCTGCCGGCCCGCCTCGGCGCGGTGGGGGCGCTGGCTCCGGGCAGCGCCGCGCGGATCATGACCGGTGCGCCCGTGCCCGCCGGCGCCGACCTGATCGTCGAGGTGGAGGCCACCGACGCGGACCCCCGCGGCGCCGCCCCCGCAGAGGTGGTGCTCGCCCCGCGCGCCCTGCCCGAGCCGCTGCGGCATGTGCGCGGCCCGGGAGAGGAGATCGCCCGCGGGGCGGTGCTCGCGCAGGCGGGGGACCGGGTGGGGGCCGGCCTCATCGGGCTCGCCTGCACCCTCGGGATCCCGGGCCTGCCGGTGCACGGCGCGGTGCGGGTGGGGGTCGTCGTCACCGGCGACGAACTGGTCGGCGAACCTGCCGCAGCCGGCGCGGACCACGCGGCCGGGACTGCGGACGAGGCGCCGGGCGCGGTGCGCGAGTCGAACGGGGCGATGCTCGCCGCGGCGCTCGAGGCGGATGGCTGCACCGTGCGGATCCTGCGCAGCGGGGACGAGCCCGCACAGCTGGAGGCGGTGCTCGACGAGGCCGCCGACGGTGCGGACCTCGTGCTCACCACCGGCGGCATCGGCCACGGCGCCTACGACGTCGTCAAGGAGCTGCTGGGCCCGCACGGCCGGGACACCTCCCGCTTCAGCCACCTCGCCCTGCGCCCCGGCGGCCCGCAGGGCCTGGGCGTGCTGCGCGGCGGCGTGCCCGTGGTGCACCTGCCCGGCACGCCCGTCGGCGCGCTCGTCGGCCTCCATCTCTTCGTCCGCCCGCTGCTGCCGGGCGCCGACGCCGCCCCGCGAGGGATGCTGCTCGAGGACCCGCACGGCCGGATCGCCCGCAGCCGCGCCCGCGACGGGCTCGTCGTCGAACCCGGCCGCACCGTGCACGGCCCCGACGGCAGCACCCGCGCGGTCCTCCAGGACGGCCGGCGCCTGGCCCCCTACGGGCGGGCGGACCTGCTCGTGCTCGGCGGGGCGGGCGCGCAGACCGCGCAGGCGGACACGGCGCTGGTGGTGCCGCTGTGACCGGCCCGACGCCGTGCGGGGGCGCTCCCGTCTCGCTGCGCGAGCGCGCCGTGCCCGCGGACCGGGTCGAGCAGCTCGGCGAGGACGCGCAGCGCTATCTGCGCCAGCAGCGCCTCCCGCAGCTCGGGGAGACCGGGCAGCGCCGGCTCGCCGGCGCGCGGGTCGCCGTGATCGGGGCCGGCGGCCTCGGCGCTCCGGTCCTGTCCTATCTCGCCGCCGCGGGCGTCGGGGAGATCACGCTCTTCGACCCCGACACCGTGGACGAGACGAACCTGCACCGCCAGGTGCTGTTCACCACCGCGGACGTGGGCCTCGCCAAGGCGGTCGCCGCCGCCGCGCACCTGCACGCCCAGAACCCGGGCGTCGTGGTGCGGGCCGTGGTCGACACCCTCACCCCCGCCACCGCCCTCGAGGAGCTCGCCGGGCACGACCTGGTGCTCGACGGCACCGACAACTTCCCCACCCGCTATCTCGCCTCCGACGCCTGCGAGATCCTCGACATCCCGCTGGTCTGGGGCTCGATCCTCGCCTTCTCCGGGCAGGTCAGCGTGTTCTGGGGCGCGGGCGGGCGCGGGGTGACCTACCGCGACGTGCACCCGGTGCCGCCGCAGCCCGGCGAGGTGCCCAGCTGCTCCGAGGCCGGGGTGCTCGGGATGCTGTGCGGGGTGATCGGCTCGACCATGGCGATGGAGGCGGTCAAGGTCCTCGCCGGGATGGGGGAGGTGCTGTTCGGCCGGCTCGCCCTCTACGACGCGCTGCGGGCCCGCTGGGACGAGATCCCCGTGGCCCGGGATCCCGCCCGCCGACCCGTCGACTCCCTCGAGGACGTCGCGCTCACCTGCGGCCTGCCGGGTCCGACCGGGCCGGCCCTCGACGAGGTGACCGCCGCCGAGCTGCCCGGCCTGCTCGAGGCCGGGGCGCGGGTGATCGACATCCGCGAGGAGCACGAGCTCGGCGGCGGCATGCTCCGCGGCGCCGAGCACGTGCCGATGCGGCAGCTGCTCGCAGGGGCCGCCGCGCAGGCGGCGGGGGAGCTCGGCGACCTCGAGGGGGCGGTGCTGTACTGCGCCGCCGGCACCCGCTCGGCGAGTGCGCAGCGGCAGCTGGCCGAGCACGGGATCAGGGTGACCTCGCTGCGGGGAGGCTTCGACGGGCTGGCCCGCCTCGGAGCTTCCGGGACCGGGCTGGTGACGGGCGCGCCGCGCTGAGCAGGAGCCGGTGCGGCTGCCCGCTCAGCCGTCCGCGACAGGCTCAGCCGCCCGCGAAGGGCGGCAGCACGTCCACGCGGTCCCCGTCCGCCAGCTGCCGTGCACGATCGGTGCAGGCCACGGCGTTGACCAGGAAGCTGGAGCGGTCGATCACGCGCCCGGCCTCCGCAGAGCCGTCGCGGCGCAGCACGGCGATCGCCTCCTCGAGGGTGGCGGCATGCACGGTCGCGGCGTCGGCCCCGAACGCGGCGGCGGCCCCGGCGAACAGGTGCACGGCGATCCGCGGCGCAGCGGTGCGGGACGTCTCGGGCGCGGTCTCTGCGGTGGTCATCTCGTCGGTGGTCATCTCGTCCTCTCTCACCCGCCGATGGCGCTCATCGGCCGTTCGGGCTGCACGAAGTCCGCACGATCCATGCCGTGGCCGGCCTTCTTCCCCCACTGCGCGGCGCGCCAGATCCCCGCGATCGCCTCGTCGTCGGCCCCCGAGCGCAGCGCACCGCGCAGATCCGTCTCCTCGCGGGAGAACAGGCAGGTGCGCACACGCCCCTCGGCGGTGAGCCGGGTGCGGCGGCAGTCGGCGCAGAACGGGCGCGTCACCGAGGCGATGACCCCGACCCGGCCCCGATGGCGTCCGGTGGCGCGGTCGGCCACCTCGAACAGCTCGGCCGGGGCGCCCTCGCGGGCCTCGGTCACGGGGGTGAGGACATAGCGGGGCGCGAGCATCTCGTGCACGTCCCCGGCGGTGATCATCGAGCTGCGGTCCCAGATGTGGTCCGCATCCAGCGGCATCTGCTCGATCACCCGCAGCTGGAGTTCCCGCTCCAGGCACCAGTCCAGCAGGTCCGGCAGCTCCTGGTCGTTGACCCCGGGCAGCAGCACGGCATTGACCTTGATCGGGTCGAGCCCCGCGGCACGGGCGCCGTCGATGCCGGCCAGCACCCGGTGCAGCAGCGGGCGCCGGCTGAGGCGCTCGAAGGTCTCCGAGACCACCGAGTCCAGGGAGACGTTGATCCGGTCCAGCCCGGCCGCGCGCAGCCGCGCCGCGCGATGGTCCAAGCCGATCGCATTGGTGGTCAGGGAGATGTCCGGGCGCGGATCGAGCGAGGCGACCCCGGCGATGATCTCCTCGAGATCGGGGCGGGTCAGCGGCTCGCCGCCGGTGAAGCGCACCTGCTCGATGCCCAGGCGCTCCACGCCGATGCGCACCAGGCGCACCACCTCGTCCACGCTCAGCAGCTGCTTCTTGCCCAGGAAGGTCAGCCCCGAGGCGGGCATGCAGTAGGTGCAGCGCAGGTTGCAGAAGTCGGTGAGGGACAGGCGCAGGTCGGTGGCCTCGCGGCCGAAGCGGTCGGCGAGGGCGGGGGTGTCCGGACGCTCCGAGGTGTCCGGCAGCTCGGTCGCCGTCTCGTCGGTCCTGCGCGGCGTCGGCATCCCCAGGGAGATGCGGCGCGAAGCCATCTGCTCACCTTCTTCCGCTGCGGCCCGGCCGGAGCCGGGGCTGCGTCCAGGATAGGCCCGGCACGGACCGGCGGGGCGGGACCGATGGCGCGGCGACGGAGACGGCGATGCCGGAGGATGTGTCCTCGACGGACCGATGGTGAGGTGAGCCGGCAGATATGCCACCTCACCGCACCAGCAGGCCAGCGGGAACAGGCCTCCGTCCGGGCGCGCCGCGACGGGCAGGCGCGCCATACTGGGAGAGGACCGGCGGGCGGGCCCCGTGCACGGAGCCGCAGGGCACCGGGTACAGCAGCCCAGCACCACCGCATCAGGGAACAGGAGTGAGCGCGAGATGTCCGATGCCCAGCGGATCCCCCTGGCCGATCACGTCGCCGACGCCGTCGCGCTGCTGGCGCCGGTGCGCGGGGTCGAGGTGGTGCCGCTGGACGGACGTGCTGCCGGCCGCGTGGCCGCCACCGCGCAGCGCTCCCGCGTGGACGTGCCCGGCCTCGACAACTCGCAGATGGACGGCTTCGCGCTCGCCGCCGCGGACCTCGCCGGCGCCGGCGAGGCCGCGACCCTGCCGCTCGGGCCGATGATCGCCGCCGGCGATGCGCCCGACGCCCTCGCGCCCGGCACGGCCCGCCCGATCATGACCGGCGCCCCGATCCCGGCCGGCGCCGATCTCGTGGTGCCCGTCGAGGAGAGCGCCGCGGGGCGCTTCGACCCGGCCGGCGGCGGGGACGCGGCCGCGGAGGTCACCCTCGTCCCCACCTCCGTCGCGAGCGGACGGTTCGTGCGCACCCGAGGCTCGGACACCCGGCGCGGGGACACCGTGCTGCGCGAGGGGCGGCGGCTCACCCCGGCGCGGATCGCGCACCTCGCCGCCTGCGGGGTGCGCGACGTCGAGGTCGCGGCACCCGTGCGCACCCTCGTGCTCTCCACCGGCACCGAGGTCCGCACCGCCGGGGAGGGCACCCTCGCACCCGGCACCCTGTTCGACGCCAACGGGCCCGGGCTCGCCGCGGCCCTCACCGAGGCGGGGGCCGAGGTGATGCACGTCGGCGCCGTCCCCGACGACGCCGACGCCCTGCTGGAGCACCTGCGCGCGCAGATCCTCGCCCACGACGCCGACCTCGTCGTCACCAGCGGCGGGGTGAGCATGGGCGCGTTCGAGGTGGTGCGGCACGCCGCCGCGCGCGAGGGGGCGGTGCTCGCCTTCCCGAAGGTCGCGGTGCAGCCCGGCGGGCCGCAGGGCATCGGCACGCTCGCCGTCGAGGACCGCCGCGTCCCCTGGCTCGCGTTCCCCGGCAACCCGGTCTCCGCGCTCCTCAGCTGCGAGCTCATCGCACGGCCCGCCCTCGGCGCCCCGGCCCGGCGCCGCCTGCGCCTGCCCCTGCAGCTCGAGGCGGAGGAGACCTCACCGCCGGCCCTCGAGCAGTACCGGCGCGCCCGCGTGCTGCCCTCGGGACGGGTGCGCCTGGTGGGCGGCCCGTCCTCGCACCTGATCGGCGGATACGCCGCCGCCGATGCCCTCGTGGTCGTCCCCGCCGGCACCGCGACCGTGCGCGACGGCGACCTGCTCGAGACCCTGCTGATCCCCGGAGGAGACTCATGAACCAGACCGCGCCGCACCAGACCGCGACCGACGTGACCGCGACGAGCAGCGCTGACGGCGACCTCTCCCACGTGCGCACGGACGGCAGCGCCCACATGGTCGACGTCACCGACAAGCCCGTCACCTCCCGCGAGGCGACCGCCCGGGCGGTGCTGCGCACCCGGCCCGACGTCATCGACCGCCTCGCCAGCGGGGACCTGCCCAAGGGGGAGGCGCTCGCGACCGCGCGGATCGCCGGGATCATGGGCGCCAAGCGCACCGCGGACCTCATCCCCCTGTGCCATCCGCTGCCGCTGTCCGGGGTGGAGCTGGACCTCGCGCCGCGCGGGGACCGGGTGGAGATCACCGCCCGGGTGCGCACCCGGGGCGTCACCGGCGTCGAGATGGAGGCCCTCACCGCCGCGAGCGTCGCCGCGCTGACGGTCTACGACATGATCAAGGCCGTGGACCATCTGGCGCGGATCGACGGCATCGAGGTGCTCGCGAAGTCCGGCGGGAAGAGCGGGGACTGGCACCGCCGGCCGACGGACGCGCCGGAGGCGTCGGACGTGAAGGGGGAGGACTGATGGTCAGGCAGATGCCGGCGCGGCGCACCGACGCGGACTGCACCGTGCGCGAGGACCCGGCGCATGCGCCGCTCCTCACGGGGACCGCCGAGGTGATCATCGCCTCCACCCGCGCCGCGGACGGCACCTACGAGGACCGCACCGGGCCGCTCCTGGTCGCGTGGCTCGAGGAGCGCGGGCTCGAGCCCGTGCAGCGTCGCGTGGTCGGCGACGGGCCCGCGGTCGGGCAGGCGCTCGCCGCCGCGATCGCGGCCGGCGCGGACGTCGTGATCACCTCCGGCGGCACCGGCATCAGCCCCAGCGACGCCACCCCGGAGCAGACGGCCCCGCTCCTCGAACGGGAGATGCCCGGCATCCTCGAGGAGGTGCGGCGGCGCGGCGCCGCGAAGATCCCCACCGCACTGCTCAGCCGCGGTCTCGCGGGCATGGCCGGCCGCAGCTTCGTGGTCAACCTGCCCGGCTCCCGGGGAGGGGTGAAGGACGGCATCGCGGTGCTCGACCCGCTCCTCGACCATCTGCTGGACCAGCGCGACGGAGGAGACCACGACGGAGGAGACCACCCATGAACCGCACGACGGACCGGCCGACGGATTCGGCCGCCGAGCAGACGCCGCCGGCCCAGACACCGCCGGCCCAGACACCGACGCCCCCACGCGGCCCGGGAGAGGACCCCGGGCCCGGTCCCACCCCCTTCGCCGCCGACCCCGAGAGGCTGCGCGTCGCCGGGGACCCCGCGATGGGCCCGCCCGCCCAGCGCGTGCGCCGCGCGGCCCTGAGCGAGCAGCCCCTGACGGTCGCCGACATGGTCGAGGCCGTCACCGACCCGCGCTGCGGCGCGGTGGTGACCTTCGACGGGGTGGTGCGCGACCACGACGACGGTCGCGGGGTCGAACGTCTCGAATACACGGCCCATCCCACGGCCACCGCAGCGATCACCGCCGTGGCCCACGAGATCGCCGGCCGCTACCCGGATGTGCTCGTCGCCGTCGCGCACCGCCACGGACCGCTCGAGATCGGGGACTCCGCACTGGTGTGCGCGGTGGCCGCCCCGCATCGCAAACAGGCCTTCGTCGCATGCGACGACCTGGTGGACACCGTCAAGCAGCAGGTCCCGATCTGGAAGCACCAGATCTTCGAGGGCGGGGACTCGGAATGGGTGGGGGCGCTCGGCTGAGCGTCATCTGCCGGACACCTCGGATCGCTACGGTGCTGCCATGCGCCTCCTGCACCTGACCGACACTCACCTGTACGGCGACCCGGCCGCCCGCCACTACGACAGGATCGACACCGCCGCCGCCCTGCGCGGCCTGCTCGACAGGCTCGGCACCCTGCGGGACATCGACGCCGTGGTCCACACCGGGGACGCCTCCGAGGACGGCACCGCGCAGAGCTACCGCCTGCTGCACGAGATCCTCGATCCCTTCGCGGCCTCCCTGGACGCCCCGCTGGCCGTGGTGATGGGCAACCATGACGTCTCCGCCGTCTACGGCGAGACCGTCGTCCCGGGCGAGCGCCTCCCCGCCGCGCAGGACAGGGTGGTGCCGCTGCCGCGCGACGGCCGCCTGATCGTGCTGGACTCGAGCGTCCCGGGCGCCGGCTACGGGCACCTCGCGCCGGAGCAGCTGGACTGGCTGCGCGAGCAGCTGGCCGTCCCGGCCGCCGGCGGCAGCGTGCTGGCGATCCACCATCCGCCGCTGGTCGCCGCGACAGCCCTGCTGCGGGGCCTGGACCTGGACGGCCTCGACGCGCTCGCCGCCGTGCTCGCGGGCTCGGACGTCTCCATCGTGCTCTCGGGGCACTACCACCACGAGATGAGCGGGGAGATCGCCGGGATCCCGGTGCATGTGGCCCCGGGCATCACCAACGTGGTCGACCCGCTCGGCGGCGGCGCGGACGAGCGGGCGCTCGCCCTGTCGGGGGCGAGCCTCATCGAGTTGGGCGGGGGAGCGCCGCGCGTGATCAGCACCGTGCTCCCGAACGCCGGGGACGTGCTGGAGGATCCGGAACGACCCGTCTACCGCTTCGACCCCGCGCAGGTCGCCCGGATCCTCGAGGCCGCCGGGCGCTGAGGCGGCAGCGCGCGCCCGGACATGACAGAGCCCCCGCGGTTCCTCACCGCAGGGGCGTCAGCTGAATGCGTGGGCCGGGATCCGGGGCCCGGGCCCGGCGAGGTCTCAGCGCCCGAGACCGACCGGGCCGATGCCCTGGCTGTGGTGCGAGCGCATGATCGCCGCATGGTCGGCGCCGCGACGGACCTCCGGAGCCGCGCTGCGCTCGACATCCTGGCCCTGCAGACGGTCGGCGAGGCCGGCGAGCGCGCGGTTGAGCGTGCGGAAGAACTCCATGGATGTGTCCCCTTCGGTTCGGTGCGACATGAGCCCTCCGGACCTGGATCGCAGGTTCCGGGCAGGTTCTCCTCCTTCTGTTATAGCGTGCGGGGAGACGGACGGTCACGCCTTACGACACGACTGGTTTCCAGCTTCACAATAAGTGCGTGACCTGCGACTCCTCCAGGTGTCCGGGAGGATTTCCGCGCAGTGCGGGGCGGGGAGGCGCGAGCCGCCTGGCGGGGTGCGGACGGGGTGGGGGCGGGTTGGCAGAGGCCGGGATTAGCACTCGTGTTGCGTGAGTGCCAGCGGAGGTCCTAGAGTTGGCGTCGTTGGCAGTCGACGGCCGAGAGTGCCAGAGGCTGCCGCGAGGGATCACCTCCGGTCGGCACCGCGACGACGATCGGAACCGCATCCCGTCCCCGAACTCAAGCAGAGTCATCTCTTATGAAGGAGTGAGCCGCATGTCGGTCTCCATCAAGCCCCTCGAGGATCGTGTCGTCGTCAAGCCGCTCGAGGCCGAGCAGACCACGGCCTCCGGCCTGGTCATCCCGGACACCGCGAAGGAGAAGCCCCAGGAGGGCGAGGTCGTCGCCGTCGGCGCCGGCCGCTTCAACGACAAGGGCGAGCGCGTCCCCATGGACGTCCAGGTCGGCGACAAGGTCGTCTTCTCCAAGTACGGCGGCACCGAGCTGAAGTACGGCAACGAGGAGTTCCTCGTCCTCGGCACCCGCGACATCCTCGCCGTCATCAACGACTGAGTGAACTGAGGCTCTAAAAGATATGGCCAAAGAGATCCTGTACAACGAGGACGCCCGCCGGGCCCTCGAGCGCGGCGTCGACAAGCTCGCCAACACCGTCAGGGTGACGCTCGGCCCCAAGGGCCGCAACGTCGTCCTCGACAAGAAGTGGGGCGCCCCCACCATCACCAACGACGGCGTGACCATCGCCCGTGAGATCGAGCTCGAGGATCCGTACGAGAACCTCGGCGCGCAGCTCACCAAGGAGGTCGCGACCAAGACCAACGACGTGGCCGGCGATGGCACCACCACCGCCACTGTCCTCGCCCAGGCCATCGTGCACGAGGGCCTGCGCAACGTCGCCTCCGGCGCCGCTCCGGCGGCCCTGAAGCGCGGCATCGAGAAGGCCGTCGAGGCGCTCTCCGAGAAGCTCGGCGAGATCGCCACCCCGGTCGACGGCAAGGCCCAGATCGCCTCCATCGCCTCGGTGTCCAGCCAGGACAGCGAGATCGGCGACCTGCTGGCCGAGGCCTTCGACAAGGTCGGCAAGGACGGCGTCATCACGGTGGAGGAGTCCTCCACCACCGCGATGGAGCTCGACTTCACCGAGGGGATGCAGTTCGACAAGGGCTACATCTCCCCGCACTTCGTCACCGACGCGGACCGCCAGGAGACCGTCCTCGAGGACGCGCAGGTGCTGCTGCACCAGGGCAAGATCTCGGCCGTGGCCGACATCCTGCCGCTGCTGGAGAAGGTCGTCGAGGGCGGCAAGCCGCTGTTCATCATCGCGGAGGACATCGACGGCGAGGCGCTGTCCACGCTCGTGGTCAACAAGATCCGCGGCACCTTCAAGGGTGCGGCGGTCAAGGCTCCCGCGTTCGGCGATCGCCGCAAGGCGATGCTGCAGGACATCGCGGTGCTCACCGGCGCCCAGGTCGTCACCTCCGACCTCGGCCTGGACCTCAAGACCGTCGGCACCGAGGTGCTCGGCCAGGCCGGCCGCGTCGTCATCACCAAGGACTCCACCACCATCGTGGGCGGCGCCGGTGACGACCAGGCCGTGGACGATCGCGTCTCGCAGATCCGCGCCGAGATCGAGAACACCGATTCCGACTGGGATCGCGAGAAGCTCCAGGAGCGCCTCGCGAAGCTGGCCGGCGGCGTCTCCGTGATCAAGGTCGGAGCTCACACCGAGGTGGAGCTCAAGGAGAAGAAGATGCGCATCGAGGACGCGGTCTCCGCGACCCGCGCTGCCATCGAGGAGGGCATCGTGGCCGGTGGCGGAAGCGCCATCGTCCAGGCGTCCTCCATCCTCGCCGACGGGCTCGGCCTGGACGAGGACGAGGCCGTGGGCGTGCGCGCGGTGGCCCGGGCTGTGGTCGAGCCGCTGCGCTGGATCGCCGAGAACGCGGGCCTCGAGGGTTACGTCGTCGTCGAGAAGGTCAAGGAGGCGCAGGTCGGCACCGGCCTGAACGCCGCGACCGGCGAGTACATCGACCTCGTCTCGGCAGGCATCATCGACCCGGTCAAGGTGACCCGCAGCGCCCTGCGCAACGCGGCCTCGATCGCGGGCATGGTCCTGACCACCGAGACCCTCGTCATCGAGAAGCAGGACGACGAGGAGTGAGGTGGTGAGCCGCTGCTCGGCATCGCGCTGAGCCGGCTCGCACCACAGGGGCGGGCGTCCCGGGCCAGACCCGGGCCGCCCGCCCCTGTCGTCCTCCCGGGCCGTCCCGCAGGCCGGTCATCGTCGCTGGTCGTGCGCGCCCTACCAGGGTGTCCGTCCGGCGGCGCGTCGCTCCTGGGAAGGGCGTCGTCGGCCTAAGATGTCCTGAGTCACATCGGACCGTCAGCCGGAGGAGCAGTGGTGATCAGCAGCCCGGACACCCCGACCCCGGCGCCCGAGGGCGATCTCCCCACGCGCACCTTCGGGCCACCCGCCGCCGTCGTCGTCGGCACCCTGGTGGTCAGCATCGTCTTCCTCGTGGTGCTCGAGTTCCTGGTGATCATCAGCTTCGTGGGCCAGAAGCTGTGGCGGGACCCGCAGCTGATGCACGATCTGGTGTTCACCCTCCCGCTGATCGTCTGGGTGCTCATCGCGGTCGCCGTGACCGTGGCGAGCCTGCGCGTGCTCACCTCGTGGCTGCATCTGGACGAGGACGGCTTCGTGCTGCGCAGCCTGTTCCGGCGCACCCGCCCCGTCCGCTGGGAGGAGGTGGGCCAGGTGATCGCGGCGCGCGACATCGACCGCGGCTCGGCCTTCTCCTCGACGAGCGAGGTCTCCGAGACCACCTACGACGGCGTGTACGTCATGGACCCGGCGGGCCGGCGCATCCTCGCCGTCTCCAGCCGCTTCTTCGGCCCGCGCGCCCAGGAGATGACGCTGCACAGGGCCCGGGAGGCCGGGGTGCGCATCGAGCACATCGACGCGATCACCCCCGCCGAGCTGCGCCAGCAGGCCCCGCAGGCCATGAGCTTCGTGGACCGGCACCCCACGCCCCTCGTCATCGCGCTGATCCTCTTCTACATCGGCCACAACGTCCTCACCTTCATCGTGTGGGGGCTGTGAGCGGCCCCTCCGGCGCCGCCGCACCGCGCCCGGGACGGGCGGCTCGACGGCGCGCACGCCGACGACCTCCGCCGCTGCCGCAGCGCGACGGCCTTGACGCCGTGAGCTGGCAGCTGCCGCCCGGCTCCGCTCCCGGCCGCAGCGCCCTCGCGGCGCTCCAGGAGCGGTTCCCCGCTCTCGCCGATCCCGCGGCGACCCCGCTGCCCGCCCGGTTCGCGGCAGGGGAGATCGTCGACGCCGAGGGACGGCCGTGGCGGGCCGAGGAGCCCGTCGGCCCCGGGGACGAGATGTGGTTCCATCGCGAGCTGCGCCCCGAGCACGTGCCTGCTGCGGAGCTGCGGATCCTGCACCGGGACGCGCATCTGCTCGTGCTCGACAAGCCCCATGACATGGCGACGATGCCGCGCGGCGCGCACGTCCTCTCCAGCGCCCTGGTGCGGCTGCGCCGCGCCACCGGGATCAGCACGCTCGTGCCCCTGCACCGCCTGGATCGCCGCACGGCCGGCGTGCTCGCCTTCGGGATCCGGCCCGAGGAGCGCTCCGCCTACCAGCAGCTGTTCGCCCGCCAGGAGGTGGACAAGGAGTACGAGGCCCTGCTCGTCCTCGGCCCCGGCACGTCCCTCCCCACTGCGGTGGGGGAGCGGGCCGTGCTGCGCGACCGGCTCGACAAGCGCCGCGGGGAGCTGACCACCCGGGTGCTGGACGGCCCGCCGAACGCCGAGACCGCGCTCGAGGTGCGTGCCGCCGGGGAGGGACTCCTGCAGGTCCGGCTGCACCCGCGCACCGGGCGCACCCATCAGCTGCGGGCCCAGCTCGCCGCGCGCGGCGCACCGATCCTGGGGGAGGACCTGTACCGGCCGGCGCAGGATCCGCCGCCTCCCGCGGACGCCGGCGGGCCGGACCTGCCGCTGCAGCTGCTGTCCCGCACGCTCCGCTTCGCGGACCCGCACACCGGCGTGCGCCGGGAGTTCACCAGCGCGCAGGAGCTCGCCGGCAGGTCTCGTACCCTGGGGCGGTGACAGTCCCGCCCGCCTCCGAGAGCGACGCCCCGGCGCCCGCGCCGCGCCGCACCCGGGCCGGGGCGGTGATCATCGGCCCCACCGTCCGCTCCCGCTATCTGCCCGGGGCGCTCATCGGACTCCCTCTGGTCTCGCTCCTGCTCAGCCCCTTCGCCGCGGCCGCGCTCCAGCAGTGGCGGCACAGCCGGCTGCGCGAGGGGCACGAGGGGATGCTCGAGCAGCTCCTCGCCCTCGCCGCGATGCAGCTGCTGTTCGGGGTGCTCGCCCTGTGGGCGCTGTTCTGCCTGTGGGCGCTCGTGCCGCTCGTGCTGACCCGCCGGGTGGTGCTGTTCGACGAGCGCAGCGGGAGCCTCGTCCTGCGGCGCGGCCTGCGCATCGCCGACCGCGCCACCCTGGCCCAGGTGCGCTACGCGACCGGGGACGCCGAGCGGGGAGGGATGGGACTGATCGGGCTGAGCGGACAGCCGCGCCCCGGCGGGGCACCCGACGGCGACATGGCGGATCCGGCGCGGGCCGAGGCGCCGGAGCGGCGCTGGGTCGTGCCGGAGAGCGGCTGGGACGACGCCGCGTTCGACGGGCTGCGGGTGCTGCAGGCGGCGGCCGGGCTGCGCCCCGCCCCGCCGCGGAGGCAGCTGGTCCAGGAGAACCGCCGGGCCCGGCGCGAGCAGAACCATCGCGCGCTCGCCCGCCGGCTCGGGATGCCCTGGCGGGAGGAGTACGCGCACGACGAGGCGGCGTTCCAGGCCGAGTTCGACCGGGTGCGCCGCGTGCTCGGCGGCCGCGCACCCCGCCGGGACGGGGACCCGCGTCCCTGACGCGGCGGCGTCAGAACATGGCGCGCAGCACCAGGACCACCACGGCACCGATGCTGGCGGCGGCGGGCAGGGTGATGATCCAGGCCAGGAAGATCGGCCGCATCAGCTTCCAGTTCGCGGCGTGGTTCACGATGCCGACGCCGAGGACGGCGCCGATGAGGATGTGCGTGGAGGAGACCGGCAGACCCAGCACCGAGGCCAGCAGCACGATCGTGGCGGCGGCGAGCTCCGCGGCGAAGCCCGAGGAGGGGTGCATCGCCGTCAGCCCGGTGCCGACGGTGTGGATCACCTTGCGGCCCACGAACCACAGCCCGGAGATCAGGGCGACGCCGAAGGCGGCCAGCACGGCGGTGGGCACGGCCGCCTCCGAGGAGATCGCACCGGTGCGCAGCACGTCCAGCACGGCGGCGAAGGGGCCGACGGCGTTGGCGATGTCGTTGGCGCCGTGGCTGAAGGCGAAGGCGCAGGCGGTGAACACCTGCATCCAGCTGAACATGATGAACGTGGCGCGGGAGATGGACTGCTTCTTGAGCGCGCGGGCGAAGACGGTGGTGGCGATCCACACCCCGATCGCCAGCATGATCAGCATCAGCACGCCGCCGCCCGTCGAGATCGTCAGGCCGGTGTTGTCCAGGCCCTTGAACACGAGCATCGCGGCCAGCAGCACGGCGCCGACCGCGGCGAGCGGGGGCACGCGCTTCTCGAGCGCGTGGTAGGCGGCGCGGCGCTCGACCTTGCGGGCCGCCTTGCGCTCCTTCTTCGACAGGTGCGAGGCCTGCTCGGCGAGCTCCGCCCCCGGGCTGCCGGGGGTGAGATCCAGCGCGGCGGACTCGGCGAAGGCGGACTGCTGCAGCTCGGTGACGCGCTCGTAGCCGGGCACGTGGCGGCCGGTGCCGTCCTCGTCGCCGTCGTCCTCGTCGTCCTCGGCATCGTCGAAACCGCGGGAGCCGAGGACGATGGCCCGCGCCGCCGGCGTGAGGATGTGGCGCTTGATGAGGCCGAACAGCAGATAGGCGGCGACACCGCCGAGGAGCGGGGAGAGGACCCAGGAGATCGCGATCTGGCCGATCTCGCCCCACTGCACCATCTCGAAGCCGCCGCTGCCGGTGACCACACCGGTCGTGACCGCGGCGCCGACGATGCCGCCGATGATCGCGTGGGTGGTCGAGACGGGCCAGCCCATCCGGGTGGCGAGCAGCAGCCACACCGCCGCACCCAGCAGCGCCGCCATCATGATGTACGCGAAGGAGAAGGGGTCGACGTCCATCGCCTCGATGTCGACGATGCCGCTGCGCACGGTCTCGGTGACGGAGCCGCCGGCGAGGACCGCGCCGGAGACCTCGAAGACCGCGGCCACCACGAGCGCCTGCTTCATGGTGAGGGTGCCCGCGCCGACGCTGGTGCCGAAGGAGTTCGCCACATCGTTGCCGCCGATGTTGAAGGCCATGAACAGCCCGAAGGCGATCGCGAGGATCAGCAGCAGCACGTTGATGTCCGTGCCGGTGTGGGTGAACGCCCAGATCGTGAAGGCGACGGCAGTCGCCGCGGTCATCAGACCGGCGCCGAGGTGCCAGTTGCGGTCAGGTCCGAGGAAGCCGGTGGGCGCGGGGGCGTCAGCGGACTTCCGAGAGGGCATGCCAGGCATCGTCGAGTTCCCGAGGGGTGAGGAGGAGGGGAGGAGCACGGCCGCCGCGGCGTCCGGCCTCCCCGTCAGGGGCCGCGGCCACTCTAGGCCGTCCATCGCGCAGAGCGTGAACTTCCGCCGAACACCCGGCGACGTCACAGTCACGGCGCGGCCGGCGTGATCCATCGCTCCTCGAGGTCGGTGCGACGACCGCACCGGGCGTGATCCCGCCCACGCCTCGCAACAGTGCAGGTCACAGCAGCAGGACGGGGCCCGGTCTGTGGTGGGCGAGACAGCACGGACGCGGCCCCCACCGCTACGATCGGTGCATGACGAGCGCGGATCCCTTCGGTTTCATCGGACTCACCTACGACGACGTGCTGCTGCTGCCGGGGGAGACCGACGTGATCCCCTCGGAGGCGGACACCTCCAGCCGCCTCACCCGCGAGATCTCCCTGAGGATCCCGCTGGCGAGCGCGGCGATGGACACCGTCACCGAATCGCGGATGGCGATCGCCATGGCGCGCCACGGCGGCATCGGCATCCTCCACCGCAACCTCTCCATCGAGGACCAGGCCCACCAGGTGGACCTGGTCAAGCGCACCCAGACCGGCCGCATCACGAACCCGGTCACCATCGGCCCCGAGGCGACCCTCGAGGACTTCGACGCCCTGTGCGGCCAGTTCCGCGTCTCCGGGCTCCCGGTCGTCACGGAGGATCAGCGGCTGATCGGCATCTGCACCAACCGCGACCTGCGCTTCATCCCCGTCGCCGAGTGGTCCACCACCAAGGTGGTCGACGTCATGACCACCGAGCTGTTCACCGCGCCGGAGGACGTCACCCCCGAGGAGGCCACCGCGCTGCTGCGGAAGAACAAGCGCGAGCGCCTCCCGCTGATCGACGCGGACGGCCGCCTCACCGGCCTCATCACCGTCAAGGACTTCGTGAAGTCCGAGCAGTTCCCCGACGCCTCCAAGGACGGCCAGGGTCGCCTCCTCGTCGGCGCGGGCGTGGGCTTCTTCGGCGACTCGATCGAGCGCGCCGGAGCGCTGCGCGACGCCGGGGTGGATGTGCTCGTGGTCGACACCGCCAACGGTCATGCCCGCCTCGCGCTCGAGATGATCCGCACGATCAAGGCCGATCCGTACTTCGCCGACGTCCAGGTGATCGGCGGCAACGTCGCCACCCGCGCCGGTGCGCAGGCGCTGGTCGACGCGGGGGCGGACGCGGTCAAGGTCGGCGTGGGCCCGGGCTCCATCTGCACCACCCGTGTGGTCGCGGGCGTCGGCGTCCCGCAGGTCACCGCGATCCACGAGGCCTCCAAGGCCTGCGGCCCCGCCGGGGTGCCGCTGATCGGCGACGGCGGCCTGCAGTACTCCGGCGACATCGCCAAGGCGCTCGTGGCCGGTGCGGACACGGTGATGGTCGGCTCGCTGCTGGCCGGCACCGAGGAGTCCCCGGGCGAGGTGGTGCTGGTGGGCGGCAAGCAGTACAAGGCCTACCGCGGCATGGGCTCGCTGGGCGCCATGTCCTCGCGCGGCAAGAAGTCCTTCTCCAAGGATCGCTACTTCCAGGCCGACGTCCCCAGCGACGACAAGATCGTGCCCGAGGGCATCGAGGGGCGCGTCTCCTACAAGGGCCAGCTCGGCTCCGTCGTGCACCAGCTGGTGGGCGGCCTGCACCAGTCGATGTTCTACGTGGGCGCCCCCTCCGTGGCGGAGCTCAAGGAGCGCGGCCAGTTCGTGCGCATCACGGCGGCGGGGCTCAAGGAGTCCCACCCCCACGACATGGCCGCGATCATGGAGGCCCCGAACTACACCTCGCACTGAGGTGCGGCCCGGGTGGGCCCGCGCCGCGGCGCGGGCCCCCCCGGACCTGCGCGGCCGCGTCGCCGACCGGCGGGGGATACCCCCCCGTGAGCTGGGGGAGCGGGCCCGGTCGCCCGTGGGCGGGGCGGTTCCTAGCATCGAGGCATGAGCATGCAGAGCGCGCCCTCCCTCGCCCGCCCCTTGTCCCCGCGGGACCCGTCGGCCGGCGCCCTCGCCCACGAGCCGCCCCTGTCAGCCTCTGCCCCGTCACCCTCCGCCGCCCCGTCGCGGCCCCGCGCCGCAGCCTCGACCTGGGCCCTGGTGCTCGCGCTGGTCGCCCTGCTCGGCTCGGTCGCGGCGATGGCCTTCGTGGGGTTGACGGTGGTGCCGATGGAGACGGCCTCGGGCTACTACCTCACGGACACCCCGGCGCCTTACCAGGCCGCCGTGTTCACCGCCTTCGGGACGCTCCTGCTGTGGTCCGCCCTGGGCATCGCCGCGCTCGTGCTCGGCATCGTCGCCCTGGTCGCGCGTCGCGGCACGGCGCGGGCGATCGCGGCGATCGCGCTCGCGACGGCCGCTCCCGTGCTGCTGCCGCTCGTGCTGCTGGGCGCCATGGCCGTGGACATCGCCCGCTTCTGACCGCTCGCGGGCACCCGGCCTGCGGCATCCCTCAGCCCACGGAGGTCGCGGCCTGTCCCGCCGTGTCGGTGCCGTGCTCGTAGCCGATCAGCCACAGCAGCCCGAAGCGGTCGCGCACCTGCCCGTCGGAGGCGCCCCAGGGCCGGCGCTGCAGCGGATCGACCACGTCGCCGCCCTCGGCGAGCGCCGCGAACCAGGTGCGCAGCGTCGTGGGCTCCGCAGCGCCCAGGAGCGCCACCATGAAGCCGCGGGCGGAGAACGGCTCGTCGTGCTCGCCGGCGTCGGAGGCGTACAGCTCCACCGGTCCGTGCAGCACGCCGTGGGCGATCGCGGCGCCCGGCCCGTCGGTCCGCTCGAACTGCGCGAAGGTGTGCTGCTCCACGGTGCCGCCGAACACGCCGCGGTAGTACTCGAGGGCCTCGGCGGCGGTGCCGGGCAGGTGCAGGTAGATCTTCGGTGCGGGCATGGGGGGCTCCTCTGGGGTCGTGCCCGACGCGGCGGCCGGGAGGGCGGTCGGGGTGATCATTCCTCCCCAGCGGCCCCACGTCCACAGCGCCGGCCCTCCGGCGCCGACGGTCGGTGCGCGCGCCTAAGCTGGGGGCCATGAGCGTGAGCACCCTGTCCTGGACCGATGCCCCCCTGCTCGGCTTCGACACCGAGACCACCGGGACGAACGTCGCGCGCGACCGGATCGTCACCGTCGCGCTGGTCCACTCGGTGGGCCCGGGGCGGGAGGGCGAGACGGTCGCGACCTGGCTCATCGACCCCGAGATGGAGATCCCGGAGCCCGCCCAGCGGGTGCACGGGATCAGCACCGAGCACGCCCGCGCGCACGGGATGAAGGCGGCCGAGGCGCTCGACGAGGTCGCCGCCCTGATCGCGGAGGCGCTCGCGAAGGAGGTCCCGCTGGTCGCCTTCAACATCAGCTTCGACCTCGCGATCCTCGAGAACGAGCTCACCCGGCTCGGGCTGCCCACTCTCGCCCAGCGGCTCGGGCACGACATCGCCCCGGTCATCGACGCGCTCGTGATCGATCGCGGCGTGGACCGGTACCGCAAGGGCAAGCGCACCCTCACCGACGTGCTCGCCCACTACGGCCTCGAGCAGGACGGCCGCCTCCACACCGCCGATGTCGACGTCTCCGCCACCCTCGACGTGCTGCGCGCGATCACCCTGAAGTACCCGAAGATCGCGGCCTCGCCGCTTGAGGAGCTGCACCGGGAGCAGACCGGCTGGCACCGGCGCTGGGCCGAGGGGATGAACGAATGGCTGACGAAGAAGGGCAAGACGGCGGACGTCAACCCCGTCTGGCCTCTCTGACAGCTCGAGGCATCACCCCGGGCGCTGCCCCGGCGCCGGTCGGCGGCTCATTCGAGGTCCCCCCGCCGCGCGCCAGCAGGCGGAGATCTGCACGCGCAGCAGATGCACCCCGAGCGCGACGGCACCGCCGGCCAGCAGCAGCGGCCAGCCGGGCTCGAGACCGGAGGGCCTGCCATCGGCGAGGGACCACAGGCCGAGCAGCCCCATGAGCGCCACCGACGCCCCGACCCCGATCACCCAGATCGCGTGCAGGGAATGCGCATCGGGGAGCTGCCAGGGCACCTCGTCCAGAGCCGCCCCCGCGGCGCGCCGCCGCGCACGGGCGGTGGCGAGCACCAGCAGCTGCAGCACGCGGGTGAGGGAGAAGCCGCCGAGGGCGAGCGCCGCGGTGAGCACCAGAGCGCTCATCGGCCGGGCCTGGCCCGCGGCGGGGGAGGCCCGCAGCACCTCCGCCAGCTCGAGCGCCGCGAGGGCCGTGCCGGCCACGGCCACCAGCACCGGCAGCAGCGACGACGGGCCGCTCGCCCGGGCGAGGGGGACGCGGGCAGAGCTCATCGCCCCACGGTAGCCCGCCGAGTCCCACGGAGCCCTCTCGGCCCGCGACGCGCCCGCCGGCGCCGCGCGGGCCGGGGCGGTCGGCGCCGACGGTAGACTCCCCGGTGTGATGAGCGAGATCGAGATCGGCCGCAACAAGCGGGGACGGCGCAGCTACAGCCTGGACGACGTGGCGGTGGTCCCCTCCCGCCGCACCCGGGACCCGGAGGACGTCGCCACCACCTGGCAGGTGGACGCGTACCACTTCGACATCCCGATCTTCGCCGCCCCCATGGACTCCCTGATGTCGCCCGAGACCGCGATCGAGCTCGGTCGGCTCGGCGGCCTCGGCGTGCTCGACCTCGAGGGCCTGTGGACCCGCTACGAGGATCCCACCGCCCAGTTCGCCCGCATCGCCGACGCCTCCGACGACGAGGTCGTGGGCGTGATGCGCTCGATCTACGACGAACCGGTCAAGGCCGAGCTGATCCGCGACCGGCTCCAGCAGCTGCGGGATGCGGGCGTCACCGCCGCCGGTGCGCTGTCGCCGCAGCGCACGCAGGAGCACTGGAAGACGGTCGTGGACGCCGGCGTGGACCTGTTCTTCATCCGCGGCACCACCGTCTCCGCGGAGCACGTCTCCACCGGGCGGGAGCCGCTGAACCTCAAGCGATTCATCTACGAGCTCGATGTGCCGGTGATCGTGGGCGGCTGCGCCACCTACACCGCCGCCCTGCACCTCATGCGCACCGGCGCGGCCGGTGTGCTGGTGGGCTTCGGCGGCGGCGCCTCCCAGACCACCGAGGAGACCCTCGGGATCTCGGTGCCGCTGGCCAGCGCGGTGGCCGACGTCGCGGCCGCGCGCCGCGACTACATGGACGAATCCGGCGGCCGCTACGTGCACGTCATCGCCGACGGCGGCCTGGGCCGCTCCGGCGACCTGGTCAAGGCCATCGCGTGCGGCGCCGACGGGCTGATGGTCGGGGCGGCGCTCGCCCGCGCCGAGGAGGCGCCGGGGCGCGGCCACCACTGGGGCAGCGAGGCCCATCACCCCACGCTCACCCGCGGCCACCGCGTGCCGGTGGGCACGGTGGCCCCGCTCGAGCAGATCCTGTTCGGCCCTTCGATCGCGGCCGACGGCACCACCAACCTCGTCGGTGCCCTGCGCCACGCCATGGCCACCACCGGGTACCTCGAGCTGAAGGAGTTCCAGCGCGTCGAGGTCGTCACCACGGCGTGACGCCCGCCGGACGCTGAACGACCCGGGCAGGCGGGAGTGGCGGCTGGGCCGCGCCGTCCGGCCCGGAGGGGCCGCGCCCACCGCTGACCGCCGCCGCGCTGTGGGCGGCCTCATATGACACGCCGACGCCGAGGCGAACACGCTGGTGACGCACCGCGCCCCGCCTCGTCGTCACGGCGTGTCAGGTCGATGACGGGCTCACCGGGATGCCGCGACGCGTGGTGAGGGTTGCCTTACCTGACCTCGGGCCGCATACTCGAGACGACACCGTGTCAGAAACAGTGCGGTCCCGGCCGCGCCCGACGCTCCCCGGGTCCCGGCGCCTGCCCGGCCCCGGCCCGTCAGCCCCGACCCCAGGAGACCCGTGACGACCACCACCTCGCCCTCCGCGCAGGCCGCTTCGCAGGATCCAGCTGCGCTCTCCGCCGCGTCGTTCTCCGTCGTGCTGCGGGACGCCACCCGCGAGGAGCACACCGCCGCCGAGGAGAGGGGCTTCATCACGCAGCTCATGGGCGGTGAGCTCTCCGAGGCGGACTACTGGCGACTGCTCGCCCAGTACCTGCCGCTGTACGAGGCGCTCGAGCAGGCGATCGAGGCGGCCGCGGCGGAGGATGACCTCGCCGCCGCCTTCCACGACCCGCGCTTCGCCCGCGTCGCCGCGATCCGCGCCGACCTCGCCGCCCGTTTCGGCGCGGACCACGAGATCGATGCGCCGCTGCCCATCACCGCCCGCTACGCGCACCGCATCCGCACGGCGAGCGTGCCGCAGCTGCTGGCCCACCACTACCTGCGCTACCTCGGCGACCTCTCCGGCGGCCAGGCGATCGGCGCGCTGGTCGCCCGCCACTACCAGGTGCCCCGCGAGCAGCTGACCATGTGGGACTTCAGCGACATCGACGCCCCCAAGAGGGTGAAGGACGCCTACCGCGCACACCTCGACGAGATCACCGATCCCGCGGTGCGCGAGGAGTTCCTCGCGGAGACGAAGCTCGGCTACGAGCTGGCCGGCGAGCTGTTCACCGCGCTCGAGCGCTGAGCGCACGGCACGGGGCCCGCCGGGTGGCGCACCGGGGGGGGCGACCTCAGCCGGCGACGGCCGCCGACTGCCGTGCGATCGAGAGCTCCTCGTCGGTGGGCACCACCATCACCGTGACCGCGGACTCTGGGGTGGAGATGACCCGCAGCTCGCTGCTGCGGGCCGCGTTGGCGGCCCGATCCAGCTCGATGCCGAAGCCCTCGAGCCCGGCGAGCAGCCGCTCGCGCACCATCGGCACGTTCTCCCCGATGCCGGCGGTGAAGGCGATGACGTCCAGCCCGCCGAGCACGAAGCTGTAGGAGCCGAGGTACTTCTTCAGCCGGTGCACGTACACGTCCATCGCGAGGGTCGCGGTCTCGTCCCCGGCCTCCACCGCGGCGGTGATGTCGCGGAAGTCGCTCATCCCGCACATGCCGATCATGCCCGAGCGCTTGTTCAGCACGGTGTCGACGTCCTCCGCGCTGTACCCGGCCTGGCGGTGCAGGTGGATGTAGACGGAGGGGTCGATGTCCCCGGTGCGGGTGCCCATCACGAGCCCCTCGAGCGGGGTGAGGCCCATCGAGGTCTCCACGGCCGCACCGCCCCGCACCGCGGAGGCCGAGGCTCCGTTGCCCAGGTGCAGCACGATCTGCCGCAGAGCGGAGACGTCGCGGCCCTGGGCCGCGAGGTGCTCGGAGACGGTCTCGGAGACGAACTGATGGCTGGTGCCGTGCGCGCCGTAGCGGCGCACGCGGTACCGCTGCGCGACCTCGCGGTTCAGGGCGTAGGTCGCCGCGGCCTCCGGCAGCGCGGTGAAGAAGGCGGTGTCGAACACGGCCACGTGCGGCACCTCGGGCAGCAGGGCCTTCGCGCCGTCGATGCCGTCCACCGCGGCATAGTTGTGCAGCGGCGCGAGCTTGCCCAGGTCGTGGATGTCCCAGCGCACCTGGTCGTCGATGAGCACCGGAGCCGAGTAGCGGGCGCCGCCCTGCACCACGCGGTGGCCGACGGCGCGGATCCTGTCATCGTCCAGGGACAGGCCCACGTCCTCGAACAGCGACTCGACGATCTGCATCGCCTCCTTGTGATCCGCCACCGGCCCCTCGAAGGTCGATGTCCGCTCGCCGGCGGCGATCTTCGCGGTGCCCGCCTCCTGGCCCACGCGCTCGACGATGCCGGTCGCGTCGACGGCGCCGTCCCCCGGCGCCAGCAGCTGGAACTTCAGCGAGGAGGAACCGGCGTTGATGACGAGGACGCGCGAGGCGGTGGGATCTGCCATGAGGGGAGCTCCTGAACGCTGTGGGGAGGAGGGGTGCTGTGCGGGGCGGGCCGTCAGGCGGAGGGGGCCGCGGCGGGCTCGGCCTGCGCCTGGATCGCGGTGATGACCACCGTGTTGATGATGTCGTCGACCAGGGCGCCGCGCGAGAGGTCGTTGACCGGCTTGTTCAGGCCCTGCAGGACCGGGCCGATGGCGATCGCCCCGGCGGAGCGCTGGACGGCCTTGTAGGTGTTGTTGCCGGTGTTCAGATCGGGGAACACGAACACCGTCGCACGGCCGGCCACCGAGGAGTCCGGCAGCTTGGTCTTGGCGACCGAGGCGTCCACCGCCGCGTCGTACTGGATCGGGCCCTCCACATCCAGCCCGGGCTCGTCGGCCCGCACCAGCGAGGTCGCCTCGCGCACCTTGTCGACGTCCGCCCCGCTGCCGGAGGAGCCGGTGGAGTAGGAGAGCATCGCGATCCGCGGCGCGATCCCGAACTGCTGCGCGGTCGCGGCGGACTGCACGGCGATGTCCGCCAGCTGCTCGGCCGTGGGATCCGGGTTCACGGCGCAGTCGCCGTAGACCAGCACGCGGTCCTCGAGCGCCATGAGGAACACCGAGGAGACGATCTTCGCGCCGGGCTTCGTCTTGATGATCTCGAAGGAGGGGCGGATCGTGTGGGCCGTGGAGTGGGCGGCGCCGGAGACCATCCCGTCGGCCTCGCCCAGCTGCACCATCATGGTGCCGAAGTAGGAGACGTCCTGGACCTTCTCCCGCGCCTGCTCGAGGGTGACGCCCTTCTTCGCCCGCAGCCGCGCGTACTCTGCGGCGTAGCGCTCGAGGTGCTCCTCGTCATGCGGGGAGACCACGCGCGCCTCGGAGATGTCGTGCCCCAGCTGGGCGGCCCGGGCGCGCAGCGTGTTCTCGTCCCCGAGCAGGATCAGATCGGCGACGCCGCGGGCGAGGATCGCCTCGGCCGCCGCGAGGATCCGGGGCTCCTCGCCCTCGGGGAGCACGATGGTCTTCTTCTCCCCGCGGGCCCGGGCGAGCAGCTCGAACTCGAACATCATCGGCGTGACGACATCGCTGCGGGTCACCTCGAGGGAGGCGAGCAGGTCCGGGATCGGCAGGTGCTCGGCGACGGCCCGTCGGGCGGCGTCCACCTTCTGCGGGCTGCCCACGTCCAGCCGGCCCCTCGACCGCGCCACCTGCAGCGCGGTGTCGAAGGTGGACAGCTCGGTGGTGAGGATCGGCAGATCCTGCTGCACGCCGGAGATCAGGCGACCCACCTCCTCGGGCACGTCGTACCCGCCGGTGAGCACGATCGAGGACAGCGCCGGGAAGGTGCCGGACTGCTGCGCCATCACCAGTCCGGGCAGCAGGTCGTACCGGTCGCCGGGGGCGATCACGGTGCAGTTCTCGGTGAGGCGGCTGAGCACGTTGGGCAGGCTCATCGCCGCGATCACGGTGCCCACGGCGACCCGGTCCAGCCACTCCGGATTGCCCTGCAGCAGCGTGCCGCCCACGGCGTCCTTCAGCTCCTGCACCGTGGGGGCGAGGATCACCGGGTTCTCGGGGATCGCGGCGACCAGCGGGCCGGGCACGCGCGCCGAGACGACGTCGCGGATGGCCTCGAGCGAGTCCGGCTCCGCACGGTTGACGACCACCGCGATCGGCAGCGCGTGGTGGCCGCCGAACTCGCCGACGGAGACGGCGGCCAGCGCGGCGAGCTGATCGGGGCTGCGGTCCAGTCCGGACAGGACCACCACCACCGGGGCGCCCATGTTCGCGGCGACCTCGGCGTTGAAGGCGAGCTCGGTGGGGTTGGCGAGGTCGTCGTAGTCCGAGCCGAGCACCACCAGCACCCCGTAGCGCTCGGCGAGCTCGCGGTGGCGGGCGAGGATCCGCTCGTGCGCCGCGTCCGGATCGGACAGCACCAGCTCGTGGTCCACGCCGATCGCGTCCTCGTAGCTCTGATCCACCGCGGGATGGCTGGTCAGCAGGTCGACGGCGTAGTCGCGCGTGCGCGACGACTTCACGACGGGTCGATACACGCCCACGCGGTCCGACCGCGAGGCGAGCGCTTCGAGGAGGCCGAAAGCCACCATCGACTTGCCGGTCATCCCCTCCGGGCTGGCGATATACACACTCTGGGTCACAGCTCACAGCATAGGTGTGCGGAGGCCGTGGGGACGGGACGAATGTCGCCCTCTTCTCCCGACCGCTCTTCAGGGTCGGCTCGTACGATGGGCTCCATGCTCCGCGTCGCCCTCCGTCCCCGCTTCCTCGGGCTGCTCGCCCTGATGGTGGCGGCGACGATCGTGTGCGGTCTGCTCGCCGGCTGGCAGTGGGACCGGGCGCATCACGCGCTGACCG
Organism: Brachybacterium faecium DSM 4810; assembly: GCA_000023405.1. Lineage (NCBI taxonomy): Bacteria > Bacillati > Actinomycetota > Actinomycetes > Micrococcales > Dermabacteraceae > Brachybacterium > Brachybacterium faecium. Next base: position 997,897 of record CP001643.1, read on the forward strand.
ACAAGGCCGCCGGCTCCGAGCAGCTCGGCGACATCCGCGACGTCGTCGGCGTCGGCGATGCCGTCACCAACGCGATCGTGGGCGACATCGTCACCGCCAGCGGCAGCTATGTGCCGGGGGAGCAGGTGCTCGTGCCGGGGCGCAAGATCGAGGGGACCGAGGCGGTGCTCGTCGTCGCCGCGATGACCCTCGAGCTCGAGGACGGCACCGAGGCGCGGCTGCCGGTCGCGCGGGGCTGGCTCCCGGCCGGCGAGCTCACCGCCGCCGACGGCAGCATCGACCCCGCTCTCGCTCCCCAGCCCCCGCAGGGGGAGGTCGAGATCAGCGGCCGTCTCGAGGCCAGCGAAGCCGCCTCGGGCGGTGTGCGCGACGGGATCGCCAGCGAGATCGCGACCCCCCTGCTGGTCAACGAGTGGGGGGCGCCGATGTTCTCCGGCTACGTCTCGCTCGAGGCGCCCGGCGGGTCGCTGCAGCCGCTGCCCGCGGCCGAATCCGAATTCTCCCGTGGCCTGGACTGGCAGAACATCGGCTATTCGCTCCAGTGGGTGCTGTTCGGCGCCTTCTTCCTCTACCTGTGGTGGCGCTCCGTGCGCACCACCCACCTCGACGAGATCGCCGACCGCCGCGAGGCGCTCGAGCAGATGCTCGCCGACGACCCTCGCGCCGACCATGCCCGTGCGGGCGGTCCTCGCGCCGACGACTCCCGCGCCGACGCCCCCGCGGAGCGGGCCGACCCCCTCCGGACCCCGGCCGCCGCGTCGGCCTCTCCCTCTTCTGACAAGGACGTATGACCGTGCCCGCACCCCGCCCCCTCGACGAAGTCGCCTGCCGCACCTCCTTCGCCCGTTTCCGCGTCGCCTCCATCGTGGAGGGCATCGCGCTGCTGGTGCTCGTCGGCATCATGACCATGCGCTACGGCGTGTACGGCGGGGACACCTGGTTCGCCTCGACCTCTCCCTTCTGGGACCAGGTCTCCTCGGTGTGGTCCCCGATCCACGGCCTGATCTACATGGTCTACGTGGTGCTCGGCTTCGACCTGTGGATGAAGATGCGCTGGGCCCTGCCGCGCATGCTGCTGCTGATGTTCTTCGGCGTCATCCCCGTGCTCTCCTTCTTCGGCGAGCGCTGGACCCACCAGAAGGTCGAGTCGGATCTCGAGCTCCGCCCCACCCTGCAGGACGGCGAGCGCTCCTGAGCCCGCGGGACCGGGCCCGAGCCCCGCGGAGCGTGACGAGGATCGTGCCCGCGAGGAGCGGACGCTGATGCCTCCGCGCGGGCCCGCCACGTAGACTCACCCCCGTGAACGACACCGACCAGCGCCCTGTCCTCGTCGTCGACTTCGGCGCCCAGTACGCACAGCTCATCGCCCGCCGCGTGCGCGAGGCCCGGGTCTACTCCGAGATCGTCCCGCACTCGATGCCGGTGGAGGAGATCCTCGCCAAGCAGCCCCGCGCGCTCATCCTCTCCGGCGGCCCCAGCTCCGTCTACGCCGAGGGCGCCCCGCGCCTGGACCCGGCCCTGCTCGAGGCCGGCGTGCCCGTGCTCGGGCTCTGCTACGGCTTCCAGTCGATGGCCGCGGCGCTCGACGGCACCGTCGAGCCGACCGGCGTGCGCGAGTACGGCGCCACCCGCCTGGAGAGCCTCGACGGCGACTCGCAGCTGCTGCGGGGGCAGGACCTCGAGCAGAACGTGTGGATGAGCCACGGCGACTCCGTCACCGCGGCCCCCACCGGCTTCGAGGTCGTCGCGACCTCCGCCGCGAGCCCCGTGGCCGCCTTCGAGAACCCCGCCGAGCGCCTCTACGGCGTGCAGTGGCATCCCGAGGTGGGCCACTCCGATCGGGGCCAGGAGGTGCTGGAGAACTTCCTGCGCCATGGTGCGGGCATCGATCCCGCCTGGACCACGGGCAACGTCATCGAGGAGCAGCTCGAGCGGATCCGCGCCCAGGTGGGCGAGGGCTCCGCGATCTGCGCCCTCTCCGGCGGCGTGGACTCCGCCGTCGCCGCCGCGCTCGTGCAGCGCGCCATCGGTGACCGTCTCACCTGCGTGTACGTGAACCACGGACTCATGCGCCAGGATGAATCCGCGCAGATCGAGAAGGCCTTCGGCGAATCGACCGGCGGCGCGAAGCTCGTGATGGTCGACGCCGAGCAGCAGTTCCTCGACGCCCTCGCGGGCGTCACCGACCCGGAGACCAAGCGCAAGATCATCGGTCGCGAGTTCATCCGCACCTTCGAGCGCGCCCAGGCCGACATCCTGCGCGAGCAGGGCGTGGTCGAGGGGGAGGGCGCCGAGGCTCACGCCGAGCAGAAGGCCTTCCTGGTCCAGGGCACCCTCTACCCGGACGTGGTCGAGTCCGGCGGCGGGGACGGCGCGGCGAACATCAAGAGCCACCACAACGTGGGCGGCCTGCCCGAGGATCTCGCCTTCGAGCTGGTCGAACCGCTGCGCGCCCTGTTCAAGGACGAGGTCCGCGCCGTCGGCACCCAGCTGGGCCTGCCCGATGACATCGTCTGGCGCCAGCCCTTCCCGGGGCCCGGCCTCGGCATCCGCATCATCGGCGAGGTCACCAGGGAGCGCCTGGACATCCTGCGCCAGGCCGACGCGATCGCCCGCGCCGAGCTCACCGCCGCCGGCCTGGACCGCACCATCTGGCAGTGCCCCGTGGTGCTGCTGGCCGACGTCCGCTCCGTGGGCGTGCAGGGCGACGGCCGCACCTACGGCCACCCGGTGGTGCTGCGCCCCGTCACCAGCGACGACGCGATGACCGCGGACTGGGCCAAGGTGCCCTACGACGTGCTCTCGCGCATCTCCACCCGCATCACCAACGAGGTCAGCGAGATCAACCGCGTCACCCTCGACATCACCAGCAAGCCCCCGGGCACCATCGAGTGGGAGTGACCCCCGCGGCCTGAGCCCCCGCCCGGGCTCCCTCGCGGCCGCGTGAGAGCGCCCCCGGTGGCTCGATCGCCCCGGGGTCGCTCGCAGATGTGCGCCTGGCACCGGTGCGAAGCACTCGCACCGGTGCCAGGCGCACATCTGCATGTGGGAGCGAGGCCGGGTCCCGGCCCGACCGATCGGCGGGGAGCGTCCTTGCCGCTCCGGACCGGGAGGGGCTACGTTCCCCTCACGTCGCTGAGCGGCCGGCGTCCACCGGTCTTCGCGACGTCCCCGAGCGTGGAGGGCGGAGGCATGTCCCAGGCCGAGATCGGCACGATCACGACGCAGGTCCCCGCACGGCTGGACCGTCTTCCCTGGTCTCGCTTCCACTGGCGGGTGGTGATCGGCCTGGGCAGCGTCTGGGTGCTGGACGGGCTCGAGGTCACGATGGTCGGCAACGTCGCCGCCCGGCTCACCGAGGACGGCAGCGGCCTGGACATCAGCGCAGCTCAGATCGGTGTCGCGGGTGCCGTCTACATCGTCGGCGCGTGCCTCGGCGCGCTGTTCTTCGGCCAGCTCACGGATCGGCTGGGCCGCAAGAAGCTCTTCCTGTGGACCCTCGTGCTCTACCTCGTGGCGACCGTGGCGACGGCGTTCTCGTTCTCCCCCTGGTACTTCTTCCTCTGCCGGTTCCTCACCGGCGCCGGTATCGGCGGCGAGTACGCGGCGATCAACTCCGCGATCGACGAGCTGATCCCCGCGAAGGTGCGCGGACGGGTCGATCTCGTCATCAACGGCACCTACTGGCTGGGGTCCGCCGCGGGCTCCGCGCTGTCGCTCGTGCTGCTGAGCACGGTGCTGTTCCCGACGGCTCTGGGCTGGCGCCTGGCCTTCGGCTTCGGCGCCGTGCTCGGCATCTGCGTGCTCATCGTGCGGCGCCACGTGCCGGAGAGCCCTCGCTGGCTGTTCATCCACGGCCGCGAGGAGGAGGCCGAGCGGATCGTGCGCGGGATCGAGGAGAGGATCGAGGGCGAGCAGGGCGCCGACCTGCCGGCGGCGGAGGGGTCCCTCACCATCCGCCAGCGCACCGCCATCCCCTTCCGGGAGATCGCCGCGGTCGCCTTCCGGACGTACCCGAAGCGCGCGGTGCTGTGCCTGGCGCTCTTCGTCGGCCAGGCGTTCCTCTACAACGGCATCACCTTCAACCTCGGTGTGCTGCTGTCCTCCTTCTACGGCGTCGGCGCGGCTCTCGCCCCGCTGTTCATCATCTTCTGGGCGCTGTCCAACTTCGCCGGGCCGGTGGTCCTGGGCCGCTTCTTCGACTCCGTGGGACGCAAACCGATGATCGCCATGGCCTACCTCGGCAGCGCCCTGGTGACGCTGCCGCTGGCAGGGGTGTTCCTCAGCGAGATCGGCGGGCTCGCGGCATTCATGGTCCTCCTGGTGATCACGTTCTTCCTGGCCTCCTCCGGGGCCAGCGCCGCCTACCTCACGGTGAGCGAGATCTTCCCGATGGAGACGCGCGCGCTCGCCATCGCCTTCTTCTACGCGGTGGGCACGGCGGTCGGCGGCATCGCCGGTCCGCTGCTGTTCGGCACCCTCATCGAGACGGGGGAGAGGGTGCCCGTCGCGATCGGCTTCCTCGTCGCCGCAGCGGTGATGGCGCTCGGCGGGCTCGCCGAGCTGGTCTTCGGCGTCAGGGCCGAGGGCCGAAATCTCGAGGACCTCGCCACGCCGCTTACCGCGGAGGAGGCCGACGGACCGGAGGGAGCCGACGGTCCACGGGAGGACGCATGATGCCGCTGGGCTGCCGGGTGTTCGGCCACCGCTTCGCGTTCCGCGCCGACGGCGCCACCATGCACTGGGCGTGTGAGCGCGAGTGCGGCGCCGGGGGCGAGAAGGGCTATCCCACCGCGGCGGAGGCGGAGCAGTTCGCCGCGGCCTTCGACCGCCGCGACGATGTCGGCATCGGTGAGCGCGCCCCGCTGCTGGGCATGTTCCCGCTGCGGATCTGGCGTTGGCTGCGTCGGAGCGGGAGCCGCAGCGGCTGAGCACCCCGCAGCGGGAGGCGCGGTCAGGCCGGCGGCGGCTCGAGCAGGCGGGAGGGGTGCATCTCCGCGGAGGAGTGCCAGGACTGGGTGCGCTCGTAGGTCTCCCAGCCCATCGCGGCGTAGAGCCCGTCGGCACCGGTGGGGGAGTCGTCGTCGACCTCGAGATCCACGAAGTCCCGTCCGCGCTCGGCGGCGTCGGCGATCGCCGCGTGCAGCAGCGCCTTCGCGATCCCGTGACCGCGGGCGCTGCGATGCACCCCGAGGTACTCCAGGTAGGTGCCCTCCCCGTGGGCCTCGGTCGCCGGGACCACCGCGGCGACCAGCCCGCCCGCGGGCAGCCAGCGCCCTTCGCGCTGGATCTCCGCGATCCACCAGTGGTCCCAGCCGGCCTCGTCGGGGTTCTCGATGAGGCGCTGGACGAACTCGGCGAAGGACTCGCGGTACGAGTTGAAGTGGTCGGCGAAGGACTCCTCGAGCATCCGGTGCACGGTGCGGACGTCCTGCGAGACCGGCAGCCCGGACTCGTGGCGGTGCACCGGACGCACCCGGGTGCCTTCCCGCGGAGCGGGCAGCGACGTCGCCTCGTCGGCCGTGACGGGGCGGCGCATGTGCAGCCAGGTGCGTGCCATCTCGTAGCCGGCCGTGCGCAGCAGGCGACCCCGATCGGCGTCGAGCTCGTTCGCATCGGCGTGCAGCTGGGTGCGCTCCACGCCGCGGGCGCGCGCGAAGGAGCCGCCCACCTCGACGGCCCAGTCCAGCAGCGCCGCCGCGAGCTCGTCCCGCGCGGGGGCGTCCCGGCCGATCACGAACTGCACGTTGGTGCGCCCGGTGGCGCGATCCTCGAGCGCGACCCAGGCGATGGGCGGCTGATCGAGGGAGGGGGTGCCGTCATCCGCCGTCGGCACCACCACGACCTGTCGGCGCGCCCAGGATTTCAGGCCCACCATCCGGGAGCGCAGCCCGGCTTCGTCGGCGGCCTCATCGGGGGTGTGGCGGCGGATCTCCGCCGTGGCCAGGGCGACGATCGCCGGGACATCCTCCTCGATGGGCACGCGGGTGGTCAGTCGACCCTCCAGGGCTGCGGGCATGATGGGCGGCACATGATCGGTCAGCAGCATGGGCCCATCTTTCCATGGGCCGGGCCGCTCCGTGCCGGGAAGCGCGGCGGCCCCCGCTCTCCACGCGGAGAGCGGGGGCCGGGCCCAGCGCAGACGGCGGAGGGGGAGGGGAGCTCAGCGCCCGCCGGTCGGGGCCGGGGAGCGCGGGCCCTCCGCCGCGCTGTCCTCGCCGTCGCTCTCGACCACAGGGATCGGCCCGGTGCGCGGGTGGATCTCCTGCGGCTCGGTGCCGGTGCCCGCGATCTCCGCGGCGGCGTCCGTGCCGGGCTGGACGGAGGGCTCCTCAGCGGTCTCGAGCGTGTCCCGCAGCGGGACCTGCTTGATGAACACCGAGAGCAGCAGCGCGAGCACCACGAAGGGCACGGCGGTGAGGAACACGATGTGCATCGCCTCGCCCATGCCGGCGCGGATCGGGTCGACGAGGAACTCGGGCAGCTGTTCGAGCACGGCCGGGTCGAGCACCGCGGATTCGAGCCCCGAGGTGTCCGCCCCGTTCCCGCTCTCCTGCAGGGCGGCGAGCTGCTCCTTCGGCAGCGCTTCGATCTGACGTGCGATCGCCGAGCCCATCTGGGCGGACATCACGGTGCCGAGCACCGCGGTGCCGATGGTCGAGCCGATGTTGCGGAAGAACTGGATGGCCGCGGTGGCGACCCCCAGCTCGCGCTGCGACACCACGTTCTGCACCACGAGGGTGTACACCTGCATGCACAGGCCGAGCCCGAGCCCGATCACCACCATCGCGAGGGTGAGGTGCCAGGGCGAGTCGCCGTACTGGATCCGGGACAGCAGCAGGTAGCCCGCCACGAGCACTGCGCCGCCCAGCAGCAGGAACACCTTGTAGTTGCCGAAGCGGCTGATGAGCAGGCCCACCACGATCGAGGTGACGATCATCGCCACCGAGAGCGGGATGAGGATCGCACCGGAGCTGGTGGCGGAGACCCCCATGACGCCCTGCGCGTAGACGGGGATGTAGATGATCGCGCCGAACATCGCCACCGCGATCGCGAAGGAGGCGCCGACCGAGAGCGCGATGATCGGCCGGGTGATCAGGTGCATCGGGAGCAGCGGCTCCTCGACGCGGGTCTCGATGATCACGAAGGCGATCAGCAGCACCGCGGCGACCGCGTACATCCCGATGATCACCGGCGAGCCCCAGGCGAAGTCGTTGCCGCCCCAGGTGGTCGCGAGCAGGCCGATGACCAGGCCGGGGGTGAGGGTCGCGATGCCGAGCAGGTCGACCTTGCCGCGCTGCGCCGCGCGCGGCAGATGGAGGTAGCGCAGGATGAACGCGAAGGCGACCACGCCGATGGGCAGGGTCAGGTAGAACAGCCAGCGCCAGCCGAGGTTGTCGGTGACGGTGCCGCCGAGCAGCGGCCCCACCACGGAGGTCACGCCGAAGACGGCGCCCATGATGCCCTGGTACTTGCCGCGCTGCCGCGGCGGGATGATGTCGCCGATGATCGTCTGGCTCAGCGGCATCAGGGTGCCCATGCCCAGTCCCTGCACGGCGCGGGCGCCGACGAGGAACCAGAAGTTCGTGGCCATCCCGGCGAGGATCGAGCCGAGCATGAAGATCGCGAGGCCGGCGAGGTAGAACCAGCGCCGCCCGTAGAGATCGGAGAGCTTGCCGACGATCGGGACGGCGACGGCGGAGACCAGCATCGCGGCGGTCGCGACCCAGCTGTAGTACTCGACGCCGCCGAGCTCGGCGACGATGCGGGGCAGCGCGGGGCCGACGATCGTCTGGGAGAGCGAGGCGACGAACATGCCCAGCATGAGGCCGACGAAGACCAGCTTCCCCTGGCGGTCGAGGCCGGTGAAGGCGGCCGGGGAGCCGGCGGGGGCTGCGGAGGCGGTGGCGGGCGGAGAGGCGTGCGGTGGTGCTGAGCTCACGGGGCTCCTCGAGGGAGGGTGCGGATGGAGGGAGGAGGGGCGTCGCAGGGGGCGTCCCCGGCCGCAGCACGACGGTGGGCTTCGACCTGGATACGCTAGCGAACTGTTGCATTGACTGCACTATTTCAGTGAGTGCAGATTTTGTGATGTGTCGGACTTACGATGGGGTGGTGATCGACGAGAAGTCCGCCTCCGACCAGAACCTCGGGCTGCGCGAGCTGAAGAAGCGCCAGTCCCGCACCGCGATGCACCGCGCCGCCCTCGAGCTCGTCAACGAGCACGGGCTCGGCGGGGTCACCGTCGAGGCGATCGCGCAGCGGGCCGGGGTCTCCACCCGCACCTTCTTCAACCACTGGTCCACGAAGGAATCCGCGATCATCGGGATCACCACCTCCGGGGGCCTGGAGATCGGGGAGAAGCTGCGCCGCGCCGCCGAGGAAGAGGGCCCGCGGCAGGCGCTGCGCACGGTGATGCGCGAGGCGATCGCCTCCGCCCCGCACGACGTCGAGCTGCGGGAGCTGAAGATGGAGGTCATGGCCAAGGAGCCGAAGCTCCACTCCATCTCCACCGGCAACCTCCGCTCGGTGCAGACCGAGATGATCGAGGTGCTCACCGAGCTGCTCGACGGCGAGGATGCGCGCGAGCGGGCGATGCTCGCGGTGCAGATCGGGTTCGCCGTCACCCGCACGGCGTTCGGGGTCTCGATGAGCCGAGGCATCGAGCTGGAGGCGGCGTTCGACGAGGTCACCGACCGCTACGACGGGGTCGATCCGGTGTTCTGAGCCCCGAGGGGCGAGGTCTGAGCCCTGCGGGACGAGGGCCGGTTCTGAACCCTGCGGGACAGGCCCGGGGTCGACGTCAGCGCGTCAGGCGCCCCAGCCCGACCTGCCAGCCGCGCCCGTCGGCCAGGCGCTCGCCGACCAGCCGCTCCAGCCGCGTGGTGCGCGGCAGGGCGGCGGGATCGTACGGCGGCCGCACTCCGAACACGAAGAAGGCCGCATCGTCGTCGGCCTGTGCGTGGGAGACGAGCTCCCAGCGCGCGGCGAAGCCTCCGAGGTTCGAGTCCGCGCCGAGCGCCTCGGGCAGCAGCGGGTTGACCAGCCAGGAGTGGCAGTGGAACTCGTGGCCGAAGGGCGGCGCGCCCGCGGGATGCTCGCGCACGAGATCCGCGTACCGGGCGGTGAAGTACGCCGTGGCCCGGTCGAAGGACTCCTCGACCGCGGCCGGGTCCAGCGGGCCGGTGGCGGGGATGTGGGTGCCGATCATCCAGCGCTCCTGCGGGGTGCCCCGCTCCACGCGGTGCAGGTCGAACTGCAGGCGGCCCAGGGAGACCAGGCGGCCGCGCCAGTTCAGCTCCATCCACCCCACCTGATGCAGGCCCAGCCGTCCGCTGCTGCGGCGGTGCACCCGCATCTGCTGGCCGAGATCGGCGAGCACCTCCCACGACTGCGCGCTGCTCAGCCCGCGCTCGTGATGCCAAGCCTGCACGGTCGAGGTGCCCGCTGCGAGGGCGAGGATCGCGATCAGGCCCTCGCCCGGGGCGAGGCGCTGCTGGAGGGTGTTGTGCTCCTTCTGCAGCGCGTCGAGCTCGCCGGTGGGAGCCTCCAGCCCTGCGGCGGAGAGCAGGAGGTTCGCGGTGCGGGTGATCGCCGCGAGGATCTCCCGGTCCTCGACCGCGCGCGGGATCAGCGCCGAGAGCTCGGCATGGTCCTGACCGGTGATCCCGAGATTCTCCAGCAGCGCGGCAGCCGAGGGGGCCGTGAGCTGCGCGGCGACCTCGGCGGCGGTCAGCTCCTCGTGGGCGCGCACGTGCTGCGGCGGATCGCCGAGGGTCTGGAGCGGGGGGTCAGGACGATCTGTCATGGGATCACCGTAGCGCCCGGCACGGCGTCGCCGCTGCGCCCGTCCCCGCAGCGCCGGGCGGTTGATTGCTGCGCCGGGCGCGCGAACTTCTTGTCGCTGGCGTGACCTCAACGCCCATGGGGCATCGAGGTCACGCAGGCGACAAGAAGTTCGTTCGTGGCTGGGGTGTCAGCTCACGGTCGCGGCGGGGGCGTCAGCTCACTTCTTGCCCTGGTTGGCGACGGCCTCGGCGGCGGCCTTCGCGGCGACCGGGTCGAGGTAGCGGCCGCCCTTCTCGACGGGCTGGAAGTCCTCGTCGAGCTCGTAGATCAGCGGCTGGCCGGTGGGGATGTTGAGCCCGGAGATCTCCTCGTCGGAGATGCCGTCGAGGTACTTCACCAGCGCGCGCAGCGAGTTGCCGTGCGCGGCGATCAGCACGGTCTTGCCCTCGCGCAGATCCGGCGTGATGCCCTCCTCCCAGTACGGCAGGAAGCGCTCCACGACGTCCTTGAGGCACTCGGACTTCGGCAGCTGGTCACCGAGATCGGCGTACTGCGGGTCCTGATCCTGCGAGAACTCGCTGCCGAGCTCGATCTCCGGCGGCGGGGTGTCGTAGGAGCGGCGCCAGGCCATGAACTGCTCCTCGCCGTACTTCTCCCGGATCTCGGCCTTGTCCATGCCCTGCAGGGCGCCGTAGTGGCGCTCGTTGAGGCGCCAGTCGCGCTTGACGGGGATCCAGTGACGATCCGCGGCGTCCAGGGCGAGGTTCGCGGTCATGATGGCGCGGCGCTGCAGCGAGGTGTGCACCACGTCCGGCAGGATCCCGGCCTCCTTCAGCAGGTCGCCGCCCTCGACGGCCTCCTGGCGGCCCTTCTCGGTGAGGTGCACGTCCACCCAGCCGGTGAACAGGTTCTTGGCGTTCCAGTCGCTCTCGCCGTGGCGGAGCAGCACGAGTGTGTAGGTCATGGCACCAGGTTACGCGGGCGCGTCCCGGCTTGCATGTCGTGCTCATCGGCGCTGCGGCGCAGGCCACCCGGCGGAGCGGGCGGAGTGCCCCGGCGGATCAGCCCGCCGGCTCCGCCCCGAGACGAGGCCAGCAGGAGCGCTCGGCGCCGGTACCGTCTCGGCCATGACCGCTCCCGCCTCCGCCCCCGGGGATCTCGCCGAGATCCCCGTGGTCCTCCTCGACCTCGACGGCACCATCGTGGATTCCGGCCCCGGGATCCTCGACGCCCTCGCCCGCGCCTTCGCCGACTGCGGGGAGCCGCTGCCCCCGCAGTCCCTGCTCCGCACCTTCCTGGGCCCGCCGCTGGAGGACTCCTTCCGCGACGTCCTCGGACTGAGCGAGGACCGCTCCGAGCAGCTGCGCCGCACCTACATCGAGCACTACCGCGCCTCCGGCATCCACTCCGCCGCCCTCTACCCGGGCATCGCCGATCTGGTCGAAGCGCTCACCGCCGCGGGACGCACCGTGGCCGTCGCGACCAACAAGCTCGAGACCACCGCGCGTCGGCTCCTGGGCCAGCAGGGGCTCGCCGATCGCTTCGCGCTGATCGGCGGCACCGACAGGACCGTCGGCCGCACCGACAAGACGGCGGTGATCGGCAGCGTCCTGGAGCGCCTGGACGTCCCGGCGGCCGGCGCGGCGAGCGAGGGGCCCGGCACCGGTGCCGGGACCGACGCGGCGGCCGACGTCGCGCCGACGGCGCGGGCCGTGATGGTCGGGGACCGGTTGCACGACGCCGAGGGGGCTGCGGCGCACGGGCTGCCCGCCGTCCTGGTGGGGTGGGGGTACGGCGGCGCACCGGAGCGCGCGGCCGCTCTCCCGTTCGCCGAGAGCGTCGACGAGCTCGCCGGGATGCTGCTGCGCTGACGCGCAGCTCCGGCATCTCGGAAGGGAGCCGGGCCGCTCAGGCCTCGACGAGCACCGTGAACGGGCCGTCGTTGGTCAGCCCCACCCGCATCATCGCGCCGAAGCGACCGGTGCCGACGGTCACGCCGCGCTCGCGGATCGCCTCGACCACCTGCTCCACCAGCGGCTCCGCGACCGGGCCGGGAGCGGCGCCGCTCCACGACGGCCGGCGCCCCTTGCGGGTATCGCCGTAGAGCGTGAACTGGGAGACGACGAGCACCTGCGCGCCGGCGTCGCGCACCGAGCGCTCCCCGTCGAGGATCCGCAGCTCGCAGATCTTCCGGGCGATCGTGGCGACCTGCTCGGGACCGTCCTCATGGGTCACGCCCACCAGGGCCAGGATCCCCTCGCCCTCGACGGCGCCGACCACCTCGCCCTCGATCTCGACCTGGGCACCGTCGACTCTCTGGAGCACTGCACGCATGCCCCGATGGTGGCACAGGCCTGCGACGGGGCGCCCGGGTCCTCAGCGGGGCAGGATCGAGTCGATCCGACGCTCCTGCGTGGGGGAGTCGTCGCCGTCGTCGCCGCTGCCGCGGCGGTGCGCGGGCGGCTGCGGCGGCAGCGGCTGGGTGCTCGGCTCCGACGGGCCGGGCGCGACCGGGGACGGTCCGGGAGCGGAGCCCTCCGGCGGGGCCGACCACGGCTGCGGTGCGGACTGCTGCGGCGCGGGACCTCGCGGCGGAGCCGGCTGCGGGGCGACGCCCCGGGGCGGTGCGGACTGCTGCGGGGCCGAGCCCTGCGGCGGCGCCGAGCGCATCGGCGGGGCCGAATGCTGGGCCGGGGCCGAGGCTCCCTGCTGAGGGGCGACCGACGGGCGTCCCGGCATCTGCTGCGCGGCAGCGGGCGGGTGGCCGGAGCGGTCGGCGGAAGGGGGCGGCACCGGGCGCACCCCCGTCGGCCCCTGCGTCGGCGCGTCCGGTCCCGCGGGCCGGGGGCCGGTGGATGCCGCAGTCGTCGGCTGCGGGGCCGCCGCGTGCTGCCCTGCGGCCTGCTGAGCAGCTGCCTGCTCGGCTGCCGCCTGGTCCGCGGCCGCCTTCTGGGCCGCGATCTCCCTCCTCAGCGTCTCGGCGCGCCGGGCCTCGGCGACCCATTCCTCCGCCACCCGCACGATCGCCTCGGTGGCCGCCTCCCAGGCCGCCTCCTGCTGACGGTGCGGGCCGGTGGCCAGCGACAGCACGACGCCGGCGGACCGCAGCGCCACCTCCGTCGGGTCCACCCGCTCGGCGAACACCTCGTGCCAGGTGTGGATGGCGTCCTCGACCCGCTCCTGCATGCCGCGATCGATGCGCCCGGCGTTGCCGTAATCGGCCAGCACGCTGAGGTGGGCGAGCAGGCACGCCAGATCGTCGGCGCGCCGGCCGGGGCCCACCGTGTCGATGTCGAGCAGGCCCACCACCTTGCCGTTCTCGACGAACACCTGCGCCTCGTAGAAGTCGCCGTGCACCACGTCGTGCGGGCGCATGTCCATGCGCTGCTCGAGAGCCGCCAGACCGTCACGGATCGCCCTGACCAGGGCATCGAGTCGCGGACCGAGCTCCGGGACGGAGGAGCTGACGATCCCGGCATAGAACTCCACCGACTCGGTCCACGGCGGGCGCAGCGAGAGCGAGTACATCGAGGCGGGCAGCCGGTCCAGCAGCGCCACGAGATCCTCGCCGCGGCAGGAGTCCACGCCCTCGTCGATCACGGCGCGGGCCAGCGGGCGGCCGGGCAGCTCCGCGAGGACCACCAGGCCGTTGTGGTGGGCCACGACCTCCGGCACCGGCACCCCGGCCGCGAGCAGCCGGTGATGGCGGTCCACGATCTCGCCGCTGCGATGGGGCTGCATGACCTTGAGATAGACCGCCCGGTCACCCTGCGAGGCGCGCAGCACCGCCCGGCGCCCGGGACGGTAGGAGACGACGTCGATCGCGATCGGCAGCGCCGGGTCCGGACCGATGTGCACGCCCAGGTCGTGGAGGGTGCGGCCGACGATGTCCGGGTAGCAGACCAGCGGCAGCATCGGCAGCCACGGGTCGTGGGGGTAGCGCCACACCCGCACGTTGATGTCACCGTCGGTCATCACCAGGGTCTGCTCGGCGACGTGGAGGTTCTTCTCACGCTCGCCGATGTGGGCGCTGGCCCCGAACAGCTCCTCGCGGGCGGGTGCCTGGGGGCCATCGAGCTCGGGCCACGAGACCATCGTGCGGTAGAGAGCCTTCGTGGAGCGCCCGGGGCGGTGGTCGACGTGGTCGAGCTGCCAGCTGTGCAGCACGCCGCCGGAGTTGCCGACGGCCGAGCGGAGCAGCCCTCCCGCACCCGGCCCGGTGAGGAGCTCGGAGCCGTCCTGCGTCTGTGACATGGATGAATCAATCTGGTCATGTGGTCATCGGGCGACACCGCCTACGATGCTTTCATGGCTGATCGTACCGATAACCTCACCAGCGGGAACCTTCTGGGCATCCCGGAGACCCGCCTGCCCGACGACTTCGTCGACACCCAGGTCGCCGAGGAGCTGGACGACGGTGACCCGCGGGAGATCGCCGCGCGCCACCTCGACTCCCCGCTCGCCTGGGCCACCCTCGCCCAGGACGCGCTCACCGACGGCGACGACGTCGCCGCCTACGCCTACGCCCGCACCGGCTACCACCGCGGACTGGACGCGCTGCGCCAGGCCGGATGGCGCGGCCAGGGCCCCATCCCCGCTTCCCACGCCCCGAACCGCGGCTTCCTGCGCGCACTCGCGATGCTGGGGGAGACCTCCCGCCGCCTCGGCGACGACGCCGAGGCCGATCGCGTCACCGCGTTCCTGCGCGAGGCCGATCCCAGCCTGCTCGGCTGAGGAAGGCCCCTGCCTGCTCGGGGGAACCGCGGCAGCACCCTGCGCTGCCGTGTCCCGCAGCGGGCCGCACGGGTCCGGGCATGCCGCTGCGGGGCGCCCGGACCCGGCCGCGGCGGGGGAGGGGACAGGCCCCGTCCAGGGGGTGCTCCGCGCTGCTTGGTAGGATCCACGCGGCCCTGTGCACCGCACGTGGCCGAGTGTCCAGGAAGTCCCGCACCGTTCCCCAGGAGTCGCCATGCCCGCCGTCGTGATCGTCGGAGCCCAGTGGGGCGACGAGGGGAAGGGCAAGGCCACCGACCTCCTCGGTGAGCGCGTCGACTACGTCGTCAAGCCCAACGGAGGCAACAACGCCGGCCACACCGTGGTCGTCGACGGCGAGAAGTTCGAGCTCAAGCTCCTTCCCGCCGGGATCCTGTCCCCGCAGGTCACCCCCGTGATCGGCAACGGCGTGGTGGTCAACCTCGAGGCGCTGTTCGAGGAGATCGGGATGCTCGAGTCGCGCGGGGTGGACACCGCCCGGCTGCGCATCAGCGCCAACGCGCACATCGTCGCCCCCTACCACCAGACCCTCGACAAGGTCACCGAGCGCTTCCTCGGCAAGCGGGCGATCGGCACCACAGGCCGCGGCATCGGCCCCGCCTACATGGACAAGATCGGGCGCCTGGGCATCCGGATCCAGGACCTCTTCGACGAGTCGATCCTGCGGCAGAAGATCGAGGGTGCGCTGCGCCAGAAGAACGAACTGCTGGTCAAGCTCTACAACCGCCGCTCCGTCGAGATCGACGAGATCGTCGAGACGCTGCTGTCCTACGCGGACCGGCTGCGCCCGATGGTGGTCGACACGACGCTGCTGCTCAACGACGCCCTCGACCGCGACGAGGTGGTCCTCATGGAGGGCGGCCAGGCCACCTTCCTGGACGTCGACCACGGCACCTACCCGTTCGTGACCAGCTCGAATCCCACCGCCGGCGGCGCGTGCACCGGGACCGGCGTCGGCCCCACCCGCATCGACCGCGTGATCGGGATCGTCAAGGCGTACACCACCCGTGTGGGCGCCGGCCCGTTCCCCACCGAGCTCGAGGACAAGTGGGGCGAGTACCTGCAGGTCACAGGCGGCGAGGTGGGTGTGAACACGGGTCGCCCCCGCCGCTGCGGCTGGTACGACGCGCTGATGATCCGCCACGCGGTGCGCATCAACGGGGTGACCGACATCGTGCTGACCAAGCTCGACGTGCTCACCGGCATCGACGAGGTGCCGATCTGCACCGGCTACGAGGTGGACGGCGTGATCCACCGCGAGATGCCGATGACCCAGACCGAGTTCCACCACGCCACCCCCGTCTACGAGACCCTCCCGGGCTGGGACGAGGACCTCTCCGCGGCCCGCACCTTCGACGAGCTGCCCGAGAACGCCCGCGCCTACGTGCGCCGTCTCGAGGAGCTCGCCGGCTGCCGGATCAGCGCCATCGGGGTGGGCCCCGACCGCGCCGCCACGATCGCCGTCCACGACCTGCTGCCGGCGGCGACCAGCTGACGTGGCGGCCCGTCGTACCGATCCCGAGGCGGGACGCAGCGCACTGGCCTCCTGGGCCACCGCGCCGGAACGTGCCGGGCGCGCCGTGCTCGCCCCCGCCGTGCGCCACACCCTGGAGATGTTCGCCGAGGACCACCCCGGCGGCGCCGTCGAGCTGCGGGTCCCGCCCTATGCCGCGGTGCAGGCCGTCCCCGGCACCCGCCACACGCGTGGCACCCCGCCCGCGGTGGTCGAGACCGATGCGGCGACCTGGCTCGCGCTCGTGACCGGCGACCTCGGCTGGGAGCAGGCGGCGGCCGACGGGCGCGTGAGCGCGAGCGGGGAGCGCAGCGACCTGCGCGAGCTGCTGCCCCTGCCCGGCCCACGCCGCACGGTGCGCACTGCCCGAGAACGACACACCGACACCGAGCAGGAGGAGCGATGAGCATCGCCGTCGAGATCGCCGTCGAGGACCTCGCAGGCCTCGAGGTCGCCGCCCACGCGGGCGCCGACCGCGTGGAGCTGTGCGTGGACCTCGCCCGCGGCGGTCTCACCCCGCCGCCCGAGCTGGTCGAGGCCTGCACCTCCCGGGCCGCCGAGCTGGTCGCCGCCCGCGACGCGAAACCACACTTCGACGTGCACGTGCTGATCCGCTCCCGCGCCGAGCACGGCGACTTCCTGGACCGCCCCGAGGAGTTCGCCTACTCCGCCGAGGAGATCGCCCTCATGGCCCGACAGGCCGAGGAGGCCGTCACCGCCGGCGCCGCGGGCGTGGTGATCGGTGCGCTCACCGCCGACGGGGAGCTGGACGTCCCCGCGATCGAGACCCTCCGGGACGGCGCGCTCACCGCCGGCAGCACCGTGATGCGCGGAGTCACCCTCACCGTGCACCGGGCCGTGGACGCGCTGCCGGGCCGGGACCAGCGGGCGCAGGCGGTGCGGACGCTGCTCGGCCTCGGGGCCCACCGGGTGCTCACCTCGGGCGGGGCCGCACGTGCCCTCGAGGGCGCCGACGACCTCGCCGCGATGGTCGCCGCCGCGGAGGGGCTGCTGGACATCTGCGCCGGGGGAGGGGTGCGGCCCGCCGACGTGCGCGATCTCGTGGAGCGCGGCGCCGTGAGCGACATCCACCTGTCCGCCCGCCGCCGACCCGGCGCACCGGTCGAGGACGGCGCCCCCGAGACCTGCACCGACCCGGCGATCGTCGCCGCGGCGGTCGACGCCGCTGGAGAACTGTGAGCATCGTGAACACCCCCGAGAACACCCGCCGCCCCGAGGACCTCCCCGACCCGGAGGACGCCGCGCGCTCCGACGCGGAGGCCGCCGACACCGGCGCCCCGGCCGACGCCGCCGAGCGCGAGGCACCGGAGAAGGCCGACCCCGCCGCCAGCGGCACCACCCTCTACGTGCGCCGCGGCCGCACCCCCACCCTGGGCTTCTGGGTCGCCCTCGCGATCCTCGTGCCCGCCGTGGCGGCCCTGCTCAGCGCGCCCTTCTTCGACTTCGCAGACCTCAGCGGGGTGGTGAACTTCGTGCTGGTGGTCGCGGTGTTCGTCGGCCTCCCGCTGGCGGCGATCGCCGCCTTCGTCGATGCGCGCATGCATCGCGACCGCCCGCGCCGACGTCGCTGATCCCACAGCGGACGCCGCCCCGGGGCCGGCGCGGCCTGTGGCACTATGGACCGGTGGCACGCGGCGACGGAAAACTCTCCCATGACCTGCTCCCCGGCGAGAAGGGCCCCCAGGACGCCTGTGGCGTCTTCGGCGTCTTCGCCCCGGGTGAGGACGTCTCCAAGCTCACCTACTACGGGCTCTACGCATTGCAGCACCGCGGTCAGGAATCCGCGGGCATCGCGACCAGCGACGGCTCGCAGATCATGGTCTACAAGGACATGGGCCTGGTCTCCCAGGTCTTCGACGAGGCCTCGCTCGAGGCCCTGCAGGGGCACATCGCGATCGGGCACACCCGTTACGCGACCACCGGCGGATCGGTGTGGTCCAACGCTCAGCCCACCCTCGGCCCCCGGCACGAGGGGACGGTCGCCCTGGCCCACAACGGGAACCTCGTCAACACCGAGGAGCTGCTGACGATCATCGAGCAGCGGCACGAGCCCCCGCGCTCCGGGGAGCTCGCCCGCGGCAACACCACCGACACCGCCCTGGTCACCGCGCTGCTGAACTCCGAGGGCTCCCTCGCGGACTCCCTGCGCGAGGTGATGCCGCTGCTGCGCGGCGCCTACTGCTTCACGCTGATGGACGAGACCGCCCTGTACGCGGCCCGCGACCCGCAGGGCATCCGCCCGCTGGTGCTGGGTCGTCTCGAGCGCGGCTGGGTCGTGGCCTCCGAGACCGCCGCCCTGGACATCTGCGGTGCGAGCTTCGTGCGCGAGGTCGCCCCCGGCGAGATGATCGTGGTGGACGAGCAGGGCCTGCACAGCGAGCAGGTGGTGGAGCCGCGCCCCAAGGGCTGCGTCTTCGAGTACGTGTACCTCGCCCGGCCCGACACCCGCATCGCCGGCCGCAGCGTGAACGAATCCCGCGCCGAGATGGGCCGGCAGCTCGCCCGCGAGCACCCCGTCGAGGCGGACCTCGTGATCCCGACCCCGGAGTCCGGCACCCCCGCCGCGATCGGCTACGCCCAGGAATCCGACATCCCCTACGGCCAGGGCATGGTGAAGAACGCCTACGTGGGCCGCACCTTCATCCAGC
This sequence comes from Brachybacterium faecium DSM 4810, assembly GCA_000023405.1. NCBI lineage: Bacteria > Bacillati > Actinomycetota > Actinomycetes > Micrococcales > Dermabacteraceae > Brachybacterium > Brachybacterium faecium. The sequence continues at coordinate 1,016,638 of CP001643.1, forward strand.
CCAGCCAGACCATCCGCCAGCTCGGCATCCGCCTCAAGCTCAACCCGCTGCGCGAGGTGATCGCGGGCAAGCGCCTGGTGGTCGTCGACGACTCGATCGTGCGCGGCAACACCCAGCGCGCCGTGGTGCGGATGCTGCGCGAGGCCGGCGCGGCGGAGGTGCACGTGAGGATCTCCTCCCCGCCGGTGCGCTGGCCCTGCTTCTACGGCATCGACTTCGCCTCCCGCGCCGAGCTCATCGCCAACGGCCTCGGCATCGAGGAGATCGCCCGCTCGCTCGGCGCTGACTCCCTCGGCTACATCTCCGAGGAGGGGATGATCGCCGCGACCAACCAGCCCGAGGAGGCGCTGTGCACCGCCTGCTTCTCCGGGAAGTACCCGGTCACCCTGCCGGAGCACGTCGCCCGGGCACAGGGCATCCTCCAGGCTCGTGAGTCCGAGCCCATCGCCGCCGAGAAGGACGCATGAACACCACTGATCCCCGCCCCTCCGCGCTCACCTACGCCGCCTCCGGCGTGGACACCGCCGCCGGCGACCGCGCCGTCGAGCTGATGAAGGAGGCCGTCGCCGCCACGCACGGACCGCAGGTGCTCGGCGGGATCGGCGCCTTCGCGGGCCTGGTCGACGTCAGCGCGCTGAAGGACTACCGCCGCCCCCTGCTGGCCTCCTCGACCGACGGCGTGGGCACGAAGATCGCGATCGCCCGCGAGCTCGACATCCACGACACCATCGGCCGCGACCTGGTGGGCATGGTCGTCGACGACATCATCGTCGTCGGCGCCGAGCCGCTGGCCATGACGGATTACATCGCCTGCGGGAAGGTGGTGCCCGAGCGGATCGCGGACATCGTGCGCGGCATCGCCGAGGGCTGCCGCCTGGCGGGCTGCGCGCTGGTGGGCGGCGAGACCGCCGAGCATCCCGGCCTGATGGGCCCCGAGGACTACGACGTGGCCGGCGCCGCGGTGGGCGTGGTCGAGGCCGATGACCTGCTGGGCCCCGAGCGGGTGCGCGAGGGGGACGTGGTGATCGGGATGGATGCCTCCGGGCTCCACTCCAACGGGTACTCCCTCGTGCGCGCCGTGATCTCCGCCGCGGGCCTCTCCCTCGAGACGCAGGTCGAGGACTTCGGCCGCACCCTCGGCGAGGAGATCCTCGAGCCCACGCGGATCTACACCGCCGATCTGCTGACGGTGCTGCGGGACCCGCGCACCGTCGGTGCCGTCCATGCGCTGAGCCACGTGACCGGCGGCGGGCTGGCCGCGAACCTCGCCCGCGTGATGCCGCGCGGGCTCGCCGCCCGCGTGGACCGCACGCGCTGGGAGCCGGGCGCGGTGTTCTCCCAGGTCGCGCGCTGGGGATCCGTGCCCCAGCTGGACCTCGAGGGCACGCTGAACATGGGCATCGGCATGGTCGCGGTGGTCTCCGCCGAGCAGGCCGACGCGACGCTCGCGGTGCTGTCCGAGCGCGGGCTCGGCGCCCGCGTGATCGGCGAGGTCGTCGGCGAGGAGTCGCTGCCCGAGCCGGGCGCGCCGCTCGAGCACGTGGTCGCCGGCGCCAAGGGCGTCGAGGGCGGCGCGGTCCTGCTCACCGGCCAGCACCCGGGCTGGGCCTGAGCAGATGAGGTGCACACAGCACGAGGGCCGACCCATCGGGTCGGCCCTCGTACGGTGTCACGGTGCTCCGGGCGTGTGCCGGTGCGTCCTCAGCGGCGACGTGCGGACGGAGCCTGCTCGTCGGCCCAGTCGTCGCTGTCCTCGGCCCAGTCGTCTCCGTCGGCGGAGGAGGTCTCGCTCCGCTGCGACTGCAGCTCGCGCTGCAGTGCCGAGAGGTCCGTCGGCGGGCTGTAGTACTTGAGGTCCCGTGCCACCTTGGTGTGCTTGGCTTTCTGTCGGCCGCGACCCATGGATCTGACCCCCTGTGCGTCGGCTGCCGGGTGTTCTTGTCGACCCGGAAGATGGCAGTAGTTTCGTGAGCTCAGGGTACATGAGCGCTCTGGGGTCCGGCGAACTCCGAGATGTGAGACGTGTGGGACGCCCCTCGGGACGTGAGCGGCGACGCTCCTCTGCGGCGTCTCACCGCGAGGATCACAGGGTGCGGTCGGCTCTTGGCCGGACATAGAATAGGTATTTGCCAGGGAGAGAACCTTACCGACTAGTCTGTAAGCCGGTGCCAGCACGATCCTTCCGGAGCGTGCACTCTCCCCGATGCCCGCAGTGAAAGGTCGCACGCCCTATGAACGCTTCCACGGAGCGCCCCTCCGCGGGTGATGAGGACGCTACCGAGCTGCTGACGCCCGCTGAGGTCGCGAAGATGTTCCACGTCGACCCCAAGACGGTCACGCGATGGGCTCAGGCCGGGAAGCTCACCTACATGCGCACGCTCGGCGGTCACCGCCGCTATCGACGCGACGAGGTCATCGACCTGCTGCGCGACAGCTCCAAGGACGTGTGAGCACCGACCCGTACCTCGGGGACGGGTACGAGAGCCATCGGATCGACCTCGGCGCCGATGCCGAGGGGCCGATGATCGCGACCCTCATCCACCGTCGAGCGCCCGGCGCCCCGACCGGCCGGAAGCCGCCCATCCTCCTCATGCACGGGTGGTCGGACTACGTCCTGGATCGCGAGCTGATGGAGCACCTGGGTCGCAACGGGCACGACGTGTGGGGACTGGACCTGCGCAAGCACGGCCGCAGCCTGCTGCCGGGGCAGACCGCCACCGAGGTCGACCACCTGAACCGCTACGACGCGGAGATCGGCGCCTCCCTGCGGATCATCGGGAGGGACCGGCCACCGGTCCTGCTGGCCCACTCCACCGGCGGCCTCACCGCCGCGCTCTGGGCGCAGCGCAATCCCGGGACCGTGCGCGGGCTGGCCCTGAACTCGCCCTGGCTCGAGATGCACCTCGGGCCCGTCACGCGCACGCTCGCGCAGGTACCCGTGCGCCTGCTCGCCGAGCGGCTGCGGGGCCGCCCGATCTTCCCGCTGGGCAGCGACCACTACGCCCGCACCCTGCATCGCGACTTCGGCGGCGCCTACGACTACGACCTCGCGCTGAAACCGCCCGGCGGGCATCCGTTCCCCGCCGCCACCCTCTCGGCGATCATCGACGGGCAGCGCCGCCTCGCGGCCGCCGGCCCGCTCCCGGTGCCGGTGCTCGTGCTCCACTCCGCCCACAGCCGGCTCGGCCCCCGGTTCACCGAGCAGATGCGCCGGGCCGACGCGGTGCTCGACGTGCGCACGCTCGCCGCGGCCGCCGCCGGTCTGGGGCCGCGGGTGCGGATCGAGGCGATCCCCGGCGCGCGACACGACGTCTTCCTCTCCGACGCCGACGCCCGCAGCCGAGCGCTCGAGATCCTGGACGACTGGTTGGAGACGTCCTTCCCGGCAGCGCCTACGATGAGGGCGCCCGAGACCGCCGAGGGTCATGGCGAGCCCCCGCAGGACAGGAGCGGGAAGGAGAAGCCCCGATGAGCGCTGCACCGCGTGCGATGCGGGAGCAGGCGGCGTCGCTGCGGCGAGCCGCCGACCGCCTCACCCTCCTGCGGCTGCGCCTGGCGAACACCCTCGCGGATCTCACCCGCGCCGAGGACGCTGCCACCCGGCGCCTGGGCGAGGAGCTGCACGAGCACTGGTCGCTCGAGGAATACCCCGAGCTGGGGCGTCTGACGGGCGGCCTGCGGGCGAGTGCGCGCCGACTGGACCAGGCGGCTCTCGCCGCGGAGCGCCGCAGCGGCCGACGCCTGGGCGGGTACGCCGGCGCCGGATTCCTGGGCAGGGGCGATGAGGCGCACCGGCACGTGGCCGACGTCGCCGCCTTCGTGGGCACCGCGCACGGCGCGAGCATCGGCGGTTTCCCCCTGCGCCCGGAGACCGAGGAGGGGTTCCTCGCCCACCCCTCGCACACCCTCGGCATCGACACCCCGCCCTACGACGAGGCCGACTGACCGCCCTCTGTTCGGGACCGGTCGTGCGGCCGCTCGCGCCGGCCCGAGCCGGTGCGGCGGGCGCGGCTCACCGTGCGGCGCGGGGCCGCGGCGCACGAGCCACCGCCGCAGCGGTCGCGAGCGCGCCGGCCAGAAGCGGGACCAGCAGCATCGTCACCAGGAGCAGCAGCATCGCCGCCGCCGCATCGGCGGAGGCGACCCCGAGAGCCACCAGCGCCGCCGCGCCGACGGTCTCGGTCACCCCGGCGCCGCCGGGCGTGAGCGGCACCAGGGACAGCACGCGGCCGAGCGCGAAGATCGCGACGGTCAGCAGCAGCGGCACCTCGGCGCCCACCACCTCGATCGCGAGCACGAGCGCGGACCACTGCAGCACCCGGGCCCCGAGCGTCGGCAGCACCAGCGGCGCCCAGCGGCGGCGGAGCATCCGCACCAGCACATCGCGCTGGGCGAGGACGGAGTGCGCGATGTGCTCCGGGACGGCCCCGCCGAACTGGGCGAGCAGCGCGGAGAGCACGGGCCGGCGCAGCAGCACCGCGGTGAGCGCGAGGGCGAGCAGCGCGCCGAGCACCGCCAGCAGCGCCGCCCACAGCGCGCCCGGCAGGGCGACCGCGGTGGGGGAGAGCACGGAGGCGAGGGCATAGGAGGCGAGACCGGCCAGGGGGATCAGCACGGAGGTGAGCACCATCTCGACGAGCGAGGCGGCGATGATCCCGGTGATGATGACGGGCAGCGCGAGGCCGGCCCGGCGCAGGATCCAGCCCATCAGCGCCAGCCCGATGGTGGTCCCGCCCGGCACCGCGAGGGAGACCGCACCGCTCGCGGAATGGCCGCTCAGCGCGCCGGACCAGGGTGCACCGGGCAGGGCGGTGCGCACCGTCACCGTCTCCAGCAGCAGGGCGCCCACGCCCAGCAGCACCATCACGGGCACCGCCCAGACGGGAAGCGCGGCGAGGGTCCCGGCGATCTCGCCCCAGCTCGCACCGGTCGCCCAGGGCAGCGCCCAGGCGAGCAGCGCGATCACCAGCGCCGCCGAGAACAGTCCGGCCGTGATCCGGCCGGCGGTGAGCCGGGGCGGATGCTCGGTGTCGAGCTCGGCGAGCTCCGGGGGCAGGAAGCCCAGGTCCTCCCGCTGCGGCGGGCCGTTCCGCGGGCCCCCGGGAGCGGGAGCGGGCGCCGGGGAGTCGGGGGTGGCGTCGGGAGCCTCTGACATGCGGCGATTCTCGCACGCGGAGAGCAGGATCTCCTCAGCGAGGGCACGTAGCATCGCAGTCATGTCCATCCTGCTCTCCCTCCTCGTCGCTCTGCACCTGCTCTGCTGGGCCGTGGCGCTCGGCCTCTGGGTCGCCGCTGCCCGCACCCGCCAGCCCAACCCCGGCATGGGCCACGCCCTCGCGGGCGCCATGGTGCTGGGCATCGTCCTGGCCGTCCTGGTCTCCCTCACCGGGGAGCCCGACCACATGAAGCTCGGCATCAAGCTCCTGGTGGGGCTCGTCGCGCTGGTGCTGGGCTACATCGCGCAGAAGAAGGGCCCCGAGACCCCGTCGCCGGTGTGGTTCGGCGTGCCCGCCGCGATCGTGGTGAACGTCTTCGTGGCCACGCTCGTCTGAGCCCTCCCGCACCGCACGGCGCGGGCGCGCCCGCCTTGCGCCGCCCCGGCACCGCTCCACCTCCGCGACGGCTCCTCCCCACCGAGGGGCCGTCCCCACGGGACCCGGCAGCCTGCGCGCTGTCGGGTCCCCTGCCTATCCTGGAACCCTCATGAGCTCTCTCTTCGACGACCTTTCGCTGCCCGACGCCTTCCGCCGCCTCGACGGGGTCTCGGTCACCCCGGCCACCCGTGACCAGGCGCACCCGGAGGGCTCCGCGGCGCCACCCGTCGAGGAGCCCGCCGCTGCGGCGGCACCGCCGTTCGGCGCGGAAGCCCGCGTGGACGAGGAACCGCCGGACGACGAGGAACCTCCCTATGACGACGCCCCTCCGCCGGAGCCGGAGGACGTCCCCCAGCCCCCGCCCGAGATGACCGGGATCCCGCACCCGGCGGAGCGCCCATCGGGGCCGCCGTCCTGGCAGCACCCCGGGGCCGGCGCGGACGCACCGGGCCTCGTCGAACTCGTCGAGGGCCTGAACCCTGCCCAGCGCGAGGCCGTCGAGCACCGCGGCAGCCCGCTGCTGATCGTCGCGGGTGCCGGCTCCGGCAAGACCCGCGTGCTCACCCGCCGCATCGCCCATCTGCTGCACAGCCGGGAGGCGCTGCCCGGGGAGATCCTCGCGATCACCTTCACCAACAAGGCCGCCGCCGAGATGCGGGAGCGGGTGGGCGAGCTGGTGGGCCCCGTCGCACGCAGCATGTGGGTCTCCACCTTCCACAGCGCCTGCGTGCGGATCCTGCGCCGCGACGCCGCGGCGGCCGGGCTCAAGAGCTCCTTCACCATCTACGACAGCGCGGACTCCCTGCGGCTGATCACCACGATCGCCAAGGATCTCCAGCTGGACACCAAGAAGCACGCCCCGCGGGCGCTCGCCTCGAGGATCTCCTCGCTGAAGAACGACCTCGTGGACCCGATCGACTTCGCCGACCAGGCCGAGAGCGCGAAGAACCCCTTCGAGAGGACTCTCGCGCAGATCTACACGAACTACACCGAGCGCCTGCGCCAGGCCAATGCGGTGGACTTCGACGACCTCATCGGCCTGACCGTCACCCTGCTGCGCGAGAACCCCGCGATCCGCGAGGGCTACCGCCGCCGCTTCCGCCACCTGCTCGTGGACGAGTACCAGGACACCAACACCGCCCAGTACCAGCTGGTGCGCGAACTGGTGGGGGACGACCCGCACGCCTCCCTCACCGTGGTGGGCGACTCGGACCAGTCGATCTACGCCTTCCGCGGCGCGACGATCCGCAACATCATCGAGTTCGAGCAGGACTTCCCCTCGGCCCGCACCATCGTGCTCGAGCAGAACTACCGCTCCACCCAGAACATCCTCGCCGCCGCGAACTCCGTGATCGAGGAGAACGAGGGGCGGCGCAAGAAGAACCTGTGGACCGATCAGGGCGAGGGCGAGCAGATCACCCTCTACGTCGCCGACGACGAACAGGCCGAGGCCCGGTACATCGGCCGCCAGATCGACGCCCTGGTCGACGACGGCCGGCGCGCCGGCGACATCGCGATCTTCTACCGCGCCAACGCCCAGTCCCGCGCGCTGGAGGATCAGCTGATCCGCATCGGTCTGCCCTATCGGGTGGTGGGCGGAACCCGCTTCTACGAGCGCCGCGAGATCAAGGACGCGATCGCCTACCTGCAGGTGCTCGCGAACCCGGCCGACGAGATCAACCTGCGCCGCATCCTCAACGTCCCCAAGCGCGGGATCGGCGACCGGGCCGAGGCGGCCGTGGCGATGCTCGCCGAACGGGAGCGGATCGGGTTCGGGGAGGCGCTGCGGCGGGCCGAGGAGGCCCCCGGCATCGCCACGCGATCCCTGAACGCCGTGCGCACCTTCGTGGCGATGCTCGAGGATCTGCAGCAGATGGCCGCGGACGGCGACGGCCCCGCGGAGCTGCTCGAGGCGATCCTGCAGCGCTCGGGCTACTACGCCGAGCTGCAGGGCAGCGACGACCCGCAGGACGAGTCCCGCCTCGAGAACCTCGCCGAGCTGGTCAGCGTCGCCGCCGAGTTCGAGGCGCAGGCCGAGGAGGAGGACGCCCTCGCGAGCGAGTACGAGGACGAGGCCGACGCTCCCGCGACGGACACCCCCGGGACCGAGGCTCCCGAGACGGAGGCCCCCGGGGCCCCCGGGGCCGACATCGCCCCGGACGCGGCGCTGACCGCTCCCGACGACCCGGAGGCCAGCCTCGTGGACCGCTTCCTGGAGAAAGTCTCGCTCGTGGCCGATGCGGATCAGATCCCGGGGGAGGAGGACCAGTTCGTCACCCTCATGACCCTGCACACGGCCAAGGGCCTCGAGTTCCCGGTCGTGTTCCTCACCGGCATGGAGGACGGCACCTTCCCCCACAACCGCACCCTGAGCGATCCGGAGGAGCTCGAGGAGGAGCGGCGCCTGGCCTACGTGGGCATCACCCGCGCCCGCGAGAAGCTCTTCCTCACCCGGGCCCAGATGCGGGCCCTGTGGGGCCAGACCCAGTTCATGCCCGCCAGCCGCTTCCTCGACGAGGTGCCCGAGAGCGTGCTCGACGTGGCGCGTGCCGGCTCCACCCTGAGCGGGGCAGGATTCGGCGGCGGCTACGGGAGCGGCGGCTACGGCGGAGGGAGCTACGGCGGCCAGGGCTCCGGCAGTCGCCGCGGCCCCTCCTTCAGCGGCGGCATCGGCGGCGGGCGCAGCGACATCAAGCGCCCCAGCCTCGGCTCGGGCCGGAAGGCGACCCCGGCCGAGAAGCTGCCGCAGCTCGTCGTGGGCGACAGGATCACCCACGACTCCTTCGGCATGGGCACCGTCACCGAGGTCGCCGGGCAGGGGGAGAAGACGCAGATCGAGGTGCAGTTCAAGGCCCCGCACGGCACGAAGCGCCTGGTGCTGCGCTACGCCGCGGTCACCAAGCTGTAGGGCCGGCGGCCACCAGCTCCACCTCGATGCCGTGCGGGTCCTCCCCGTACCAGGCCGTATGGTCCTCGCCTCCGGCATGCGGATACCGCGCGGCGAACAGCTCGCGCCAGCCGTGCCGGGGCGCGTCGGCCCGCACCGCATCGAGCACGGCCCGGTCGGCCACGCGCAGCGCGAGATGGTTCATGCCCGGGGCCCGGCGTTCGGCGCGCTGCCCGAGCACGTCCGCGGACTGCTCGAGCACGAGATAGGAGTCGTCGCGGTGGCGCCAGATGCGGCCCCGTTCCCAGCCCTCCACCTGCTCCGCGGACCAGCCCAGCGTGGTCAGCAGCCAGTCCCAGGCCGGTGCGGCGACGGCGAGGTCTGCGGTCCACAGCTCGAGGTGGTGGAGGCCGGAGCTGCGCGGTGCATCGATCATGGCCCGACGCTACCCCGGCCCCGCCCCGGGACCTGCGCTCTCAGGCGGTGACACTGATCAGGGCGCGGGCGCCGCGCTCCATGTCCGCGAAGGCGTGGTTCACCGCGGTGTAGGTGCCGGGCTCCTCGAAGACCAGCTCGACGAAGCCGCCCTGGGCCGCGGCCAGGTCCAGGGCCTGCGCCCCGCCGCCGTTCTCGTTGTCCGGCCGCAGCAGGTACTCGCCCTCCTTGAAGACGGTGTCGAACACGCCGCCCACCACGTGGAAGGAGATCCCGCGGGAGGGGCCGGCGGCGAGCACCCACAGCCGCACCCGCTCGCCGACGCGCGCCTCGAGCGGGGCATGCACGTACTGCGAGGCATGGCCGTTGAACACGGTCGCATCGGGACGCTCCGCCGCGATCTTCGCCGGGCTCACCGGATGGGCCCCCTCATGCACCGCCGCCTCGGAGCCGGGAGCGCCCTCGGGCACCAGATAGTGCTCGGACTGGACCAGCACGTACTCGCGGTCCGCCTCCGCCAGGCCGGCCGGCGGCACGATGAGGGCGCCCACCATGCCGGCGGCGAGATGGACCGACATCGGCATGGTCGCGCAGTGGTAGAGCCAGACCCCGGCGTGATCGGTGGTGATCGTGTACTCGAGCCGCTCCCCGGGCGGGATGGTGCGCATCGCCTCGTCCGGCGAGATGCGCCCGGCATGCAGGTCGAGCGAATGGCCCATGGACGCCTCGTTCACCAGGTCCACGGTGAGGCGGGACCCGAGCTCGGAGCGGAGCACCGGGCCCACCACGGTGCCGTCGAAGGTCATCGCATCCATGAGCACGCCGGGAGCGATCTCGGCGGCGACGTCGGTGGCGGTGAGGGTGAGGCGCTGCTCGGGCCCCGCGCTCGCGGGCAGGCGCGCATCGCGCACCTCGTAGGACTCCCCGGGTGCGGCCTGCAGGTCCAGCGGCACCGCGGCGAGCTCCTCCGCCCCGGAGGGGGCGGCGGACTGCGACGCCCCGTCGGCCGAGGGCCCGGCGCCTACGGCGACCACCTGGAGGGTCATCCCCATCGCGCGGTGCCCCACGATCGAGCACCAGCCGTCCAGAGCATGTGTGACCACCCCTGCCTCCACCGTGGTGGACGCCCCGGGCTGCAGCCGCCCGGACGTGGTGCCGTCCGCGAGCACCAGATCGTGCACGTCATAGGGGTCGTCGTTGCTCAGCTCGATCACCAGCGCGTTGCCGGCGGGAACCTCGAGCACGTCCGGGGAGAAGCGCATGTCCGCCATGCTCACCGCGAGCGTGGTGGTCTCGCCCGTCGCGGTGACGGCACCGCCGCCGGCGGCGCCGCCCCGCCCGGTGTCCGCGGGCACCGAGCCCTGGGCGCGGTCGAGCGCGGAGCCCAGGGCGGTCACCGACAGCACCGAGCCGAGGCCCAGCAGCGCCCCGGTGAGCGCACGGCGATCCATGCCCGCGCCGCGTGCGGCCGGCGCGGAGCGGGACGAGGAAGCCGCGGCTCCTGCGGCAGGGGCGGAGCGGGGCGCAGAGGCGGCGGACCCGGACTGCGAGGTGGTCGCGGGCATCGGCAGATCGGTGCGCCGGTTCTTCACGCTCGCCCGGATCGCCACCACCATGAGCACCGGGAAGGAGACCAGCACCGCGAAGGCCAGCAGCGACAGCAGCACGCGGGAGAGCGAGCCGAAGGCGGAGACCTCCGCCGTGCCCAGGGTGAGCGCGGCGAAGAGCGCGTCGCCGCCGGAGGTGCCCATCCCGGCGAGCACGAACAGGGCCAGGACGAGGTTGTAGGCGACGACGCGCGGCACCGCGAAGCGGCTCATCGCCGCCAGCGCCGCGGAGGTCGAGCGCGGCCCGCCGCGCATCGTCACCGGCAGCAGATAGCTCATCGCCCCGAACAGCACCTGCAGCAGGAAACCTGCCACGAACGGCACCGTGAACTCCTGGATGTCCGCCGCCGCGAGCGAGCTGGCGAGCTGCTGATCGGCTGACCGCCACCACACCACCAGCAGGCCCAGCACCGTCAGCGCGAACCAGGCCACGCCGGCACTGATCGACAGGATCGGGAACAGCGGCAGCGGCACGCGTCTCTCCTGCCGCGCCGCACGGCGGGCCGTGGCCACCAGCGTCACCGCGACCCAGAGGAACGACCCCAGGTACGCCACGAGGAAGACGCAGCCCAGCAGCGCGGAGCCGAACAGCGCCCCGAGCGTCGCTCCCACCACGGCCAGCAGCATGCCCAGCAGCCCGCCGGCGGAGCGCTTCGCGGCCGCGAGCTCGATGCGGGTGCGCAGCACCGTGGGCCACAGCGTCAGCAGCGTCCCGGTCACCGTCACGCCCACGAAGCCGAGCACGTTCACCAGCTGGTGCGCGAGCAGCAGCCGCCCCTGCCAGGGCTCGCCGGGGCTGAACGCCATGACCGCGCCGAGCCCCGCGCCGAGCGGGAGCAGGCAGGCGGCGCCGACGTACGCCCTGACGGTGAACTCGAACCTCGGCGCGAGAGCCGCCCGGACCTGTGCCCCGAGCGCGGCGGCGTACCAGACCAGCGCCGCGGAGACGATCAGCGCCCCGAGCACCACCACCCACGGCCAGGACGGCAGCATGCCCAGGATCGTGACCGCCAGGCCCGCGGTGAGCAGCCAGATGCGCACCACCTGGCGCGGGCGGGACTCCTCACCCAGGCGGGTCTTCAGCAGCGCCTCGGCGAAGTGCTGTCCCCACACCATGATCGAGGTGGTGATCAGCCCCAGCGTGACCATGTGCACCATCAGCCAGCGCGACTGGGGGATCCACTGATGGATCAGCACCACCACGATCAGGGCCACCATCCACAGCGTCACCGGCCGCGACGCGCGGCGATGCCACGAGCTGCGCCCGCCGCCCGGGGAGGAGCCCCGACCGGACGCGCCCCGCGGCGGAGGTGCGGAGGCAGCAGTGGAGGGGGAAGGGAGCATGACCACCTCGAACGGTGCCCGGCCGGGGGCAGCGGGCGACCGGTCGGGGCAGGAGCAGGGACCGTTCCAGGGTAGGCCCGTCGCGCCCGCTGTGGCCGTGGCGAAGGTCCCTCTCCTGCGGCGCGGTCCGGCGGATCTCGGCCCTGCACGTGCCGGCCCGGCGGACGTCGGCACCGGCCGTGCCGGCCCCGCAGGCGTCGGTCGGCCGGGTGGCGGTCTCGCGGGTGCGGATCTAGCGGGCGTCGGTCTCCGGGCCGTGGTCGCGCGGATCCTCGACGGCGTCCAGCGCCTCCCGCGACCGCTTCCACTGCGCGTACACACCGACGCCGAAGCTCACCGCGACGATCGCTGCGACGACGATCAGCACCGTCGTGAAGGGGATCGGGATCCCGGCTGCGGCGAGCACCGCCCAGATCGCGATCAGGGAGACGCCGATCAGCAGGGCGTCCCGCAGGGAGCGCAGGATCCGCGGGATGAGGTTCACCGAGTCCACGCGGCGCTTCGCCACGGTGTAGTAGGCGGCCGCGTCCTTGGCCAGCCGTTCCGAGTCACCCGTGCGCGGTGCGCGGCGGGGAGGAGGATCCTGCGCAGGACGGCGGGGCTCGTCGGAGGTGCGGGTCTCGCCCGTCCGGCCCGGCTCCTCCGCGCGCTGCGGTTCCTGCGTCCGGCGGGCTTCCGGGCGAGGAGACTGCGGCCGACGAGCCTCGTCCGTCCGGGCCTCGTCGTCCGGGCGTCGGCCCTCATCGATCGCCTTCCCGGCGGCGCGCACATAGCCGCCGGCCCGGTCGGAGGCCCGCCGGGCGGCGTCCCGTGCCTCGGGAGCCTGCTTCCGGGCGGTGTTCCGCGCGGCCTTCGCGTAGGTCTTCCAGTCAGCCATGGTGTCCCGCCCCCTGTCAGCGATCCTCGTCGCGGAACCGGATGTCCCCGCCCCCGCGCCCCTCACGCAGCGGGCGCGGGTTCCGCGCCCGGTAGTCGTTGTAGTAGGAGAGCCCCACGTTCAGCGCCAGCGTGATCCCCACCGACAGCGCGAAACCGGCGACGGTCGAGCGCAGCCCGAGAAGCCGCAGCACCACGAACAGCACCCCGATCGCGACCACGCTGAACCCGATGTGGTCGCGCACGCGCTGCGCCAGGGTGCGGGATCGTCGACTCATCCCCACATCGTAGACGCCCCGCCTGGGCGCACCCGGGTGCCGGGCAGTGCCGGCGGGACCGGCCGGGAGGCGACGGGCCGGAGCCCTGGCCGCCGGCCCCTTCAGCACCACGGACCGACCGCGACGCGCGGCCCGGTGCGGTAGTGAGACTGCACGCACAGGCGCGGACCTGGCCCGATCGGCGCAGCGGAAGCGCTACGCTGACCGTGTTCCCAGGGGTGGCATCGAGGCCAGTGCGGCCTGCCGCCCACTGCCGAGATCGAGAGGAAAGCACCCCGTGGACCTGTATGAGTACCAGGCCCGCGATCTCTTCGAGAAGCACGGCGTTCCCGTGCTCGGAGGAGTCGTCGCGGAGGATCCTGCAGCCGCCAAGGCCGGAGCCGAGAAGCTCGGCACCCCGGTCGTCGTCGTCAAGGCCCAGGTGAAGACCGGTGGCCGCGGCAAGGCCGGCGGCGTGAAGATCGCCAAGTCCCCCGAGGAAGCGGAGCAGAAGGCCTCCGAGATCCTAGGCATGGACATCAAGGGCCACACCGTGCACCGCGTCATGATCGCCGCCGGCGCGGACATCGCCGAGGAGTACTACTTCTCGCTGCTGCTGGACCGTGCGAACCGCAACTACCTGGCCATGTGCTCCGTCGAGGGCGGCATGGAGATCGAGCAGCTCGCCGTCGAGCGCCCCGAGGCCCTCGCCCGCGTCGCCGTCGACCCCAACGTCGGCATCGACCAGGCCAAGGCCGAGGAGATCGTCGCCGCGGCGAAGTTCGATGCCGAGACCGGTGCGAAGGTCGCTCCCGTGCTGGTGAAGCTGTGGGACGCCTACCGCGAGGAGGACGCGACCCTCGTCGAGGTCAACCCGCTGGTCAAGACCGGTGACGGCGAGATCGTCGCCCTCGACGGCAAGATCACCCTCGACGACAACGCGCAGTTCCGCCAGGAGGGCCACTCCGAGCTCGTCGACGTCGCCTCCGAGGATCCGCTCGAGACCAAGGCCAAGTCCCTGGACCTCAACTACGTCAAGCTCGACGGCGAGGTCGGCATCATCGGCAACGGCGCGGGCCTGGTCATGTCCACCCTCGACGTGGTCGCCTACGCGGGCGAGAAGCACGGCGTGAAGCCCGCGAACTTCCTCGACATCGGCGGCGGCGCCTCCGCCGAGGTGATGGCCAACGGCCTCGACGTCATCCTCGGCGACGAGCAGGTCTCCGCCGTGTTCGTCAACGTCTTCGGCGGCATCACCGCCTGCGACGCGGTCGCCAACGGCATCGTCGGCGCCCTGAAGAAGCTCGGCGACGCGGCGACCAAGCCGCTCGTGGTCCGTCTCGACGGCAACAACGTCGAGGAGGGTCGCAGCATCCTCGCCGACTTCGCCCATCCTCTCGTCACCCAGGCCGACACCATGGACGGCGGCGCCGCGAAGGTCGCCGAGCTCGCCGCCGCAGGAAAGTGAGCAGCACCCGACATGTCTATCTTTCTCGATGAGAACAGCAAGGTCATCGTCCAGGGCATGACGGGCTCGGAGGGCATGAAGCACTCCCAGCGCATGCTCGACTCGGGCACGAACATCGTCGGCGGCGTGAACCCGCGCAAGGCCGGGCAGACCGTCTCCTTCGAGGGCGGCGCCGAGGTGCCCGTCTACGGGACCGTCGCCGAGGCCATGGCGGCCACCGGCGCGAACGTCTCGGTGGTCTTCGTGCCGCCGAAGTTCGCCAAGGCCGCCGCGCTCGAAGCCATTGATGCAGCGATCGAGCTCCTCGTCATCATCACCGAGGGCATCCCCGTCAAGGACTCCGCCGAGTTCTTCACCTACTCGCAGGCCAAGGGCACCACCCGCATCATCGGCCCCAACTGCCCGGGCCTCATCAGCCCCGGCAAGTCCAACGCCGGGATCACCCCCTCCAACATCACCGGAGCGGGCACGCTGGGCCTGGTCTCCAAGTCCGGCACCCTGACGTACCAGATGATGTACGAGCTCGCGGACATCGGCTTCACCACCGCCATCGGCATCGGCGGCGACCCGGTCATCGGCACCACCCACATCGACGCCCTCGAGGCGTTCGAGAACGATCCGGAGACCGCCGGCATCGTGATGATCGGCGAGATCGGCGGCGACGCCGAGGAGCGCGCCGCGGAGTACATCAAGGACAACGTGACCAAGCCGGTCGTCGGCTACGTCGCGGGCTTCACCGCCCCCGAGGGCAAGACCATGGGCCACGCCGGCGCCATCGTCTCCGGCTCGGCGGGCACCGCCCAGGCCAAGAAGGAGGCCCTCGAGGCCGCCGGCGTCAAGGTGGGCAAGACCCCCACCGAGACCGCTGACCTGATGCGCGAGATCATCAAGGGCCAGGCCTGAGCGGACCTGCCCCGGACTGACCGGCCCGCAGGCCGGCGCCGTCCGCCGGCGAGGCCCCGGACCCGACACAGGGTCCGGGGCCTCGCCCGTTCCCGCCCGCCGGCGCGACCAGGAGGCGCTGGGCGGCAGGGGAGCGGCGGCGAGCTGACGCCCCTGGCGGAATCGTGCGTGGATGTCCGTCACGCCGACTAAGCTGGCCGGAGCCAGCCTTGCGCCTATAGAGGAGGGGACCTCGTGTCCGGAGATCTCATCGACACCACCGAGATGTATCTGAAGACGGTGTTCGAACTCCACGAGGCCGGGGTCGCACCGATGCGCGCCAGGATCGCCGAGCGGCTCGGGCACTCCGGTCCGACGGTCTCCCAGACGGTCGCGCGGATGGAGCGCGACGGGCTGCTGTACCTCGACGAGCAGCGCCGCATCCGCCTCACCGAGCAGGGCACCGACGTCGCCACCGACGTGATGCGCAAGCACCGCCTGGCCGAGCGCCATCTGCTGGACGTGATCGGCCTGGACTACGCCCACGTCCACGAGGAGGCCTGCCGGTGGGAGCACGTGATGAGCCTCGAGGTCGAGAAGCGCCTCGCGCAGCAGATGGCCCCGCCCTACGTGGACCCCTACGGCAACCCGATCCCCGGCCTCGCGGCCCTCGGGATCGAGGAGACCCACGCCACGTCGGCGGGTAAAGACCCGTCCAACCCGAGCCGCGAGCTGAGCGAGGCCGTCGCCGACGGGCAGAGCCTCCAGGTGCGCCTCGAGCGCATCGGCGAGAGGGTGCAGAGCGACGTCGACCTGCTCGGTGAACTCGCACGTCACGGCATCTTCCCGGGCGTCACGGTCGGGGTCGAGCGGGTGGGCGGCAGCATCGTGCTGCGCGGCCCGGCCGGGGGAGAGGTCGCGGTGACCGAGGTCGTCGCCGATCAGCTCCACGTCTCCGCGCTCGTCACCGGGTAAAGGCTCCGTCAAGCTCTTCCCAGAAGCTTCCAGTCACCCTGACGATTCGGTGTCCCGCCCCCTAGTCTCGAGGGCGTGCCGCGGTGAGAAGTGCCCGGCATTCCCCCCGGAGAGCCCCGTCGCGCACCGGTGAGGGATGCGAGACATCCGTCCGCGCGAGGGCAATGCCCGGGGGCAGGGAGCCATACGTGTCGAAGACTGCGAACCAGACCCACCGTCGCACCATGCGCACCGTGACCCCCGTGTCCCGTGCAGGCCGCGCCGGAGCCGGGGCCGCCATGGCCGCTGCGATGCTTTTCGGCGGCGCCTCCGCCGCCACCGCGGAGCCGCAGGCCGACGCCCCCCAGGCAGACGCCGCCCCCGCCGCGGCGACGCCCGCGGTCGCTCCCGCCGTCGGCCTGCCCGCCGCCGAGGCCGCCGAGGACGAGACCGCCGAGCCCGCGCTCGCCCCCGTCGCCGGTGCCATCTCCATCGAGGTGGGCCCCACCGAGGAGGAGATCGCCGCCGCCGAGGCCGCTCGCGAGCAGGCAGAGCGCGAAGAGGCCGAGCGCCAGGCCGCCCAGGAGGAGGCCGCCGAGCAGGAGCAGGCCACCGAGTCCCGCGAGGACGACGGCGCCACCCGCTCGCAGGAGCGCTCCAACGCCGAGAGCGACAGCTCCTCGTCCTCCTCTTCTTCTTCGTCTTCTTCCTCGTCGCAGGAGTCGCAGTCCTCCTCGAACGAGTCCTCCTCCGAGGAGAAGACCGAGAAGTCCGCCCCGGCGCCGTCCGCCGGCAAGGGCAGCTCCATCCTCGCCACCGCCCGCTCCGGCATCGGCACCCCGTACGTCTACGGCGGGACCTCCACCTCGGGCTGGGACTGCTCCGGCTTCGTGCAGTGGGTCTACGCCCAGCACGGCATCAACCTGCCCCGCGGCGCCGCCGGCCAGGCTGCCGCCGGCACCGTCATCCCGCGCTCCGAGGCGCAGCCGGGCGACCTGGTCTACAAGCCGGGCCACATCGGCATCTACGCCGGAGGCAACAAGTTCGTCGACGCCGGCAACAGCCGCGTGGACACCTCCGAGCGCAACATCTACTCCGGCAGCTGGACCTTCATCCGCGTCGGCTGATCCCGCGAGCTGTGCGGCGCCCCGCGCGCCACATCGGCCCCGCTCCGCGACCCCGTCGCAGAGCGGGGCCGCTCCCTGTTCCGGGACGGGAGCACGTGCCTGATCCCACCGTGGGGAGCGTCGCAGCAGCGGGAGGGGTCACCGGCAGGCGGTGCCCGGTACCGTGGGCGCGTGTCCACCGCCCGCGATCTCCTCGCCCTCATCCTGCTGCTGGGCGCCACCGTGCTCGGCGCGCTCTGGCTCCCAGCCACATGGCTGCACGACAACGTGGTCGAGCGGGACGGCTTCCTGGCCGTCACCGTCCCCCTCGCCGACGACCCGCAGTTCCAGCGCACCGTGAGCGACAGCGCGGTCGCGGAGATCATGGGGGACGGCCGCATCCCCGGATGGCTCGAAGAGCGCGTGACCCCGCTCGCGGAGGAGCAGGCCGAGAACCTCACCGGGACCGAGGTCTACGGGACGCTCTGGGAGGCGACCATGGGCGAGCTGCACCACGCGCTGTTCACCCCGGGCGCCTCGGCGCTGGACGTCGACCTGGTCCCGGTGATCGACACGATCCTCACCCCGGTCGAGAAGCATCTCCCGATCGACATCCCCCGCCCCGAGAGCGCCGCGGTCACGCTGGCCACCATCCCCGACGTGCCGCTGCTGCCCGCGCTCTCCGCCCTCACCCCCTGGGCGCACTGGGCCGGCCCCGCCGCCCTCGTGCTGCTGGCGGCGGCGCTGCTCGTCGCCGGGCACCGCCGCACGATGCTCGCCCTGGCCGGTCTCGGCGGCATCGCGGCCGGCGCCGCCGTGTGGTGGCTCGCGGCCGGCATCGAGCGTCTCGTGCCCGACCGGGTCGACCAGGCGGCATTCCTGGGCCCGATCGTCCAGGTCTTCGAGGACCGCTTCCAGACGGCGCTCGTCCCGCAGGGCGTGATCCTGCTGGGCGCGGGTGCGCTGGTGATGTCCCTCGGCCTGGTGCTCATGGGGCTGCACCGGCGCTGAGGGTCAGCGATGCGCCGAGGGGCACCGGGGGAGCGTCAGAGCAGGCCCAGGCGCTCGAAGGCGGTGACGATGCCGTGCTCGCCAGGTCCCGGGACGCTCACGCCGCCGGCCGCCTCCAGCACCTCGGCCGAGGCGCCGTCGATCGCGATCGCGGTGCCGGCGGCCCGCAGCATCCCCAGATCGTTCATGCCATCGCCGATCCCGACCGTCGCCTCGATACCGAGCCCCAGATGCTCGGCGACCAGACGCATCCCGTCGGCCTTGTCGATCGAGGTCAGGTGCAGCTCCCCGGAGCTCTCGTCGGCGCTGATCGAGTTCGGCAGCGCTCCCACCTCGGGCCCGATCTCGGCGGCGAGGTCCTCGACCCGGCGCGGGGAGCCCCACAGCGAGATCTTGGCGAAGGAGCAGGAGGCCGGGTCCTCCGGCAGGACGATCGCGTCCAGCAGATCCTGCAGCCCGCGGCCCACCCCGTCGGCCGGTGCCGGGGGACGCACCCGGTTGCGCATCTCGCGGGCGGAGCGCGGGGTGCACAGAAGCGCCTCCGGGGTCTCCAGCACGAAGGGGACGTCGTGTCGCAGAAGCACCTCGACCGCGCGCCGCCCCAGCTGCTCGGGGAAGCGCTGATCCGTCAGCTGCCGGTCCCCGACGCGCACCCAGGCGCCGGCGGAGGCGACCACCCCGTCGAACAGCTCCGCCACCTCGGGGGCGACGATGGAGATGCTCCGCCCGGTGGACAGCAGGATCGTGTGGCCGTTGGCACGCGCCTGCCGCACCGCCTCGGCGTGGGCCAGGGGAGCGACGCCATGAAGGGCGAACGTCCCGTCGAAATCGATGAACACGCAGCGGCGCTCTGCCACGGATGCTCCTTCACGGGGAGGATGGGCGGGGGATGCCCCCAGCCTAAGCGAGCCGCGCAGGTCGCGAGCGCGCGCGGACTCAGCGCCGACGATGCAGGCTGGCCACCACCGCGATGGTGACCGTCCCCGTCAGGATCTCCCCGAGGGCCGCGGGCTCCACATGCCGTGCGCTCGGCGTCATCGCCACCAGGTCCCTCGCCGCCGCTGCGCTCAGCTCGAGCGGGAAGGTCACCTCGTGCACCTCCTCGGTGGTGAACAGCGGATCCAGCGCCGCGCGGAGGCGGTCCTCCTTGCGCGGATCCACGCCCACCATCCCCGGCACGGCGGTGCGCAGCTCGGCGAGATGCTCTGCGGCCGGGCGCACCACCAGCAGGTGCCCGCCCGGAGCCAGCACCCGCGCGAACTCGGCGGCGTGGCGCGGCGCGAACACGTCGAGCACCAGATCGACCGCGCCGTCCTGCAGCGGGAAGCGGGAGAACACGTCCCATGACGCCGCCGCGGCACGCTCGTGCGCCCGCGCGGCGAAGCGCAGCGCCCGCACCGAGGTGTCGACCACGAGGCCCTGCGCGCCGCTCAGGGCATCCAGCAGCCCGGCCAGGTAGTACCCGGTGCCGCCGCCGATGTCGAGGATCCTGCCGGGACGCGGCGGGGCGAGCTCGCGCAGCGCCTCCCGCAGCGGTGCATACGCGCCGGTGGCCAGGAAGTCGTGGCGCGCCCGCGCCATCGCATCATCGTCCCCGCTCGTGGCCGGAGCCCCCGAGAGCAGGGACACGTACCCGGCGCGCGCGAGGTCGAAGCTGTGGCGATCGGGGCAGCGCAGCGTGCGGCCCGTGCTCTCGAGCGGCTGTTCGCACAGCGGGCAGCGCAGCGCGTCGAGCCAGGAGGCGAGGGCGGCGGGGAGCGGGCGGGTCACGCCTGCCAGGGTACGCGGGCTCTCAGGCGCCGACGTAGTCGCGCAGGTGCCTGCCGGTGAGGGTGGAGGCCTGGGCGACCAGCTGGGCGGGGGTGCCCTCGAAGACGATGCGCCCGCCCTCGGCGCCGGCGCCCGGCCCCAGGTCGATGAGGTGATCGGCGTGGGCCATCACCGCCTGATGGTGCTCGATGACGATCACGGACCTGCCGGAGTCGACGAGGCGGTCCAGGAGGTCCAGCAGCTGGTCCACGTCCGCCAGGTGCAGCCCCGTGGTCGGCTCGTCGAGCACGTAGATCCCGCCCGTCTCGCCCATGTGGGTGGCGAGCTTGAGCCGCTGGCGCTCACCGCCGGAGAGCGTGGT
Organism: Brachybacterium faecium DSM 4810; assembly: GCA_000023405.1. Lineage (NCBI taxonomy): Bacteria > Bacillati > Actinomycetota > Actinomycetes > Micrococcales > Dermabacteraceae > Brachybacterium > Brachybacterium faecium. Next base: position 1,037,190 of record CP001643.1, read on the forward strand.
CAGGGGCTGACCGATCGTCAGGTAGCCCAAGCCCACGTCCTCCATGCGCCCCAGCAGCCGCGCCGCCGCCGGCACGGTGGTGCCCTCGGCGGAGAACAGCTCGCGGGCTGCGGCGACGGAGAGGGCGAGCACCTCGGCGATGTCCCTGCCGCCGAAGGTGTGCTCGAGCACGTCGGCGCGGAAGCGCCGGCCCTCGCACTCCTCGCACGGGGTCTCGACGGTCTCCATGAACCCGAGCTCGGTGTAGATGACCCCGGCGCCCCGGCACACCGGGCAGGCCCCTTCGGAGTTGTTCGAGAACAGGGCGGGCTTGACCCGTTGGCCTTGGCGAACGCCTTGCGGATGGGCTCGAGCAGACCGGTGTACGTGGCGGGGTTCGAGCGGCGCGAGCCGCGGATCGCCGCCTGGTCGACCACGATCGCGCCGGCGTCCTCCGGCATCGAGGAGTGCACCAGGGAGCTCTTCCCGGAGCCCGCCACCCCCGTGACGACGGTGAGCACCCCGAGGGGGATGTCCACGTCCACCGACTGCAGGTTGTGCCGGTCTGCGCCGCGGATCTCGAGCACCCCGGCGGGTTCGCGCACGGCGTCCTTCAGCGCGACCCGCCGGTCCAGGTGCTCGCCGGTGAGGGTGCCCGAGCAGCGCAGCCCCGCCAGGTCGCCCTCGTACTGCACGGCGCCGCCGTCGGCGCCCGCCCGCGGGCCCAGATCGACGACGTGGTCCGCGATCGCGATCATCTCCGGCTTGTGCTCGACCACCAGCACCGTGTTCCCCTTGTCCCGCAGCTCGAGCAGCAGGGAGTTCATGGTCGCGATGTCGTGGGGGTGCAGGCCGATCGTCGGCTCGTCGAACACGTAGGTGACGTCGGTGAGCGCGGAGCCGAGGTGCTGGATCATCCGGGTGCGCTGGGACTCGCCGCCGGAGAGGGTGCCGGAGGGCCGGTCCAGAGACAGGTAGCCCAGCCCGATCCGCACGAAGGAGTCCAGCAGCGCGGAGAGGTTCGTCAGCAGCGGGGCGACCGTCGGCCCGGTGTGGCCGGAGCGCAGCGACTCGACCCAGCGCGCGAGCTCGGTGATCTGCAGGGAGGTCGCGTCCGCGATCGAGAGGCCCTCGAGGCGTGAGGTGCGGGCGTGCTCGGCCAGGCGCGTGCCCTCGCAGTCCGGGCACACCACGAACTTCACCGGCCGGTCCACGAAGGCGCGCACGTGGGGCTGCATGGCGTCGCGGTCCTTGGACAGCATCGACTTCTGGATCTTCGGGATCAGACCCTCATAGGTCATGTTCGCCCCGTCGATCTTCACCTTCGTGGGCTCCTTGTACAGGAAGTCGTGCAGCTGTCTCTTCGTGAAGGTGCGGATCGGCTTGTCGGAGGGGAAGAATCCGGAGGCCGCGAACAGCTTCACGTACCAGCCGCCCGCGGCGTAGTTCGGGATCGTGAACGGGCCCTCGTCCAGCGACTTGTCCTCGTCGTAGAGCTCGGCGAGGTCCACGTCGGAGATCTCGCCCATCCCCTCGCAGCGCGGGCACATGCCGCCCACCCGGGAGAACGTCGTCTTCTCCGCGATGGTCTTCGCGCCCCGCTGCACGGTCATCGCCCCGGCGGCCGTCACCGAGGGGACGTTGAAGGAGTACGCCCCGGGCCCGCCCACATGCGGCTCGGCGAGCTTGGAGAACAGGGTGCGCAGGTACGCGTTCGCGTCGGTCGCGGTGCCCACGGTGGAGCGCACGTTCGCGCCCATCCGCTCCTGATCCACGATGATCGCGGTGGTGAGCCCCTGCAGCTCGTCGACATCCGGGCGGGCGAGGGACGGCATGAAGCCCTGCAGGAAGGAGCTGTAGGTCTCGTTGATCATGCGCTGCGACTCGGCCGCGATGGTGCTGAACACCAGGGAGCTCTTGCCCGAGCCGGAGACGCCGGTGAACACGGTCAGGCGCCGCTTGGGCAGGTCGAGGGAGACATCGCGCAGGTTGTTCTCGCGGGCGCCGCGCACCCGGATGACGTCGTGGGAATCGGCGGGGTGGGCGGGGGAGGGCATCGGCGGGGCTCCTCGGGCGCGTCGGGGCGCGGACCGTCCCGCGCCGGTCACATTCTGCCACCGTCCCGCGGGGATCCGGCCAGACCCTGGGTCCGACCAGCCCCGGCGGGGTCCGACTAGCCTGGGGCGGTGAACGCTCCGACTCATTACGACATCGCCCTGATCGGCTCCGGCTCCGCGAACTCGTTCCCGGGCCCGGAGTTCGCCGACCGCCGCATCGTGCAGATCGACCGCGGCGTCGGCCCCGACCGCGTCTTCGGCGGCACCTGCCTGAACCTCGGGTGCATCCCCACGAAGATGTTCGTGCACACCGCCGATCTCGCCCACGCCACCACCGACGCCGCCCGCTTCGGTCTCACCGAGCAGCTGCAGGACGTGGACTGGCCGGCGATCCGCGACCGCATCTTCGGGCGCATCGACCCGATCACCGCCGGCGGCGAGGAGTACCGCCGGGACCACGAGGACAACGCGAATCTCACCCTGCTGCGCGGCACCGCCCGCTTCATCGGGGACAGGACGCTCCACGTCATCGGCGAGGACGGCGGCGAGCAGACGGTCACCGCCGACACCGTCGTGCTCGGCGCCGGCTCCCGCCCCGCGCTCCCGCCCGTCGACGGCCTGGCCGAGGCGGCGCCGCACACCTCCGACACGATCATGCGGATCGAGCGCCTGCCGGCCTCCCTCGCGATCCTCGGCTCGGGCGTGATCGCGGTCGAGATGGCGCACATCTTCGCCTCCCTCGGGGTGGAGGTCACCCTCGTCGCCCGCTCGCAGCAGGTGCTGCGCGACGCCGACGCGGACATCTCCGCCCGCCTCACCGAGCTGCTGGGACAGCGGCTGCGGCTCGAGAAGGGGCTGTCCACCACCTCGGTGCGCCGCACCGGGGCGGGTGTCGAGCTGCGCGGCGTGCAGGACGGCGCCGAGGTGCTGATCGAGGCGGAGGAGCTGCTGGTCGCCACCGGACGCCGCCCCAACTCCGACCTGCTCGACGTCGCCGCGGCCGGGATCGACACCGCCGAGGACGGGCGCGTGCGGGTGGACGCGCACCAGCGGGTGCTCGGCGGGGGCCGGGTGCTCGAGGGGCTGTGGGCCTTCGGCGACCTGTCCAGCGCGCACCAGCTCAAGCACGTCGCCAACCATGAGCAGCGCATCGTGCGCCACAACATCCTGCACCCCGGGCAGCTGCGACGCTCGGACACGATGCCGGTGCCCAGCGGGGTCTTCACCCATCCGCAGGTCGCCTGGGTGGGGATGGACGAGGAGACCGCGCGGGCCGGCGGGCGCGGCGTGAAGGTGGCGGTGCAGGAGTACGCCTCGATCGCCTACGGCTGGGCGCTCGAGGACAGCACCGGCTTCGCGAAGATCATCGCGGATGCCGAGACCACCGAGATCCTCGGTGCGCACCTCATCGGCCCCGAGGCGACCACCCTCGTGCAGCTGCTGATCCAGGCGATGAGCACCGGGCAGACGGCCCGTGACATCGCCGCCACCCAGTACTGGATCCACCCGGCGATGCCCGAGCTCATCGAGAACGCGCTGCTGCAGCTGGTGCCCTGACCATCCGCAGCGGCGACTGCGCACAGCGGCCGTCCGCGGCGGCTGTCGTGGTCCGCGCCCCGGCATGCGGCGGCCCCGCCCACGCGAGGGTGGACGGGGCCGCGGCGATAGCGGGAGGTGCTCACTCCTCGTAGCCGGGCAGGCAGGACTTCAGCGGGTCCTTCTCGATCTCGGGCCCGGAGTCGGACTCCTCGCTCTCGGGATCCTCCGCGTCGGGGCTGTCGGCCTCGGAGCTCGGCTCCTCCTCCGGGCTCTCGTCCTCCGCCCCGGGCTCCTCCGCGCCGGGCTCCTCCTCCGGCGGGGTGCCGGTCTCGGCGGGCTCGGTCGAGCCGGGCTCGGTCTCCCCGACCACGGACTCCGGCTCGTCCAGCGTGGTCGAGTCCTCGATCGAGGCCTGCGCCCACTCCTTCAGGTAGTCGAAGTCCGGGTTGCCGGTGAAGGTGACGTCCTGGGTGATGGGGTAGGAGGTGAAGCCGCCGTCCTTGATTCGCAGCGCGAGGTCGACGAAGGCATCGATCTTCGACAGCGGGATGTCCGTCTGGATGTTCTCCTCCGTGGCGTTGACGAGGCCCGGGATCGAGAGCGCGAGCGTGGTGGGATCCGCCTCCTCCGCGACCGCGCGGACCATGCGCTGCTGGCGGCACATGCGGTTGAAGTCGTTGGATCCCTCGCGGGAGCGGGCGTACCAGAGGGCGTGGAAGCCGTCGAGCTTCTGATCGCCCGGTTCGATGTAGCCCTCGACGTCGCTCGCGCCGCCGCCGATCGGGATCGGGCGTTCGACGACCAGATCGACCCCGCCGAGGGCGTTCACCATGTCCTCGAAGCCCTGGAGGTTCACCATCGCGTAGTAGTCCGTCTCGAGCCCGAGGGTCTCCTCGACCGCCCAGCGGGTCGCGGTCAGGCCCGGCTCGGGATCGTCCGGGAACAGGTCCGGGCGGTCCTCGGCCCAGGTCCACACGGCGTTGATCAGGTTCTGGTTCTTCCCGAAGTAGTCGAAGCCGTTCGGGAACTCCTCGGCCGCCGGGGTGCCCTCGGGGAACTCGACGTTCTCGAGGTTGCGGGGGATCGAGAACAGGGCCGTCTTCCCGGTCTTCGTGTCGATCGAGGCGACCATGATGGTGTCGGGGCGGGTGCCGGTGCGGTCCTCGCCGGCGTCCTGGCCCAGCAGCATGATGTTCAGCCGCTCGGTGTTCGCCCACGGGTCCTTGCCGGTCGCGAAGGAGTGGGTGCCGCCCTCCCCGCCGCCGAACACGGTCTCCGAGCCCATCAGCCCCTGCAGCGCCCACAGCGACTGGACGCCGCGGCCGAACGGCAGCGCCACGGCGACCACCATCAGCGCGGCGAGGCCGAGGGCGAGATAGCGCTTCGCCCCGGCGAGCCGCTCCCGGGTGGAGTGCGCGAGGTTCGCCAGGACGATCTGCAGCGCCCAGACCACCCCGACCACGCCCACGGCGATCATCGCCCCGATGAGGACGCTGCGCTTGGTGGCGAGCATCGCGCCGGTGCGCAGCGGATCGCCGACCAGCAGGAACACGACCGCTGCCACGACGGCGAGCAGGAGCAGCACCAGCAGCGTCCAGCCGAGCCGGCGCATGCGCGTGGTGAGCAGGCCGGAGCCGGGCAGCAGGGAGGTCAGAACGGTCCACAGGGCGACGCGCGGCAGCGACCCGGCGGGCGCGGCGGAGTGCTCGGTGCGGGTCTCGGCCCGCGGGGCCGCCCCGCTCGTCGTCCCGGCGCTCTCGGGCCCGGCGGTGCTCGCCGCGGAGGCGGCGGCGACCCCGGAGGCGCTCGCCGCCCCTGCCGCGGCAGGGCGTGCCGGGGCAGCCGCGGCGGGCTCGGCCGGCTGCTCCTCGCGGGGCGTCGGTGCGTCCGGCGCGGGCTGCGGCTGGCCTGCGGCGGCGGGCGGCGGGGCCTCCGCCGCCCAGAGGTCCGGCTCGGTGGCCGGTTCGACGGGCAGCGCAGCCCGGCGCCGGCCCGGGCGCGACGGCGTGGGCTCGTCGGTCCCGGCCTCGTCGGCCTCACGCGACGCGGCGGCGTCCTGCTCGGCGGGGGAGCCGGGGGTGGGCGAGGCGGGGAGCTGCTCGAGCGGGAAGGCGGCCCGCCGGCCGCGCGGTCGTCGCGGCGGGGGCGCGCCGCCCTGCGCGTCGTCGGGGGAGGTGCCGTCGGGAGAGGCGGAAGACGCAGACGGCGCGGACGACGCGGACGACGCGGGGGAGGCGGCCGGGCTCTCGGCCGCGCCCGCTCCACCGGACCTCGGAGAGGGGGCCGCCGGGGGCCGCCCCTGCGCGGCGGACCCCGGCCGATCGGCGCTCGTGGGGGACGCGGCGGACTCCCCGCCGATCCACGTGCGCTTCGGATTCGGCCCCCCGAACGCGGCGTCGCGATTGCGTCGCGCCTCGTCCGGCGAGAGGGGGGAGGGCTGCGGACGTCGAGCCGGCTGCTGGTGTCTGCCGGACCGACGGCGCCTGCGGGATGGGTCCGAGGAGGGGTCCGTCATGCGCTCCATCCTAGAATCACGAGCCCGCATCTTCATGCATCGGCCTGTGAGAGGGTCGTGGAGGTGCCGCGCAGGGAGTCCGTATCCTGGCGATATGCACCTGATCCACACCCCGTCGACCGACCTCACGTACGACGACTGCTTCTTCCTGCCCCGCCGCTCCGCGGTCACCTCGCGCTTCGACGTCGACCTCCGCAGCGACGACGGCTCGGGCACCACGATCCCGCTGATCGCCGCGAACATGACCGCCGTCTCCGGCCGGCGCATGGCCGAGGTGATGGCGCGCCGCGGCGGACTGGCCGTGCTGCCCCAGGACCTCTCCCCGGAGCGGATCGACTCGATCGTGCGCTCGGTGAAGTCCCGCGATCTCCTCGTGGACCATCCGCTGACCCTCACCGCCTCCGGGACCCTCGGTCAGGCCGCGGATCTGCTGCCCAAGCGGCCCCACGGCATCGTCGTGGTGATCGACGAGCAGCACCACCCGCTGGGCACCATCTCCGCGGAGGAGATCGCCGGTCGCGATTCGTTCGCAGAGGTCGGCGAGGTGCTCAGCGAGGACGTCCCCGTCCTCGGTCCGGAGGATCTCGAGGCTGCTCCGGCCGAGCTGCATGCCCGCATCGCCGCGACCCATCACGACGCCGCCGTCGTCGTCGATGCGCAGGGGGTGCTGCGCGGCGTGCTCACCGCGACCGGGGTGCTGCGCTCGACCATCTACCGCCCCGCCACGGACGCCGAGGGGAGGCTGCGGATCGCGGTCGCCGTCGGGGTCAACGCCGACGTCGCCGCGCGGGTGCGCGACCTCGTGGACAGCGGCGTGGACGTGATCGTGCTCGACACCGCCCACGGCCATCAGGACAGGATGCTCGAGGCGCTGCGGACCGCACGGCAGGTGCTCGGTCCCCGCGAGGGCACGGACGTGCGCCTCGCGGCGGGCAACATCGTCACCGCCGAGGGCACGCGCGAGCTGATCGAGGCCGGCGCCGACATCGTCAAGGTGGGTGTGGGCCCGGGCGCCATGTGCACCACGCGGATGATGACCGGCGTGGGCCGCCCCCAGTTCTCCGCCGTGCTGGAGTGCGCGGCCGAGGCCCGCCGGCTGGGAGGGCGCGTCTGGGCCGACGGCGGGGTGCGCCACCCCCGCGACGTCGCCCTCGCGCTCGCCGCCGGAGCCTCCAACGTGATGATCGGCTCCTGGTTCGCGGGCACCCACGAATCGCCCGGCCAGATGCGCAGCGACGAGAGCGGCCGGCGCTACAAGGAATCCTTCGGCATGGCCTCCAAGCGGGCGGTCTCCCACCGCACCGCGCACGAGGACGCCTTCGCCCGCGCCCGCAAGGGACTGTTCGAGGAGGGCATCTCCACCTCGCGCATGTACCTCGCCGAGGGCAGGGGAGGGGTCGAGGACCTGCTCGACGACATCACCGCCGGGGTCCGCTCCTCCTACACCTACGCAGGCGCGGCCAGCACGGAGGAGTTCCGCGAGCGTGCGGTGATCGGGCTGCAGGGGGCGGCCGGGTACGACGAGGGCCGCCCGGTCGCGAGCTCCTGGAGCTGAACCGGGACAGAGCGGGGGTGCGGCTCCCGCGGCCGGTAAGCTGATCCCATGACGACTCTCGTGATCGGTGGTGCCGGATACATCGGGTCGCACGTGGTGCGACTCCTCCTGGAGCAGAAGCAGGAGGTGGTCGTGGTCGACGACCTCTCCACCGGGCTGCGTCGACGGACTGAGGGCGCCGAGCTCCTCGAGCTCGACGTGACCCTTCCCGACGCGCGTGAGAAGCTCGCCTTCCAGATGCGTGCCTGCGGCGCCGACTCCGTGATCCACTTCGCCGCCCACAAGCAGGTCGGCGAATCCGTCGCGAACCCGGAGATGTACTGGCACGACAACATCGGCGGGCTCGCCAACGTGCTGGCCGCCTGCGCCTCCGCGGACGTGCGCGACGTGGTGTTCTCCTCCTCGGCCGCGGTGTACGGCGTGCCGGACGTGGACCTGGTCACCGAGGAGCTCACCCCGCAACCGATCAACCCGTACGGCGCGACCAAGTACGTGGGGGAGTGGATGCTCGCCGATGCGGAGCGCGCCCACGGCATGCGCACCGTCGCGCTGCGGTACTTCAACGTCGCCGGGGCCGGCTGGCCCGAGCTCGCCGACACCGCCGTGATGAACCTGGTGCCGATCGTGCTGGACCGCCTCGAGCGGGGACTGGCCCCCGTGGTGTTCGGCGACGACTACGACACCCCCGACGGCACCGGCATCCGCGACTACGTGCACGTGCTGGACCTCGCCCACGCCCACATCGCCGCGCTGGACTACCTGCGCGGCGAGGAACGCCCGCACCGCACCTTCAACGTCGGCACCGGCGAGGGCTCGAGCGTGCTCGAGGTGATCGACGCGATCGCCCGCGCCAAGGGCATCGAGATCACCCCGGAGCACGGCCCCCGCCGCGCCGGCGACCCTGCCCGCCTGATCTGCTCCGGCGACCGCATCGCCCAGACCCTGGGCTGGAAGTCCGAGCACGGGCTGGACGACATCGTCCGCTCGGCCGTCGAGGCGCGCGAGGCCGCGATCACCCCCGACGTCGAGGCCTACCCCGAGGCCTGACCCGAGCCCGGTGCCCGCACCGGGGCCGGTGCACGCCGCCGAGGCCGGGTGCACGCCGCCGGGGGGCCCGTACCGGGGCCGGGTGCACGCCGCCGGGCGGGTGCCCGCACCGAGGCCGGGTGCACGCCGCCGAGGCCGTTGCATGCAGTGGCGCTCAGCCAGCACATGACCCCGTAGACGGGGACGTGTGCTGGCTGAGCGCCAGTGGTTGCACTCCGCCACGCATGGCCCTGCCCGTGCCCGTGCCCCTGCCCGGCCGCGGTGGGACGGGTCAGGACAGCCCGGCGGGGCCGGCCGCGGTGGGACGGGCCCGACCCCGGCGGGGCCGGTCTCAGGTGAGGTAGCGGTAGATCGGGTTCTCGGGATCGACCCGCTCGATCTCCATGTTCGAGGCGGCCATGCGCGCCATCAGCGGTTCGAGGTCCTCGCGGTCGCCGATCTCGAGCCCCACCAGGGCGGGGCCCTCCTCGCGGTTGTTGCGCTTGATGTAGTCGAACAGCACGATGTCGTCGTTCGGCCCCAGCACCCGGTCCAGGAAGCGGCGCAGCGCCCCCGGCTCCTGGGGGAAGGTCACCAGGAAGTAGTGCTTGAGCCCCTCGTGCACGAGGGACCGCTCCACGATCTCGTTGTACCGCGAGACGTCGTTGTTGCCTCCGGAGACCACCACGACGATGTCCCCGGTCTCCTCCTCGGGATCCGGGGCGTCGGCGCCCGCACGGCCCAGGTGCTCGATCGTCCCGGCGGCCACGGCGGTCGCCGCGAGCGCGCCCGCGGGCTCCGCGATGATGCCCTCGACCTGGTAGAGGTCGAGCATCTGGGTGCACACGGCACCCTCGTCCACGGCGACGAGCTCGGGCGCGATCGCCTTCACCATCCGCAGCGGAGCGGCCCCGACACGGCGCACCGCGGCACCGTCGACGAAGCGATCCATCTCGTGGAGCGTGACCGGGCGCCCGGCCCGCACCGCGGCGGACATCGAGACCGCGCCCGCGGGCTCCACGCCGATGATCCGGGTCGCCGGGCTGCGCTCCCGCAGCCACGCCCCGCAGCCGCCGAGCAGCCCGCCGCCGCCCACCGGCACCACCATCGTGCCCAGCTCCCGGCCGTGCTCGCTGCGCAGCTGCTCCGCCGCCTCGAGCGCCACGGTGCCCTGCCCGGCCATGATCACCGGATGGTCGAAGGGCGGCACCTGCGTGGCACCGGTGCGGTCGGCATCGTCGGCCGCGGCCTCAGCGGCGTCGTCGAAGGTGTCGCCGATCAGCACCAGCTCGACCAGGTCCCCGCCGATCGCGGTGATCCGCTCGCGCTTCTGCCGGGGCGTGGTGCCGGGCACATAGATGCGCCCCTGGATGCCGAGGGTGCGGCAGGCCTGGGCGACGCCCTGGGCATGGTTGCCGGCGCTCGCCGCCACCACGCCCGCCTCCCGCGCCGCCTGCGACAGGGAGTCGAGGAAGAGATGCGCCCCGCGGAGCTTGTAGGAGCGCACCGACTGCAGATCCTCGCGCTTGAGCCACACCGGGGCGCCGGCCAGCTCGCTGAGGCGCTCGCTGTGCTGGAGCGGGGTGCGCCGCAGCACCGGGGCGAGCCGCTCGGCCGCTGCCTCGACCTCCGGGGCGCGCACCGGCAGTTCCATGGCATCCGTCATGCAGTTCCCTCCTTCGCGGCGACGACCAGCGCCGTCGCCATCGCTGCCACACCCTCGCCGCGGCCGGTCAGCCCCAGCGCATCGGTCGTGCTGCCCGAGACGGTCACCGGGGCGCCGGCCGCCTCGCTCATCGCGGCGCAGGCCTCCTCGCGGCGGCTCGAGAGCCGGGGCCGGTTGCCGATCACCTGGACCGCGATGTTGCCGATCTCGAAACCTGCCTCCCGCACCCGACGCGCGGCCTCCGCGAGCAGACGTGCCCCGGAGGCACCGGCCCATTCGGGGCGGTCCACCCCGAAATGGGAGCCCAGGTCCCCGATCCCGGCGGCGGAGAACAGCGCGTCGCACGCGGCATGGCAGGCGACGTCGGCATCCGAATGCCCGGCCAGTCCCGGCTCGCCCGGCCACAGCAGGCCCGCCACCCACAGCTCGCGGTCGGTCCCGGCCGGGGCCACGGCGTGGACGTCCACACCGATGCCCACCCGGGGCAGCGGTGCATCGAGCGGTGAGGTCATCAGCGCTCGTCCCCGGCGCGGGAGTCGTCGATCCGCTGCAGGAGGCGGTCGATGTCGTCATAGGTGACCTGGGGGTTGGTGCCCAGCAGCAGCGGCATCCCCGAGATCTGCGGGATGCCGAGCGCGCCGGGCAGGTCCACGGTGCTGATCACCAGATCCGCACGGAAATCGGCGGAGAGCAGATCCATGACGGTGGCCTGCACGACGTGCGCCTCGCGGCCCCGGGAGTCGAGATGGTCCCGCACCTGCTCCGCGATCAGCGCGGATGTGGCGATCCCGGCGCCGCACACGATGGCGATGGTGAGCATTCGTTCTCCTGGTTCGTGAGGCGGCTGGCTGTCGACCCCGCGCGCCCGCGCCGAAGCGCAGGGCGAGGAAGGGGCGAGGATCGATTCTGTCACGTCCTGACTGGGCGATCCACGAGAGCCCGGGGGACGTCTACGATTGCCGGCGTGACCCAGCCCCGCCGCTCCCGCCCTCCCCGCCTGCACGGCCGGGCCGCCGGCGTCGTGCTCGCGGGAGGATCGGGCACCCGCGTGGGCGCCGGGATCAACAAGGCCTTCCTCTCCCTCGCGGGGCGCAGCATCGCCGCGTGGGGGCTGAACACCCTTGCCGCCGTCGAGGGCATCGGGCTGCTGGTGTTCGTGGTGCGGCCCGAGGACCTCGAGCATGCACGCTTCGTGGATTCGCGGGAGACGGACTGGCCGCTCGAGATCATCACCGGCGGGGAGACGCGCCAGGAATCCGAGCTGTTCGCGCTGCGGCACCTGGCCGACCGCATCGACAGCGGTGCGGTGGACACGGTGCTCATCCATGACGCCGCCCGCCCGCTGGTCTCCCACGGCCTGGTCTCCGCGGTGCTGCACGCCGCGCGGGAGACCGGCGGCGCCGTGCCCGGCATCCCCGCCGACGACATCGCCGCGGCAGGCCCCGGGGACAGCCTCGCCGCCGGTCCCGACGGGCACCGCGGCGCGCTGGTGCGGGTGCAGACCCCGCAGGGCTTCCACGCCGCGACCATCCTCGACGCCTACGAGGCGGCGGCACGCGACGGCTTCGTGGGCACCGACACCGCCTCCTGCGCCGAGGAGTACACCGATATCCCCGTCACCTGGGTGCGGGGCGAGGAGACCAACTTCAAGATCACCTACGCGCAGGACCTGCTCCTGGCCCAGGACGTGGTCAGCGCGCTAGGTTTGAGGTCCGGGTGAGGAGGAGACGATGAGCGTCGAGGAGAGCTTCCTGCGCTGCACCGCCTGCGATCAGGAAGCGGAACACGTGGTGGTCTACGCGGGCCGTTTCGTGTCGCAGATCCAGTGCACGGGCTGCGGCGCCGTGACGCGGCTCGACGTCTCCGACGCCTACCTGCCGGATCTGCGCCAGCGCATCTCCAGCAAGCCGCGGCGGCTCCTGCGGCGTCTGCGCCGGGATCCGGGAGAGCTGGCCACCAGCCTGCCGGTGCGCACTCTGTCCAAGCCCGGCCGGATGGTCGCGGAGTTCCGGACGGTGTGGCGCAGCCGGCGCGGGCGCTGATCCCGGCGCTCGGACAGCGGGCGCGGGGCCGACGGCCGGGTGCTGTGCACGGAGCCGACGGTCGGGCGCTGGGCCCGGGCCGACGGTCGGGCGCTGGGCCCGCCGGGGCCGTGCCGGTCAGCTGTGCCGGGCGAGGCCGTGGCGGTGGGAGGTGTCCCGCGCCAGGCCGAGGGAGATCTGCGCCTGCCACAGGCTGAGACGGTCCAGCACCGCGAACCCGGCGTGCGAGCCGTGCACCGTGCGCACACGGGCGCCGCGGGCGAGCGCCTCCCGGACCTCGTCGAAGCCGCCGAACTCGCCGCCCTGCTCGGCGGGGGACGGGCCGCTCCCGGGAAGGCCGGTCGGGACCCGGCCGCTCTCGGGGGCGGAGGGCCGCGGCGACGCGGAGGCGGTCGCTGAGAGCACGGACTCGAGCAGCTCGCGGCGCAGCAGGCGCGGGCTCTGCAGGCCGGCCAGCGTGGACCGGTCGATGTTCAGCAGCCCGTCCGGGCGCACCTCCTTGACCGAGTCGGTCAGGGCCGTCACCGGCACCACCGCGTCCACGTCCTCCCGCAGCGCGGAGAGCACGTCGCGGATCGTCTGGGCCGGGGTGAGGGCGCGCTCGGCGTCATGGAGGAGCAGCAGCTGCTCGTCGGTCGCCTCGAGGACGGCGCGCAGCGCCTGCCCTCGCTCGCCGGGCACCGCGAGGACCGGCAGCTCCCATCCCAGCGCGGCGCGCAGCTGCGGTGCGGCCGCCTCTCCGGTCACCAGCAGCGGTGCGGGCAGCCCCACGCCGCGCAGGGTGCCCAGGAGCCGGTCGATGAGGCGCGAGCCGCCGAGCGGTTCGAGGCACGGGCTCGCCGCGCCCCGGGACAGCCCGGGCGCGGGGGGAGCGAGTGCGAGGACGACCGGACGCACGGCGTCCCGGAGCGGGGCGGACGACACGGGGCGGCGCGGGGTCAGGAGGCGAGGACCTCGTCGAGGATGGACTCGGCGTTTCCCTCGTCGGTCTTCTCCGCGAGGGCGAGCTCGGAGACGAGGATCTGGCGCGCCTTGGCCAGCATCCGCTTCTCCCCGGCGGAGAGGCCGCGGTCCTGGTCTCGGCGCCACAGGTCGCGCACCACCTCGGCCACCTTCTTCACGTCGCCGGAGGCGAGCTTCTCGACGTTCGCCTTGTAGCGGCGCGACCAGTTGGTGGGCTCCTCGGTGTAGGGCTGGCGCAGCACGTCGAAGACTTCGTCCAGCCCTTCCTTGTCCACGACGTCGCGCACGCCGACGAGGTCGACGTTGTCTGCGGGGACCTCGATCGTCAGATCGCCCTGGGCGACCTTCAGCTTGAGGTAGGTGCGGTCCTCGCCCTTGATCGTGCGGGTCTTGACCTCTTCGATGAGCGCGGCACCGTGGTGCGGGTAGACGACGGTCTCGCCGACGGCAAAGTTCATGTGGTGGGTCCCCTTTCCGCGCATGAGTCTATCATCGAGGGGTGGTGCTAAAATGCGCGCCGACCTGGTGGCTCTCGCGCCCGAGAGCGTCTTTCCACCGTGCCGACGCGCCTCCCGCTCGGGCTCCGCCCAGGGGTGGCATCGACCTCGTCACGCCCTGCCCCGGGCGCTCCGGCCAGGGCCTCGTGTGGGGTACCCTGTCAGAGCTGTCCCCGAACGTCCCCGCCGCTCAGCGGTATCGAACAGGAGTCCCCCGTGCGTCGTTCCCGCCGTTCCGTGCTCTCCGCAGCCGCCCTGGGCCTGGCGCTCGCGGCCTCCGGTTGCACGTACATGTCCCCGGTGCAGACCAAGGACTTCTACCAGGCGGCCGATGGGACCAACGCGAACATCGAGCAGGACGGCGCCCTGTACGCCGGGGTGCGCAACGCGCTGCTGGTCATCGAGGAGGACGGCACCGCCGAGTTCTCCGCCACGATCGCGAACTACTCGGACGAGGAGACCTCCGTCGAGCTGACCGGGCTCTCCGAGGGCAGCTCGATCTTCTCCACCGCGGTGCAGGTCCCCGCCCACGGCACCGTGGACGTGGGCTCCGGCGAGGGGCAGCAGCAGGTGTCCGTCGATGCCGCGGGCGTGCGCCCCGGCGTGATCCTGGACCTCGAGGTCACCGCCGGCGGCCAGACCGACACCATTTCGATGCCCGCGCTGGACAGCAGCCTGGAGTACTACCAGCAGGGGGAGCCGGCCGAGGGCTGACCCCGCCGTCCGCGGCCCCGCCGCACAGAGCTCACCACGACGCCCCGCAGCTGATGCTGCGGGGCGTCGTGCATCGTGCGGGGTGTGCCGGGAGCACGGGCCGGCCCGGTGCGCCGCGCGGGCGCACCGGGCCCGGCCTCAGGCACCGGATTCGAACTTGTAGCCCAGCCCGCGGACCGTCACCAGGTGCACGGGGTTGCGGGGATCGTCCTCGATCTTCGCGCGCAGACGCTTGACGTGCACGTCGAGCGTCTTCGTGTCGCCGACGTAGTTCGCGCCCCATACCCGGTCGATGAGCTGGCCGCGGGTCAGCACCCGGTCGACGTTGCGCAGCAGCATCTCCAGCAGCTCGAACTCCTTCAGCGGCAGCGCCACCTCCTGGCCGCGCACCTCGACCACATGCCGCTCGACGTCCATCATGAGGTGCGCCGCCCGCAGCGGGGCGTCGTCCTCGGCCTCGCCCGAGTCGTGGCGCCGGCGCAGCACGGCCTTGATCCGGGCCAGCAGCTCGCGGGAGGAGTACGGCTTGGTGACGTAGTCGTCGGCGCCGAGCTCGAGGCCCAGCACCTTGTCGAACTCGTCGTCCTTGGCGGTGAGCATGATGACCGGGACGCTCGAGGTGCGGCGGATCTCGCGGCACACCTCGGTGCCGCTCATCCCGGGCAGCATCAGGTCCAGCAGCACCAGATCCGCGCCGTGGGCGGAGAAGATCCGCAGCCCGTCGATGCCGTTGTCCGCGACGGCGACCTCGTATCCCTCCTTCCGCAGCGAATACGACAGCGGATCGGAGAAGGACTCCTCGTCCTCCACGATCAGGATGCGCGTCATGTCAGTGTCCCTTCTCCGACGTCTCGTCGGGCGCCGTGGTGTGTGGATCGTCGGGGGTTCGCGCGGCGCCGGTGGTCTCGGCGCGCCGCGCCCCCACGGTGATGGTCCCGGTGCGGCCCATCTCGGGCAGCCGGAGCGTGAAGGTCGAGCCCTGGCCGGGCAGCGACCAGGCGGTGACCTCGCCGCCGTGATCGCTCGCGATGTGCTTCACGATCGCCAGGCCCAGCCCGGAGCCGCCGGTCGCGCGCGAGCGGGCGCGGTCCACCCGGAAGAACCGTTCGAAGACCCGCTCCAGATGGTCCTTGGCGATGCCGATCCCCTGATCCTTCACGGAGATCTCGACCATGCCGCCGTCGCGGCGCACGGCCACCCCGATGCGGGTGCGGGCATCGGAATAGGAGATCGCGTTGGAGATCAGGTTCGACAGGGCGGTGGTGAGCATCGCGGCGGAGCCGAAGACCTGCAGGCCCTGCATGCCGCCCACCGAGACCTCGATCTTCGAGCCGAGGGCCAGGTTGCGGTTCAGCGCGACCGCCTCCTCCACCACGTCGTCGATCTCGATCGGCTCCGCGTCCGGCAGGGCGGAGCCGCCCTGGACGCGGGAGAGCTCGATGATCTCCTGCACCAGGTGGGAGAGCCGGCGCGTCTCGCCCTGCATGCGACCGGCGAAGCGGCGCACCGCGTCGGGATCCTCGGCGGCGTCCTCCATCGTCTCGGCCAGGAGGGTGATCGCGCCGACGGGGGTCTTCAGCTCATGGGACACGTTGGCCACGAAGTCGCGCCGGGTCTCCTCGACGCGCACCGCCCGGGTGAGATCGTCGGCCAGCAGCAGCGCCCCGTGCTCGCCGAGCGCGCCGATGCGCACGTCGATCACGGCGTCGTCGTCGCCGCCGCTCGAACGGCGCAGCGTCAGCCGCTCGTCGCGGAAGCCGCCGTTGCGGCCGACGTCCGCCGCGAGGTCCATCAGCTCGCTGTTGGCCAGGCGCGGGTAGTCGCCCTCGGCCGCACGGACGATCCCGTAGGAGTACGCCAGGGGAGAGGCGCGCAGCACGTCACCGCTGGCGTCGAGCACCACATAGGCGGAGGAGAGGATCGCGAGCACCTCGGTCGCCGGCTCGGGGATCGACGGGCCGAGCGAATCGGGCACCTCGTGCCGCGGCCTGTCCGAGCGGGCGAGCGCCAGCGTCGCGGCGACGCCGATCACCAGACCGATCGCACCGGCGAGCACGAGGAGGGCAGACAGGGGCACCCGTACAGCCTAGGCCCACGGGAGGCCCGGCCCGGTGCAGCGGGCCTGGTCCGGGACGTCGGCGGCCAGGTGTTCACGCGGACTACGCCTGGCGTTCACCCAGCACCGCTCCGCGTTCATCCGGGATTGCGAGGATCAGAGGTCGTAGGCCCATCTGACCAAGGAGTGGAAACCATGCGCGAGGCGTACCAGAGCGACCTGCGGCACATCGTCGACGACCTGCTCGACATGGCCGAGATGGTCGGGACGGCCCTCGAGGGAGCGACCGCCTCCCTGCTCGAGGGCGACCTGGCCCGGGCGGAGCGCGTCGTCACCGCCGACCCCCACCTCGATGCCCGGCAGGTGGAGCTGGATGCGAAGGCCGTGGAGCTGCTCGCCCGGCAGGCCCCCGTGGCCACCGATCTGCGGCTGCTGGTCGCCACGCTGCGGATGAGCTCCTCGCTCGAGCGGATGGGCGATCTCGCCGCGCACATCGCGCTGGTGGCTCGGCGCGCGCATCCCGGCCTCGCGGTGCCGCCGCAGCACCGGGAGCAGATCGCGCGGATGTCGGCTCTGGGGCTGACGGCGCTGGAGGGCGCCGCGCAGGTGATCGAGACCCGCGATCTGGCGCTCGCCGCGCAGGTCGAGACCCAGGATGACGAGCTGGACCAGCTGATGCTGGACATCTCGCGGGAGATCTCCCGCAGCGAGGAGGCGACCTACACCGCGGCGCAGGTCATCGACCTCACGCTGCTGATCCGGTTCTACGAGCGGATCGGCGATCACGCGGTCTCGCTGGTGCGCCGCATCGGGTTCCTCGTCACCGGGGACTCGCTGGACACCCTCAGCGAGGGCGTGGACGTCCAGGAGTTCTGACCCGCCGGAACGCCTCGAGGGCGCCCCGCACGATGCTGCGGGGCGCCCTCGAGGCGTTCGGCACGGCTCAGCCGCGGTTGGCGCGCGGCCTGCGGGTGGTCAGGCGCTCGACCCCCACCTGCGTGCCGCGCTTCGCGGCGACCCGCAGACCCTGGAGCACGACCCCGGAGATCGTCGCCCACAGCATCATCTTCCAGACCGGCATCTGCTCGGAGGGGTCCTTGATCTGCGCGATCTCGTCCTTCGACAGGCCGTCCTTCTTCGCCTGCTTCCGGCGCTGGGCGGCGTCCTTCTGCAGCGCCTTCTGCGTCTTGTCGGTCGGGGCGTCCTCACCGAAGACGGCACCCCAGCCCGCCGCGGCGGCCTTGTTGCCGACGGCGGCCGCGACGAGGCCGGCGACGGGGACGGCGATGCTCACGAGTGGATTGGCCACTGTTTCCTCCAGGCGTCGGGTGATCCGGCGGGTCGGGCCGGTGCGGGTGGTTCAGTAGGTCCCTGCGTGCTGAGCGTAATAGGTTCCCATGTCATCCGTGCGCAGCGCTTCGCGCAGGGCCTCCATGGACTCGTCGTCGGAGGCCACCACGCTGGCGCCGCCGCTGGTGGTCGTCGGACCGCCGTGGGGGACCGAGAGGAAGTACAGGTCGCTGCTGCGGATCGAGCGCAGCGACAGGCCCAGCTCGACCATCGCGGTGGCGCTGAGCCCGTCATCGGTGGTGAGGAACGGGGAGAGGGCGTCGATGGTGTCGGCGAGCTTGCCCGGATCGCTGAGCGTCTCGGCGCTGATGAGCTTGTCGGCGATGCCCTTGAGCACGGCCTGCTGATTGCGGTTGCGCTGGAAGTCGCCGTCGGCGAACTGCTTGCGCTGGCGCACGAAGGTCAGCGCCTCCTCGCCGTCGAGGGTCTGCGTGCCCTCGGTGAACTGGTGCCCATCCGCCTCGAAGGACAGCGGCACCTGCACATCGACCCCGCCGAGCGTGTCGACCAGGCCTTCGATGCCGTCGAAGTCGATGAGGGCGACATGATCGATCGGCACCCCGGTGTAGTCCTCCACGGTGGACACCGCCAGTCCCGGGCCTCCGAAGGCCAGCGCGGCGTTGATGCGGTCCTTGCCGTGGCCGGGGATGTCGACGTAGAGGTCGCGCGGGAACGAGGTGACGTAGACGCTCTCGTCGTCGTCGGAGACGTGCACGAGCATCATCACGTCCGAGCGCTCGCCGCTGACGCCCTGCGCGGCGGCGTCCTCCTCGGAGCGCTTGTCTGAGCCGAGCAGCAGGAAGTTGCGCCCGGTGCCGTCGATCTCCTCGGGCCGCTCGCCGTGGTCGGCATCGCGGGTGATCTGCACGACCGTGCGCTTCTCGTAGGAGTTCTTCAGCCCGTTGAGGTAGTTCCCGATCACCAGCCCCACGCCGAGCACCAGCACGGCGACGAGCCCCAGGGCGATGAGTGCGGCACGGCGGCCGCGGCCGCGCCCGGGATCGGGCTGGTCGTCGTCCTCCCAGTCGGCGGGGAGTTCGACGTCGGCGGGGTCGGTCATTCAGGGTCCCTCTCAGACGGTGCCGCTCGAGGCGGTCACGGCTCCGCCGGAGCCTCGAGGCCCGAGTCTCCGTCCGGCACCGGGCGCCGAGGCACCCGGGTGTATGCGAGGTCCCATATTAAGCGGCCGGCGGCCCGTCCCTTCTTCTCGAAGCCGGTCTTCACACGACCCTCGAATCGTGGTGCCCATCCTGTGCGCTCCATGTTCTCCGGGATCGGGTCCGAGGAGCCGCCCTCGGGGGCCGGGCCCTCGGGATGCAGGAGCGCGAGCTCGGGGCGCGGGTCGAGCTGGCGGCGCATGTGGTGGGCGTAGCCGGCCCAGTCGGTGGCCAGCCGGAAGGCGCCGCCGTCGGCCAGCAGCGGCAGCACCGCGTCCAGGAACGGCGGGTTGATCAGACGGCGCTTGTGGTGGCGGGCCTTGGGCCACGGATCGGCGAAGAACACCCACAGCTGCGAGATCGACCCCTCCGGCAGCATCGCCGGCAGGGCGCGCTGCGCATCCAGAGGGAGCAGCCGGAGGTTCTCGGGGCGGCCGGCCCGGTCCACCTTGCTGAGGGTCTGGGCGAGGCCCGGCAGGTACACCTCGACCGCCAGGTGATCGCGCTCGGGATGGGCGAGGGCGGCGGCGAGGATGTTGTCGCCCAGGCCGCTGCCCACCTCGACCACGAGCTCGGCGCGCCGCCCGAACTCCTCCTCGACGTCGAGCCGCACGCCCTCGGCCGGGAGGGTGTCGCGCCGGCCGCGGGGCGGGTCCAGCACGTACCGGGGCGAGAGCCGGTCCCAGGCCCGCTGATGGCCCTGGGAGAGGCGTTCGCCGCGCCGGACGAAGGAGACCACGTCACGATGCGTGGTCCCGCTCTCGGTGCGCGGCGTCGGCACCGGGGAGTGCTGCGGGGCCGGGGTGTGCTGTGGGTCCGTGCTCATCACCGGCTCAGCGGTCCCGCCGGATGAGGCCGTCCTCGACGGTCACGGGGATCTCGGGCAGCTGCCTGGTCGCCGGCCCCAGCAGCACCTCACCGGTGGCTGCGTCGAAGCGGGAGCCGTGGCACGGGCAGTCCAGCTCGGCCTCCTCCTGGCGCAGCGCACAGCCGTTGTGGGTGCAGTAGCCGGAGTAGGCGGTGAGATCGTCGCCGGCACCGCGCACCAGGAGCACGAAGGGCTGCTGGCCGCCGAAGTTCACCAGGGTGCTCTGGTTCTCGGGGATGTCGTCCAGCGGGATCGCGCCGTCGTCCGCGCGCAGCGGCTCTGCGGTGCCGAATCCTTCGTCCTCGGGACCGCAGGCCGCGAGACCACCGAGCCCGGCTGCGGTGGCGGGGAGCAGGAGAGCATGACGACGGGAGAGGCACGGACGTTCCATCGTTCCAGGATAGCCAGCCCGCACCGCGGTGAGCACCGGGCGTGCGACCGCAGTGACGACCCTCGCTCCCACGGCTCACACAGCTCCGCCCCGGCTCACACGTCGGCCGCGTCCAGCTCGCGCGGGTCCCAGGTGAGGAGGTTGCGGGCGCGCCAGCCGCGGTCGCGCACCGCGTCCAGCGCCTCGCGCCGCCGCGCCGGGGCCAGGCGGTCGAGGTACAGGGAGCCCTCGAGGTGATCGACCTCGTGCTGCAGCGCGCGGGCGAGCACGCCGCCCTCGTCCTCGACGACCACCTCGGCGCCGTCGAGATCGGTGCCGGTCACGCGTGCCCCGCGATGGCGGGCGGTGGGGAAGCCCTCCCCGGGCACGGACAGGCAGCCCTCGAGCGTCTCCTCGTCCAGCACGATCCCGCCGAAGCGCTCGAGCACCGGGTTCAGCACCACGCCGCGGCGCAGGGTGCCGCTCGCATCGGGGCAGGAGTACACGAACAGACGCCACCGGGAGCCGACCTGCGGCGCCGCGAGACCGGCGCCGGAGGCCGCGTCATTGGTCTCGAACATGTCCGCCACCAGGGTGCGGAGCTCGTCGGTGACCTCGCGCACCCGCCGGGTGCGCTGGGTGAGGGCCTTGTGGCCGACGATGGTGATCGGGCGGACGGTCATGCGGGCGGTTCTCCTGTGCTGCTCGGACCGGAGGGGTCCTCGGGGGTCGATGCGGGGGCGCTGGCGATGCGGTGCCGGTCGGGAGGGTTGACCGCCAGCGGATTGCGGGCGTCGACGATCCACAGCCCGCGAGGGCGGTGCAGCGCCTGCCCGCTGCGCGCCGACTGTGCGACCGCGCGGCCCAGCTCCTCGGCCTGCGCGGCGTCGGCGGCCAGGAAGTCCAGGGTATGGGTGGCGTGGGGCTCGAGATCGAGGTGGTGCCAGGCGTCCAGGCCGCTGGCGATCTGCCGGGCGCGCAGGAACTCGGCGTCCAGGGCGGCTCCGAAGATCACCACGATGTTCGCCAGCCACATGAGGATCAGGATCGCGATCAGCCCGTTGAGGGCGGTGAGGATCTCGGCGAAGCGCGTCGCGTACACCAGAAGCTGCCCGGCCACGAGAGCGGTCCCGAACAGCACCAGCACGCTCAGGGTGGAGCCCAGCGTCATCACCCGGTAGCGGGGCAGGCGCACGTTCGGGAACAGGTAGTACGCCAGCGAGACCGCGATGATGAGGATGACCAGCAGGATCGGCCACTTCACGAGGTTCCACGCGGCGAAGGCGATGCGGGGGATGCCCACGAACTCGCCGATCCGCTGGGACGCCTCGCCGCCCACGATGATCATGCCGATCGCCAGCAGCACCACCGCGACGATCAGCACCGTCTCCCCGAACACGATGGTGCGGAACCAGAGGAAGGGTCGCCCCTCGCGGGTGTCGAAGACCCGGTGCAGCGCGCGGTGGAAGGCCGCCACCCCGTTGGAGGCCGACAGCAGCGAGCCGGCCGTGCCCAGCAGCAGCCCGAGCACGCCGCCGCTCGTGGAGGAGACCGCCTGGATCGCGGTGAGATAGGGGCGCGGATCGAGGGTCGGGAAGATCTCGGTGATCATCCCCGACAGCGCCGTGAGGGTCTCCGTCTCCACCCCGATCAGGGACATCATCGACACCGCGGCGACCGCCCCCGGGAACAGGGACAGCAGCAGGTAGAACGTCATCGTGCCGGCCACGTCCCACACCTGGATGTCCAGCAGGCGCATCCGCACCCGGTTCAGGACGTGCAGGATGCTCAGCCGGGGCCGGGCGATCTCGACCACCGGCGTCGGCCGACGGGGCGGGGATGCTCTCACCGTGCTGCTGCTCCGAGGTCAGTGGGGCCGCCCGGGACGGGCGCGGGCGGGGTGCGTCCCACCGGGTGGGACGCGGACCGGGTCGTGACCCGGCCGGTCAGCTCTCGTCGATGATGTCGTCGGGGTCCGTGGTCACGGGGTACTCCCACGGGTCCTCGGGATCCTTGGGCACGTAGGAGGTCATGATCGACCCGTCGGCCCGTTCGTCGCCCAGGCCGACGGGTCGGGCCAGCACCGCGTCGTTGAGCAGGGGGCCCTGATCGGCGAGGGCGACCGTGGTGCCCTCGGCGGTGACCGTGACCGTCTCGCCGCGCACCGAGACCTCGAGCTCCTCGCCGGTCTCGAGGGTGAACGTGATCCCCTCGCGCACCAGGCGCACCCGGAAGCGGGAGCCGCGCACGGTGAGCGGGAAGGACAGCTCGGGCCAGTCCGCGGGCAGGCGCGGGTCGAAGGAGATGCGGCCGTCGTCGTGCCGCATGCCGCCGAAGCCGTGCACCAGCGCGTTCCAGACCCCGCCGGCGGAGGCGATGTGCACGCCGTCGCGGGTGTTGTGGTGGAGGTTGCCCAGGTCCACGAAGAGCCCGGCGCGGAAGTAGTCCAGCGCCGCCTTCTGGTGGCCCACCTCCGCGGCCATGATCGACTGGACCACGGCCGAGAGCGAGGAATCGCCCGTGGTGATCGGGTCGTAGTACTCGAAGTCGGCGCGCTTCTCCTCGGCGGTGAACTCGCTGCCTCGCAGGAACAGCGCGAGCACCACGTCCGCCTGCTTGAGCACCTGGAAGCGGTAGATCACCAGCGGATGGAAGTTCAGCAGCAGCGGGAAGGACTCCTCCGGCGTGCTCTCCAGGTCCCAGATCTCCCGCTCGAGGAAGCGGTCCTCCTGGAGGTGGATGCCGAGGGACTCGTCCTTGGCCACGTGCATGCCGTCCGCACAGGCCTCCCACTGCTCGAGCTCCATCTCGTCGAGCTCGAGCTCGACCTTCATCACCTCGTACGCGTCGGCGTCCGCGGCGCGCAGCTCCCTCACCGCCCGCGCGGCGCGGCGCAGGTTGAAGCGGGCCATGACGTTGGTGAACATGTTGTTGTTCACCACGGTGGTGTACTCGTCGGGGCCGGTCACCCCGTTGATGTGGAAGCTCGCGCCGCCATCGGCGTGCAGCCGCCAGAATCCGAGATCGGCCCACATCCGGGCGGTCTCCACCAGCACGTGCACCCCGTCGCGATGCTGGAAGTCGAGATCCCCGGTGACATCGGCGTACTGGGCGAAGGCGTAGGCGACGTCCGCATCGATGTGGTACTGCGCGGTGCCGGCCGCGTAATAGGCCGAGGCCTCGTCGCCGCTGATCGTGCGCCAGGGGAACAGGGCCCCGCGCTGGTTCAGCTCGCGCGCCCGCTCCCGCGCCTTGGGCAGCAGGTTCGTGCGGAAGCGCAGCGCGTTGCGCGCCCAGCGCGGCTGGGTGAAGGTCAGGAACGGGACCACATAGATCTCGCTGTCCCAGAAGTAGTGGCCCTCGTAGCCGGAGCCGGTCACGCCCTTGGCGGGGATGCCCCACTGGTCCGAGCGGGCCGCGGCCTGCGCCAGCTGGAACAGGCACCAGCGGGTGGCCTGCTGGGCCGCGGGCTGGCCGGGCAGCTCGACGTCCGAGCTGCGCCAGAAGTCCTCGAGGTACTCACGCTGCTCGAGGTGCTGGGCCTCGAAGCTCGTGCGACGCACCCGGTCGAGCGTGCGGCGGCAGCGGTCGAACAGCTCTCGATGGGGCACGGAGCGGGAGGAGTGGTAGGCCACCGCCTTGCGGACGGTGAGGGACTGGCCCTCCTCCAGATGGGCGCGGACCACCTGGCGGCCCATGTCCGCGCTGGTGTCCACGAGCTGCTCGACCTCGGCATCGGAGTCCACCTGATGGTCCGCGCCGATCGCGAGGGTCATCCCCGAGCGCGCCACGCGGTAGCCCAGCAGCATCCGCCGCTCGCTGTGCCAGTCCTGGAGGGGTTCGAGCACGCGATGGGTGAAGTCGGTGGTCTGCCGCGGATCGGCCTTGTCCGTGATCGGGCTGCCGTCCACGCCGGCGCCGAAGTCGTCCCGGAAGTCCTCGCGGTTGATGATCTGGGAGGAGACCGCGATCGGTGCGGAGCCGTCGAGCATCTCGACCTGCAGCGACATCAGGGCGAGGTGCCGCTGCGGGAAGGAGACCATGCGGGAGGTGGTCACCCGCACCCGCTTCCCGGCGGGGGTGCGCCAGATCAGCTCGCGGCGCAGCACCCCCTCGCGGAAGTCGATCCAGCGCTCGTACTCCTCGAGGTCCGCGATCGACAGCAGCAGCGGCTCGTCGTCCACGTACAGCTTGATCACCGAGGAGTCCGGGACCGAGATCATCGTCTGGCCGGTGCGGGCGAAGCCGAAGGCGGATTCGGCGTGGTTGATCGTCCACGTCTCGTGGAAGCCGTTGAGGAAGGTGCCGTGGCTCTCCGCGTCGCGCCCCTCCTCCGGGGTGCCGCGCATCCCGAGGTAGCCGTTCGCCGTCGCGAAGAGGGTCTCCATGAGGCCCAGGTCGCCGTTCGGGCGCGACTCGACCAGGCGCCACTCGTCCAGCGGGAGGCGGGTGCGATCCACCGGATCGGCGGACACTGCGCGGCGGCGGCTCATGAGATCTCCTCGAGATCGGCGACGACCAGGGTGGCTCCGGCGGCGGCGAGCTCCGCGGCGCCGGCACCGCGGTCGACGCCGATGACCGCCCCGAAGTTCCCGTCCGCCCCGGCCCGAACCCCGGAGACGGCGTCCTCGTAGACCACCGCGCGGGACGGCTCGACGCCGAGCAGCCGGGCGGCGTGGAGGAAGGTGTCCGGGGAGGGCTTGCCGGGCAGGCCCTCCCGTGCGGCGACGTTGCCGTCCACGATGTGCTCGAACCGCTCGAGCAGACCGGCGCCGCGCAGCACCTCCTCCGCGTTGCGGGAGGAGGAGACGATCGCGAGGCGGGCGTCGGCGGGCAGCGCGTCGAGGAAGGTGACGGTGCCGGGGTAGGGGGCGACCCCCTCGGCGCGCAGCAGTGCGAGGACCTGGTCGTTCTTGCGGTTGCCGAGCCCGCGCACGGTCTCCGCCCCGGCGCTCTGGTGCCCGGGGTCCGTGTCCTCGCCCTCGGGCAGGGTGATCCCGCGGGAGGTGAGGAAGCTGCGCACGCCGTCGTAGCGGGGGCGTCCGTCGACGTGGGCGAAGTAGTCCGCGTCGGTGTACGGCTCGGCGATGCCGCGGGAGGCGAGGAACTCGTCGAACATGCGGGCCCAGGCACGCATATGGACCTCGGCCGTCGGGGTGATGACCCCGTCCAGGTCGAAGAGGTGCGCCGTGAACTCGGCAGGTCGGAATGAACGCTCAGCAGTCACGCCCGCCATGCTACGGCCACCTCCCCGCCCAGCGGCGGCGTGTCATGGCGTCGGGCACACCCGTGGGCTACGCTTCGAGGGTCCGCATCCGCGCTCGGCGCCGGTGCGGAGCGGCTGAGACCCTTCCGAGGAGACGATGACACTCACGGAGTCGCTGCCCGTGGTGGAGGCGGTGCGACGTGCGCTCGAGATCGATGAGCAGCCCGATGAAGGGCACCGCCGGGTGCGGGTCGTCCTCACCCTCACCACCAACATCTCCCGCGCACCGGCCCGGCTGTGGCCGCTGTTCACCGTGCCCCGCGAGCTCGCGCACTGGTTCGGGCCCGTCACCGGCGAGCTGGTCGAGGGCGGCCGCTTCCAGGCGCCCGGAGGCGTCCACGGCCGGATCCTCGAGGTCGAGAGCCCCCACCGGATCGGTCTGGCCTGGGGGAGGGGCGAGAGGGAGGACCCGCTGCTGATCCGCCTGGACCCGGAGGACGACGGCACCACGGAGCTCACCCTGCGCCGCACGGAGCTGCTGGACGCCGAGGAATTCGAGCGCGCCGGCGCAGGCTCCCTCGCCCTGGAATGGGAGATCGCGCTGCTCGCCCTCGCCGCCCGCACCGATGGCTGGCGCGACAGCTGCCTCACCTCACCGCCGGCACCCACCCCGGACTGGCTGCACGGCCCGCAGGGCACCGACTACGTGCGTGCCTGGTCGGTGCGCTGGGCGGCCGAGGCGCTCGCCGCCGGGGTCGACGAGGCCACCGCCCGACGGGGGGAGAAGGAGACCCTGCGCCGGCACCTCGACGCCTGAGGCGGCACCCCGAGGCCCGACGCGATCCCGCGACGCCTGAGGGAGTCCTCGATGCCTGGAGCGGCGGCGGGGCGGAGGGGCGCGCGGCGGCGTCCGCCCGGTGGAACTCTTTGCCCAGGCTCACTATCGGGTGACAGACTCGCGGGGTGACCACCCCCGCTCCCCGCGCCCCCTCCCGGGACCCGCGCACCCCGGGGCAGGTGCTCGGAGCCCTGGTGCCCTCGGTCTACGCCCCGACGCTGCTCGAGTTCGTCGGCCTCGCCTCCCTGATGCCGGTGATCCCGCTGCTGGCCCGCGACCTCGGGTTCAGCGTCCCGATGGCCGCAGCGCTGACCACCATCTTCGGGCTCACCTCCTTCCTCGGGCCGATCCCCGCCGGGCGCCTCATCTCCCGCATCGGGGCCCGGCTGGCCCTGGTGATCACCGGCGCGCTGCTGGTGCTCTCCAACCTCGCCGCCTTCGCGATCATCGGCCCGGCGCTCGGCGGGGGAGCCGAAGCCCACCACCGCCTGGCCCTGGTCGCCCTGCTGCTGGTGATGGCGGTGAGCATCCAGGTGTGGCAGCTCGGCCGCCAGTCCTACCTCGGCACCGCCCTGCCGCCCTCGATGCGGGCGCGCGGCATGACCCTCTTCGGCGGCGTGATCCGCATCGGCGAGGTGGTGGGCCCGCTGCTCGGCGCGGCCGTGATGGCCCTGGGGTCGATGGCCGGCGTGTTCCTCCTGTTCGCCGCGAGCGCTGCGGCGGGCACCGTGATGATCGCCGTGTTCCTGCCGCCGGGCGAGGCCGGTCCCGAACCGGTCGCGCCCCGCGGTGCACGCCGGCACCGCAGCTCCGCCCGCATCCGCCTGGACCGGGCCGTGCTCGACCGCATGGTCGCCGTGGGGCTGGGCATCGCCCCCGTCATGATGGCGCGCGTGAACCGGCCGGTGATCGTGCCGCTGCTCGGCGAGGCGCTGGGGCTGGACCCGGTGTGGATCTCGATCGTGTTCGGCGTCAGCGCCGCGCTCGAGATCCTGCTGGTCCTGCCCGCCGGCACGCTCATGGACCGCTATGGCCGAGCGGCCGTGGCCGTCCCCTGCGCACTGTTCATGGGCGTCGGCTTCCTGCTGCTGGCGGTGCTGGGGACGGTCTTCGCGGACCGCGGCCCCACCTTCGCCCTGCTCGCGCTGCTGCTGCCCACCCTGCTGATCGGGCTGGGCAACGGACTCGGCTCGGGGATCGTGATGACGCTCGGCGTGGACGTCTCCCCGGTGCACGGACGCACCGCATACCTCGCCTGGTGGAACACCATGCTGGGCGCGGGACGCCTCGCCGCACCGCTGATCGTCACCGGGATCACCCTGTTCGCACCGGTCGCGGCGGCCGGCGCGGCGACCGGGGCCGTCTGCGTCGTCGGCGGGGTGTGGCTGGGACGCATACTGCCCCGCGTCACACCCTCCGGAGGAACCCGGGGGCGGTGAAGCGGGGCAGCGGATGAACGGTCAGGCTGGGTTTCGGGCCTGGTCTCCTGCCGGCTCGTTCCTCGCCAGCTCGTCGATCAGGCGGTGTTGTCTGCCTGGTCTCCTGCCGGCTCGTTCCTCGCCAGCTCGTCGATCAGGCGGCGTCAGCCTCGAGGGCGTTCTCGGCGGTGCTCTGCAGGAGCTCGTGAGCCTCCTCGCGGGAGACGGAGCGGGCGATCGCGATCTCGGAGGCCAGCGGATCGATGGCCTGCTTGAGCAGGTTGCGCTCGGCGAGGCTCGACGGGGTGCCGCCCGAGTCGCGCACGATGGCCCGGATGACCTCGACGCGGTCGGTGAGACGGCCCGTCTGCAGCTGCATCTGCAGCGACTTGATGCGGTGCGCCCAGGAAGCCTTCTTCCCCGGGGCCTCGATCGGAGCGCCGAGCTGCGTGATCATCTCGACGATCTCGGGCTCGGCCAGCAGGGTGCGCAGACCGACGACGTCCCTGCCGTCGGAGGGCACGGAGATCCGCATCTCATCACCGATGACCTCCAGATCGACGTACTCCCGTTCGGTGCCGCGCACGGTGCGGGTGCACGTGGAGACGATGCGCACCGGCCCGTGGACGGGATGGGTGAGCACATCGCCGACCTTCGGGGCGTTGATGTCGACGGACGCTGTGGCGACGGACAAGGGATACCTCCTGTGTGGACCTGCGCACCGGCGGTACCGCGGCCCTGGTGGGGTCGAGGCGGCCGTGCCCAGCATCATCCGGACCCGGTGGATCCGGGACGACGTGGGGATCTGATCGGCTCGAGCGCCGCTCGACCTGCAGGAACAGGGTGGCGGCACCTACGACGGCGCGCCTCCATTCTCTCACGGATCTGACAACATATCCAGAGCATGACGTTTCCATCTGCATCACATCCCGCCGCCGGCGCCGGAGCACGTCGCACCGGCCCGGATCACGAGCCGTCGGGCCCGCCCGAACCGCCGCGGTCCGGAGGGCGGGGGATCGAGACGGAAGTCGGGGCGAGATCCACGCCCGGATGCGGTTCGATGGGGGCATGACCGCTGCACCCTCGTCCACCGATCACGAGCTCGTCCGCTTCGAGGGCGTCGGCGTCGTGCGGGACGGCAACGTGCTGCTGCTCGAGGCGACCGGCAGCGCGCAGTCAGGGGAGGTGCTGGCGCTGACCGGTGCCAACGGCGCCGGCAAGACGACGCTGCTGCGCGTGCTCGCGGGCCTGCAGGCTCCCACCGCTGGGACCGTCGCCGTGCTGGGCCGGGCACCGGACGACCGTGACCGCACCGTCCGCGCCGCGCTCGCCGCCCTCATCGGCCCGCCGCAGACGGCCCGCGACCTCACCATCGTCGAGCACCTCCAGTTCATCGCCGCCACCTGGGGAGACAGCGCCGCCGTGGCCCGGGAGCGGGCCCACCACCTGCTCGAGGAGCTCGCGATCACGCCGTTGGGGCCACGCTTCCCGCACGAGCTCTCCAGCGGCCAGTCCCAGCTGGTCTCGGTGGCCCTCACCCTCGCCCGCCCCGCCCGCGTGCTGCTGCTCGACGAACCCGAGCAGCGCCTGGATCCGCATCGCCTCGGCCTGGTGATCGAGGCCGTCCGCTCCCGAGCCCGCACCGGAGCCGCTGTCGTGGCGGCCACCCACAGCTCTCGGCTGCTCGAGGAGCTCGCCGACACCCGCCTCCACCTCGAGGACGCGCAGTGAACGACTCCCTGCGGGGCGTCCGGGAGATCTGGGCCGAGCGGGCCGGTGCCCGCACCCGCGGTGACATCCTCTACCTGCTCTACGTGGCGGCGCTGAGCGTGCTCATACTCCTCGTCCCGGCGCTGCGGATGGCCGGGGCCTTCCTCGCCCGGCCCGATGTGCTGCCCGCCCTCCTCGCCGCGCACGCGCCCCAGGTGACCGCCGCGATGACCCTCGCGGGCGGCGCGGCGCTGGTGCTCCTGGGAGCTGTGCGCGGCCCGGCCCTGCTGGCCCCCTTCTTCACCGCCACCCTCGCCTCGAGCGGGCTGCGCCGCCGCGATGTGCTGTGGCGCCCCCTCGCCCGTGCGCTGCTGGGGCCCGTGCTGGGGATGGTGACGCTCTCCGTGCTGGTGGCCAGCACCCTGGTGATGGCCGCACAGGCGACCCCCGCGGGAGCCGCCTGGTTCGTGCTCGCCGCGACCGGCACCGGGATGCTCCTGGGCGCGGCCTGGTTCGCCGGCGAGCTGCTGCGCGAGGGGCCGCGTCGACTGCTCGCCGGCGGGCTGCTGGGCGCGGCCGCGGTGCTCGCGCTGTTCCCGCACGGCGCGGGCCTCGGCGCCGCCTACCCGGTGGGCGCGGACCGACCCGAGGCCTGGGCCGTGGCGCTGCTCGTGGCCGGGCTCGCGGCCGTCGGCGCGTGCGTGGCACTGCTGGACCGGCTGCGGGGCGCGGTCCTGCGCGAGCAGGCGGCCCGCTGGGAGACCGCCACGACGGTCGCGACCTCCGGCGACCTCGTCGCCGCCTCCGGCGCCTTCCGCACCCCTCCGTCGACCGGGCGTCACCTGCCCGCGATCGGGCCGCGGCCGCTGGTGCTGCTCTACGCCCGCCGGGACGCGATCGCGTGGCTGCGCACCCCGGAGCGGGCCGTCCTGGGCGTCGTGGTGGCGCTCGCCGCCGCGGCGGGACTGGCCGGATCGACGCTGCTCAGCGGGCCGCTGGCCTGGGCGGCGGTGCTGCTGGGTGCGCTGGCGCTGTGGGGCGCGAGCGGTGCGCTGGTCGACGGGATCCGGCACGGAGTCCACACCCTCGGCGCCCCGCGGCTGTTCGGACAGTCCGCCGCGGCGCAGGTCATCCTGCACGCCGTGGCCCCCACCGCGCTGCTCGCCGTGCTCGGCGCCGCGGGCGGCGCGGGGGTGCTGCTCGCCTCCGGCGGCGGCGCGGGCCCCGCCGCCCTGCTGCTGCCCGCGCTCCTCGCCCCCGTGCTGGTGGCCGGGCGGGTGCGCGATGCGGCGAAGGGGCCGATGCCCCTCGCGCTCAGCACCCCGATGCCCACGCCGCAGGGCGATCTGGTGGTCCTGCCGATGCTGGCCTGGCATTCCGATGCGCTGCTGCTCGCGCTGCTCAGCGGCGCGGTGCTGGCCGGGCTGGGCACGGCGGGCCCGCTCTGGCTCCCCGCCGGCGCGGCGGTGCTCCTCGCGGGGATGTCGCTGATGGCCGCCGGCCGCCTGCGCGAGCTGGCACGATGAGCGGATGCACCTCGACGACGGCCCGGCCCGGGAGGAGGCGACCATCCGCTGCGGGCACCCGGGCGGCGGGTTCAACCTCCGCACCACAGCGAACCCCCTCGTCCGGGCGGCCGGCCGAGGCCTCGCGCGGCTGAACGCCCGTCACCCCTGGGACCACAACGCGCACTTCCATCCCTGGATCCTGCGCTCGCTGCCGCCCGGCGCCCAGCGCGTGCTGGACGTCGGCTGCGGGCGCGGCGACCTGCTCGCCGCGCTGCGCGGGCGCAGCGAGCACCTGGAGGGCATCGACCCCGACCCGGGCATGGCCGCCGCGGCCGCCGCCGCGCTGCAGGAGGTGCCGGGAGCAGAGGTGCACCGGCGCACCCTGGTCGAGCACGTGCAGCACCCCGGGACCGCCGCGGCGTACGACGCCGTGACCTTCGTGGCCTCCCTGCACCACCAGCAGGTCCCGCAGGCTCTCGCCCAGGCACGGCACCTGCTGCGTCCCGGCGGGAGGCTGCTGGTGGTGACTTTGGTGCGCCCGGCGGGGCCGGCCGATCAGCTCTGGGACATCGCCGATGCGCTGACCAACCCCGCCATCGGCCTGGTGAAGCACCCGCGACCGGTGCAGGGGGCGCCGGTGCCGGCGCGACCCGGGCCGGTGACGCCCGAGGTGGGGGAGGCGGAGCCCTCCAGCGCGGCCATGCCGGTGCGGGACCCCGATCTCACGCTCGCCGCGCTGCGGGAGGCGGCGCGGCATCTGCTGCCCGGCGCCCGGATCCGGCGCCGTGAGGGATTCCGGGTCACGCTGCGCTGGCAGCGGCCCGGCTGAACCGCGCCGGCGGTCCCGGCGCGCGGCTCAGGCCGCGCGATGCCGCGCGATGACCTCTCCCAGCCGAGCGATCGCCTCCTCGATCACGGCAGGGGAGTGCGTGACGAAGCTCAGGCGCATCGTCGAGCGGTCCGCGTGATCGGCGAAGAACGACCAGCCGGGCAGGTAGGCGACACCGGCCTCGACCGCGTCCGCGAGCATCGCCTGCGCGTCGTAGCCCTCGCCGAGAGCGGCCCACAGGAACATGCCGCCCTCGGGACGCGTGACGTGCGCGCCCTCGGGCAGCACCGGAGCGATCGCCGAGGCCATGGCGTCGCGACGTTCGCGGTACACCGCGCTCACCCGGGCCACATGGGCGTCGAGGTCCGCGGTCTCGAGGTAGCGGGCCACCGTCAGCTGATCCACCACGGAGGACTGCATGGAGATCGCGGCCTTCGCGACGGCGAGGGTGTCCAGGACCGGCCCCTCGGCGCGCATCCAGCCGATCCGCACCCCGGGGCTCATCAGCTTGCTCATCGAGTTCAGCAGGATCGTGCGCTCACCCATCCCCGGCAGGGAGGCGATCGGTGCCCAGGTGGTGCCCGAGAAGCTCAGCGCCCCGTAGGGGTCGTCCTCGACCAGCGGCACGTCGGTGCGGCGCAGCACCTCTGCCACGGCCTCGCGGCGCGCCACCGGCATCGTGCGGCCGGTGGGGTTCTGGAAGGTGGGGATGAGGTAGACCATCCGCGGATGGTGCGTGCGGATCGCCTCCTCGAGCGCCTCGGCGATCACCCCGTCGTCGTCGGTGTCCACCCCGATGATCCGGGCGCCGTGCACGGAGAAGGCCTGCACCGCGGCGAGGTAGGTGGGGGATTCCACGAGCACCACGTCACCCGGCTCGAGCAGCGCCTGCGCGATGACGAACAGGCCCTCCTGGGATCCGGAGGTGACCCGGATCTGGGAGGCCTCGGTGGGCAGATCGCGGGAGAGGCGACGCGCCGCCTGCTCGCGCAGCTCCCGCTCGCCCTCGCTCACCCCGTACTGCAGCGCGCGGTGCCCCTGATGGCTGAGCACCCAGTCGTAGCAGGAGGTGACGTCCTCGAGGGCGAACAGCGCCGGATCCGGGATGCCTCCGGCGAAGGAGACGACGTCCTCGCGGGCGGCGAGGGCGAAGATGTCCTTCAGCGGGGAGGACTCCATCCCCGCATAACGGGCGGCGACGGGGAAGCGGAACGGCTGCTGCGAGCTATCGGGCACGGTCATGCGCTCATGGTGTCACGCGAGCAGGGCGCCCTCGAGGAGCAGCAGTGCCTGTTTCGTCTCGATCCCGCCGGCGTAGCCGGTGATCGCGCCGCTGCTGCCCACCACCCGGTGGCAGGGCACCACGATCGAGAGCGGATTGGCGCCGACGGCGGCGCCGACGGCCTGGGCGGCGCGAGGTCGGCCCAGCGCCCGGGCGATCTGGCCGTACGTGGTGGTGGAGCCGCGGGGGATCGTGCGCAGCAGCGTCCAGACCTCCTGCTGGAAGGCGGTCCCGCGGAGGTCCAGCGGCAGGTCGAACTCCTCGCGCTCGCCGGCGAGATAGGCCAGCAGCTGCTGCTCGGCGACATCCAGCAGCGGGTCCGGCGAGGGAGCTGCGGGCCCGAGCCGTTCGGGGCCGGGGAAGCGGGACTGATCCTGCCGCCAGAGCCCGGTGACGGCAGCGCCCTCGGCGGCGATCAGGTACAGACCCAGCGGGGTGGCGATCCGGCGATGCCGGGGCCGGGCGGTGTCGGCGGGGCGGGACGGGGTCATCGGAGAGATCCTTCCGGAGCGGTCGATGCGGAGGAGGGGGCGGCGGAGGGAGAGGGCGGGGCGTCGCGGCGCGGCGTCGCCTGGTGCTGCCAGAGATGCAGCGCCGCGTACGAGCGCCAGGGGGAGGCGGCCTCGAGAACCCGCTGCAGCGCGGTGTGGTCCTCGGCGAGCCCGAGGTCGCGGGCCGCACCGAGCAGGGCGGCGTCCCCGGCGGGCGCCGCATCGATGGCGCGCAGCCCCCGCAGCAGCACGTAGTCGGCGGTCCACGGGCCCACCCCGCGCAGGGCGAGCACACGGCTCCGCAGCTCGTCGAGCGGCCAGCGGGCGGGCAGGTCGTCGGCGGCGATCGCGGGCACCGCCTCCTGCAGCGTCCGCGACCGGGCGCGCGGGCCCCGGAACCAGTCCTCCGCGCGGGCGGCGGCGTTCGCCGGGAGGACCGGCAGCCGCTCGACGCTCCCGGTGCGCAGCGCCTCGGGAAGCGCGGTGGCGAGCAGGTCGGTGGCGCGGGTGATCTGGTCCCGGGCCTGCGCCGTCGTGATCTGCTGCCCGGTGACCGCCCACAGCAGCGCCTCGGCGAGCGTCGGCGTGCCCGGCAGGCGCACGCCCGGGCGCGCCGCGAGCAGCGGCGCCAGCGCCGGCAGGGTGCGGCGGAGGCCGTCGTCGATCCCGACCGGATCCGCATCCAGATCCAGCAGACGACGGGTCAGGGAGACGGCGACGGCATGGTCGCGCAGGTCCGCGAGGCGCAGGGTCAGGGGCAGCGGATGCGGGGCGGGCCCGCCGAGGTCGACCTGCAGCACCCCGGGCCCGTGGGGCAGGTGCACGGCGCGGGTCCAGCGCAGCCCGTCGACCTCCTCGACCCCGGGCACCGCACGATGCGCGAACCACGCGGCGAGCCCGGCACCGTCGAAGGGGCGCCGCACCGCGAGCTGGGCGCTGAGCACCACGGCCCCGTGCGCGCTCGGTCGTGCCTGCGAGATCGAGCGCTCGCGCACCACCGAGGGGGCATGGCCGAACAGGCGGGTGAAGGTGTTGTGGAACTGGCGCTCGCTGCCGAAACCCGCCGCGTGCGCGATGGCCGACAGCGGCAGCGCGGAGCCGACCACCAGCTCGTGGGCACGTCGGGCCCGACGGATCCGGGCATGGGCGAGTGCCCCGGCACCGGTGGCGCCCACCAGGGCCCGATGCAGGGTGCGCTCGGAGACGGCGAGGCGACGGGCGAGGCCCGGGACCGTGCCGTCGTCGTCCAGCGCTCCCGCGTCGATCAGGTGCAGCGCCCGGTCGGCGAGCGACCCGGCGGGATCGTCGTCCGGGCTGCCCGGAGGTGCCAGCGGGCCGCAGCGCTTGCACGCCCGATACCCGGCGGCGACCGCGGCGGCGGCCGACGGGACGAACTCGACGCCCTCGCGATGCGGGGTGCGGGCCGGGCAGGAGGGCCGGCAGAAGATCCCCGTCGAGCGCACGCAGGTGAAGAACATCCCGTCGAAACGGGTGTCCCGCGCACGGATCGCGGCGAAGCGCTCCTCATCGGTCATCAGGGCCATGACCCCAGTGAACCGCGCCCGGGCCTGCGGCACCAGCGGGAATCGGCCAGGACGACGCCTCGCTCGGGCGGTGCGGCCCTGGTGCCGCCGGATGCGCGGCGCGATACCGGCCGGATGCAGAGCCAGGGCGAGAGGCCGCCCGACCGCCGGGAGCTCCGCGAAGGCCTCGTCGAGCGTCTGCGGCGCGCCGGCTGCGTGTTCGCCGAAGACGAGGCGCGACTGCTGAGGGCGGCCGCCGCCGAGGAGGGCGCGCTCGAGCGGATGGTCCGGCGTCGCACGGCCGGGGAATTCCTCGAGCATGTCCTCGGCGCCGTCGAGATCTTCGGCGAGAAGCTCTCCGTCGGCCCCGGGGTGTTCGTGCCGCGCCAGCGCACCGCTCTGCTGATCGAGCGGACGCTCGACGCCTGCCGGGGACGGGCCGCACCGACCGTCCTCGAGGCCTGCTGCGGGGTCGCACCCATCGCCGCGCTGGTCGCCCGCCGCCATCCCTCGGCGCAGGTGCACGCGATGGACCGGGACGAGACAGCGCTGCGCCATGCGCAGAAGAACCTTCCCGCGAGCGCCCGGACCCACCGTGCGGAGAGCCTGGCGGGCCTGCCCCCCGCGCTCCTCGGGCGGGTCGACGTCCTCGCCGCCGTGCCGCCCTACGTGCCCGAGGGGGAGCTGGCGCACATGCCGCGCGAGGCCCGCGACCACGAGCCGCGCGCTGCGCTGCTCGGAGGGCCCGACGGGCTCGCCGTGGTGAGGCGGCTGCTGCGCGACGCCCCGCCGTACCTCGCCGCCGGCGGAGAGCTCCTGCTCGAGATGCACCGGGATCAGGTGCCCCTCGCCGCGGCGGAGGCCCGGGAGATGAGGGCGTACCGGCGGATCGAGGGCGTGCATGCGGGGGACGGCGGGACCGCAGTGCTCCACCTCGAGGGGGAATGACGAGGCCGCGGCCTCCCCGACGGGGTGCCGCGGCCTGGTCCGCTGGAGCGGGTGACGGGAATCGAACCCGCGTAATCAGTTTGGAAGACTGAGGCTCTACCATTGAGCTACACCCGCGTTCCGCTCCATTGAACCAGATCAGCGGCGTCGGAGCACATCCGCAGTGGCCCAGGCGACATGCATCTGCTCACAGGCGCTGGTCCCTGTCCGGGCACTGCGCGTGCGGAGCGGGTAATATTCCCTGGGTTGCCCTCCGGGGTGTAGCTCAGCTTGGTAGAGCACCCGCTTTGGGAGCGGGAAGTCGCAGGTTCAAATCCTGTCACCCCGACTCCGCGCCGGGTAGCCGCCGTGCGAGCCCCGGGGCGCCGCGAGAAACGTCCATCCGATGTCCATCCACAGGGAGACCTGACCAGTGAAGACCGAGTCCGAGAAGCTCAGCCCGACCCGGGTGAAGCTCACCGTCGAGGTGCCTTTCGACGAACTCAAGCCGGCTATCGAGGCCGCCACCAAGAAGATCGCCGATCAGGTGCAGATCCCGGGCTTCCGCAAGGGCAAGGTCCCCTCCAAGCTCGTCGAGCAGCGCTTCGGCCGCCCCGCGATCCTGCAGGAGGCCGTCAACGACTCCCTGCCCGACTTCTACCAGCAGGCCGCCGCCGAGGTGGAGCTCAAGCCCGTCGGCCGCCCCGAGGTCGAGGTCGCCGAGGTTCCGGGCCTGGACGGCGAGGAGGAGGGCAACCTCGTCTTCACCGTCGAGCAGGATGTGCGCCCCGAGATCTCCCTGCCCGACTTCTCCACCTACGAGGTCGAGATCGAGGAGCCCGAGGTCGACGAGGACGCCGTCGAGGTGCGCCTGACCGAGCTGCGCGAGCGCTTCGGCACCCTCGTGGGCGTGGACCGCCCCGCCGAGGACGGCGACTTCGTCTCCCTCGACATGATCGCGACCATCGACGATGAGGAGATCGAGTCCGTCGAGGGCGTCTCCTACCAGATCGGCGAGGGCAACATGCTCGAGGGCCTCGACGAGGCGCTCACCGGCCTCTCCGCCGAGGAGACCACCACCTTCGCCTCGAAGCTCGCCGGCGGCGACCGCGCCGGTGAGGAGGCGCAGGTCAAGGTCACCGCGCAGTCCGTCAAGGTGCGCGAGCTGCCCGAGGCCGACGACGAGTTCGCCGAGATGGCCTCCGAGTTCGACACCATCGACGAGCTCAAGGACGACCTCAAGAAGCAGGCCGCGGCCGACGCCGAGGGCAACCGCGTGGCGCTGGCCCGCAACGCCCTGCTCGAGAAGCTCCTCGAGGAGCTCGAGATCCCCGTCCCCGAGCAGCTGGTGGAGGACGAGATCCTGTCCCACCTCGAGAACGAGGGCAAGGAGGCCGGCGACCCGCACGGCGAGGAGATCCGCGAGGACACCGAGAAGGCCGTCCGCGCCCAGTTCCTGCTCGACGAGATCAACGGCACCCGCGAGGTGCAGGTCGATCAGAGCGATCTCATGAACTACATGACCCAGCTCTCGGCGCAGTACGGCATCGAGCCCAACCAGCTCCTGCAGATGCTCGCCCAGTCCGGTCAGCTCGAGCAGATCTTCTCCGAGGTCCAGCGCTCCAAGGCTCTCGATGTCGTCCTGGCGGACATCACCGTCAAGAACGCCTCCGGTGACGTCCTCGACCTCGGTCTGACGGCCGACGACGCCGGCGAGAAGGCCGAGGACGAGCCGTCCGAGAAGGCCGAGGCCGCCGAGAAGGCGCCGGCGAAGAAGGCTCCGGCCAAGAAGGCGCCGGCCAAGAAGCCGGCCGCGAAGAAGGCCGCGGCGAAGGACGAGGCCGCCGAGGCGACCTCCGAGGACGCCGAGGAGAAGCCCGCGAAGAAGTCGCCGGCGAAGAAGGCTCCGGCCAAGAAGGCGCCGGCCAAGAAGCCGGCCGCGAAGAAGGCTGCGGCGAAGGACGAGGCCGCCGAGGCGACCGACTCCGAGTGACCCACTGCCCCCGGCGACGGGGGAGGACTTGAGGACGGGCCGTCACCCTCACGGGTGGCGGCCCGCCGTCGTCGGTGGAAGACTCCCGGGCCCGGGCCGCGGCCGCCGCGGTCCCCGCTCCCGGAGGCCCCGATGACATCGCCGACTGCCCACACCACCAGCAAGGTCACCTGGGGGTTCACCGCCTCCCTGGACGGGTTCATTGCGGGCCCCGGCCATGACATGTCCTGGCTCGAGGCCTGTCCGCCGATGGACGCCTCGGTGACCGCCGCGCTCGCGGCGCGAGTCGCCGTGATCCTCTCCGGGCGCCGCGGGTACGACGCCGCACGGGAGCAGGCGGAGGAGCGCGGCGAGCTGACCAGCGAGGCCTACGGCGGCGCCTGGTCCGGCACCGAGATCATCCTGACCCACCGGCCCGCGGAGCTCGCGGACGATCCGACGGTCACCGCCTGGGACGTGGACGTCGTGGAGGCGGTGCGCAGGGCGAAGGAGCTCGCCGCGGGCGGGGACGTGCAGATCATCAGCGCCGACATCGCCCGGCAGGCCCTCGAGCACGATCTCGTCGACGAGCTGCAGTGCTTCTCGGCGCCCGTCATGCTCGGCGACGGCGTGCGAGTGCTCGACGTGCCGGGCGGGCGACTGGTCGAGTGGGAGCTGGTGGGCCCGATCGTCGGCGCCGAGGCGGCGTTCGGCCGGATCTACCGCCCGCGCTGACCGCGACTCCCCGTAAAGCCGGCATGCTCAGCGACTGCTCCGGACCTCCGGGCGGCGGGTGAAGCGCAGCACGGCCTCCGCCGCCTCAGCAGCGCGGCGCCGGCGCATGCGAGCGGGACTGCGCATGCGAGCGGCCCGGCTCCCCGAAGGGACACCGGGCCGCAGGCTGTTCCGCGACGGCGGATCAGCGGTAGGTCACGAAGCCGATCGGGTTGCCCCAGATCGAACGCTCGACGACGCGCTGCTTGGAGCCGGAGGCGTCGATGATCTTGCCGTTGCCGGCGTAGATCGCGACGTGGCCGGACCAGGCGACGATGTCGCCCGGCTGGGCCTGCGACTGCGAGATCCAGCGACCGCCGTTGGCGATCTGGCTCGAGGTGCGCGGCAGCGAGATGCCCGCCGCCTGGTACGCGTAGTTCACCAGGCCGGAGCAGTCCATGCCGCTGAGCGAGGAGCCGCCCCAGCTGTACGGGGTGCCCACGACCGAACGGGCCGCGTCCACGATGGAGCTGCTGCTGGAGCTGCTCGAGCTGGTGGAGGTCGACGGGGCCGAGGCGCCGCCGGTGGAGACGCCGCCGCCGTTGAGCGCCGCGCGGGTCTTCGGACCCACCACGCCGTCGACCTGGAGGCCCTGCGAGGACTGGTAGCTCTTGACCGCCGAGTGGGTGCGGGGGCCGAAGACGCCGTCGACCGCGAGGCCCGCGCCGTGGTCGTTGAGCGCGGACTGCAGCTCCTGCACCGCGCCGCCGCGGGAGCCCCAGCGGAGCTTCTGCGTGGAGTCGAGGACGGCCGACGGGGCGACCGAGGGGGCGGCCGGGGCGGTCTGCGCCGCGGGGGCTGCGGGGGCGCTCGCGCCGGAGGCGGAGGGAGCGGCCGGAGCAGCCTGGGCGGCGCCACCGGCGAAGGCGGAGCCGAGGACGACGGTCCCGAGGACGGCTGCTCCACCGAACCCGCGAGCGGCGCGCTGGGCGTGGTGGGTCGGGAGCTGGGCGCGACCGGGGATGCGATGCGTGTTGTGCTGGGCCATGGTGTGCGGTTCGTTCCTTCCGGTCCCGGCAGGGTGCCGGGGGTGTACTGCGTGGCGTGGGTGCCCACCGTTGTCGGGGCGATGGGACCACCGTAGGAGCGCGCCCGCCTCCAGGTCTGTGGGCTTGGCACAGCCCGACCAGTGATTTGGGGCGGTTTTTACGCACCCGTCCACGCTCGTGACCCGATCGATCCCCGGCTTGACGAATACGGGTGGCGCGGCGCACTCCGGGGCCCCGGGAGCGTTCTCGTCGGGCGTGGCCGCGCACCCCTGGGCGGGATGGCTCGAGGCGATGCTCAATGCGCCTGCGGCGAACAGGGCAGGTGCAGGGCGCGGCCAGCGCCTAGAGTCGTCCCATCGACGAATTCCGGCATGAAGGAGACCCCGTGTCCTCGCAGAGCACTCAGACCTCCCCGCCCCGCAATGCGGCCGGCGACACCCCGATGGGCCTGGACGACAGCGTCTACCAGCGCCTGCTCCGCGAGCGGATCGTGTGGCTCGGCTCCGAGGTGCGGGACGAGAACGCCAACGCCATCTGCTCGAAGCTGCTGCTGCTCGCCGCAGAGGATCCCGACAAGGACATCTACCTCTACATCAACAGCCCCGGCGGTTCGATCACCGCCGGGATGGCCATCTACGACACCATGCAGTTCGTCAAGCCGGACGTGGTGACCGTGGGCATGGGCATGGCGGCGTCGATGGGGCAGTTCCTGCTCTCCTCGGGCACCAAGGGCAAGCGCTACGCGACCCCGCACACCCGCGTGCTCATGCACCAGCCGCTGGGCGGGCT
Organism: Brachybacterium faecium DSM 4810; assembly: GCA_000023405.1. Lineage (NCBI taxonomy): Bacteria > Bacillati > Actinomycetota > Actinomycetes > Micrococcales > Dermabacteraceae > Brachybacterium > Brachybacterium faecium. Next base: position 1,077,800 of record CP001643.1, read on the forward strand.
GGGCGGCACCGCCACGGACATCAAGATCCAGGCGGACCTGATCCTCTCGATGAAGCGCACCCTCGCGGAGCTGATCGCCGAGCAGACGGACAAGAGCGTCGAGCAGATCACCGCCGACTCCGATCGCGACAAGTGGTTCACCGCCACCGAGGCCCTCGAGTACGGATTCATCGACAAGATCGTCAGCGGCTCGGGCGACGTCACCGGCGGTGGCGGCACCGCCGAGTGACCGCCCCGGCACCCACCGACCGCCCTTCACGCAAGGAGAACCCGTGACCTTCGATCCCCGCACCCTCGGCGCGCTGCCGACCGCCCAGTCCGGCCGGATGACCCCGACCGCCCCGATGCCCACCTCTCGCTACGTGCTCCCGCAGTACGAGGAGCGCACCGCGTACGGCATGAAGCGCCAGGACCCGTACACGAAGCTGTTCGAGGACCGCATCATCTTCCTGGGCGTCCAGGTCGACGACGCCTCGGCCGACGACGTCATGGCGCAGCTGCTCGTCCTGGAGTCCCAGGACCCGGACCGCGACATCACGCTGTACATCAACAGCCCGGGCGGCTCGTTCACCGCGCTGACGGCCATCTACGACACGATGCAGTACATCAAGCCGGAGGTCACCACCGTGTGCCTCGGCCAGGCGGCCTCGGCCGCCGCGGTGCTCCTCGCCGCCGGCTCCCCGGGCAAGCGCCTCGCCCTGCCCAACGCCCGCATCCTCATCCACCAGCCCGCGATGGGCGGCGAGGGCGGCGGCGGCCAGGCCTCCGACCTGGAGATCCAGGCGAACGAGATCATGCGCATGCGCGAATGGCTCGAGGAGACCCTCGCCCACCACTCCGGCCGCACCAAGGAGCAGGTGAGCAAGGACATCGAGCGCGACAAGATCCTCACCGCGAAGGCCGCGCTCGAGTACGGGCTGGTCGATCAGGTGCTGGAGTCCCGCAAGGCTCCGGCCGCACAGATCACCCAGTGATCCCGCGCCGCCGCCGACGGGGCTCGACCCCGTCGGCGGCGGCGTCGCCGCGCTCGCCCCGGGAGCGCCGCGCCCTCGTCCCCCGGCAGCGCCGGCGGGTGCGGCGCGGAGCGGAGCGGGCGCGGCTCCCCGGAGCGTCGCCTCCCGAGTTCGGGCGGCGCTTCGCGGTACCGTGGGGGAGGCCCGCGGACTGCGGGGAACACCCCCGCGAGACCTGCTGAACGCACTGCAGTCGGCCTGAGGAGAGGACACGGACATGGCGCGTACGAGCGATGGAGCCGACGTGTTCAAATGCTCCTTCTGCGGGAAGTCGCAGAAGCAGGTCGAGAGGCTGATCTCCGGCCCCGGGGTGTACATCTGCGAAGAGTGCATCGAGCTGTGCAACGAGATCATCGCGGAGGAGATCCAGGCGGCGCAGCCCGCCGCGCAGGAGCAGGCCCCGCTGCCCGCGCCGCGCGAGATCTTCGACTTCCTCGAGGAGTACGTGGTGGGGCAGGAGCCCGCCAAGCGCGCCCTCGCCGTCGCCGTGTACAACCACTACAAGCGGGTCCGCGCCCAGGAGTCCGAGCAGTCCGCCACGCCGGCGAAGAGCGCCGCCGCGAGCCTCGCCGAGGAGGTGGACTCCGAGGACGACCGCATCGAGGTCGCCAAATCCAACGTCATGCTCGTGGGTCCCACCGGCTGCGGCAAGACGTACCTCGCCCAGACCCTCGCCCGCATGCTCGACGTCCCCTTCACGATGGCCGACGCGACCGCGCTGACCGAGGCGGGTTATGTCGGCGAGGACGTCGAGAACATCCTGCTGAAGCTGCTGCAGGCCGCGGACTACGACGTGAAGAAGGCCGAGCACGGCATCATCTACATCGACGAGATCGACAAGATCGGCCGCAAGTCCGAGAACCCCTCGATCACCCGTGACGTGTCCGGCGAGGGCGTGCAGCAGGCCCTGCTGAAGATCCTCGAGGGCACGGTGGCCGCGGTCCCGCCGCAGGGCGGCCGCAAGCACCCCCACCAGGAATTCATCCAGATCGACACGACCAACGTGCTGTTCATCGTCGCGGGCGCCTTCGCCGGCATCGAGGACATCATCGCCCAGCGCATCGGCAAGCGCGGCATCGGCTTCGGCTCGGAGCTGCACTCCCCGCTCGAACAGGAGCAGCTCTACGGCAAGCTGCTGCCCGAGGACCTGCTGAAGTTCGGGCTGATCCCCGAGTTCATCGGCCGGCTGCCGGTGATCTCGAGCGTCTCCAACCTCGACCGGGCCGCGCTGATCAGCATCCTCACCGAACCGCGCAACGCCCTGGTCAAGCAGTTCCAGAAGATGTTCGCCCTGGACGGCGTCGAGCTCGACTTCGAACGCAGCGCCCTCGAGGCCATCGCGGACAAGGCCATCGAGCGGGAGACGGGCGCGCGCGGCCTGCGCGCCATCCTCGAGGAATCGCTGCAGCCGGTGATGTTCGAGGTCCCCTCCCGAGATGACGTCGTCAAGGTGGTCATCACCGAGGGCGTGGTCACCGAAGGCCGGGCACCGCTGATGCTGACCGGCAAGGACACCGAGGTCGAGGACACCCGACGGGAGCGCTCCGCATGACCGCCGCTGATCAGGCACCCGGTGCCGCCGCCCAGCCGCACGAGGTGGAGCGGGCCAAGCAGCTGCTGCAGGACGAGCGCCGCAGCATCGACAACATCGATGCCGCCCTCGTGCACCTCCTCGCCGAGCGCTTCTCCCACACCCAGCGGGTGGGGGTGCTCAAGGCCGAGCACGGGCTGCCGCCGGCGGATCCCTCGCGCGAGCGCGAGCAGATCGCCCATCTGCGCGAGCTGGCGGACCAGGCCGGCCTGGATCCCACCTTCGCCGAGGCGTTCCTGCGCTTCATCGTCACCGAGGTGATCCGTCATCACGAGCGGATCCGCGACGAGGGCTCCGACGCCGGTCCCGACGCCGGCTGAGAGCGCACCGACGCCGGCCCCGACGCCGGCTGAGCCGTCGGCGCGGCAGAACCGCCGTGGCGGTGAGCGCACGTTGGTAGCATGAGGCCATGGCTCGCCTCACGCTCCTCGACTGGCCGGTGCTCCGGCAGCTCCGCGGGGCGGATCCCACAGGACGCGGCAGCGCCGTCACGTCCGCGAGGACCCGCAGCACGGTGCCGCGCACCAGCACGGCCGATGGCATGGCCGAGAGCATCTGCCCCTACTGCGCCGTCGGCTGCAGCCAGCGCATCTTCCATCAGGACGGCAAGGTCATCCAGATCGAGGGGAACCCGGAATCCCCGGTTTCCCGCGGCCGGCTGTGCCCCAAGGGTGCGGCCAGCGAGCAGCTCGCGAACTCCTACCTCCGCCAGACGACGGTGCGCTACCGCCGCCCGTACGCGACCGAGTGGGAGGACCTCGATCTCGACACGGCGATGGACATGATCGCCGACCGCTTCATCGAGGCCCGCCGGAAGCACTGGGAGGACGAGGACGAGCAGGGCCGCTCCCTCCGGCGCGCGATGGGCATCGCCAGCCTCGGCGGCGCGACCATCGACAACGAGGAGAACTATCTGATCAAGAAGTTCTTCACCGCCGCGGGCGCGATCCAGATCGAGAACCAGGCCCGCATATGACACTCCGCCACGGTTCCCGGTCTGGGAGCCTCGTTCGGTCGTGGCGGTGCCACACAGTCCGTGCAGGACTTCGCCAACGCTGATCTCATCGTCATCGAGGGGTCCAACATGGCCGAGGCGCACCCCGTCGCCTTCCAGTGGGTGACCGAGGCCCGGAAGCGCGGCGCCCGCGTCATCCATGTGGACCCGCGGTTCACACGCACCTCCGCGAACGCCGATCGGCACATCCCGATCCGCGCCGGCACGGACATCGTGCTGCTGGGCGGCGTGATCCGGCACGTGCTCGAGAACGAGCTGTACTTCGAGGAGTACCTGCGCACCTTCACCAACGCCTCGACGCTCATCTCCGAGCAGTACGCGGATGCCGAGGACCTCGACGGGCTGTTCTCCGGCTACGACCAGGAGACCAGCACCTACGAGAACACCTCGTGGGCGTATGCGGGGGATCCGGAGCGGATCGCGCAGGGGCTGCCCGAACGCGATGAGACGCTGCAGCATCCACGGACCGTCTTCCAGATCCTGCGGCGCCACTACGCCCGCTACACCCCCGAGATGGTCCGGGACACCTGCGGCATCTCGCCGGAGGACTTCGCCTACCTGGCCACCTCGATCGCCGAGAACTCGGGGCGCGAGCGGACCACGATGTTCGCCTACGCGCTGGGCTGGACCCAGCACCAGGGCGGGGCGCAGATGATCCGCACCGCGGGCGTCCTGCAGCTGCTCATGGGCAACATGGGCCGCCCGGGCGGCGGGATCATGGCGCTGCGCGGCCACGCGACCATCCAGGGCTCCACGGACATCCCCACGCTCTACCACATCCTGCCCGGCTACCTGCCGATGCCGAAGGTGGGCCAGGACGACTTCCACGAGTTCACCCGGGCGATCGGCAAGAAGGAGCAGAAGGGCTTCTGGGCCGACGCCGACATCTACACCATCAACCTGCTCAAGGCGTGGTGGGGAGAGCATGCGACGGCCGAGAACGACTGGGCCTACCACTACCTGCCCAGGCTGACCGGTGCGCACGGCACCTATCAGACGGTCATGCGCATGCTCGAGGGCGGTGTCGACGGCTACTTCCTGTTCGGCCAGAACCCCGCGGTGGGCTCCGCCAACGGGCGCCTGCAGCGCCTGGGCCTGACGCACCTGAAATGGATGGTGGTGCGCGACTTCTACATGATCGAGTCCGCCACCTTCTGGAAGGACGGGCCGGAGATCGAATCCGGGGAGCTCACCCCGGAGCAGATCGGCACCGAGATGTTCTTCCTGCCGGCCGCGAACCATACCGAGAAGGCCGGCTCCTTCACCCAGACCCAGCGGATGGTGCAGTGGCGCGATCAGGCCGTGGAACCGCCGGACGACGCCCGCAGCGACCTCGAGTTCATGTACGAGCTCGGGCGCCGCATCCGCGAGAAGCTCCGCGGCTCGACCGACCCGCGGGACCGCCCGATCCTCGACCTCACCTGGGACTACCCGGTCAACGAGCGCGGGGAGCCGGACGCCGAGGCGGTGCTCGCCGAGATCAACGGCCGCCACCTCACCGGGGAGAGGGCCGGCCGCCCGCTGAACGCCTTCGCGGAGATGAAGGACGACGGCTCCACCAGCGGCGGCTGCTGGATCTACACCGGCGTCTACGCGGACGGGATCAACCAGGCCCGGCGCCGCCGCCCCGGCTCGGAGCAGGGCGAGATCGCCCCGGACTGGGGCTGGGCCTGGCCCGCCAACCGGCGGATCCTCTACAACCGCGCCTCGGCCGACGCCCGGGGCCGGCCCTGGAGCGAGCGCAAGAAGCTCGTGTGGTGGGACGAGGAGACCGGCCGCTGGACCGGCGAGGACGTCCCCGACTTCCCGGTGACCAAGCGCCCCGATGATCCGGGGGACCCCTCCCAGGGCGGGGCCGCGGCCCTCGCGGGCACCGACGCGTTCACCATGCAGTCCGACGGGCGGGGCTGGCTGTTCGCACCCACCGGGCTGGTGGACGGACCGCTGCCCACCCATTACGAGTCGCCCGAGTCGACCATCCGCAACCCGCTGTACGAGCAGCAGTCCAACCCCACCCGGGTCACGTTCCGCGACGAGGACAACCTCAGCTCGGCCGGCGCGATGGGGACCGGCGGCGAGGTGTATCCGTACGTGTTCACCACCTACCGCATCACCGAGCACCACACCGCCGGCGGCATGAGCCGCTTCCTGCCGTACCTCTCGGAGCTGCAGCCGGAGATGTACTGCGAGGTCTCCCCGGAGCTCGCCGAGGAGGTGGGTCTCGAGCCGTACGGCTGGGCGACCATCATCTCCGCCCGCAACGCGATCGAGGCGAAGGTGCTGATCACCGAACGCATGACCCCGCTGCGGATCGGGGAGCGCACCATCCACCAGATCGGCCTGCCGTTCCACTGGGGCCGGGGCGAGGAGGCGCTCATCCAGGGCGACGGCGCGAACGACCTGATCGGCATGAACCTCGATGCGAACACCCAGATCCAGAACAGCAAGAACAACTCGTGCACCCTCATCCCGGGCCGTCGCCCGCAGGGCGCCGGACGCAGGGAGCTGGTGCTGGCGTATCGTCGGCGGGCCGGACTGATCGCCTCCGAGCATCCGGCGGTCGACGGTGCCGAGGGCGCGCCCGGCGCGGGCCCCGCGGATTCCTTCGCCCCGCACGAGGTGCGCGGTCCGGGGGAGGCCACCGCGGCACCCACCGGTGAGGCCTCGATGAAGGAGATGGACAACCGATGACGCTGCTGGCCGGACCCGAAGGACCCGCCGCGAACTCCGGCTGGGGCCATGACCACGAGCGCAAGGGCTTCTTCACCGACACCTCGATCTGCATCGGCTGCAAGGCCTGCGAGGTGGCGTGCAAGGAGTGGAACCGCAACCCGATCGACGGCAACCTCGAGATCCTCGGCTCCAGCTACGACAACACCGGTGAGCTGGGCGCCAACACGTGGCGCCACGTCGCCTTCGTCGAGCAGGGGCAGGAGCGCATCGAGCAGGCCCGGGAGTCGGGCCGGCGCCTGGTGAGCCTCGGGATGCCCGGCATCGGCCCGCGCTCCTCCGGTGCCCGCGGCGCGACCCCGGCGGGAGATCTCTCGCAGGCGGACCGCACCCCGCCGGACACCCCGGAGTTCCGCTGGCTGATGTCCTCGGACGTGTGCAAGCACTGCACCAACGCCGGCTGCCTCGACGTGTGTCCCACGGGCGCGATCTTCCGCTCGGAGCACGGCTCGGTGGTGGTCCAGGAGGACGTGTGCAACGGCTGCGGCACCTGCGTGAGCGCCTGCCCCTTCGGCGTGATCGAACGCCGTGACGACGGCACCGTCTCCCCGTACGCCCACCGGGGCGACACGGTCGACCGGATGGGCACCGCCAGCAAGTGCACGCTGTGCTACGACCGCCTGGTCGAGGGGGAGGAGCCGGCCTGCTCGGCCACCTGCCCCACCCAGTCCATCACCTTCGGCGATCATCCCGATCTCACCGCCGCCGCGCACGAGCGGGTGCGGGACCTTCACGCGCGCGGCATGACCGAGGCGCGGCTGTACGGCGTGAACCCCAAGGACGGCGTGGGCGGCACCGGCTCGGTGTTCCTGCTGCTGGACGAGCCCGAGGTGTACGGGCTGCCGCCGGATCCGCAGGTGCCCACCGCCTCGCTGCCCCGCACCTACGCCCGCGCCGGGATCGCCGCGGCAGGCATGGTCGCCGCGGTCGCGCTCTCCTTCCTGGGAGCTCGTCGATGAGCGTCACCGAGTTCGACGCGGACCGCCCGCCGGAGCAGCCGCGCCGCCGGGGTGGGAAGCGTCGCCGGCGCCGGCGCGACCTCTCCCAGGTGGGGATGGGGGACGGCTCGCGCGAGGGCGCGGTCGTCGAGGACGTCGAGATCGAGCGCGCCGACGAGTTCGACTCGTACTACGGCCGGCCCGTGGTCAAGGCCCCGCCGTGGAGGGCTCCGATCGCGGCGTACCTCTTCCTGGGCGGGGTCGCCGCCGGGTCCGGGATGCTGGCCTTCGGGGCGCAGTGCACCGGCCGGCCGCAGCTGCGCCGCGCCGCCCGGCTCACGGCGCTGGGCACCGCCGGCGTGGGCACGCTCGCGCTCATCGAGGACCTCGGCCGGCCCGAGCGCTTCCTCAACATGATGCGGACGGTGAAGATCACCTCGCCCATGAGCATGGGCACGTGGATCGTCGGCGGCTTCGCGAGCGCCTCCGGGGTGCTGGCCGCTCTCGAGGTCGATGAGATGACCGGGCGGCGCGTGCCGCTGGGGGCGCTGCGCTCCCTGCTCGGCGCCGCGGAGATCCCCGCCTCCCTCACCCAGGTCGCCCTCGCACCCGCCCTGGCCTCGTACACCGGTGCCCTGCTCGGCAACACCGTGGTCCCCACCTGGGAGGCCGGACGCGGGCACCTCTCCTACCTCTTCGTCTCCTCGGCGAGCCTCGCGGCGGGCGGCGCCGCGATGATCACCACCCCGGCGGCGGAGGCCGGACCGGCGCGGCTGCTGGCCACGGCCGGCGTGGCCGGGGACGTGGTCTCGATGCACCGCATGAAGGCGTCGATGCACCCGCTCGAGGCCGAACCGCTGGAGACCGGGCGCCCCGGCACGATGCTGCGGTGGGCCGAGCGGCTCGCGATCGCCGGCGGGCTCGGCACCCTGCTCGGCGGCCGGAACCGGGTCGTCGCCGCCGCGAGCGGTGCGGCGCTGCTGACCGCCTCCGCCCTGACCCGCTTCGGCGTGCTGCACGCGGGCCTGGAATCCGTGAAGGACCCGCGGCGCGTGATCGAGCCGCAGAAGGCGCGCCTGGCCGCCCGCCGCGCCGCCGGCATCACCGACGACGCGATCACCACCGCCGGCTGATCCACGCCTCCGGTCCCCGGAGCGCGGCCGTGATCGGTGCCGGTGCGCCGTGCGCGATGCGCCTGCTCAGCGCACCGTGATGCCGGAGCCCTCGACCGTTTCGCCGATGATCGGGTAGCCGGGCACCTCGCCGACCACCAGCAGCCCGCCGGAGGTCTGGGCGTCGGCCAGCAGCAGCAGATCCTCCTCGGTGATGCCTGCCCCGGCCTGCACCGCATGCCGCACCCACTCGAGGTTCCGGCGCGTGCCGCCGGAGACGAAGCCGTCGCGCAGCGCGTCGTCGGCCCCCTCGATGAGCGGCACCGCCGCGCGATCGATCACCATGCCCACGCCGGAGGCGCGCCCCATCTTGAACAGGTGCCCCAGCAGCCCGAACCCCGTCACGTCGGTCGCCGCCCGCGCCCCCGCCGCGAGCGCGGCCTTCGAGGCGTCGCGGTTCAGGGTGGTCATCGTGGCGATCGCCGCCTCGGAGACCTCGCCGGTGGACTTCATGCGGTTGTTCAGCAGCCCCACGCCGAGCGGCTTCGTCAGCGTGATCGGCAGCCCCGGAGCTGCGGCGTCGTTGCGCAGCAGACGCTCCGGAAGGGCGGTGCCGGTGACGGCCATGCCGTACTTCGGCTCCGGATCGTCGACCGAGTGACCGCCGATCACCGGCACGGCGGCCTCCTGCGCGATCGCGAGCCCTCCGGAGAGCACCTCCTGCAGCAGCTCCAGGGGCAGCACCCCGCGGGGCCAGCCCACCAGGTTGATCGCGACCACCGGGTCGCCGCCCATCGCGTAGATGTCCGACAGGGCGTTCGCCGCGGCGATGCGTCCCCAGTCGAAGGCGTCATCCACCACCGGCGTGAAGAAGTCCGCGGTCGAGAGCACCGCGGTGTCCCCGGCCTCGCCGATCCGCACCGCGGCGGCGTCGTCCCCGTCCTCCAGGCCCACGATCACCTGCGGGTACTGCTGGCCGGAGAGCCCGGCGACCACCTCCTCGAGCTCGCCCGGCGGGATCTTCGAGGCGCAGCCCCCGCCGTGCGCCATGGTGGTCAGGCGGATCGAGGGCTGGGCCGCAGGACGGATCGGGGAGTCGCTCATGGCCCGAGCCTATGACGGCGCCGCCCTCGGGGGCTGCGGCGGGTCGCCGCCGCACGAGAGTGTCGGCGCCATCGGGGGGCGCCGCCCAGCAGATCCATATCCTTGCTGGTCCTGCGGTGATAGTTTGGGCGGCGGAGGCGTACGTGTCCTGGTGGGCGCCCCGGTCTTCAAAACCGGTGAGACCGAGCATCTCGGTCTGGCGGGTTCGATTCCCGTCCGCCTCCGCCGGAATCTTCCCCGCGAGGACCGTCCCCGCCGCGCCGCTGCCGCCCGGCCGGGACGGGCCCCGCCCGTCGGCCCCCGAGGAGGTCCCCGTGCCCAAGACGGCGGAGGTCGGCACCACGAGCGGAGCGCGGCGATGAGCGCCGACCCGCGCCGTCGGATCCCGCGCACCGACCATCTCCTGGCGCATCCCGACGTGGCCGCCGCCGCCCAGGTGCTCAGCGAGCACGTGGTGCGCGGCATCGTCCGCGGCGCGCAGGAGCGCGCCCGGCGCGGCGAGATCGCCGCCGAGGCCGTGCTCGAGGAGATCCGCTCCGCCCTCGGCGGCCGCCCCGCCGGCTCCCTGCGACCGGTCCTCAACGCGACCGGGGTCATCGTGCACACGAACCTGGGCCGGGCGCCGCTGTCTCCTGCGGCGCGCGCGGCGCTGCAGGACGCCGCCGGCTACACCGACGTCGAATTCGACCTCGCTGCCGGCGTCCGCTCGCGGCGCGGCGCCGGCGCCCGCGCCGCGCTGCTCGCCGCCTGCCCCGAGGCCGAGGACGCCCTGATCGTCAACAACGGGGCGGCCGCCCTGGCGCTGGCCACCACCGCCCTCGCCGGGACGGACGAGGTGATCCTCAGCCGCGGCGAGCTCATCGAGATCGGCGCCGGCTTCCGCCTGCCCGAGCTCATCACCTCTACCGGAGCGCGGCTGCGCGAGGTGGGCACCACCAACCGCACCCACCTCGCGGACTACACCGCGGCGCTCGGCCCCTCGACCGGCTGCGTGCTGAGGGTCCACACCAGCAACTACCGGGTCATCGGCTTCACCAGCGAGGTGGCGGTCGCCGAGCTCGCCGGGCCGTGCCGCGAGGCCGGGGTCCCGCTGGTGGCGGACCTCGGCAGCGGCCTGCTCGAGCCGGAGCCCCGGCTGCCCGCGGAGCCCGCTGCCGCCGCCGCCCTGCGCGACGGCGCGGACCTGGTGATCGCCAGCGGCGACAAGCTGCTCGGCGGCCCGCAGGCCGGGATCCTGCTGGGACGCGCCGAGATCATCGCGCGCCTCGCCCGGCACCCGCTGGCGCGGGCGATGCGCGCGGACAAGCTGACCCTCGCCGCACTCGAGGCCACCCTCCGCGGCCCCGTCCCGCCCGTCCTCGAGGCGCTGCGACTGGATCCGGACGCGCTGCGGGAGAGGACCGCGGCGCTCGCCGACCGGCTCGGAGGTCGCCTCGTCGCGCATGAGGGACGCGTCGGCGGCGGGGGAGGGGCCGAGGTGCCGCTGCCCGGCTGGGCGCTCGCCCTCGACCCCGCGCTCGCCGCACCGCTGCGCACCGGCGACCCCGCCGTGGTCGCCACGGTGCGCGACGACTGCTGCCTGCTGGATCTGCGCTGCGTGCCCGCCGAGGAGGACGCCCGCCTCGAGGCGGCGGTACGTACTGCCCGGACCCGCCTCGACCCCGCCGGCGCGCAGCGCTGATGCAGGTCGTCGCCACGGCCGGGCACGTCGACCACGGCAAGTCCACCCTGATCCGGGCCCTCACCGGGATCGAGCCGGACCGGTGGGCGGAGGAGACGCGGCGAGGGCTGACCATCGACCTCGGCTTCGCCTGGACCACCCTGCCCTCGGGCCGTGCCGTGTCCTTCGTCGACGTGCCCGGCCATGAGCGGTTCCTCGGCAACATGCTCGCCGGCCTCGGCCCCGTCCCGATCGTCTGCTTCGTCGTCGCGGCCGACGAGGGCTGGCAGTCGCAGTCCGCCGATCATCGGGATGCGATCGCCGCGCTCGGCATCACGCAGGGCCTCCTCGTCGTCACCCGTGCGGACCTCGCCCCCGACCGGGTCGAGGAGGTGCTCGCCAAGGCCCGCACCGAGCTGGCCGGGACCGGTCTTGCCGAGGCACCCGCCGTGAGCGTCTCCGCGCTCACCGGCCAGGGGATGGGGCAGCTGCGGGAGGTGCTGGATGCGGTGGTCCTCGCCGCCCGCAGCCCCTCGCGCGAGGAGCCGGTGCGGCTGTGGGTGGACCGCTCCTTCAGCGTCTCCGGGGCGGGGACCGTCATCACCGGAACCCTCAGCGCGGGCACCCTCCGCGTGGGGGACGCGCTCGAGCGGAGGGGCGCCGGACCGGCACGACAGGTCCGGGTGCGCTCCCTGCAGAGCTGCGGCGAGGCGGTGGACGAGATCGGCCCCGTGAGCCGCGCCGCCGTGAACCTCCGCGGCGTGGACGCGGACGCGCTCACGCGCGGCGATGCGCTGCTGACCGTCGGCTCCTGGGCGACGGCGGACCTCCTGGACGTGCGGGCGACCTCTCCGGGCGCGTTCGCCGCGGCGCCCTCGGAGCTCGTCGTCCACGCCGGCACCGCCGCGGTGCCGGCCCGGGTCCGGCCGCTCGGCCCCGACCACGCCCGGCTCACCCTCGACCGCGCCCTGCCGGTGCGGGTCGGGGACCGGATGGTGCTGCGCGGCAGCGGGGCGCGGGTGGTGCACAGCGGCGCGCTCGTGCTCGACGTCGACCCGCCCGCGCTCACCCGTCGCGGTGATGCCGCCCGACGGGCCGCCGCGCTCACTGCGAGCGGGGGCGCCGGAGACGTGGCCGCCGAGGTGGCCCGGCGCGATGCGGTGCCCTCCGCGCAGCTGACCCGCCGGGGGATCGCCGTGCCCGAGGTGCTGCCCGCCGGGGTGCACCGGTGCGGGGCCCTGCTGGTCGCCGAGGCCGCGCTGAGCGCCTGGTCGACGCGCCTGCGGGACGCGGTCACCGCCGAGCACGATCAGCATCCGCTCTCCGCAGGGCTGCCCCGCAAGGCGGCCCTCGACCTGCTCGACGCCCCAGGAGAGGCCCTGCCCGAGCTGCTCGAGCGCGCCGACCTCGTCGAGCGGGACGGACGGGTCCTGGACCCCCTCCGCTCCGCGCAGCTCGGCCCGGCCGAGACCGCGATCGCCGCCCTCGAGCAGCATCTGGGGGAGGAGCCCTTCGCCTCCCCCTCCGCGGACCACCTCACCGCGCTCGGCCTGGGCCCCGAAGAGCTCGCTGCCGCCGCCCGGCTCGGCCGGGTGCTGCGCCTGCCGGGCGAGGTGATCCTGCTACCCACCGCCCCCGCCCTCGCCATGCGGGAGCTGGCCCGGCTCCCGCAGCCCTTCACCACCTCCCAGGCACGCCAGGCGCTCGGCACCAGCCGCCGCATCGCGATCCCGCTGCTCGAGCATCTCGACGCCCGCGGCTGGACCCGTCGCCTGGATGCCGGGCACCGTCAGGTGGTGCGATGAGCGGACCGGCTCACCGGCGCCCGGCGAGCCACTGCCGGTGAGCGGCGACCAGAGCGCGGGCCACCTCCGAGTGATCCGGTCCGCCGCTGAGGGCCGAGGGGAAGGTGACCGGCTGCCACAGCGCACGCACCGGGACCTGGGTGCCGTCTCGCAGCAGCGCGGTCGCCACCAGGCGATGGTCGCCCGGAGCAGGCGGCACCAGACGCTCCAGCATCGGCCAGCGCACCGACCGCTCCGCCCCGACGAACCCGGCCCACACGAAGCCCTCCGCGTCGATGCGCAGGCGCGACCGCAGCGCCCCCCACAGCACGAACGCCCCACCGCCCAGCGCCAGCACGGCAGGGATCAGCAGCGCCAGGAACCCGGCGGTCCCCACCACGAGGGACAGCACCACGGCCGCGACCGCCGTGAGGACCCCCACGCCCATCACCATCGGCCCCACGACGACGTTGACGCGCGACGAGGACGCACGGAACACGGTCTCCATGGCAGCCACTCTAAGCGGGCATGGGGAGTGCTCCCCATCGCGGGTGCGCCCGGTGAGGCCTCGGCTCGGGCCGTCGTCAGGGTCAGCGGAACAAGGAAGACGAGGGCGGAAGCGGGACGAGCGGATTCTTCGGTGCGCAGACCGACCAGCTGCGGGCACAGGCGGAAGCCTGCCGGCGCAGCTCCGGAGCACTCCACGACCTCATCGGCACCACCTCCGCGCTGATCGCGTCCGTCGAGTGGAGCGGCCCCGACGCCGACGCCTTCCGGGAGTGCTGGGCCGTCGAGGTGCGGGCCCGGCTCACGGAGAGGGCCGAGGCGATCTGAGCGCCACCCTGGCCGGTCGCCTCGACGCCAGCACCAGGATCGGCGTGGACGGGTACGCCGGCGCCGAGGCGCACGCGAACGCGTACTCCCACGCGACCCGCAACGATGACGGGAACATCAGCGGCTGGAGCGTCGGCTTCGATGGCGGGTTGTTCGCCGGGGCGAAGGCCGACGCAGACTTCTCCTCCGTCTCGCCCGGAGGCTGGATGTCGGCCTCCGGATCCCTCGGCGTCGACGCCGGGGCATCGATCCGCGCAGGGGCGGTCGTCTCGACCGATGCGGTCGGGTTCACCCTCGGCGGCGACATCGCGCTCGGCCTGGAGCGGACATCGCGCTCTCGATCAGCCCGCACAACATCGTCGACACCTTCACGCCGGGGGACGACGACCTCGACGACGCGATCTCGGATGCCTCGGGGGCGCTCGACACCGCCACGAGCGCGGTGGGGGATGCGCTGAGCTTCGTCAACCCCTTCGACTGAACCGCCCCGCGCGCACCCCGTCCCCCGAAGGCACCCCCGTCAGCGGCTCGACGGCCCTGCGGGGTGCGGGGCGAGACCCCTCAGCCCTTGGCGCGCGGCTGCTTGACCGGCGGCTCGCCCAGCTCGACGTCCCGGGTGAGGATCTCCTCGCCCTGCCCGGTGACCAGCTCGAACTTCTCGATCCGGCCCAGCGCCGTGAGATCCGCGGAGGCGGCCTCCAGATAGGCCAGCGCCTCCTGCGGCGCCTCGATCGTCACCGAGAGGATCGGGGTCTTCTGGGACACCTTGGCATCGGACTTGATGCGCCGCAGCGTGATCGCCGCCTGCGCCACCGAGTCCACCAGCGCCGCGTCCTGACCGGCAGCGGCCTCACGCAGCGGCGCCGCCTCCGGCCAGGGCTGGGTGTGCACGCTGCCCTCGCGCCACCACGACCAGACCTCCTCGGTCGCGAAGACGATCACCGGCGCGAACAGCCGCAGCAGCACCTCGAGCGCGATCGCGAGCGCCGCCCGGGCCGAGGCGGCCCCGACCTCGCCATCGGGAGAGTTGCCGTGGGCGCGCTCCTTGACCAGCTCGATGTAGTCGTCGCAGAACGCCCAGAAGAACGGCTCGGCCACCTCGAGGCTGCGGGCATAGTCCATCTCGTCGAAGGCGGCGGTGGACTGCTCGACCACGTCGGCCAGCTGCGCGAGCAGCGCCCGGTCCAGCGGATCGGTGACCACGGCGGGGTCCGCGGCCAGGCGGCCCGACGGGTCCGCCGGGGCCTCGCCGAAGCCGAGCGCGAACTTCGAGGCGTTGAGGATCTTGATCGCCAGGCGGCGGCCGATCTTCATCTGCCCCTCGTCGAAGGCGGTGTCCACGCCCTGGCGGGCCCGGCCCGCCCAGTAGCGCACCCCGTCGGAGCCGTGCTGCTGGAGCAGGCCCAGCGGGGTGACCACATTGCCCTTCGACTTCGACATCTTCTTGCGGTCCGGATCGAGGATCCAGCCGTTGATCGAGGCGTGCTTCCAGGGCAGCGAATCCTGCTGCAGATGCGAGCGCACGATCGTGGAGAACAGCCAGGTGCGGATGATGTCGTGGCCCTGCGGGCGCAGGTCCATCGGGTACACCTTCGAGAACAGCTCGCCGTCGTCCTGGGCGTTCCAGCCGCCCGCGAGCTGCGGGGTGAGAGAGGAGGTGGCCCAGGTGTCGAGGATGTCCGGATCGGCGACGAAGCCCCCGGGCTGGTCGCGCTGCTCCTCGGTGAATCCTGCCGGCACATCGATCGTGGGATCCACGGGCAGGTCCTCGACCGCAGGGGTGAGCACCGTGGAGTAGTCGGTCTCGCCATCGGCGCCCACGCCGTACCAGACGGGGAAGGGCACGCCGTAGAAGCGCTGGCGCGAGATCAGCCAGTCGCCGGCCAGGCCCTCCACCCAGTTGCGGTAGCGGGACTCCATGTAGGCCGGGTGCCAGGTCATCTCGGCCCCGCGGGCGATCAGCGCGTCACGCAGCCCGCCCTCGGACTGGTCGCGGCCGCCGTTGGTGAGATACCACTGCCGCGAGGTGACGAACTCGAGCGGCTTGTCGCCGTTCTCGTAGAACTTCACCGGATGGGTGATCTTCTCCGGCTCGCCCACGAGGTCGCCGGACTCGGTGACCATCTCCACCACGCGCTTCTGCGCGCTGAACACGGTCAGGCCCACCAGCTCGGCGTAGGCGGCCTGCCCCTCGGCCGTGGTGATCCACGGCGCCTCGGGCAGGAAGCGGCCGTCGCGCCCCACCACGGAGCGGGTGGGCAGCTCGAGCTCACGCCACCAGGTGACGTCGTTGGAGTCGCCGAAGGTGCAGATCATGGCGATGCCGGCGCCCTTGTCGGGCTGGGCCAGCGGATGCGCCATCACCGGCACCTCGACCCCGAACAGCGGGGAGGTGACGGTGGTGCCGAACAGCTCCTGGTAGCGCTCGTCCTCGGGGTGGGCCACGAGCGCCACACATGCCGGCAGCAGCTCGGGGCGGGTGGTCTCGATGTACACGGTGGCGTCTGCGCCGTCGGCCGCGTTCGTGCGGGTGAAGCCGATGCGGTGGTACGCGCCGTCCCGCTCGCGATCCTCCTGCTCGGCCTGCGCGACCGCGGTGCGATAGGTGACGTCCCACATGGTGGGAGCCTCGGCCTGGTAGGCCTGGCCCTTGGCGAGGTTCTCGAGGAAGGCGCGCTGGGAGGTGGCGCGGGAGCGGGCATCGATGGTCTGGTAGCTGTGGTTCCAGTCCACCGAGAGGCCCAGCGTGCGGAAGACCTCCTCGAACGACTTCTCGTCGAGCGTGGTCAGCTGCTCGCACAGCTCGATGAAGTTCCGGCGCGAGATCGGCAGCTGGTTCGCGGCCTTCGAGGACTTGTTCGAGCCGCCCTCCTGCGGGGGCGTGAAGTCCGGGTCGTAGGGCAGCGAGGGATCGCAGCGCACCCCGTAATAGTTCTGGGCGCGGCGCTCGGTGGGCAGGCCGTTGTCGTCCCAGCCCAACGGGTAGAAGCAGTTCATGCCCCGCATGCGCTGGTAGCGCACGATCATGTCGGCCTGCGAGTAGCCGAAGACGTGACCGATGTGCAGGGAGCCGGAGGCGGTGGGCGGCGGGGTGTCCACGCTGAAGACCTGGTCACGGGTGGTCTCCGGGTCGAAGGCGTACAGCTCCTGCGCACTCCATACGCCGTCCCACTTCTCCTCCAGACCCTCGAGGGAGGGGCGATCGGGGAGGGCGGAGCCGGTGTCGGGGCGGGATGCGGTATCGGTCATGCGGGCCATTGTTCCAGGTCTGCGTCCCGACGCAACGCAGGCGTCGGCAGTGTGAGCGCCCTCGCGTGCTGGCTGTGCGGCGGGCCCCGGGACGCGCGTCCGGCGGGCCGTACCGTGGGGTCATGTCATCCCCGCCCTGCGAGCGCATCGCCCTGGTCTCCGACGTGCACGGCAATCTCACGGCGTACCGCGCCGTGCTCGAGGACATCGCCTCCCGCGGCATCACCCGCGTGATCAACCTCGGGGACGTCATCGGCAAGGGGCCGCGCGGAGCGGACTGCACCGCCCTGACCCGGCAGCGCTGCGAGGCGACCGTGCGCGGGAACTGGGAGGTCTTCGTCGCCGGGGAGGCGGAGCCCGTCTCCGCGGGGCAGGCGTGGTGGCGCGAGGAGCTTCCGGCGGAGGCGCGGCGCTGGCTGTTCGCCCTGCCGGGCAGCCTGGACCTGCAGCTCTCCGGGTGGCGGGTGCGGCTCGTGCACGCCTCGCCGGTGGACGAGTTCACCCGCGTGCAGCGGGAGCACGGTCCGGAGCAGTTCGCGATGATGTTCGCACCGACGGCCTTCACCGGGGACGTCGGCCCGGCCGACGTGGTCGCCTACGGCGACATCCACGACCCGTACCTGCGCTCCGGGAAGGAGGGGACGCTGGTGAACGTGGGCAGCGTCGGCAACCAGCTGGACGATCCGACCCCGTCCTACGCGATTCTCGAGGGAGTGCCGGACGGCGAGGCGCAGGCGCCCTTCGGGGTGCAGTTCGTGCGGGTGGGGTACGACGTGGAGGCCGAGATCGCCGCAGCGCGCGCGCTGGGCATGCCCGAGCTCGAGGCCTATGCGATCGAGCTGCGCACCGGCGTGTACCGGGGCCGGCACGCGCAGCTCGGCCTCACCGGGGCCTGAGGGCGCTCACCGACGCTCGGGACCGGAACCTCCCGCTCCGTCGGGCACCCCCGGCCCGGAGTCGCCGGCGGGGCGGGGGCCGAACACCCCGGCGGAGAGGTAGCGCTCGCCGGTGTCGGCGAGGATCACGACGATCGTGGTCCCCTCGTGCTCGGGGCGCTGCGCGAGACGGGCGGCGGCCTCGAGGTTCGCTCCGGACGACGGCCCCACCAGGAGCCCCTCCTCGTGCAGCACCTCGCGTGCGGCGGCATAGGCCTCGGACGCCTCGACGCCGATCACCTCGTCCACCAGCTCCGGGGCGTAGTTGCCCGGCAGCTGCTCGGGCTCGACGTCGACCACCTTGTGCACCCCGTCGATCTCCTCGGGATAGAGCACCTCCTCGGAGGGCACGGAGGCGTCGCCCGGCTCCGCGACCACGAGCCGCAGCGCCGGCTTCTGCTCCTTGAGGAAGCGGCCCGCCCCGGCCGAGGTCCCGCCCGTGCCCACGCCCGCGACCAGCACGTCGACCCCGCCGGAGGTGTCGCGCCAGATCTCCGGCCCGGTGGTGGCGTAGTGCGTCGCGGGGTTCGCGGGGTTGTTCAGCTGATCGGCGATGAACGCCCCGGGGTTCTCCTCCTGCGCGCGGAGGAACAGGAGGTCCAGCGCCTCCGGGTCCAGGAACAGGCTGTTGGGGACGGGGACGATCTCGGCCCCGATCGCCTCGAGCAGCAGGCGCTTGTCGGGGCTGGTGTTGTCGCCCAGGTAGAACTTCGTGCGGTAGCCGCGCCCCGCGGCGATCGCGGCCAGGGCGATCCCGGTGTTTCCGCTGGTGATGTCCACGATCAGAGCGCCGGGACGCAGCTGCCCGCTCTCCTCCGCGGCGCGGATGATGCCCCACACGATGCGGTCCTTCACGCTGCCCAGGGGGTTGGAGAACTCCGCCTTGCCGAGGATCCGCGCTCGTGCGCCGCGAGCGGCGCCGAAGCGGCTGAGCTCGATGAGCGGGGTGTCGCCGATCGCGTCGATGACGCCGCCGGCCACGGGGCGGCGTCCGGTGAGGGATCTCGCCGTGGTCTCGAAGGTCCAGGTGGAGTCGATCCCCGGGGCGTGCGCGGGGTGTGCGGTCTCGTGCAGGGTCATGGCTGCTCCTCGGTCTGCGGCGCCGACGGCGTCTGCCCGCCCTCGGCCGATGCCGTCACGCTAGGTGCGCAGCCGCGCGGGAGCAGTGTTCGTGGCGAAGAATGGCCAAAGGTGACCTTATGGTGCGCAAAAGGGGCGCTTAAGTCGGGCGGCTCCTCCCGGCCCGCGGCAACTGTGCGCTCTGCACCGGTGCGGGTGCCGAACACCGGTGCAGAACGCACAGTTGGCATGAGGTGGTGGGGATCGCCGGTCTGCTGCCCCCGGGCGGCCACGGGCGGCGCCACCGGGTGTCCTTCTCGCGCACGTGCCCGTCCTCGGCCCGGCTGGGGTGTGGCACTCGGGCCCGGGCCGGACGGGGGCGTGGCAGTTGTGCGCTCTGCACCGGTGCGAAGGCCGCTCACCGGTCCAGAACGCACAGTTGCGGCGAAGTGGCCCGGGATCGGCCCGGGGGCGGCCCGGGGGCGGCCTGGGATCTCGGCCCGGGAGCGGGTCGGGAGCGGCCCCGCATCGGCCCAGGGCGGGCCGGGGTGTGTCTGTGCGGCGCCGGCCCTGTCGGCGCGTGTCGCTCACGGCACGCGTGCGGTCCACGCCTCGGTGCCGAACTTCGTCCGCACCAGCTCGCGCGCCCTGGCCAGCTCCTCCTCGGTGTAGGTCGAGGTCACGGTGTCGTAGCGGGAGCGGAAGAACTCCAGGAAGCCCTCGATGATCTGCTCGCGCGCCAGGCCGGTCTGCGAGCGCATCGGATCCACGCGCTTGTTCGCGCTGCGGGTGCCCTTGTCCGAGAGCTTCTCCCGGCCGATCCGCAGCACCTCGCCCATCTTGTCGGCGTCCATGTCATAGGCCATCGTCACGTGATGCAGCAGCACCCCGCCCGCGAAGCGGCGCTGGGCGGCGCCGCCGATCTTCCCCTGCTCCGAGGCGATGTCGTTCAGCGGCACGTAGCGGGCGTTGATCCCGATCTCCGCGAGCGCTCCCATCACCCAGTCGTCGAGGTAGGCGTAGGCCTGCTCGAAGCTCAGCCCCTCGACGAGCGAGGTGGGCACCACGAGCGAGTAGGTGATGCAGTTGCCCTGCTCCATGAACATCGCCCCGCCGCCGGTGATGCGGCGCACCACGCCGATCCCGTTGCGGGCCGCGCCCTCGGCGTCGATCTCGTTGCGCAGCGACTGGTACGAGCCGATCACCACCAGCGGCGAGTCCCAGTCCCAGATCCGGAAATGCGGGTTGCGGCGACCGGCGACCACCTCGAGCGGCAGCACCTCGTCCAGCGCCACGTGCATCACCGGCGGCAGCACCACCGGATCGATCACGTCGAAGGTGAGGTCCTCCCAGCTGGAGGCGTGCCCGAGGGCGCGGCGCACGGCGATCGCGACCGCCTCGACGTCGAAGCCGATCATCTGCACCGGATCCGGGCGGGAGTCGATCCGCGCGGTGAGCGCGGCACCGATCTCGGCGGCGGTCGCCTCGGTGTCCATCCCCACCAGCGCGGCGTTGAGATCCTCGAGCGCATCATCCGGCTCGAGGAAGAAGTCCCCGAACACGTGGGCGCTGGCGATCCGGCCCTCGGCGGCCGTCACGTCCACCGAGACCAGCTTCCCGCCGCGCACCTTGTACTGACCGTTCAACACCGTGCTGTCGCTGCGCTCGTCCATGTCCACCATTGTCGCGCAGGGGAGCGCGCAGCGGTCTCGGCCCCGGCCCTGGCTCCGCGGCCGAGTGGTTGCTAGGGTCGCCACGGCGATGAAAAGCGATTTACATCACGTCGCCGAACTGCCAGTGCTGCCAGGAGGTACCTCGTGACCATCAGCCCGCACCATCCCATCGCGCGCCGGACCGCGCTCGCGGCCGCAGCCGCAGCCGCCGTCGGCGTCGGCGCCGCGACCGCGGCCCATGCCGAAGACGCCCGACAGCCGCAGGCCAGCGGGACGCACGTCGTCCCGGTGACGTCGCGCACCGCGGCCGCCGACGCCGCCGCACGGCTGCGCACCGCCCTCGTGTCGACCACCGATCTCCAGCCCACCGGGCTCTACCTGCCGCCGGATGTCCAGCTCGGCGTCGAGGTCGAGGCGG
Source organism: Brachybacterium faecium DSM 4810 (assembly GCA_000023405.1). Classification (NCBI taxonomy): domain Bacteria; kingdom Bacillati; phylum Actinomycetota; class Actinomycetes; order Micrococcales; family Dermabacteraceae; genus Brachybacterium; species Brachybacterium faecium. Next base: position 1,098,915 of record CP001643.1, read on the forward strand.
ACGGCGACGACGTCCCCTCGATCGTGATCGGCGCCCCGGGGAGCCAGCTCGATCCCGACGCCGAGGACGAGGACGACTTCGTCGGGCGCACCCTCACCCCGCGCGAGACCGAGCTCGAGCCCGGCGCGAACCTCGTCTCCGACGCGCACGGCGGCGTCATCTACCTGTCCTTCCCCGGCGCCGACGGCGCCGCGACCGCGACCGTGAGCTTCGGGGCCGCCGCGGAGCCGATGGCGACCTTCGTGCGCGGGACGACCGCGGAGGCCGAATTCCAGGCTCAGCTCGACCGCTCGAGCGCCCCGTTCGCCGAGCTCGTCTCCACGCACGCGATCGTGACGGTCGAGCGCGACCGGCTGCTGCTGTTCCGCCACGAGGACCACGAGAAGCTGCTGGGGATCCTGGACCGCGTGGTGGAGATCGAACAGGAGACGGCCGGCTACACCACCGAGGGCGGGGTCGAATCGCGCCCGCCCTCCGGGCCGCACCATCTGGTGGGCTACCCCGACGGCATCGAGGGGGTCGGCGCCTACGCCACGAACGGGTACACCGCGTATCCGCCCCCGATCCAGTCGACCCTGCTGACCGTCTCCGGGCTCACCCTCGACGGCTGGGGTCCGTACCACGAGCTCGGGCACCACCACCAGCAGGAGCCCGTCAACCCCGGTGACGTGGTCGAGGTGACGGTCAACATCTTCTCGCTCGCCGTCCAGCGCGAGTTCGAACGGGAGTACGGCCAGGTGCCGAGGATGCGGGAGGTCGATCCGGAGACCGGCACCTCGCACTGGGACACCGCCATGGAGGCGCTCGAGGCCGGCATCCGGGACTACGCCGAGCTCGGTCCGTTCGAGCAGCTCGCGCCCTTCGACCAGCTCCGCCTCCAGTACGGCGACGAGTTCGCCCCCGCCTGGGCGACGCTCGTCCGTCAGCAGGAGCCGCTCACCGAGGAGGACAGATGGCAGAACGTCATCTACTCCACGAGCGCGGCCGCGGGCGACGACCTGGCGGACTTCTGGCAGGCCTGGGGCGTGGAGGTGGCCGACGAGACCCGCTCCGCACTCGGGCAGCTCGGCCTGGAGCCGCCGGTGGTCGACCCCTCGACGCTGCGGGAGAGCAACCTCTGACCACCTGAAACGCGCGGGGCGTCGGCCTCGCGGAGGGCCCCGGCGGGGACGAGGATGCTCAGGGGATGGTCAGCGACCGCAGGGCGCGGTGCACCTCCCACACGAAGTCCGCGGTGGACTGGCTCTTGCGCGGCGCGACCGCGTAGGTCTCCTCCTCACGCCCCTCCGACGCCTCGCGCGTGACCTTCGGGATGAGGTGGCGCCACTCGCGGTCACCGCCCACCCAGAGGCGGTAGGTGGTCCCCGAATCGTCCCCGCGCTGGTGCAGCCGCAGCCCCATGGAGGTGGCGGACAGCGCCGGCTGACGGCGGGCCGCGGCGGGATCGAAGCCGCGGTCGCGCAGCAGCATCGGGTTGAAGATCGCCCACAGCAGCAGGCGCGCGCCCTCCACCTCCGGGGAGGCGGCGGCGCCGATCAGCTCCAGCCCGCCCGGGGCGGCCTTCCCCTCGGTCCGCCACGAGGTGCGGCGAGCGAACTCCTCGAGCCGCTCGTGCGCCGCGGCCCGATCAGCCTCGTCCTGCAGCAGGCCGATGCCCAGCGGCACCGGATCCTGGCCGGTGCGCATGAAGTGGACCGGGGTGCCCTGCTCGACCTCCCCGAACTCGATCCCCGTGCGGTGCAGACCCACCCCGGTCTGCAGGTGCGCGCTGGTCTGCCCGCGACGGGTGGAGAAGCGCGGGCTGCTGCCCAGCAGGGTGCGGCTGGCCTGGTGCAGCACGTCCAGGTGTGCGCGGAACTCCCGCGCGATCCTCCCCTTGGTGAGCAGCTTCTTCGCATCGACGGGGAACTGGGCGATCGGTCGGGCGGAGTTCTCCCCGATCTCCCCGATCGTCTCCCACAGCGGGGCGTGCCCCGGATCGGCCTTGACCATCCTCCCGCGCAGCCGGCGCCAGCTGATGGGGACCACCCCGTCGGGCACCTCCCCCTCACGGTCGGCATCATCCGCCCGGCGGGAGATCGCGATGAGCAGATGGTGCGGGGAGGCACCCAGCGCCGCCCGCAGCTTCTGCAGGCGCGGTGCGTGGAAGGCGCCGTCTGTGCTCAGCGCGATGCCCAGCCGGGCGCCGTCGTCCGCCGCGCCGGAGCTGGGCAGCAGCTCCGCGATGAGATCGGGGGAGTGCTTGCGCAGCCGCGGCGCCGCCGTGATGTTCCCGGTGGTCAGCTCGGTGCGCGCCACGGTGCGCAGGAACGCGCTGCGGCTGCGCGGCGCCATGAGCACGAACTCGAGCATGTGCCGCAGGATCATCTCCGCGCGGGGGCGCGGCTCGGAGCCGGAGAGGCCCGGCGCATGCACCGAGCGATCGACCGCATAGGTCAGCATCTGCCCGACGGTCGCATAGGAGCGCGCCATGATCCTCCTCCTCCGGGCCGACGTCGCGGCCCGCCCCGGTTGCTCGTCCCCGGTGCCCGGCCGAGCGGGGGAGCGGCTGGGCATCCTCCTGACCAGTGTGCATCAGCGCAGGTCCGACGGCCAGAGGTCGTGTCTCACAGACGCTCCTCCCTGCGGCGCGTCGCAGCTCAGCCCAAGCCTCCGCGGGCGTAGATCTGGCGCACCAGGTCCTCGATCGCGGGCTCGGCGAGGGAGAGGTCCCGCACCTCGGCCTGGCCGTTGAGCGCAGCGAGCAGGGCGGGGACGGTCAGCTCCGCCCCCGAGAAGCTGATGCGGTGGCGGATCCCCTCGGCCTCCACCGCCGTGGTGCGGGCCGCCGGCGGCAGCTCGAGCTCGTCGCAGGGTGCGGCGAGATCCACGATGAGCTCGCGGGGCGCGCCCAGCCGCTCGCGGAACGAGCTCAGCGGCCCGTCGTAGGCGACGGTCCCGGTGTTGACCACCACGATCCGCTCGCACAGCCGCTCCACGTCACCCATGTCGTGGGTGGTGAGGAACAGGGTGGTGCCCCGCGCGGCGCGGTCCTCGCGCAGGAAGCGGCGCAGCCCCTCCTTCGACACCATGTCCAGGCCGATCGTCGGCTCGTCGAGCACCACCAGGGCGGGGGAGTGCAGCAGCGCGGCGGCGACCTCGCCGCGCATCCGCTGGCCCAGCGACAGCTGGCGCACGGGGCGGTCCAGGAACTGTTCGAGGCCCAGCCCCTCGACCAGCCGCTCGAGGCGGGACTCGCGCTCCCGCTCGGTGAGGCGGTGCATCGCGCCGAGGATGCGGTAGCTGTCCCGCAGCGGCAGGTCCCACCACAGCTGGGACCGCTGCCCGAAGACCACCCCGATCTCGCGGGCCAGGTGACGCCGCTCCGGCACCGGGTCCCGGCCCAGCACCCGGACCGTGCCGGCCGTCGGCTGCAGGATCCCGGTCATCATCTTGATGGTGGTCGATTTGCCGGCGCCGTTGGCGCCCACGAAGCCGACGGCCTCGCCGGGCTCGAGGCGCAGGGAGACGTCGTCGACGGCGCGCACCACGCGGCGCCGGCGCCGGCGGGACCCGGGCGCGGCGGAGCGCACCAGGTAGTCGCGGCGCAGCCCCGCGAGCTCGACGGCGGCCGGCGGGGCCGGGCCGTTCGGCGAGGGGGCGGGATCGGGGGTCGGGATGGTGCTCATCCACCGGCTCCTGTGTATCGACGGACTCCTGCGCGCCAGAGCAGCCCGGCGACGGCCCAGGCCAGGGCCGCCGCAGGCAGGCCGAGCCAGCCCGCCCAGGTCGGGACCAGGGCCGGGCCGGGCAGGTCCAGCAGCGCGAGGGCGGGGGCGTAGGCGATCAGCGTCGCCGGGATGACGAAGGTGAAGAAGGCGCGCATCGGCAGGGAGAAGACGGCGCCCGGGGTGGTGGCGACATAGTTGCCGCCATAGGTGAAGGCATTGGCGAACTCGCGCCCGTCGACCAGCCAGAACTGCAGCGCGCCGGCCATCGTGAACAGCGCACCGAACAGCAGCGCCCCGGCGAGCGGGGCGAGCACGGCCAGCACCAGTGTGGCCGGCGTCGGCGCGAAACCCGCGATCCCGAGTGCGGTCACGTACATCGCCAGCCCCACCACGATCCTGCCGATCCGCCGCAGCGAGAGGTCCAGGCTCGAGATCTGCAGCAGCAGCGGCACCGGGCGGATCAGCAGCGTCTCGAGCCGACCGGACCTGATCTGTGCCGAGAGCCCGTCGATCTCCCCGAAGACGATGTCCCCGATCCCGAAGGCGAGCGCGCCGAGCCCGTAGACCACGGCGACCTGCGAGAGCCGCATCCCGCCGAGCACACCGACCTGGGAGAGGATCACCCACAGCTCGAGGAACTCGGTGCCGACGATGAGGATCTGCCCGAGCAGGTCGGCGAGGAAGCTGGTGCGGAAGCTCGCCTGGGAGCGGATCCGCGCGCCGTACAGCGTGGCCACCATGCGTGCCGTCGAGACCGGCCGGTCCGACCTCTCCCCGTCCCGGGAGGCCCGGCCCCGGGAAGCGCGGGCGGGGCGCGGCGACTCAGCCACCCTGCACCTCCATGCTCCGCACCCCGGCCCGCAGCATCGCCCAGGCGGCGAGGCCGAGCAGGGCCACCCACCCCAGCTGGACCGCGAGCAGCGGCAGCGCCTCGCACGATGCGAGGCGGCCCGAGAGCGTGTCGATCGGTGTCTGGATCATCGAGGGGAACGGAGTGGCCCGGGCGATGACGAGCAACCAGTCGGGGAACCACACGATCGGGATCAGGAAGCCCGAGAGCAGGTTCATCACCGCGTTGTACACGACGGTCAGCCCGCGGGTCTCCACCAGCCAGAAGGCGGCGAGGTTGACGAGCATGTCCCCGAGGAAGGCGACAGTGATCGCCAGCAGCAGGGACAGCAGGCCGAGCGGGTAGGACAGCGGATCCTCGGGCAGCGCGAGCCCGGTGATCAGCGCTCCGATCAGCAGCGGCGGCACCCCGCGCCCCAGCAGCAGGAATCCCGCGCGCCCGAGTTTCTGCGCGTAGTACAGGCCCAGGAAGGAGGTGGGGCGCAGCAGGTCGATCGCCACTTCGCCCTCGTGGACCCGCTGGGAGACCTCGCGGGTGCCGAAGGCCTCGATCGGGGCGAGCAGCGCCTGCCCGAGCCACACGTAGGTCGCGGCCTGGGCGGCGGTGTAGCCGCTGAGCTCGCCGCCCGCCGTGCCGATCGCGGCGAAGAGGATCGAGGCCCGGATGAGCCCGAACACCGAGTTGGTGAAGACTCCGGCGGCGGTGGCCATGCGGTAGGTCGAATACTGGCGGAAGGCCGCGGCGGCGATCGACCAGTACGTGAGCACCCGCGCGAGCCTAGCGAGCTGTGGGAGGCCCCACAAGAGCGGGCCCGCATCGTCAGCGACCTGCGGTGCGTCGGCGCGTGCGCGCGCGACCCGCCGGGGTCCCGCGCGGCGCGGCCCGGTCCGTGTCGCCGCGCGGCGCGGCGCCCGTCTACGCTGGCCCGGCCCCATCCCGACCCCCGGAGCGGACCGTTATGCACCCCCTCACCGACACCGCCGTCGATCCGGCGCCCCGCGAGGGCGCCCAGCCCGCCCCCGGGCCCGTCGACCCCACCCCGGCCCCGCGCCGCCGACGCTTCGGACTGCTGCCGCGGATCCTCGTCGCGATCGTGCTCGGCATCCTGCTGGGCCTGGTGCTGCCCGAGACCGTCGCCCGCGTGTTCACCACCTTCAACGGGGTCTTCTCCGGCTTCCTCGGCTTCCTCATCCCGCTGATCATCGTGGGGCTGGTGACCCCCGCGATCGCCGAGCTCGGCCACGGCGCCGGGAAGATGCTCGCGGCCACCGCCGGGATCGCCTATCTCTCCACGCTCCTGTGCGGTCTCTTCGCGCTCGCGCTGTCCCTGCTGCTGCTGCCGCGGATGCTGGGCGGTGCGAGCGTCGACTCCCTCGAGAACCCCGAGGACTCGGCGATCGCGCCCTACGTCGAGATCGACATCCCGCCCGTGTTCGACGTGATGACCGCCCTGGTGCTCTCCTTCTGCCTCGGCATCGGCCTGACCCTGGTGAGCAGGGGAGCGCTGCAGGAATCCTTCGTGCAGCTGCGCACCATCATCGTGCGGATCATCGAGGCGATCATCATCCCGCTCCTGCCGCTGTACATCTTCGGCATGTTCCTGGGCCTGACCCTGAACGGCCAGATCTGGACGGTCATCGGCACCTTCCTCACGGTGATCCTGCTCGTGTTCGCGATGACCGTGGTGGTGCTGCTCGCGCAGTACGCGGTGGCCGGCTGGGCGATGGGCCGCAACCCGCTGAAGATGCTGTGGAGGATGATGCCCGCCTATCTCACGGCCCTGGGCACCAGCTCCTCCGCGGCGACGATCCCGGTGACCACCGAGTGCACCAAGCGCAACGGGGTCCCCGAGGCGATCGCCGACTTCGTGGTGCCGCTGTGCGCGACGATCCACCTCGCCGGCTCCACGCTGAAGATCACCACCTTCGCCGTCGCGATCATGATCGTCACCGGCATGCCGCTGGACCTCGGCGCCCTGCTGGGCTTCGTCGTCATGCTCGGCGTGGTGATGATCGCGGCGCCCGGGGTCCCCGGCGGCGCGATCATGGCGGCCGCCGGCGTGCTCACCTCCGTGCTCGGCTTCGGCGAGGCGGCGGTGGGTCTGATGATCGCCGCCTACATCGCGATCGACTCCTTCGGCACCGCGACCAACGTCACCGGTGACGGCGCGATCGCCGCGCTCATGGCCCGGCTGTCGAAGGGCCGCGTCTCCGGGCAGCTGCAGACGGGCGGCCACGCGTCCGTGCAGGGCGTCTGAGACCGCACGAGGCACCGCCGCAGAACGGCCGATGGAGCATCCGCTCCGTCGGCCGTTCTGCTGTGCGCCGGACGCCCTGCAGCGCCCCTGGCCACGCCCGCGGAAACATGCCACCATGAACATATGCGCAATCGTTCAGAGGTCGGGGTCGCCGACGACGAGATCAGCGACCTCGCCGATGTCTTCTCCGTGCTGGGCGATCCCGGTCGTCTCCGGCTGCTGTACGCCCTGCGCGACGGGGAGGTGAGCGTCGGCGCGCTGTCCACCCTCACCGGCCAGTCGGATTCCGCGGTCTCCCATGCGCTGCAGCTGCTGCGCGCCCACCGCATCGTCCGCGTGCGCAGGGAGGGGCGACGCGCGTACTACCGCCTCGACGATCCGCACGTCCAGATGCTGCTCGAGGTCGCGCGCAGCCATGCCGAGCACAGCGAGCTGCAGCACCCCGAGCGCTCCGCCCCGCCCGGCGAGGCCGCGGCCCCCGAGCCCGGCGGGACCGCAGAGGGGCCCGGCCCCGCGCCCGCAGCGTCCGCGTCCCCCACGTCCGAGGAGGTGGCCTCATGAGCCATTCCCATGGCGGCCCCGTCGGCCACGCCGGCGCCGCACACCGCTGGCGGCTGCTCGTCGCCGTCGTGCTCATCGCCGGATTCTTCGTCGTCGAGCTCGTGGCGGGGCTGCTCTCCGGCTCCCTCGCGCTGCTCTCCGACGCCGGGCACATGGCCGCGGACGTCGTCACCCTCGCCGCCGCCCTCGCCGCGACCGTGCTCGCCGCGCGCCCCTCGCGCGATGACCGCCGCACCTTCGGCAACTACCGCCTGGAGACCTTCGCGGCGCTGCTGGCCACGCTCATCATGCTGGTCGTCGCCGTCGGGGTGATGATCAGCGGGATCGGCCGGCTCGGCGCGGAGGTCGAGGTCGACACCGGCCCGATGCTCGTCGTCGGCGGGCTGGGCCTGCTGGTGAACCTCGTGGTGCTGATGATGCTGCGCGGCGGCGCTCAGGAGAGCCTCAACGTCAAGGGCGCCTACCTCGAGGTGCTCGCCGACACCCTCGGCTCGGTGGGCGTGATCGTCGCCGCGGTGCTGATCCGCCTCACCGGCGCGACCGTGATCGACACCGTGGTGGCCCTCGCCGTGGGCGTGTTCATCGCGGTGCGGGCCGTGATCCTCGGGCGGGAGGTGCTGGCCGTGCTCGGCCAGGCCGCGCCCGCGGACATCGACCCGCAGCAGGTGGAGGGGGATCTGCGCGCCCTCGACGGCGTGGCGGACGTCCACGACCTGCACCTGTGGACCCTCACCTCCGGGATGGAGGTCGCGACCGTGCACCTGGTGACCGCCCCGGGAGCGGATCCGCACCCGGTGCTCGACGCCGCGCAGGAGCTGCTCAGCACCCGTCACGGCATCGCCCACGCGACCGTCCAGACCGAGCCCACCGATCACCATGGCTGCCTCGAGATCGGCTGGTGAGCCCGCGCGGACTGCCCGCCCGGCCGCCGGTGCGCCGCGTACCCTGAGGCCATGACCACTGCGAACGCTGCGCACGAGACCGCCCCGCTCACCGCCGTCGTCACCGGCGCCTCCTCCGGCATCGGCCGCGCCACCGCCGCGCGCCTGGTCGCCGACGGATGGCGCGTCCTCGCCGTCGCCCGGCGCGAGGACCGCCTGCAGGAGCTCGCCGCGGAGACCGGCTGCGAGGTGCTCGCCGTCGACATCACCTCCGATGAGTCCGTCGAGCAGCTCGTGGCCCGCACCGCCGAGCTGTTCGGCGACTCGTTGAACGCCGTGGTGCACGTCGCGGGCGGCGCCCTCGGCGTGGAGACCGCCGCCGAGGCCGATCTCGAGAAGTGGCAGCGGATGTACGACATCAACGTGCTCGGCACGGTGCGGGTCACCCGCGCGCTGCTGCCCGCGCTGCGCCGGAGCGGCCGCGGCGACCTGCTGTTCGTCACCTCGGTCGCCGGGCACGAGGCCTACCCCGGCGGCTCGGGCTACAACGCCGCCAAGGCCGGCGAGCACATGCTCGCCCAGGCGCTCCGCCTCGAGCTCAACGGGGAGAAGGTGCGCGTCATCGAGATCGCCCCGGGCATGGTCCGCACCGAGGAGTTCTCCCTCGTGCGCCTCGGCGACCAGGACGCGGCCGCCGCCGTCTACGACGGGGTCGAGCAGCCGCTGACGGCCGAGGACTGCGCCGACGTCATCTCGTACGCCCTGAACGCCCCGCACCACATCAACCTCGACCTGGTGACCGTCCGCCCCCTCGCCCAGGCGGCCGCCCACCGGGTGGCCCGCCACCAGGGAGTCTGATGACCTTCGGCGGCAGGGGCGGGCCCGCCGGCACCGGCGGGCCGGGCCGCGGCACCGGGCCCGCCGAGGAGCCCGCGGCCGCGCAGCGCCCCGACCTGCGCCGTGTCCTGGCGCTGTTCCGCCCGTACCGCGCCACCCTCATCGGCGTCCTGCTGCTGATCGTCCTCGGCGCCGCGACCGGGGTGGTCACCCCCTTCCTGATCCGCGCGATCGTGGACGTCGCCCTGCCCGAGCAGCGGGCCGACGTGCTCGCCTGGACCGTCGGCGGGCTGATCGCGGTCACGGTGGTCTCGAGCGCCCTCGGGGTCACCCAGTCGATGCTGTCCACCCGGGTGGGACAGTCCGTGATGCACGACCTGCGGGTCTCGGTCTACTCCCACCTGCAGCGCATGGGGCTGGGATTCTTCACCCGCACCCGCACCGGCGAGATCCAGTCGCGGATCTTCTCCGACATCGGCTCGATGCAGGCCGTGGTCACCTCGGTGATGACGCAGATCGTCTCCGCCGCGGCCGGGGTGGTGATGGCACTGGTGGCCATGCTCGCCCTCGATTGGCGGCTGACGCTGTTCTCCCTCATCGCGCTGCCGTTCGCGGTGTGGATGAACCGCCGGGTGGGCCGCCGCCGACGCGCGATCGTGCGCACCCGCCAGGAGAAGGCCGCCGATCTCTCCGCCGGCATCCAGGAGTCGCTGTCCGTCTCCGGGATCCTGCTGGGCGTCACGATGGGCCGCACCCAGGCGCTGAGCGACACCTTCGCCGCCGACTCGCAGGAGCTGGCGGACCTCGAGGTGCGCTCCGAGATGGCCGGACGCTGGCACATGGCCGTCTTCACCACCCTGATGGCGCTGTTCCCCGCCCTGACCTACTTCCTCGGCGGGCACCTGCTCTTCGCCGACCCCACCGGGGAGGGCGTCACGATCGGCACGCTGGTGGCGTTCATCGCCCTGCAGTCGAGCCTGTTCCCCCAGCTCAACGGACTGCTGCGGGTCGCGAACCAGGTCAACAGCTCCCTCGCGCTGTTCGCGCGGGTCTTCGAATACCTCGACGCCCCGATCCTCATCCAGGACGCCCCCGACGCGGTGGCGCTGGAGGCGGCGACCGTGCGCGGCGAGATCCGCTTCGAGGGCGTGGACTTCACCTACCCGGGCGCGGAGGAGCCGGCGCTGCACGGCATCGACCTGGTGATCCCGGCCGGGAAGCACACCGCACTGGTGGGCGCCACCGGCTCGGGCAAGACCAGCACCGGATACCTCATGGCGCGGCTCTACGAGCCGACCGCCGGACGGATCACCCTGGACGGCCACGACCTGCGGGAGATCACCATGGACTCCCTGGCCGCCAGCATCGGCGTGGTCACGCAGGAGACGTACCTGCTGCACGCCACGATCGCGGAGAACCTGCGCTTCGCCCGCCCCGGGGCGAGCGACGAGGATCTGGTCAGCGCCTGCCGCATCGCCCAGATCCACGAGCACATCGAGTCGCTGCCCGAGGGGTACGCCACCGTGGTGGGGGAGCGCGGCTACCGCTTCTCCGGCGGGGAGAAGCAGCGCCTGGCGCTGGCCCGCACGATCCTGCGCGACCCGCCCGTGCTGCTGCTGGACGAGGCGACCTCCGCCCTGGACGTGGCCACCGAACGGGCGATGTCCGGGGCGCTGGACGCCGCCGCCCGCGGCCGCACCACCGTCTCGATCGCCCACCGCTTCTCGACCATCCGCCACGCCGACCAGATCCTCGTCCTGCAGCACGGGCGGATCCTCGAGCGCGGCACCTACGACGAGCTGGTCGGCCGCGGGGGCCTGTTCGCCCAGCTCGCGCTCGCCGATGCGCGCCGCGATGATGCCGGGAGCTCCGCGCCCGAGGAGACGACTGTGCGCCCCTGAGGCGAGGACGAGAGGCTGCGAGCGCGACGGGTCGAGCCGCCCGGGTACGACCAAAGGGGGAGGCGGATGTCCACCCTGCGCTGGATGTGCTGACGCCGCCGGCGCGGGAGGATCGAGGCGTCGGGGATGCGGCAGCCGCGCGAGCGGCGCGGCATCCTGCTGATCACCTGGGTGGGAAGGACCTCGGCATGGCGATGACGCGAACGCGGGATGCGGCCAGGGCGCGGCGCGCCGCGAAGCCCGCCGTCGGTCGCCCGGTGCTGTTCGCGGTCCTCCTGGTGGTGGCGGCGCTGGGCATGCTCGGCCTGCTGGTCGCGGGGCCGACCATCACGCTGCCCTTCGGCATCGCCTGCTCCGCCGGCCTCATGGCGCTGGTGGCGGTCGCCTGGGTGGTCGCCGGGCCGCGGCTCTGAACCTCCGACCGCCGAGGCGCCGTCCATCCCGCCCGTGAGGCGGGGAGCCGCCGAGCCCCGGAGGGCGCTCAGCTGTCGCTCAGATGTCGATCTCGATGTCGCCCTCGCCGCGGGAGACGCAGGTGATCATCTGATCGTCCTTCTCGTCATCCATGAGGAACTCGTCCATGTGCTCGACCTCGCCGGAGACCAGGGGCACCACGCAGGTGCCGCACACGCCGCCCTCGCACGAGTAGTCCATCGAGATCCCCTCGTCGAGCAGCGCTTGGAGGAGGGATTGTCCCTCTGCGACCTCGACCGTGATGCCCGACTTCAGGCACTTGGCGGTGAAGGGCTCTCCGAACAGCGACATCCTCGCTCCTTCTGCATCGACCGCCCTGCGAGCCGGGGCGGCATCCTCGAGCCTCCAGTCTTCCACGACGGAGCCGTCCCCACGGGGTGACTCATGCCTCCTCGACGGAGGCCTCCCGGGCGTCGTCCTCGCCGTCGGGGCGCTGTCCGGCGGCGCTCGTGGCAGAGCCCGGGGCGGGGGTGGAGACGGCGACGCGCGCGGACTGCGGCGCGGGGGACGAGGGGGACAGGGCGAGGGCCGAGGGGCCGAAGCTGAGCGCCAGCAGCGCCGCGGCGCCGAGAGCGGAGGCTCCCGCCGTCGCCCGTTCCCGTCGGGACGGGGTGTGCTCGTCCATGAGACCTCCTGGGTGGTCGGCAGCGACGGTTCGCGCCGCGTCGACCATTGGAGCCTCGGCGGCTGTGCAGGGCCTGTGCGGCGCGGCGGGATTCTCTGGGACGGGCTGTCGTCCGCGTCTCTTCCCGCCCCGGCCGCGTGACCGTCCCGGGCGGGCCGCGTACACTGACCGCCATCGGCACCGACCCGGCCATCACCGGCGAGCCGCGGGAAGAACCGCCCACCGTCCGCTTGCGGGCGCGGGCCCAGTAGAACCCGCCGGGACCAGCCCGTCACAGCTGAGGAACAAGGGGAGACCCCTGCGCCGCATCCGGCGCGAGGGTGTCAACCGAGGTGGTACCGCGCCACCGGCTCCGCGCCGGGAGGCGTCCTCGGGACGCAGTGCCAGCAGCCGCCCCTGTTCCGCCTCGGAGGTCCCGCCCCATGGTCTACCCGGTCACCGGAGACCCTCTCGTCCCCTCGCCGAACCTGCCCGCGCTCGAGAACGCCGTCCAGGAGTTCTGGCGCGTCGACGACACGTTCCGCGCCTCGATCGCCCAGCGCGAGGGTGCCGAGGAGTTCGTCTTCTACGACGGCCCGCCCTTCGCCAACGGCCTGCCCCACTACGGGCACCTGCTCACCGGCTTCGCCAAGGACGTCATCCCGCGGTTCCGCACCATGTGCGGCGACAGGGTGGACCGCCGCTTCGGCTGGGACACCCACGGACTGCCCGCCGAGCTCGAGGCGATGCGGGAGCTCGGCATGACCGAGAAGTCCGAGATCGAGGCGATGGGGCTGAAGGAGTTCAACAACGCCGCGAAGGCCTCGGTGCTGAAGTACACCAAGGAGTGGGAGGAGTACGTCACCCGCCAGGCCCGCTGGGTCGACTTCGAGAACGACTACAAGACCCTCGACGTCACCTTCATGGAGTCCGTGCTGTGGGCGTTCAAGACGCTCTACGACAAGGACCGCGCCTACGAGGGCTACTACGTGCTGCCCTACTGCTGGAAGGACCAGACGCCGCTGTCCGCGCACGAGCTGCGGATGGACGACGACGTCTACCAGGAGCGCCAGGACCAGACCGTCACCGTCACGTTCCCCTTCACCGGGCAGAAGGCCGCCGAGCTCGGGCTCGAGGGCGTCAGCGCCCTGGCCTGGACCACCACCCCCTGGACCCTGCCCACGAACTTCTCCCTCGCCGTCGGCCCCGAGCTCGAGTACTCCGTGGTGCCCGCCGGCCCGCTCGGCGCCGGCGACGGCACCGCCGCGGGGGAGGGCCGCTACCTGATGGCGACCGCTCTGCTGGGCGGCTACGCCAAGGAGCTCGGCTACGAGGGCGCCGAGGAGATCCTCGCCGCCGCCGAGCCGCGGGTCTTCACCGGCTCCGAGCTCGAGCACGTCGCGTACACCCCGCTGTGGACCGTGTACTCCGAGGACCGCTCGACGTGGGGCACTCAGAACGCCTGGATCGTCACCGTCGCGGACTACGTCTCCACCGATGACGGCACCGGCGTGGTCCACCAGGCCACCGCCTACGGTGAGATCGACCAGCAGGTCAACGCCGCCTACGGGATCCCCGTCATCGTCTCCGTGGACGACGGCGCCCAGTTCCTGGACTACTTCGCCGGCACCGAGCTCGACGAGATCGCCGGGGTGCAGGTGTTCGAGGCGAACCGCCCGATCATCCGCAACCTCCAGCGCGCGGGCCGCCTGCTGCGCGAGGCCAGCTACGTGCACTCCTACCCGCACTGCTGGCGCTGCCGGAACCCGCTGATCTACAAGGCCGTCAGCTCCTGGTACGTGAAGGTCGCCGACCAGCGCGAGCGGATGCTCGAGCTGAACGAGCAGATCGACTGGGTGCCCGGCAACGTCAAGCACGGCCAGTTCGGCAGGTGGCTCGAGGGCGCCCGCGACTGGGCGATCTCCCGCAACCGCTACTGGGGCTCCCCGATCCCGGTGTGGAAGAGCGACGACCCGAACCATCCGCGCGTCGAGGTGTACGGCTCGCTCGCCGAGCTCGAGGAGGCCTTCGGCACCCTCCCGCGCGACGAGCACGGCGAGGTGAACCTCCACCGCCCCTACATCGACGAGCTCACCCGCCCGAACCCGGACGACCCCACCGGGCGCTCCACGATGCGCCGCATCCCCGAGGTCTTCGACGTCTGGTTCGACTCCGGCTCGATGCCCTTCGCCCAGGTGCACTACCCCTTCGACAACACCGACTGGTTCTCCTCGCACCATCCCGCGGATTTCATCGTCGAATACATCGGGCAGACCCGCGGCTGGTTCTACGTCATGCACGTGCTGTCCACCGCGCTGTTCGACCGCCCGGCCTTCACCTCGGTGATCTGCCACGGCATCGTGCTCGGCGAGGACGGGCAGAAGATGTCCAAGTCGCTGCGCAACTACCCCGATGTGCGCGAGATGTACGACTCCTACGGCGCCGATGCGATGCGCTGGTTCCTGATGGCCTCGCCCATCCTGCGCGGCGGGAACCTCATCGTCGACGAGCCGAAGATCCGCGACGCGACCCGCCACGTGGTGCTGCCGCTGTGGAACGTGTGGTATTTCCTGGCCCTGTACGGGGACGCGGCGGGGGAGAAGGACGCCGCCGGGCGGCCGACGGGCTACCGCGGCCGCACCCGCCACGACTCCACCGACGTGATGGACCGCTACCTCCTGGCCCGCACCGGTGAGCTGGTGCGCGGGGTGAAGGAGTCGATGACCGCGCTCGCGATCGCCGACGCCGCGGACCAGATCCAGGACTACCTCGACATGCTCACCAACTGGTACGTGCGCCGCTCCCGCGACCGCTTCTGGGAGGGCGACGAGCAGGCGATCGACGTGCTGTCCACCTGCCTGGAGACCCTCTGCCGGGTGGCGGCCCCACTGCTGCCCATGGTCACCGAGGAGATCTGGAAGCAGCTCACCGGCGAACGCTCCGTGCACCTCACCGACTGGCCCGAGGCGGATCTCTTCCCGCACGATCCGCAGCTGGTGACCCGGATGGACGCGGTGCGCGCGATCGCCAGCGCAGGCAACGCGCTGCGCAAGAAGGAGCAGCTGCGGGCCCGGCTGCCGCTCGCCGAGCTCACCGTGGTCCACCACGACCCGGCCGCGCTCGAGGAGTTCTCGGCGATCATCGCCGACGAGCTCAACGTGAAGACCGTGCGCCTGCTGGACGTCGCCAGCGAGGAGGCGCAGGGGATGGGCGTCGAGCAGCGGCTGAGCGTCAACGCCCGCGCCGCCGGGCCGCGCCTGGGCAAGCAGGTGCAGGCCGTCATCAAGGGCTCCAAGACCGGCGACTGGTCCGTGGACGAGGCGGGGCAGGTCACCTCCGGCGGGATCGTCCTCGAGGAGGGCGAGTACTCGCTCGACCTGGTCGCCGGCGAGACCGCGGCGATGGAGGGCCGCGCCGTCGGCGTGCTGCGCGGTGGCGACTTCCTCGCCCTCGACACCCGGGTCACCCCGGAGCTCGAGGCCGAGGGCACCGCCCGTGACGTGGTCCGCGCGATCCAGTCGGCGCGCCGCGGAGCGGGGCTGGACGTCTCCGACCGGATCCGTCTCACCGTGGACGGTGACGAGTCGGTGGTCGCGGCGGTCGCCGCGCACCGCGACCTGGTCGCCGGCGAGGTGCTCGCCGTCGAGCTCGCGGTGCCGGCCGCGCCGGCCGAGGGGGCGCACGCGGCGAGCGAGAAGGTCTCCGGCGGCACGGTCACCGTCTCCGTGCAGTCCGCGGCCCTCGCCTGACCGCGGCAGGACCCGCACGCGGCCGGCGGCGCCCCCGGAACCGGGGCGTCGCCGGCCGTTCTGCTGTGCTCCGTCCACCGCCGGGCGCTGCCCCCGGCGCGCCCGGGGGAGGACATGGCATGCTCTGGGGTGACCGCAGGACGAGGGGATGAGCATGGTGAGCAGGCGCGGAATTCTGGGTGGGGCGGCCGCCGCGGCGGCCTTGCTGCTGGGCGCCTGCGGCCGCGGCGGGGAGAAGCTCGTCGAGGCGGCGGAGGAGGCCGCGACCGCGGTCGACGGCGTCTCCTCGGCAGAGCTCACGATCGCCGACGGTGCGACCTTCGAGCGGCTCCTCAGCGGCACCGTCTCCCTCGCGGCGGGGGACCGGGCGGGCGGGCTGGAGACCTTCGACGAGGCGATGCGCGGCATCGTCACCACCCTCCACGCGGAGCTCGAGGACGCCGAGGCCCGCAGCCTCCGGGTGGGCGGCATCACCGGGATCCTCGACGGCGGGGAGGAGCTGACCCCGCTGGACCTCGACCCCGATGTGGTCGCGGCCACTCCGCGTCTCGACCGGGTCACGGCCGAGTCCTTCTACGGCCGGTACGGACTGGGCTGAGCCCGGCGGGGCCGCTGCCCGCTCACGGTGCGCCGCGGCCCACCGTCACCACATGGGACTCGGCGACATAGGTGCCGTCTCCGAGGTATGTCCCGGTGAGGTCCCGCTGGAGCGCGGACAGCGTCGGATCGGTCGTCGTGGCCCTGCCGACGCTTCCCGCATACCCTCCCGCGGCCTCGCCCTGCAGCCCCACCGAGTCGTGGTTGGACTCGAGGATCGTCACCGGGTCCGCGGAGGCGACCGGATAGCCGGGCAGCGCGACCTCGTGCCGGTTCGGGGCGCCGAGCGTCCCGCCGTCCACCTGCGCACCGCCCAGATCGAGTCCCGGGATGAGGTCGCCGCTGATCCCGCCGGGGCCGATCCCGCCCTCGTGGTGCACGTTCACCGACTGGGTCGAGTCCTGGGCGGGGACGACGGTCTGCACGGGGGACCCCACCGAGAACGTGGTGGTCACGTTGTAGGTGCCCGCCTCCCCGGAGGCGCTGTTGAACGTCGGGTCCGCCGAGAGGTGGTTCGCCACGATGCCGCCCTGCGAATGGCCGACGATCATCACGTCCGCGCCCGGCGGCACGCCGGCGGAGCCCATCGCGGCGCGCACGTCGTCCATCGCCGCCGGGTGCTGCCCGGCGACCAGACGCAGGTTCGAGCCCCAGTCGCGGGAGTTGCCCTGTTCGCCGTAGGCGGCCGGGACGTCGGAGAGCGCCGCGCCCTCGGTGGGCGGGACCTGGACGATGTACACCGGCTCCCCGCCGCTGCTGCGGTGCACCTCCTGGATGCCGATCTGCCCGCTTTCGAGCAGTCCGCCGGTGGGGTTGTCCATGCGGAGCGCATCGTTCTGCAGGATCAGGTCCTGCAGGGTCTGCGGGCTCTGCGACGGCGTGGAGTCGGTGCTCACCGACTCCACGATCCCGCCGGGGCGGTCATCGAGCAGCGCGGCGTCCCTCCCGGTGACGGCCTCGTAGAGCCCGACCCCCGCCGAGCCCGCGGTGAGCAGGCCGGCGGCGCTGAGCTCGGCGATCGTCGGGACCCGCTCGCCGGTGGCCCAGTCCTCGAGGATCCCGACGAGGTGCTCCGCGTCCCGCTGGAACTGCGCGATCCCGTCGGTGTCGACCCCGAACCGGCCCAGGCCGTCCCCGAGCAGGTCGATGCCGGCGTCCACACCCCAGCCGATCCCGTCGGAGACCCGCTCCGCGAGCCCGGATAACGCTGCTTCCGCCGGGCCCTCGAGCCAGTACGGGATCCAGGGACTGTCCTGGTGCAGGGAGCCCCTGCTGGTCCGTGAATCGTCCGCGGGCGGGAGCGAGCTGCCGTCTCCTCCCGGACCGGTTCTCTGGCCGTCGGCCTCCGAGGCGATGTCCTGCTGGTCCGCCTCGCCGAGACCGTCCCCGCCCAGGGCGGTCAGCTCCGCGCACACGGAGGCCAGGCTGCCGGTGGCCAGCGCCGTCCACCGCGCGCGGAACTCCTCCGCATCCGGTCCCGTCCACCCGGCCCCCCGGACCGCCGTCCCCAGACGGGAGGTGAGGTCCTCGACCTCGCCGGAGGCCGTGCGCAGACGCTCCGCGTGGTCGCGCAGCTGCGCGGTGTCCATCCCCCAGAACTCGGTCATCGCGCACCGCCCGAGGGGGCGCAGGCCGCTGCGAACCGCAGGCCCTGCTCGAGGATCGGCAGCAGCGTGCCGAGCACGTCCCCGCCGTCCACCGGATGGATGCTCAGGGCGGGGCTCGTCGGCTGGTCCAGCCGGTACAGACCCCGCCGCCCGGTCGCCCACAGACGGGACCAGGTCACCGGCTCCTCCGTCACCCGGTGCTGCGGGTCGTGGAGGGTGAGGGCGAGGGAGAGGCGCGGACCGGTCGCCGTCAGCGCGTCCCGCAAGGGGGCGTCGAGAGCGGGCACCGCTGCGAACGCCTCCTCGGGGGCGAGCCCGCGGGCGAGCGCGCCGGCAGCGGCGCGGCCCTGCTCAGCGCTCAGGCGCAGGGCGGTGGACCCGCGCTCGACCCCCAGCCGCGCCGGTGCGAGGTCGATCCCCGCCTCCTCGAGCATCGCGGTGATCCTCGTCGGCACCTCCTGCGCGTCGATCCGGGACCAGTGCGAGGGCTCATCGTCCTCGGAGTGCTCGAGGGTCGCGACGACGGGATCCAGACCGATCCGCATCCGGCGCGTCCGCTCGGCGTCGGTCACGGCCACCACCAGCAGGGCGGGGGCCGTGAGCTGTCGCAGCACGAGGTCGACGGTCGCCTCGTCCGGGCGGCCGCGCCCCTCGCGCGCCGGCGGCTCCCGCAGCGCGCGGTACACCGGGTTCCAGTCCTCGGCCGGCACCGGGCCCTCGCTCGCCCACTGCGTCGCCGACCCCACGGACGCGGTCACCTGGGTCATCGCCCCTGCTCCTCTCCGGCGTGCCCCGCAGCCCGCCCCTGATGCCGCCGAGACTACGAAGCAGAGCGCCCGGGCTCGATGGGCAGGCTTGCCCATGTGGACCGGGCACCGGTGGGGAGGAACGGTCCAGCCGCGGCTCGTACACTGATCCCCGCCCCGCCCGCCCGTCGTCCCCGCAGGAGCCGCAGTGCAGAACTCTCCCCGTCCGGGGTCGTCCCCGCAGGCCATGTCGCCCGAGCTGCGCGAGGTGTATGCCGCGCTGCTCGAGCGCGCCCCGGAGAACCGGATCGAGCCGGATCTGTCGCGCATCACGCGCGTGATGGAGCTGATGGGGGACCCGCAGAACTCGTACCGCTCGATCCGGATCGCGGGCACGAACGGGAAGACCACGACGGCGCGGATCCTGGAGCGCATCCTGCGCGAGGCCGGGCTGCGCACCGGCCGCACCACGAGCCCGCACCTGCGCTCGCCCGTCGAGCGGATCGCCATCGACGGCGCCTCGATCGACGAGGAGGGATTCCTGCAGGCGTACCACGACGTCGCCCCGTTCGCGGCGATCGTCGACGCCGAGCAGGAAGCGGCCGGGGGTGTGCCGCTGACCTACTTCGAGTACCTCACCGCGATGGCCTTCCAGGCCTTCGCCTCCGCACCCGTCGACGTCGCCGTGATCGAGACCGGGCTCGGCGGCACCTGGGACGCGACCGGTGCCGTGCACCCGGACGTCGCCGTGATCACCCCCATCTCCCTGGATCATCAGGACTACCTCGGCGACACGATCGCCGAGATCGCCGCGGAGAAGGCCGGGATCCTCACCGCCGAGGCGACCGCGATCCTCGCCTCCCAGCCCTACGAGGACGCCGCCGATGTGCTGCGCGAGCGGATCGGGGAGCTCGGTGCCGAGGCCGCGGTCGAGGACCAGCAGATCGGGGTGCTCTCGCACACCCCCGGCGTGGGCGGGCAGATGCTGAGCCTCCAGGGGATCGCAGGACGCTACGAGGAGGTGTTCCTCTCGCTGCTCGGCGAGCACCAGGCGCGCAACGCCCTGCTCGCGGTCGCCGCCGCGGAGGCGCTGCTCGGGGACGGCCGCACCCCTCTGGGCGGCGAGCTGCTCAGCGCCGCCCTCTCGAGCGTCACCTCCCCGGGCCGCGCCGAGGTGGTGCGCCAGGCACCCACGATCCTGCTGGACGCCGCGCACAACCCGGCCGGCGCCCTCACCCTCGTCGAGACCGTCCGGGAGAACTTCCGCTTCACCCGCACCGTCGGCCTGGTCGGGATCCTCCGCGAGAAGGACGCCGCGGAGATCCTCGACGTCCTCGAACCGCTGCTGGACAGCGTGGTCATCACCCAGTCGAGCTCGCCGCGGGCGATCCCCACCGACGTCCTGGCGGACATCGCCCGCGACATCTTCCAGGACGAGGACAGGGTGGTGGAGCGGGCGAGCCTGCCCGATGCGATCCAGGCCGCGGTGGACCTGGCCGAGACCGACGGCGACCAGTTCGGCGGTGTCGTGGTGGCCGGATCGGTGACCCTCACCGGTGAGGTCCGCGAGCTGCTCGGCGTCCCCGAGGAGGAATGATCATGGATCTGGACCTCACGCCCTCGCCCCGCCCGCACGGCGCGCAGCGGATGTTCTCCGCCACCATCCTCGTCATCGAGGCGTTCGTGGTGTTCTTCGCCGTCCTGGCCGCTCACCAGCTCGTGCCCGGCGACCGCACCGTCACCTGGGTCTGGGGCCTGCTCACCCTGCTCGCGCTGCTGGCGTGCTCCGGGATGCTGCGCCGCGGGGCCTGGCCCTACTGGCTCGGCCTCCTCCTGCAGCTGCCCGTGATCCTGCTCGGACTCCAGGTCACCGCCATGTGGGTGGTGGGGATCGGGTTCGGCATCCTCTACGCCTACAGCGTGTTCAAGGGCCACCAGCTGGACCGGGAGAAGGATGCGGTGGACGCCGAGGTGCTCGGCACGAGCGGCCCGCAGGAGCCCACGGCCTGACCGCCCGGCGGCGCAGCCCGCGCCGGCAGGGGCGGGAGCGAGAGCGGCAGCCCCGCATCGCGTTCCCCCCCGCGGTGCCGGAGCGCCCCGGATCCGTGGGTACCCTGGTGCTATGACCGCACAGCGCACACTCGTCCTGCTCAAGCCCGACGCCGTCCAGCGCGGCCTGCGCGGGGAGATCCTCCGCCGCATCGAGGCCAAGGGCTACGACATCATCGCCCTCGCCCAGCGCACCGCCACCGCCGAGGAGCTCGCCGCGCACTACGCCGAGCACGAGGGCAAGCCCTTCTACCCGGGCCTGGTGGAGTACATGGGCTCCGCGCCCCTGGTCGCGATCGTCGCCGAGGGCGTCAACGTGATCCCCGGCTTCCGCTCCCTGGCCGGTGCCACCAATCCCACCGAGGCGGCGCCCGGCACCATCCGCGGCGACCTCTCCTGCGAGCAGGACCTCCCCGTCATCCAGAACCTCGTCCACGGCTCCGACTCCGAGGAGTCCGCCGCCCGCGAGATCGGGATCTGGTTCCCCGAGCTCGGCTGAGACGCGCCGGGACGCAGCGCTGACGCTCCGCACGGCAGCGCTGCGCCCGGCACCACAGCACCGACGCCCCGCGCCGCAGCGCTGAGGGCCCACACCGCCACGCTGGCGGCGCAGCGTGACGCACTGCACGACGTACTGCGCGGTAACCGGGGTGGGGGCGTGCAGAATATGGGGTATGCAGCTGCCCCTCGTCGTCATCGCCTTCCTGGTCCTCGCCGTGCTGCTCGCAGTCGGGATCGTGGTGGTCGTCGCGGTGCCACGGCTGAAGGGGCCCGAGGTCTCGCAGGACCGCGAGTCCGCGGACCAGCGCCACAGCTCCCGCACGGGACGCTGAGCGGCCTCGACCCCGGGCGGCGGGACCGCGCGCCCGGGAGGCGCGGACGCGCCGCGCAGGGGCGCTGCCGGGGAGCGGAGCGTCACGGGGCACCGAGGAAACCTGCCTAGACTGACGGCTGTCCTCGCCGCATCGTCGGCTTCCCCGACCTCGGAGGTGACCCGTGGATCCCGATGGCCTACTCGCACTGATCGCCGGCGGCGGTGGTGGCGTCCTCATCATCGGCGCCGGCGCCTGGGCGTACATCCGCAGCCGGGGCCGCAAGCGCCCCACCGATGACACCACGACCGGCACCGACAGCGGCACCACCGAGTCCGGGGCCGACGCACCGCGCACCACGACCGCGGTCAAGGAGCGCCCGGCGGCGCCGACCTGGGCGGACACCCTCTCCGCGCCCGCCCCGAAAACTTCCGCCGCAGAGCCCGCCACCGGTGACGAGCCGGCAACGCGCCCCGCAGCGGATGCCGCCCCCACGGGCACGAGCACCACCGACGCGCCCGCCCCGGCCGACGAGGCCGCACAGCAGGGCACCGAGGCGCCGGCCGGCGCCACGGGCGCTGCAGAGACCGCCGCGCCGAGCGCTGATGTCCCCTTCGACCAGGAGACCGCACCGGAGACCGGGACCGTCGAGCCCGGCAGCTCTGCCGAGGCCGAGACCGCACCCGCCCCGGCGGATCAGGCCGCTCCCGCTGAGCCGGCCGCCCCCGTCGAGCAGCCCGCCCCGGCCGAGGAGGCGGCTCCGGCAGAGGCCTCGGCCCCGGTCGCTCCGGTCGAGCAGCCCGCGCCCGCCGAGCAGCCGGCGCCGCCCGCGGAGGAGTCGCCGGCCCGTGCCGCCGGCCCCGTCATCGAGACGCCCGAGGCGCCTGCCGACCGCATGGTGCGCCTGCGCGAGCGGCTCGCGCGCTCCGGCGCCCTGGGCCGGGGGATCCTCACCCTCCTCACCCGCGGCGGCGGCGTCGACGAGGACACCTGGGACGAGATCGAGGAGACGCTGCTGATGGCGGACCTCGGCCCCGACGCCACCGACGAGATGCTCGAGAACCTCCGCCGCCCGCATCCAGGTGCTGGGCACCGATGACGCCGATGCGGTGCGCGAGGCTCTCCGCGAAGAGCTCGTGGCCCTGGTGAACCCGGATCTGGACCGCCGCGTGGCCGCCACCCGCCGCGAGGCGCCCGACGGCACCGAGGTGCCCTCGGTGCTGCTCATGGTGGGCGTCAACGGCACCGGCAAGACCACCACCGTCGGCAAGCTCGCCCGCGTGCTGGTCGCCGCCGAGCGCTCCGTCGTGCTGGGCGCGGCGGACACCTTCCGCGCCGCCGCCGCCGAGCAGCTGACCACCTGGGGCTCCCGCGTGGGCGTGGACACGGTCCGCTCCGACCGCGAGGGCGCCGACCCGGCGGCTGTCGCCTTCGACGCCGTCAAGGAGGGCATCGAGCAGGGCGTGGACGTGGTCATCATCGACACCGCCGGCCGCCTGCAGAACAAGAAGGGCCTCATGGACGAGCTCGGCAAGGTGCGCCGAGTGGCCGAGAAGGGCCTGCACGGCGACCAGGTGGCCGAGGTGCTCCTGGTCATCGACGCGACCACCGGCCAGAACGGCATGCAGCAGGCGCGGGTCTTCTCCGAGGCGGTGCACATCTCCGGCATCGTGCTGACCAAGCTCGACGGCACCGCCAAGGGCGGCATCGTCGTCAACGTGCAGCGTGAGCTCGGGGTGCCGGTGAAGATGGTGGGCCTGGGCGAGGGCATGGACGATCTCACCCCCTTCGACCCCTACGGCTTCGTGGACGCGCTGCTGGACGGCTGATCCACCACCCGGGACGGACCGGGACATCTGCTGCGGAGGCGGCGCACCCTCACGGGAGCGCCGCCTCCGCTGCTGTGCGAGCTCCGGAAGCGGCCCGGCGGCCCGGGCGGCCTTCCCTTCGTGCGCCCGGTCGGAGGGATCGGCGTGGGGGTTCTCTCCTGTGCGGTGGGGCGCTCCTCCTGGGGCGAGCCCGCCGGGCGCACTACACTGATGCGGTCCATACGACCAAGGGGAAGCGCTTCGTGTTCAACAACCTCTCCGATCGCATCACAGCGTCGCTGAAGGGCCTGCGCGGCCACGGCCGCCTCACCGAGGCGGACGTCGACAAGACGATCCGCGAGATCCGCCGTGCCCTGCTCGACGCCGACGTCGCCGTCGCCGTGGTGCGGGAGTTCACCGGGCGGGTCCGCGAGCGCGCCCTGGGCGAGGAGGTTTCCAAGGCCCTCAACCCCGCCCAGCAGGTCGTCAAGATCGTCAACGACGAGCTGGTCGAGGTGCTCGGCGGCGCCACCGGCGAGCTGCACTTCGCGAAGAACCCGCCCACCGTCATCATGCTGGCCGGCCTCCAGGGCGCGGGCAAGACCACCCTGGCCGGCAAGCTCGCGAAGTGGATGAAGGCCGAGGGGCACACCCCGCTCCTGGTCGCCGCGGACCTGCAGCGCCCCAACGCCGTGACCCAGCTGCAGGTGGTCGGCGAGCGTGCCGGCGTGCCGGTGTTCGCGCCGGAGCCGGGCAACGGCGTGGGCGACCCGGTGCTGGTGGCGATGAACGGCGTCTCGACCGCCCAGTTCCAGCAGCATGACGTGGTCATCGTCGACACCGCGGGCCGTCTCGGCATCGACGAGGAGATGATGGAGCAGGCGCGGAACATCCGCGACGCCGTCACCCCGCACGAGACCCTGTTCGTCGTCGACGCGATGATCGGCCAGGACGCCGCCCGCGTCGCCGAGGCCTTCCGCGACGGCGTGGGCTTCACCGGCGTGGTGCTCTCGAAGCTCGACGGCGACGCCCGCGGCGGTGCCGCGCTGTCGATCACCGGCGTCACCCAGCGCCCGATCCTCTTCGCCTCCACCGGTGAGAGCCTCGACGAGTTCGAGCGCTTCCACCCGGACCGCATGGCCAACCGCATCCTCGACATGGGTGACGTGCTCACCCTCATCGAGCAGGCGGAGAAGGCCTTCGACCAGGAGGAGGCGGAGAAGGCCGCCGCGAAGCTGGCCTCCGGCGAGGACTTCACCCTCGACGACTTCCTCAACCAGATGCAGCAGCTCAAGAACATGGGCAGCATCAAGAAGATGCTCGGCATGCTGCCGAACATGGGCCAGTACCGCGAAGCGCTGGACAACTTCGACGAGGGCGAGATCGGCAGGATCGAGGCGATCATCCGCTCGATGACGCCCGAGGAGCGCAACAACCCCAAGATCATCAACGGCTCGCGCCGCAACCGCATCGCCCGCGGCTCCGGCACCACCGTGCAGCAGATCAACCAGCTGCTCGAGCGGTTCAAGCAGGCCCAGCAGATGATGAAGACGATGGGGCGCGGCATGGCCGGCGGCGGCATGCCGGGCATGCCCGGCGGCCCCGGCATGGGGATGGGCAAGAAGTCCCGCGGCAGGCAGGCCCCGCAGAAGAAGGTCAAGAAGTCCAAGTCGAAGAACCCCGCGAAGGCCGCACGCGAGCAGGCCGAGGCCGCTCGCCGCGCCGCCGAGGGCGGTGCCGGCACGGGCGGTTCCGCGTTCGGCGCGGGCGCCTCGCAGGGCGGCCAGCCGGACGTGTCCGACTTCGATCCCAGCCAGCTCCCGCCGGAGATGCAGAAGCTCCTCGGCGGCAAGTGACGCGACCGGGAAGGTGGGGCCGCGAGTAGGCTCGGCCCATGCCTGAGAAGTCGCGTCGGGAGCCCGTGCCTGAGACGCCGTCCGGGGAGGGCGAGTCCGCCCTCCGCGCGCCCGACCCCGTCCTGCACCTGCGCGGCCCGATCCTGCTCGGCCCCGAGCAGGAGCTCGCCGAGGCCTGGGTGGTCGACGGGCGGATCCGGCACCGGCGCCCCGACCTGCCCGGTGGGCGCGAAATCCACAGGATCGACGGCGTCGTGGTGCCGGGGCTCGCGGACCTGCACTGCCACCTCGGCATCGGCGACGGAGGCGGCGGCACCACGCTGGAGACGGCCCGGCAGCAGGCGCTGACCGACCGCGACACCGGGGTGCTGCTGATCCGGGACGCCGGCTCGATCATCGACACCTCGCCGCTCCAGCACCAGCAGGATCTGCCGAGGCTGATCCGCTGCGGCCGGCACCTCGCCCGCACCCGCCGCTACCTGCGCGGATACGCCGACGAGAGGGAGCCGGCGGAGCTGCCCGCCGCGATCGCCCGCGAGGCGCGCCGCGGGGACGGCTGGGTGAAGCTCGTGGGGGACTGGATCGACCGGGACGTCGGCGACCTCACCCCGTGCTGGGGCGCGGAGGACTTCGCCGCCGCGGCCGAGGCCGCCCACGACGCCGGGGCCCGCATCACCGTCCACACCTTCGACGAGGCCACGCTCCCGCTCGCCCTGGACGCCGGGTTCGACTGCCTCGAGCACGCCACGGGACTGACCGACCAGACGATCGCCCGAGCCGCCGCGGCCGGCGTCCCCGTGGTCACCACGCTGGTCAACGTCGACGAGTTCGAGAGGTACGCCCGCCAGGGGGAGAGGAAGTTCCCCGACTACGCCGCGCACATGCGCCGGCTGCGCGCGGGCCGCTTCACCCGCACACGGGACGCCCACGACGCCGGGGTGCAGCTGCTGGTGGGCACCGACGCCGGGGGAGTGCTCGGCCACGGCATCCTCCACGACGAGCTCGACGAGCTGGCCCGCGCCGGGCTGGAGCCCACCGCCATCCTGGACGCCGCGGCCTGGGCACCGCGCCGGTTCCTCGGCGCCCCCGGGCTGGAGGACGGGGCTCCGGCGGATCTCCTCGTGGTGCCGCGGGATCCGCGCACCGATCACCGGGTCCTGCGCGAGCGCAGCCACGTCGTCCTCGGCGGCCGGATCGTCGCCTGAGCGGGATCCTCGCCCGCGCGAGGCCGTCCCGTCGGCCGCATGTGCGTCGGCGCACACGGCTGTAGGTGGAACGAGAGCACCGTTCCCTGGCATACTCACTCCCTGTATGTGCCCGGACCGGCCCTCTACCCGTTCGTGCACGACACCCCGAGAACCGTCAGCGCCCGCATGACCCCACAGGCTGCGGCGGGACTCACCCGAACATCCCTGAAGGAGAGTCCACCCACGTGGCTGTCAAGATCCGTCTGAAGCGCATGGGCAAGATCCGTGCACCGCACTACCGCATCGTCGTCGCCGATTCGCGCAAGAAGCGTGACGGCGCCGTGATCGAGGAGATCGGCAAGTACCACCCCACCGAGAACCCCTCCCTCATCGAGGTCCAGTCCGAGCGGGCCCAGTACTGGCTCAGCGTCGGCGCGCAGCCGACCGAGCAGGTCGCCGCGCTCCTCAAGGTCACCGGCGACTGGGCGACCTATAAGGGCGAGGGCGACGCCGCCGGCTCCCTGAAGTCCGCCGAGGAGAAGAAGTCCGCCGAGGAGCTCATCGCCGCTGCCGACAAGGCCGCCGCGGAGTCCCGCGAGGGCGCGAAGAAGTCCAAGGAGTCCGAGGAGACCGAGGCGGCGGACGTCGCCCCGGGGTCCGAGGAGGCACCGGCCGAGGGCGAGACCACCGAGGACGCCGACGCCGCGGCGACCGACGAGGCCTGACATGAGCTCGCGCGCCGAAGCCCTCGATCACCTCGTCCGCGGCATCGTCGACGAGCCCGACGCCGTGCGCGTGACCGAGAAGTCCACGCGTCGCGGCCCGCTGCTCGAGGTCCGGGTCGGTGCCGCCGATCTGGGCCGGGTGATCGGCCGCTCCGGCCGCACCGCCCGTGCCCTGCGCACGGTCACCGCAGCGCTGTCGGAGGACGACGTGCGGGTCGACATCGTCGATGTCGACCGGCGCTGAGGTGCGTCGAACCACTCTCAGGAGCGGTGCTGCCGATCGGGCCGAGAGGCTCGGGCAGCACCGCTCCTGGCGTTCGGCCGCGGCGCTGCTGGGCGCGGCCCTGCTGCTCGGCGGCTGCAGCGCGACCGGCCAGGAGCCGGGGGACGCCCCGGCGGCCGCCCCCGAGACGGGGGGCAGCCCGACACCGGAGGCCGCAGACCAGGCGGCGCTCGAGGCGGCCTGCACCACGTTCTGGGGCGACCCCGACTACGTCGACCCGCTCTCCCGGACCGTGCTGGACCGCGCCGGCACCGCCGCCGAGGCGGGCCCCTCCGACCCGTTCTTCTACGCCATGACCGGGGACGACGTCGAGGCCGCCTTCGAGGACGCCCCCGAGCCGGCGCAGCAGGCCGCGGAAGCGCTCGCCGAATGGTTCCGCACCGAACCCGAGCGCGGCGCCGAGGCGGACGCCGACGCGTTCCGCAGCGCCTTCGAGGGCGTGGCCGCCCAGTGCCAGGACGTCTCCCCGGCAGCGCTCTGGACCGTCGCACCCGGGGAGGAGGGCACCAAGCCCGCGGCGCTCGTGTGCGCCGACGTGTTCGACACCCCCGGCACGCTCACGCACTTCGCGAACGCCAACGTCCTCACCTCCAACATGTTCAAGCTGGTGGGGCTGTCCCCGCGGACCGTCCCCGCCGACCGGGAGCAGGACGTGGCCGCGACCGCCGAGCTGCTCGCCGCGGAGATCACCGCGGTCGAGGACGACGCCGTGCGCTCCGCGCTGGAGCAGGTGCGCGCCCCGTTCCAGGAGGCGCTCGAGGGCGATTCCTGGTCCGAGGGGCTGCAGGGCCCGCTCACCGAGCTCGGCACCGCGTGCGAGAGCGCCGGGTACTCCTCGCCGGGGCTCGGAGACATGGACAACAGCGCCGTCGTCGGCGCCGGCGCCGCCCCGGAGGGCGGCCACACCCAGGAGGGACGCTCATGAGCACGCTCGACGTCATCGTCGCGACCATCGGCCGCGCCCACGGTCTGCGCGGCGAGGTCGCGCTGACGCTGCGCACCGACCAGCCCGAGGAGCGCCTGCAGCCCGGCACCGCATTCGAGGTCGAGGTCGCCGGGCAGGTGCGGGCCCTCACCGTCCAGAGCACCCGCATGCAGCAGGACCGCTGGTACGTGCGCTTCGAGGAGGTCGACGACCGCACCGGCGCCGCGTCCCTGCGCGGCATCGACCTGGTGCTCTCCCTGGACGCCGAGCAGGAGGCCGAGGAGGACCCCGACGCCTGGTACCCCGCGCAGCTGAAGGGCCTGAGCGTGCGCCACGTGGACGGCCGCGAGCTCGGCACCGTGGCGGGCGTCGACCACTACCCGGCGCAGGACCTGCTCGTGGTGCGCACCCCGGACCGCCGACGGGTGCAGCTGCCGCTGGTCGAAGAGCTCGTGCCCGAGGTGGACCTCGAGCAGGGCGTGGTGATCGCCGATCCACCCGGCGGCCTCTTCGACGCACTCCCCGAGGACGAGCAGGGCCCCGAGCCCGAGACGTCCGCGCCCCCGCGCGGGACCCGGTGACGACGATGCGCATCGACGTCATCACGATCTTCCCCGAGTACCTGGCACCGCTCGATCTCTCCCTCATCGGCAAAGCCCGGCGCGAGGGTCTGCTCGACCTTCACGTGCACGATCTGCGGGACTGGACCCACGACCGGCACCGCACGGTCGACGACACCCCGCTGGGCGGCGGCGCCGGCATGGTGATGAAGCCCGAGCCGTGGGCGGAGGCGTTCGCCGCCGTGCGCGCGGACGGCCAGCTGGCGCTGGGGGCCGATGTCGAACCGCTGATCATCTTCCCCAATCCCGCCGGGGAGCCGTTCGCCCAGGAGACCGCCCAGGAATGGTCGCAGTGCGAGTGGCTGGTGCTGGCCTGCGGCCGGTACGAGGGCATCGACGAGCGCGTCTACGAGCATCTGGCCGACATCGGCTGCGAGGTCGCCCTCGCCTCCCTCGGCGACTACGTCCTCAACGGCGGCGAGGTCGCGGTGCTCGCGATCACCGAGGCCGTGGTGCGGCTGATCCCCGGCGTGGTCGGCAACGCCGCCTCGCTCGTGGAGGAATCCCACTCCGACGGGCTGCTCGAGTACCCGCTGTACACCCGCCCCGCCCGGTGGGAGGACCCGGCCGGGGTGGTGCGCGAGGCCCCGCCGATCCTGCTCTCCGGCGACCACGGGCGCATCGCCGCCTGGCGCAGCGAGCAGTCCCTCGAGCGCACCCGGCAGCGTCGACCCGATCTGCTGGGGCCGGCCGGCGACGCCGGGGGCTGAGCACAGGCGCAGCAGGCGGAGCCGGCCGCGGAGCGCGCGCGGCTCCGGTGCGAGGCACAGGCCGTGACGCATCCGACACCCGCCCGCGGTGATGACCGGCACGGTCGTGCCCGCTGCGGCTTGCCGCTGCCGGGTCGGCGCTGGCAGAATGACCCCTCGTGCGCACCGCGCGACCCTCTGCCTCAGGGGAGGTCGCTCGAAGCGGTCGGGCAGATCCGTGGCGATGGGAGTCGCCGCCAGAGGCCCAGCACACCGGCACGGGGGAGACCCTACGCCGGATCGACGGTTCTTGGAGGGCGCCCCACCGCGGGGAGTCCCACGAACGACGCCGTCCGACCTGAGGCGGAGGGCAGGAGAGAGAACATGCAGAAGCTCGACGAGCTCGACAAGGCATCGCTGCGCGAGGACGTCCCCGCCTTCCGCGCCGGCGACAACGTCAAGGTGCACGTGAAGGTCATCGAGGGCAACCGCTCCCGCATCCAGATCTTCCAGGGGTACGTCATCGGCCGTCAGGGCCACGGCGTGGGAGAGACCTTCCGCGTCCGGAAGATCTCCTTCGGCGTCGGCGTGGAGCGCGTGTTCCCGGTGCACGCCCCGACGGTCGACAAGATCGAGGTCGTCACCCGTGGCGACGTGCGCCGCGCGAAGCTGTACTACCTGCGCAACCTCACGGGCAAGAAGGCCCGCATCCGGGAGAAGCGCGAGCACTCCTGAGCGAGCGCTCCCCAGCCCGCGGATGACCCGCGAGAGCACGGCTCGACGGCGGCGGCCCCACCCGGTGGTGGCCGCCGCCGTCTGCGTCGTGCTGGCGCTCCTCGTCGCCATCGCGGTGAGGCACTGCGTCGTCCAGCCCTTCCGCGTCCCCTCGGCGTCGATGGCACCCGCGCTCCGGGCCGGTGACGTGATCCTGGCCGATCGCTCCACCCGCGGCACCGCGCAGCGCGGCGACATCGTGGTCTTCGACGGGCGCGGCTACTTCGCGCCCTCCGCGGCCGACGGCGACCGCTACTGGGTCAAACGGGTGATCGCCGTGGGCGGCGACCGGGTGCGGTGCTGCACCGACGAGGGCGCGATCACGGTCGACGACGCCCCGCTGGACGAGCCCTATCTGCCCCCGGGCACCACGCCCAGCGGGATCGAGTTCGACCTCCTCGTCCCCGAGGGGCGCATGTTCGTGCTCGGCGACAACCGGGGGGACTCCACCGACTCCCGTCACCTGCTCGGCGCGCCCGGCGGCGGGATGATCCCGGTGGACCGCGTGGTGGGGGAGGTGGACCGCATCGTGTGGCCACTCACTCGCGGCGGCTCCCTCTGATCCTCAGGATCTGCCGATAGGATCACGGCGATGAACGAGCCCGATGACTCCCGCCTTGCAGTGTCCGATGACGAGGACACCGCAGGTGGTGAGGACCCCTCGATGCAGGGCGGGCGCCGCGGCACGGAACGCGGGCAGCGTGGTGCGGACCGTGGCCGCCGCCGCCCGCGGATGCCGCTGTGGCTCGACACGCTGGTGACGATGATCGTCGCCCTCGTGATCGCCGTGCTGGTCAAGACCTTCCTCATCCAGCCGTTCTACATCCCCTCCGCATCGATGAACCCCACGCTGCTCGAGGACGACAAGATCCTCGTCTCCAAGCTCAGCCCCGGGGTGTTCGACCTGCAGCGCGGCGACGTCATCGTCTTCGAGGACCCCGACGACTGGATCCCGGGCGACGCCACCGAGAACCCCACCCCGCGGGTGCGGGTCATGATGCTGCTGAGCATGGTCGGCCTGGCGCCGGACCCCTCGCAGGACCACCTGGTCAAACGGCTGATCGGGGTGGCCGGCGATCACATCGTGTGCGAGGACAAGGGGGAGGCGCTCGAGGTCAACGGGGTGACCCTCGAGGAGCCGTACATCAACCCGGGCACCGCCGCGTGCCAGAACGCCTTCGACGTGACCGTGCCCGACGGCAAGGTCTGGGTGATGGGCGACAACCGCTACGCCTCCGCGGACTCCGCCTGGCACGACTACCGCGGGGAGAGCGGGTTCGTCGACGAATCGGACATCACCGGCCGCGCCGAGGTGATCTTCTGGCCGGCCAGCAGCTGGCACCGCCTCGACGACGGCCGCGAGAGCTTCGCCGACGTCCCCGAGACGCCATGACCGCCGCCGTCCCCACGCTCCAGGTGGAGCAGTCCCTCGCGGTGGGCCGCGGCCCCGGCCGGCGCATCATCGTCGGCGTCGACGAGGTGGGCCGCGGCGCCCTCGCCGGCCCCGTCGCCGTCGGCGCCTGCGCGGTCGAGGTGGTCGGCGGCCTCGCCGCCCCGCTGCCCGAAGGGGTGCGCGACTCGAAGAAGCTCACCGCCCGCCGCCGCGAGGCTCTCGTGGAGCCGATCCTGGGCTCGGTGCTCGCCGGCGCGGTGGGCTGGGCGAGCCCCGCGGAGATCGACGAGATCGGGATCATGCCCGCACTGACCACGGCCGCCCTGCGCGCCCTGGACCTCCTCGGCGTCGCCGCCGACGCGATCGTGCTGGACGGCGACGTGGACGTCCTCACCCCCGCGCTCACCGCCCCCGGACGGCCCACGCCGCTGGTCCACCTGCAGGTCTCCGCGGATCGGGACTGCGCGAGCGTGGCAGCCGCGAGCATCCTGGCCAAGGTCGCGCGGGACGCGCGGATGGTCGAGCTCGATGCCGAGGCGCCGGAGTACTGCTGGGCCTCGAACAAGGGCTACGGCTCCAAGCCGCATCGCGAGGCGATCGACCGTTTCGGCGTGCACGCGCACCACCGCCGCAGCTGGCGGCTGGGCTCGGTGCCCGTCGCTCGCACCGCAGCGCCCGAGCCTGTTCCAGCCTCCGCCACGACGGCCCCGCAGAGGTCCGTGCTGCACGCCGCGGCGCCCGTCCCGGCCGCCGCGGAGGCTGGCGTACTGTGGGGCGACGACTGGTACCCGCAGGATGGGAAGGAGCGTCGGTGAGCGCACAGGAACTCGAGAACTACGAGTCCGACCTCGAACTCCAGCTGTTCCGCGAGTATCGCGACGTGGTCAGCCTCTTCACCTACGTCGTCGAGACGGAGCGCCGCTTCTACCTCGCCAACCAGGTGGACCTGCAGGTCCGCTCCGGCGGGGGCGAGGTGTTCTACGAGCTGCGGCTGGCGGACGTCTGGGTGTGGGACATCTACCGCT
The DNA here is from genome assembly GCA_000023405.1 of Brachybacterium faecium DSM 4810. NCBI lineage: Bacteria > Bacillati > Actinomycetota > Actinomycetes > Micrococcales > Dermabacteraceae > Brachybacterium > Brachybacterium faecium. The sequence continues at coordinate 1,131,835 of CP001643.1, forward strand.
CCAACCGCTTCGTGCGCTCGGTGCGCGTGGTGACCTTCAAGGACGTGAACATCGAGGAGCTCAACAAGCAGGACATCTCCCTGCCATGACCTCCCCGTCGCAGCGCTGAGCGCGCCGCGACCTCTCCTCCACAGAGGCCCTCCGTCCCCAGGATCGCCCGCCCGGTTCCCCGGCGGCTGAGCGCTGACCAGGCTGGCGGGCATGAACACTCTCGCCGCCGCCCCCGGTCCCCATCGCGTCCCCGGCGCCGCCGCCGTGCGTCCGGCGGAGGGCCCGCCCGCACCGCCGCCACCGGGGCGCGTGCGCGACATGACCACCGCGCAGCTCGGGCGCGCAGGGGAGGAGCTCGCCGCCTCGCACCTCAGCGCGCAGGGCTGGCAGATCGTGGAGCGCAACCTGCGGCTGCGGCAGGGGGAGCTGGACATCGTGGCGCTGGACCACGCCACACTCGTCTTCGTCGAGGTCAAGACCCGGCGTTCCTTCGTCACCGGCGTGCCCCAGGCCGCGGTCACCCCGGACAAGCTGCGTCGCCTGCGCCGGCTGGCCGGCGAGTACCTCATGGAGCGCTCGACCCCGCACCGCGACGTGCGGATCGACGTGGTGGCCGTGCACGCCCAGCTCGACGGCACCTTCTCGATCGAGCACCTCGAAGCGGTGTCCTGATGGGACAGGCGCGCACGCTCTCGATCAGCCTGGCCGGCCTCGAGGGGACGCTGGTCGAGGTCGAGGCGGACGTCTCCCCGGGCCTGCCCGCCTTCTCCCTCGTCGGGCTGCCCGACTCCTCCACCCTCCAGGCCCGCGAGCGCGTGCGGGCGGCCGCGGCACGCAGCGGTGCCGGGCTCGCCCCGCGGCGCATCACGGTGAACCTCACGCCCGCATGGCGGCGCAAGCACGGCTCCGGCTTCGATCTCGCGATCGCGATGGCCGTGCTCGACGCCCAGGGGGAGCTGCTCGTCCACGTCCCCTCCGACCTCGTGCTGCTGGGGGAGCTCGGGCTCGACGGCAGGGTGCGCCCGATCCCCGGGGTGCTGCCCGCCCTGCTCGCCGCGCGAGACCACGGCGTCACCCGCGCGGTGGTCCCGGCCGAGAACCTGCACGAGGCGCGACTGGTCGACGGGCTGGAGAGCGACGGCATCGAGGACCTCACCGCACTGCTGCACCGCTTCGGCGCCGATGTCCCACCCTCACCGTCCCGGAACCCGTCGCTGACGGAGGCGCCGAGCTCTGCCGTGTGCGTCCCCGGTGGGGGCCCGCGCCCGGACTTCGCCGACGTGATGGGACAGGCGCAGGCCCGCCGCGCCGCTGAGGTCGCCGCCGCCGGAGGCCACCATCTGCTGCTGACCGGGCCGCCCGGAGCAGGCAAGACGATGATCGCCTCGCGCATCCCGGGCATCCTCCCGCCCCTGGAGGTCGAGGACTCCCTGACCGTCTCCGCCATCCACTCCCTCGCCGAACGCTTCGACGCCGACGCGGGTCTGCTGCGCACCCCGCCCTTCGAGAACCCGCACCACACCGCCTCCACCGCGGCGATGGTCGGCGGCGGCGCGGGCCTCGCCCGGCCCGGCGCGATCTCCCGCGCCCATGCCGGAGTGCTCTTCCTCGACGAGGCCCCGGAGTTCCCCTCCCGCGTGCTCGAGGCGCTGCGCGAACCTCTCGAGACCGGCGACATCACGCTGCACCGCACCCGCGGCGTCACCCGCTATCCGGCCCGCTTCCAGCTGGTCCTCGCCGCCAACCCCTGCCCGTGCGGACAGGCCTACGGCAAGGGCGACCGCTGCACGTGCACGCCCCTGCAGCGCCGCCGGTACCTGGCGCGGCTGTCCGGGCCGGTGCTGGACCGGGTGGACATGCGCGTCGGTGTGGGACCGGTGGACATCCACCGCAGCGGAGGCGCCGACGCCGAGCCCTCCGCCGTGATCGCCGAGCGCGTGCAGCGGGCGCGCGACCGACAGCGCGAGCGGTTCGCCGGACGGGCCTGGAGCGCCAACGCCCAGCTGCCCGGCCCCCTGCTGCGGCGCGAGTTCGCCCCGGCGCGCTCCGAGCGCCGCCTGCTCGATCACGCCGTCGCCCAGGGACGGCTCACCCTGCGCGGGCACGACCGTGTGCTCCGCCTCGCCTGGACCCTCGCCGATCTCGAGGGCACCGACCTCCCGGCCGCCGCACACATCGGTGAGGCCCTCACCCTGCGCGAAGGAGAACCGCGATGACCACCCACCCCACGGCCCACGAGGACCCCGCCGATCCGGCTCACGGGGAGCCCTCCGACCCGTCCCGCGCGGAGCCCGCGGGCAAGGAGCGCTCCGCGCGGGACGCCGACCGCACCGCTCGCATCACCTGGTCCCTCCTCGCCGAGCCCTCGGACCCGGTCGCTCTCCTGCTCCGCGCCGCGCTCGGCCCCGCCGCGGCGCTCGAGCTCGTGGACGCCGGCACGGAGGAGACGCTGCTCCAGGCGCTGGACGGGCACGTCCCCCGCGACACAGCGGAGCCCGCGGGGTCATCGAGCAGAGCACGGGCCGCACGTGCGCTGGAGCGGTGGCGGTCCCGCCGGGCGCGGATCGACGTCGACCGGGTGCGCGCGGACGCCGCACGGCGCGGGATCCGCATCCTCATCCCGCAGGACCCGCAATGGCCCGCTCTGCTGAACGATCTGCAGCACACGGCCCCGCACTGCCTCTGGGTGCACGGGCCGGGGGACCTCGCCTCTCTCACCGGGGCCCGCACGGTCGCGCTCGTCGGCTCCCGCGCCTCGACCCCCTACGGCGAGGACACCGCCGCCAGCCTCGCCGCGGCCTTCGCCGCCGGCGGCGGGACGGTGGTCTCCGGCGGCGCCTACGGCATCGACGCCGCCGCCCACCGCGGTGCGCTCGCCGCCGAGGACGGGGCGACCCTCGCCGTGCTGGCCGGTGGGCTCGACAGCCTCTACCCGCGCGGGAACTCCCAGCTGCTCGAACGGATCCGTGCACGGCATCTGCTGGTCAGCGAGGCCCCGCCAGGGACCGCACCCACCCGGTGGCGCTTCCTGGCCCGTAACCGGCTGATCGCGGCGCTGTCGCAGGCGACCGTCGTGGTCGAGGCCTCGTGGCGTTCCGGGGCGCTGTCCACCGCACGGCTGGCGGATCAGCTCTCCCGTCCTGTCGGCGCCGTCCCGGGGCCGGTCACCTCCGCTGCGAGCGCCGGCAGCCACCGCCTGCTCCGGGAACGGGGAGCTGTCCTCATCACCGAGCCGGCGGACGTGCTGGACCTGCTGCCGGGCGGCCCTGCCGCCGGGGAGGGTTCCCACGCCGTCCAGGACGAGCTGGACCTGCTGAGCCCCTCGGACCGGCGCGTGCTGGATGCGGTGCCGCCCCGCTCGAGCATCGCCGAGCACCGCGTCGCCGAGGAGATCGGCTTCAGCGTCGCGGAGGTGGAGGCGGGACTGGCCCGCCTCGCCCTGCTGGGGCTGGTGACCCGCTCCTCGCAGCGGGTGCGACGCGCCCGGACCACCTCATGACCGCGCGGGCCGTGCGCCGCGATGCGGGAGGATGGGGCCATGAGCACCGAGCGGGAGCACGCCGATGACGCGGTCCTCGACGCCTTCGCCGACCATCTGCACCTCGAACGGGGCAGATCCGAGCACACCGTGCGCGCCTATCGGCGCGAGGCGGCCGGGCTGCTCGCGCATCTGCGCACCGTCGAGCGGATCACGCTGCCCGAGCTCGATGTGACCGCGCTGCGCTCCTGGCTCTCCGCCCGCGCCGAGACCGGAGCGAGCGCGAGCACGCTGGCACGCTCCGCAGCCTCGGTGCGCACCTTCACCACCTGGCTCGCCTCCACCGGACGGATCCCGCACGACGTCGGCGGTCGCCTGAGAGCACCGCGCCGCGGACGCCACCTGCCGACGGTGCTCACCGGCGACCAGGCAGGCGAGCTGCTCGACGGGCTCGACGGCTCCGCGCGGGACGACTCCGCCGCACCGCCCCGCGAGATCGCCGCCGCGCCCCGCGCCGAGCAGGACCCGCGAGACCGGGCGGTGCTGCTGCGCGACGCCGCCGTCCTCGAGCTGCTCTACTCCTCGGGCCTGCGCGTCTCCGAGCTGGTCGCCCTCGACCGCTCGAGGATCGACCGGCAGCACGGCACCGTGCGGGTGCGCGGCAAGGGGGACAGGGAGCGGATCGTCCCGGTGGGCCTCCCGGCGCTGGAGGCTCTCCAGCGCTGGGAGAGCGAGGGCCGGCCCGTGCTGCTCGCGGCCGCGACCCCCGGGACACCCCCCGGCGACGCCCTGTTCCTCGGCGTGCGCGGGGGCCGCCTCGGCGACCGGGCCGTGCGCACCCTGGTGGACCGTCACGTGGCGGAGGCCGGGATCAGCCGCCACGTCACCCCGCACACCCTGCGCCACAGCGCCGCCACCCACCTCGTGGAGGGCGGCGCCGACCTGCGCAGCGTGCAGGACTTCCTGGGCCACTCCTCCCTCGCCACCACGCAGATCTACACGCACGTGAGCGCGGAACGGCTGCGCCGCACCGTCGACCAGGCCCACCCCCGCGCCTGAACCCACGCGCACCCCCGAGCCCGCTCGCGTGCCCGAGGCACTCCGCGCACCCGAGATCCCCTCACCCGGGGGGGGGGGGGGGGGGGGGGGAGCCGCCTGCGACGCACGCTCACCCGACGAGAGCGATCAGGGCTCCGCGGCCGGGTCGCATCGGGTGCGACCGGGGGAGCGCGGACGCCTCCGGCGCAGCAGATCCCGCAGCCGCTCCCGGTGCCGGGGCCCGCACCGCCTCCCCGGGGGCAGACGGCCCCGGACGGGCCGCTCCCGTGCGGGGCGCCCTCTCACCCGGTCCGTCCCAGGGCAGCAGGACGCTCGGCCCCCGCAGCCCCAGCAGCAGCTGCGGATCCAGATAGTCCTTTCCCCGGCGGGCGCCCAGATGCAGACATGTCTCCTCCGCGCAGTGCGCGAGCTCGGAGCGCTGCTCGAGCGTGCCCAGCACCTCGCCGGCCAGCACTGCGGTGCCCACCTCCACGGTCCCGCTGACCGGCTCATAGGTGGAGAGCAGCCCGTCCGCGTGCGTCACCGAGACCACGCCCCGGCCGGCCACCGTCCCGCTGAACCGCACCGTGCCCGCCTCCACCGCCCGGACCTGCGCCCCCTCGCCCGTCACGCCGATGTCGATCCCGCGATGGCCCGGGCCGTACGGGTGCTCGGGCTCCTCGAACGCGCGCAGCACGGGATGCGGGGCCGGCACCGGCCACTGCCAGCGCGCCTCACCGGCGTGCGCGCTCGCCGGCAGCGCGAGCAGCGCCGCCAGCGCCATGCAGCACATGAGCAGGGCCGGCAGCGAGCGCACCGACGGGCACGGGACGGAGGGAGCGGACATGCCAGGCATCCTGCGCCGCGCGGAGCCGACCCGGAAGCGCCCCGGCCTGCCCTGTGGACGGACCGGGCCTGGGGAGGAACGGTCCGTCCCGCGCCGTGATGCACGACGCGCTCGGAGCGGCGGCGGCGTCGGATAGACTGCTCGACAGCATCCGGTCCGTCCGGATGACTTCGCGTGCCCACCAGGGCTCGTCGGCCACCGGTCCTCGGCCGTTCCCGCACCTCGCGTGCAGGGCACCGGGGCGGCTGACCACCCGGGCACCAGGCCCCGCACCACCCGGTGGCGGGGGAACAACCGAGAAAGCAGGTCCTGCGCGATGACCGCGGACGCCCACGGGCGCGCCGTGCGAGCCCAGGGCCGGAGAACAGAGGACACCATCATGGCAGTCGTCACCATGCGCCAGCTCCTGGAGAGCGGCGTCCACTTCGGTCACCAGACCCGTCGCTGGAACCCGAAGGTCCGTCGCTTCATCTTCACGGAGCGCAACGGCATCTACATCGTCGACCTCATGCAGACCCTGACGTACATCGACAAGGCGTACGACTTCGTCAAGCAGACCGTCGCCCACGGCGGCACCATCCTGTTCGTCGGCACCAAGAAGCAGGCGCAGGAGTCCGTCCAGGAGCAGGCCACCCGCGTGGGCATGCCCTACGTGAACCAGCGCTGGCTGGGCGGCATGCTCACCAACCTGCAGACGGTCTCCGCCCGCGTGAACCGCCTCAAGGAGCTCGAGCAGATCGACTTCGAGGATGTGGCCTCCTCCGGCCGCACCAAGAAGGAGCTGCTGATGATGCGCCGCGAGAAGGACAAGCTCGAGAAGACCCTCGGCGGCATCCGCGACATGGGCAAGGCGCCCTCGGCCCTGTGGGTCGTGGACACCAACAAGGAGCACCTGGCCGTCGACGAGGCGCAGAAGCTCAACATCCCCGTCGTCGCGATCCTGGACACCAACTGCGATCCCGACGAGATCAGCTACCCGATCCCGGGCAACGACGACGCGATCCGCTCCGTCACCCTGCTGACCCGCGTGATCGCCGATGCCGTGGCGGCCGGTCTGCAGGAGCGCCACGCCAAGAGCACCGGCGGGGAGAAGAACGTCTCCGCCGTCGACGCCGAGCCGCTGGCCGAGTGGGAGCAGGAGCTGCTCAAGCAGTCCGAGGTCCAGCAGCAGGACGCCCCGGCCGAGCAGTCCGTGGCCGCGGAGACCGCTGAGGCGGCCGAGGAGACCCCCGGCGTCGCCGCCGAGGCCCCGGCCCAGGGCGCGGAGAACGCCCCCGCGGCCGATGCCGCCGCCGAGGCAGTCGCCGAGGAGAAGTCCGCGACCGACGGCGAGTGATCATCGGGGCCGGGGGAGGCGCACGTCGCCTCCCCCGGCCCTGTCCGCTCACCTTCCACTCATCCCCCCTCACGACCCACAAGGGAGACCCATATGGCGAAGTACACGGCAGCAGACATCAAGGAGATCCGCGAGACCACCGGCGCCGGCATGCTCGACGTCAAGAAGGCGCTCGACGACGCCGACGGTGACAAGGCCAAGGCCGTGGAGCTCATCCGCGTCAAGGGCCTCAAGGGCATCGCCAAGCGCGAGGGCCGCACCGCCTCCGAGGGCCTCATCGCCGTCGACATCCGCGACAGCGAGGGCGGCCAGACCGGCACCCTCGTCGAGCTCAACTCCGAGACCGACTTCGTGGCCAAGAACGACAAGTTCGTCGCCCTCGGCGACGAGGCCGTCGCGGCCGCCGTCGAGTCCGGCGCGAACGAGCCCGAGGACCTCGCCGACACCCCGTTCGGCGAGGCGCTGACCAACGCCGGCGCCACCATGGGCGAGAAGATCCTGGTGCGCCGCATCGGCCGCGTCTCCGGCGAGGTCGTCTCCGAGTACATGCACCGCACCAACAAGGACCTGCCCCCGCAGGTCGGCGTGCTGGTCGCCACCGACAAGGCCGGCGCCGAGGTCGCGCGCGACGTCGCGATGCACATCGCCGCGTTCACCCCGACCTACCTCTCGCGCGAGGACGTCCCCGAGGAGACCGTCGCCGAGGAGCGTCGGATCGCCGAGGAGACCGCGAAGAACGAGGGCAAGCCCGAGAAGGCTCTGCCGAAGATCGTCGAGGGCCGCCTGAACGGCTTCTTCAAGGAGAACTGCCTCCTGGATCAGGCGTTCGCCAAGGACGCCAAGAAGTCCGTCGGCCAGGTCGTCGAGGAGGCCGGCGGCACCGTCACCGGTTACCTCCGCTTCCGCGTCGGCAGCTGACACCCTCGGGGAACGGCCCGCCGGGCCTCTCCCCGCCGGCCGCGCGTGAGCGTGGCCACCGCCCTGCGGCCCCGCACCATCGGTGCGGGGCCGCACCGGTATCATCGCCGAGGACCCAGCGCGGAAGGACCGACATGACCCAGACGTTCACCTCACCGATCCCTGTTCTGCCGAGACCCGAGGACGGGCGTCGAGTCCTGCTGAAGCTCTCGGGCGAGTCCTTCGGCGGAGGAGCCGTCGGCGTCGACCCCGATGTCGTCTCCCGCATCGCCGGCGAGATCGCCGAGGGCGTGGCCCAGGGCGTCGAGTGCGCGATCGTCGTCGGCGGAGGCAACTTCTTCCGCGGCGCGGAGCTCTCCCAGCGCGGCATGGACCGCCGCCGCGCCGACTACATGGGCATGCTCGGCACGGTCATGAACTGCCTCGCCCTGCAGGACTTCCTCGAGCAGCGCGGCGTCTCCACCCGCGTGCAGACCGCCATCGAGATGGGTCAGGTCGCCGAGCCGTACATCCCCCTGCGCGCCGTGCGGCACCTCGAGAAGGGCCGCGTCGTCATCTTCGGCGCGGGCGCGGGCATGCCCTACTTCTCCACCGACACCGTCGCCGTGCAGCGCGCCCTGGAGATCGGCTGCCAGGAGGTTCTGATGGCCAAGAACGGCGTCGACGGGGTCTACGACGCCGATCCGCGCACCAACCCCGACGCGCGCAAGCTCGAGCACGTCACCTACGACGACGCCCTCAAGCGCGGCCTGAAGGTCGTGGACTCCACCGCCTTCAGCCTCTGCATGGACAACGCCCAGCCGATGATGGTGTTCGGCCTGGACCGCCCCGGCAACATCACCCGCGCCATGCGCGGCGACCGCATCGGCACGGTCGTCACCCGCTGACCAGCGGAGGACGGCGCCGGCCCGGCCCCGTCCTCCACCCCCGCGCCGCCGCCGGGCACCGCAGCCCTCACGCAGGACCTTGACGGTGCGGGACAATGGACCACGAACACCCACCCAGAACCGAGGAGCATCCTGTGAGTGACGACATCCCGAGCATCCTGAAGGACGCCGAGGCCAAGATGAAGAAGTCCGTGGAGGTCACCAAGGACGAGTTCACCGCGATCCGCACCGGCCGCGCGAACGCCGCGATGCTCCAGGGCATCACCGTCGAGTACTACGGTGCCCCCACGCCGCTGAACCAGCTGTCCTCCCTCCAGTTCCCCGAGGCGCGCACCATCATCGTCACCCCCTACGACAAGTCCGCGATGTCCGGCATCGAGACCGCGCTGCGCGACTCGGACCTGGGCGTGAACCCCACCAACAACGGCGACAACCTGCGCGTGGTGCTGCCCGCCCTCACCGAGGAGCGCCGCAAGGACTACGTGAAGCTCGCGCGCACCAAGGCCGAGGACGGCCGCGTCGCCGTGCGCGGCTCTCGCGGCAACGCGAAGAAGGCGATCGAGAAGCTGGTCAAGGACAAGGAGATCGGCGAGGACGAGGGCACCCGGGCGGAGAAGGAGCTCGAGGCGCTCACCAAGAAGTACAACGATCAGATCGACGAGGCGCTCGGCCTCAAGGAGACCGAGCTCGAGACGGTCTGAGCCGGATCCGGGAGCGCAGAACCCTGCATCGCAGACGCCGAACCGGCGAGGCGGCCGGATGAGCACCGACCCCGCCGAGTCCGACACGACGACCGCCTCGAGCACGCTCGAGGCGGTCGTCGCCGCGCCTGAACCCCCGGAGGAGCACGCCAAGCGACGCGGCGCGGGGCGCAACCTCCCCGCCGCGATCGCCGTCGGCGCCGCCCTGCTGATCCTCCTGGTCGGGGCCGTGTTCGTCGTGCCGCAGGCCTTCCCGGTGGTGGCCGCGATCGCGATGTCCCTGGCCGTCCTCGAGCTGACCCGCGCCCTCGCCCACGGGGGTCTGCAGCTGCCGGCGGTGCCGCTGCTGGTGGGCGTGATCGGGATGGTCGTCTCCACCGTCGTGTTCGGGGCGGAGGGGCTGCTGGTCGCCACCGCCGCGGCCGTGTGCGTGCTCATCCTGTGGCGGGTCAGCGAATCGATGGGCCTCAGCGCGCTGCGCGACGTCGCCGGGGGAGTGTTCGCCCTGGCCTGGGTGCCGTTCCTCGGCTGCTTCCTGCTGCTGCTTTTCGCCCGCGAGGACGGCGCGATGCTCGTGCTGCTGGCCGTGCTCGGGCCGGTCGGCAACGACATCGGCGGGTACGTGGCCGGGGTGCTGTTCGGCACGCACCCGATGGCGCCGCGGATCAGTCCGAAGAAGAGCTGGGAGGGGTTCGCCGGATCCCTGCTGCTGGGCACCGCCGCCGTCACCGCGGTGGGCACCCTCGCGCTCGACCTGCCCTGGCCGGTCGCCGTCGCGATCGGCGGGGTGCTCGTGCTCGTCTCCACCGGCGGCGACCTCTCCCAGTCGCTGCTCAAACGCGACCTGGGCATCAAGGACATGGGGCATCTGCTGCCCGGCCACGGGGGAGTGCTGGACCGGATCGACTCGATCCTGCTGGCCGCCCCCACCACCTACATCATGCTGGAGGTACTGCTGCCATGAACGCCCCCGAGGATCCGAAGGGACGCCCCGCCCCGACCCCGGTCGCGCTGTCGACCACGCCCGACCTCTCCCGCGAGGCGGTGCCCGGGCAGAAGGTCGCCCTGGCCCCCGGCCAGCTGCAGATGCGGCCCTCCCGCCGCGGGAAGCCGCCCGTGCACCTCGCGGACCTCTCGCTCACCGAGCGGGTCGCCGCCGTCGAGGAGATGGGCCTGCCGGGCTTCCGCGCCAAGCAGCTGTCGGTCCACTACTTCGAGCACTTCACCACCGCTGCGGAGGACCTCACGGACCTTCCCCGCGACCGTCGCGACGAGCTCGTCGAACGCTTCTTCCCGCCGCTGCTGACCCAGGTGTCCCGCCAGTCCGCCGATCACGGCGCCACCCAGAAGTTCCTCTGGCAGCTGTTCGACGGCCCGATGGTCGAGTCGGTGCTCATGCGCTACAGCGACCGCAACACGCTGTGCATCTCCTCCGAGGCGGGCTGCGGCATGAACTGCCCCTTCTGCGCCACGGGCCAGATGGGCCTGACCCGCAACCTCTCCGCCGCGGAGATCCTCGAACAGGTGCGCATCGCCAACCGGATGCTCGCCCGCGAGGAGCTGCCCGGCGGGCCCGGCCGCGTGAACAACATCGTGTTCATGGGGATGGGGGAGCCGCTGGCGAACTACCGCCCCGTGGCCACCGTCTGCAAGCGCCTGAACGCTCCCGCGCCGGAGGGCTTCGGGATGGGCGCCCGCCACATCACCGTCTCCACCGTGGGCCTGGCCCCGGCGGTGCGCAAGCTCACCGCCGAGAAGATCCCGGTCACCCTCGCAGTCTCGCTGCACGCGCCCGACGACGCCCTGCGCGACGAGCTGGTCCCCATCAACACGCGCTTCGACGTGGACGAGATCCTCGACGCGGCCTGGGAGTACTTCGAGGCCACCGGTCGCCGGGTGAGCATCGAGTACGCGCTGATCCGCGACATCAACGACCAGCAGCACCGGGCGCAGCTGCTCGCCGAGCGCCTGATCGCCAAGGGCGGCGCCCACTGGGTGCACGTCAACCCGATCCCCCTCAACCCGGTCAAGGGCTCGAAGTGGACCGCCTCGGACCCGCAGGTGGAGAAGACCTTCGTGGAGACCCTGCGGGACAACGGCATCTCCGCGACGATCCGCGACACCCGCGGCTCCGACATCGACGGCGCCTGCGGCCAGCTCGCCGCCGAGGTCATCGAGACCGACACCCACCGCGAGGACCGCGAAGCGAGGGTCGCGCGCGTCGAGGCGATCGCCGCCGCGACGGACTGACCGGGGAGCGCATCGATGGACGTCCGCTTCACCGCCGCCCGGTTCCGCCCGGGATGCGACATGACCGAGGTCGACGACTTCCTCGACTCGGTCCTCGCACCGCGCCACGAGCGCCCGCACGCCTCCCCGTCCCGCCCCGCCCACGCCGCTACAGTGGGACCCCGACAGCACCGAGGAAGGATCCACTGGTGAGCACATCGTTCGAGCGTGTCTCGCGCTTCAGCGTCGGATATGACATGCGCGAGGTCGACGCGTTCCTCTCCCGCGCCCGCACCGCCTACGAGGGGCGCGACCCCTCCTTCACCGGGAGCGACATCACCGCCGCCAGCTTCGGCACGGAGCGCGGCGGCTACGACATGCGCGTGGTCGACGAGGCGCTGGACCGGCTCTCGGACGCCTTCGCCCTCCAGGCCCGGGACGACGCGATCGCCGAGCACGGCGAGGAGTCGTGGATCGCGCAGCTCACCGAGCGCGCCGAGGTGCTCAAGGAACGGCTCGAACGCCCCGCCGGCGACCGCTTCGCGCCCGCCGCCCAGGGAGAGCCCGCCTACGACCGGGCCGATGTCGACGCGCTCTGCGACCAGCTCGTCGCCTACTTCACCGACGGCCACCCGATGAGCGTGGACGATGTGCGCCGCGCCGCCTTCGGCCGTCGCCGCGGCTCGGACGGGTACCGCGAGGCCGTGGTCGACGTGTACCTCGATCATGTCGCGGACGTGATGGCCTCCGTGCCGTGACCGGGACCGTCGACCGTCGGCTCGTCCTGCTGGGCGCGACCGGCTCCATCGGCGCCCAGGCGCTGGACGTCCTCACCCGCTACCCGCAGCTCGCCCGCCTGCACGGGCTCGCCGTCGGCGGCTCCCGGCCCGAGCTCGTCGCCGCGCAGGTCCTCGCCCACCGCCCCGAGCACCTGGTCGTCTCCGACCCGGAGCGTGCCGAGGCCGTCGAGGCCGCCGTGCACGCCGCCTGCCGGGACGCCGCCCAGGCCCCGCCCCGCCTCGAGACGGGCCAGGACGCCGTCATCGCCCTGGCCGGCGCGCTCGGCGAGGGCGACGTGGTCCTCAACGCGATCACCGGCTCCGTCGGCCTGCTGCCCACCCTCGCCGCCCTCGCCTCCGGGGCGCGCCTCGCGCTGGCGAACAAGGAGTCCCTCGTCGTCGGCGGGCACCTGGTCACCGACGCCGCCGCGCCGGGGCAGATCCTCCCCGTGGACTCCGAGCACACCGCGATCGCACAGGCCCTGGCCGGGGTGCGCCACGAGCACATCGAGCACCTGGTCGTCACCGCCTCCGGCGGCCCGTTCCGCGGCCGCAGCCGGGAGCAGCTGGCCGCCGTCACGCCCGAGCAGGCGCTCGCCCACCCCACCTGGTCGATGGGCCGGGTGATCACCACGAACTCCGCGACCCTGGTCAACAAGGCGCTCGAGGTGATCGAGGCCTGCTTCCAGTTCGACCTGCCCGAGGAGCGGGTGGAAGTGGTGGTCCACCCCCAGTCGATCGTGCACTCGATGGTCACGCTGGTGGACGGCTCCACCATCGCGCAGGCCAGCCCGCCGGACATGCGCCACGCCATCGGCTGGGCGCTGGCCCATCCGGAGAAGCTGCCCGGGCTGGCCGCGGCGCTGGACTTCCGCACCGCCCAGTCCTGGACCTTCGAACCGGTGGACGAGGAGACCTTCGACGCGATCGCCCTCGCGCGCGCCGCCCATCGCGAGGGCGGGGGAGCGATGGCCGTGTACAACGCCGTGAACGAGGAGGCCGTGGACGCGTTCTTCACCGGCGACCTCGACTTCCTCGGCATCACCGGGCTGATCCGGGCCGTGCTCGAGCACCCCGGGCGACCGCGCGCCGAGCGCGCCGGCGGGGTCGAGGCCCTGCTGGCCGTCGAGGCGTGGGCGCGCAGCGCGGCGCAGGCGCTGCTCACCGCGCCGGAGCGCTGACCGTGCTGCTGTTCGGGCTCGGCATCGCGGTGGTCGGCCTGGGACTGGCCCTGTCGATCGCTCTGCACGAGCTGGGCCACCTGGTGCCCGCGAAGCTGTTCGGGGTGCGGGTCACCCAGTACATGATCGGCTTCGGCCCCACGCTGCTGTCCCGCACGCGGGGGGAGACCGAGTACGGCCTCAAGGCCATCCCGCTGGGCGGCTACATCCGCATGATCGGGATGTACCCGCCGCACAAGGGGGAGCCCGAGGGCACCATCCGGGAGGACTCCACCGGGCTGCTCCAGCAGATCACCGAGCTCTCCGACGAGGCGAAGGCCTACGAATCCGCGCAGTACGGGCCGGAGGACGCCCACCGCACCTTCGTCGCGCTGTCCGTGCCGAAGAAGCTCGTGGTGATGCTCGGCGGGCCCGCCATGAACCTGCTCATCTCCGTGGTGCTCATGCTCGTGCTGGTCAGCGGGATCGGCCTGCCGGCGATCACTCCGACGGTGCAGTCGGTCTCCGAGTGCGTGGTCCCCGCCGATGCCCCGGCCGACGTGAGCTGCGTGGGGCGCCCACCGGCTCCGGCGCTCGCGGCCGGGATCCGCCCCGGCGACACGCTGCGGGAGATCGACGGCCACCGGATCCAGCGCTGGCAGGACGTCACCACGGCCGTGCGCGAGGCCGGGGACCGCGCCGTCGACGTGGTCGTCGAGAGGGACGGCGAGGAGCTGGAGCTGCAGGCGACGATGGTGGTCGATGACCGGCCGGTCCTCGACGAGGACGGCGCCGCCGTCCACGACGCCGCAGGGGACCTGGTCACCGAGCAGGTCGGCTTCCTCGGCGTCGCCGGGACGCCGGATCTCGAGCCGCAGTCCCCGGCGGCGGTGCCGGAGATGGCGTGGACGGCCTTCACCGGGACGGGCCGGCTCGTGCTCACCCTGCCGGTGCGGCTGTGGGAGGTGGGGCAGGCCGCCTTCGGCAGCGCCGAGCGCGATCCCGACGGCCCGCTCGGCGTGGTCGGCGTCTCCCGCCTGGCGGGGGAGGTGGCCTCCGCCGAGCAGCCGGGCTTCGAGCTGCGGGAGAAGACCGGCACGATGGTCTCGATGCTCGCCTCGCTGAACATGGCGCTGTTCGTGTTCAACCTGGTGCCGCTGCTGCCGCTGGACGGCGGGCACGTCGCCGGGGCGCTGCTCGAGGGGGCCCGTCGCTCCCTGGCCCGCCTGCGCGGCCGTCCCGATCCGGGACCGGTGGACATGTCGCGGATGCTGCCGGTGACCAACGCGGTCGCCCTCGTGCTCCTGGTGATGACGGTGCTGCTGCTGTATGCCGACATCGTCAAACCCATCACGCTGTTCCCCTGACGGGACGCCCCGAGCACGCGCTCCGCCGCCGGGGCCGACCGGCCCCGGCGCGCGTGCACCCGGCCGGGTCCCTGTGGGGAGGGCCACCACCGACGTGCAGGTGCGGTGGAGGTGACGCACCTTCCCTCGCACGCGGGCGGCGGTGAGTCCATAATGATCATGTGACTTCTGTGAGCCTCGGTATCCCCTCCGTCAAGCAGCCACCGCCGGTGCTCGCCCCCCGGCGGAAGACCCGCAAGGTCAAGCTCGGCGACCTCTACGTGGGCGGCGACGCACCGATCACGGTGCAGTCGATGACCACCACCCCCACGCACGACATCAACGCGACCCTGCAGCAGATCGCGGAGCTGACCACGGCGGGCTGCGACATCGTGCGCGTGGCCTGCCCCCGGCAGGAGGACGCCGACGCGCTGGTCGCGATCGCCGCGAAGTCCCCGATTCCGGTGATCGCCGACATCCACTTCCAGCCCAAGTACGTCTTCGCCGCGATCGAGGCCGGCTGCGCGGGGGTCCGCGTGAACCCCGGCAACATCCGCCGCTTCGACGACCAGGTCAAGGACATCGCCAAGGCCGCGAACGACCACGGCACCGCTCTGCGCATCGGCGTGAACGCCGGCAGCATCGACAAGCGCATGATGACCGGCGACCGCGTCACCCCGGAGGCCCTGGTCGCCTCCGCGAAGTGGGAGGCCTCCCTCTTCGAGGAGCACGGCTTCCACGACTTCGGCATCTCCGTGAAGCACAACGACCCGATCATCATGGTCGAGGCGTACCGCCAGCTCTCCGAGGCGGGGGACTGGCCGCTGCACCTGGGCGTCACCGAGGCAGGGCCCGCCTTCCAGGGCACCATCAAGTCCTCCATCGCCTTCGGCATCCTGCTGGGCGAGGGCATCGGCGACACGATCCGCGTCTCGCTCTCGGCCCCGCCGGTCGAGGAGGTCAAGGTCGGCAACCAGATCCTGCAGTCGCTGAACCTCAAGCCGCGCAAGCTGGACATCGTCTCGTGCCCCTCCTGCGGCCGTGCCCAGGTGGACGTCTACACCCTCGCCGACAAGGTCACCGAGGGGCTCAAGCACCTCGAGGTGCCGCTGCGCGTGGCCGTGATGGGCTGCGTCGTCAACGGTCCGGGCGAGGCCCGCGAAGCGGATCTCGGCGTGGCCTCCGGCAACGGCAAGGGCCAGATCTTCGTCAAGGGCGAGGTCATCAAGACCGTCCCGGAGGAGGACATCGTCGAGACCCTGCTGGCCGAGGCCAACCGGATCGCGGCCGAGATGGGCGAGGACGCGTCCGCCGGCAGCGCCCCGTCGGTCTCCGTGGGCTGATCCGGCGTGTTCCGGCGCGGCGGGCGGGTCCGAGCGATCCGCTCCGGCGGGTACGACGCCGCGCTCGCGCTCGCCCTCACCGATCCCGTCGTCAACGCCCTGGCCGGGGCGCGTCTGCGGGAGGTCGCCCGCACCGGCGCGCTGCCGCAGGAGTTCTCGCTCGCCGGGGACGAGCAGCATCCGGAGGGGCTGCTGTGGCACGGGGTGAACCTCGCGCCGCTCTCCGCGACCCCGCGCGCCCTCGAGGACTTCGGGCGGCACCAGGCCTCCCGCGCCCGCCGTTCCAGCTCCGTGGTCGGTGACCGCCGCGCGGTCGAGACGCTCTGGCACGATCTGGCTGAGCCCTGGGGCGCCGGCGTGCGCGAATACCGCTGGAGCCAGCCGCTGCTGCTGGCCGAGGAACCGCCCGCACCGCAGCGGATCGCCCCTGGCGGCGCGACGGTGGGCGGCGAGGCGGGCCTGCGCCCCGCGGTCCCGGGGGAGGAGGAGGCGGTGTTCCCCGCCGCGGTCGCGATGTTCCGCGAAGAGGTGGGGATCGACCCGCTCGCCGGGGACGGCGGCCGCTCCTACCGCGCCCGCGTGGCCGATCTGATCCGTCGGCGGCGCACCTATGTGGTGATCGAGGAGGGCGAGGTGCGGTTCAAGGCCGACGTCGGCGCGCTCTTCGGACCGGTCGCCCAGATCCACGGGGTATGGGTGCGTCCCGCGCACCGCGGCCGCGGCCTGGGCCGCGCCGGGATGGCGGAGCTGGTGCGCCAGGTGCGGCGGGACCATGCCCCGCAGGTCTCGCTCTACGTCAACGACTACAACGAGCCCGCGCGCCGCGCCTACGCCGCCGCCGGCTTCCGGCAGGTCGGCGAGCTCACCACCATCCTGTTCTGACAGCCCGGGCGTGCAGCGCTCAGCCGGGTCGGTGGGCGGTGAGCACGAACTGCAGGGCGAGCCGGTCGGGATCCTCCCGCAGACGGAACCTCTCACCCTCGCGCACCATCAGCTCCGGCCACGGGCACCAGGCCGAGAACGGCGTCTCCTCGAAGGAGTCCAGCACCAGCCCGGCCTCGAGCACCGCGGTGAGGATCTCCCCGATCGAATGGTTCCACTGGTGGTTGACCCCGTG
Organism: Brachybacterium faecium DSM 4810; assembly: GCA_000023405.1. Classification (NCBI taxonomy): domain Bacteria; kingdom Bacillati; phylum Actinomycetota; class Actinomycetes; order Micrococcales; family Dermabacteraceae; genus Brachybacterium; species Brachybacterium faecium. The sequence goes on from CP001643.1 coordinate 1,149,005, forward strand.
GGCGAACTCGGGCGCATCGGCCGGAGCCTCGACATAGCTGCCCGGCTCGTCCCAGGTCATCGGGTCGCGGCGCTGGAAGTACGGCTGCTCGATCCGCAGAGCCTCGCTCACGTCCTCGCCGACGGTCATGAACATCGGGTGGTCGTCGCGGATCATGAAGCGGCCGCCCGGTCGCAGCAGCGAGGCGATCACCCGCGCCCAGGCCGTCACGTCCGGCAGCCAGCACAGCACCCCGAGCGAGGTGTAGACCAGGTCGAACGAGCCCTCGACCGCCTCCCGGGCGTCATAGACGTTGGCCTCGACGAACTCGATCGCGGCGCCCGCGCGCTCGGCGATCGTGCGGGCGCGCCGGAGCGAACCGGGGGAGAGGTCCACCCCCACCACCCGCCGCGCCCCGAGGCGGGACAGGCTCACGGTGTCCGTCCCGAGGTGGCACTGCAGATGCGCGACGTCGAGCCCGGCCAGATCGCCGAGCCGCTCGCGCTCCTGGGCGACCTCGGGCGTGATCCGGGCAGGATCCTCCACCAGCTCCTCGATCCCGTATCCCGCCGCCTCGTGCAGCGCCGCGCGGTCGTCCCAGTTGGCGCGGTTGTCCTCGAACCAGCTCTGCGCAGTGCTCATGGCCACACCGTACGCAGCAGCGGAGACTCGGTCGACGTATTTCCCGGGCCCTCGGACGGGCCCCGCGCTACCGTGCCCGGATGAACAGATCGACGGTATCCGCCGCCGCGGAGGGCGGAGAGCAGAGCGGGGCGCGCCTGTACCTCCTGCAGGGAGCGCCCGCGGTGGGCAAGCTGACCCTCGCCCGCGAGCTCGAGGCCCGCACCGGCGCGATAGTCGTGGACAACCATCTGGTGAACAACGCCGTGTTCGTCCCGCTGGGGATGGGACGGGACGCCGAGGTGACCCTCGAGCAGACCGATGCGCTGCGCGCCCGCGTGCTCGACGTCGTCCTCGAGGCGACTCTCGCCGCGCCGGCCGCGCTGAGCCACGTGTTCACGAACTGGCTGCCCGATGATCCTGCGAACGCGGCGCACGTGGAGCGCCTGCGCGAACTGGCCCGCCGCCGCGGCGCCCGGTTCGTGCCGGTGTGGATGAGCGCCTCCGCCGAGGCGCTGACCGCGCGGGTCGCCTCCCCGGGCCGTGCCGAGCGCTCCAAGCTCGTCGACCCGGCGGTGCTGCGCGAGCTGCTGACGCGCCCCGAGCTCCCGCCCCCGGCGGACGCGCTGACCCTCGAGCTGAGCGAGACGACTCCCGCCCAGGCCGCGCAGCAGCTCCTCGCCGCGCTCGCCTGAGCCCGCCCCGGTCAGCCCCGGGCGAGCACGTCCAGCGACAGCAGCACGTTCGCCGCCGTCCAGGCGAGCGGCGCCACCTCCGCCGGCCGGCCGTCGAACAGCACCTTCTCGGGCAGGGACCCGGCCTCGGTGCGGTGCTCGGCGAGCCAGGTGAGGATCTCGAGCGCCGCGGTGCGCTCCCCGGCCCGCGCCAGCGCGAGACCGAGCAGGCTCGTCGACGGGGTCCAGCTCACGCCGTCCTCCCGCCACGACGCGCCGGGCGCGATGCCGCCGCCGGGCCGGGCGAGCTCCTCGCGCAGGGAGAGCAGCTGCGCGGGGGCGGCCACGTCGTGGACCCCGGTGGCGTCCAGCAGCGCGAGCGCGGAATCGGCGCCGCCGCCGCTCCGGTAGCGCTGGAACCCGGTGGTGCCGAACGTCCCCTCGCACAGCGCGGTGAAGGAGCGCGCCGCCTGCTGCGCCGTGCGGCGTGCTGCGGAGGTCGGCGCGACCCGCGCCCCGGCCTGCAGCCCGGTGAGGGTCGCGGCCATGGTGCCGAGCGTCACCGACTCCTCATGCACCTCCCAGTAGTCGGGGGAGACCGGCGGCAGGCCGGTGCCGCCCGAGGTGCACCGGTGCAGGGTGCCCAGCGATCTCGTGATCAGCGGTGCGAGCCGCTCCAGGGCGCGGTCGCGGCCCTCCTCGCCCTCGGGCGGGACCGCCTCCGAGGCGGCCCACAGCAGCAGCCCGGCGCCGTCGAACTGCCGGGGCCGACGGTCCGGGGCCCGCCCGGTCGCCGGATCGTATCGGGCCTCGAACCAGCCGTCCCGGGCCTGCAGCGATCCCAGGTGCTCGAGCACGGACAGGGCCGTGTCACGATGCCCGATCCGCGCCAGCGCCGCGGCGCAGAACGCGGCGTCGCGCGGCCACATGTAGCGCCAGGAGCTGCTCCACCCCGCCACCGGGGCGGGGAGCTCGTCGGTGAGCACCCACAGGTCCCACAGCGCGGAGCCGGCCAGGTCGAGCAGCGCCGGGAGATCGCCGAGGCTCTCGCGGAGCATCCCCTGCCACTCCGCGGTGCCCTGCAGGAACTCCTCGGCACGCGCGCGTGCGGGGGAGGAGGGTGCCAGCTCGCTGCCGAAGCGGGTGCCCGGATCGAGCGGGAGCTGCGGGGAGCGGCCCCCGACCAGGGCACGCTGCTCGGCGCTGTCGTAGGCGACGGTCGCGGACCACAGCGGGATCACGGAGCGGGGATCCGTGGCGCGGCGGCCCGGACGGGTGCCGGTCCCGGTGCCGGCGCCCACCGCGCCGAGGGCTCCCAGGCCGACGACGGCACCCAGCGCGCCCGCCCCGCCCAGCAGCCGGCGGCGCGTGGTGGGGGCCGGGGCCCGCTGCTCGCCCCCCGGCCCCGCCTGCCCGCTGCCGGTGCCCGGCACGCGCTGTCTCCGCCTGTCCATCGCTCCACGGTACCGACGCCCGGAGCCGGACCGCTGTGAGGTCCGTGACCAGTACGATGGGTCGGCGTGCGCCGACGGCGGCGCACCCTGTCCTGCCCTGTGTGAAAGGCCGCCCCATGATCCGTCTGTCCTCGTCGTTCATCCGCACGCTGCGGGAGGACCCGGCCGACGCCGAGGTCGCCAGCCATAAGCTGCTGGTGCGCGCCGGGTACATCCGCCGCAGCGCCGCCGGGGTGTACACCTGGCTGCCGCTGGGCCTGAAGGTGCTGCGCAAGGTGGAGCAGATCGTGCGCGAGGAGCAGGACGCGATCGGCGGCCAGGAGGTGCTCTTCTCCGCGCTGCAGCCGCGCGAGCCCTATGAGGCGACCGGCCGCTGGGAGGACTACGGCCCGAACCTGTTCCGGCTGCAGGACCGCAAGCAGGACGACTACCTGCTCGCCCCCACCCACGAGGAGATGTTCACCCTGACGGTGAAGGATCTGTTCTCCTCGTACAAGGATCTGCCCACGATGCTGTACCAGATCCAGGCCAAGTACCGCGACGAGGCGCGGCCCCGCGCCGGGCTGCTGCGCACCCGCGAGTTCCTCATGAAGGACGCCTACTCCTTCGACGTGGACGACGAGGGCCTGGACGCCTCCTACGAGAAGCAGCGCCTCGCCTACCAGCGCACCTTCGAGCGGCTCGGGCTGCCCACGGTGATCTGTCGGGCCGATGCCGGGGCGATGGGCGGCTCGCGCTCGGAGGAGTTCCTGCACCCCACGCCGGTGGGTGAGGACACCTTCGTGGTCTCCGACGGCGGGTACGCGGCCAACGTCGAAGCGGTCACCACGCCCGCCCCGCCCGCACTGGACGAGGCCGCGATCGCCGCCCTGCCCGCGATGCACGTCGAGGACACCCCTGGGGCGTCCACGATCGCGAAGCTCACCGACTTCTCCAACCAGGCGTTCCCCGGGAAGGGCCCGACCACCGACAGCGGCGAATGGACCCGCTACGAGATGCTCAAGCACCTCGTGTACCTGCTCACCCACCCTGACGGCTCCACCGAGCCGCTGGTGATCGCGCTGCCCGGCGACCGCGAGGTCGACGCGAAGCGGCTCGAGGCGGCCGTCGCCCCGGCGATCGCCTCGCCGTTCACGGACGAGGACTTCTCCGCGCATCCCGTGCTGAAGAAGGGCTACATCGGCCCGGAGGGCCTCGGGCTCGAGGCCGAGGCCGGGATCTGCTATCTCGTGGACCCGCGCGTGGTGCCCGGCTCCTCCTGGGTGGCCGGTGCCGGCGAGAAGGACAAGCACGTCTACGACCTCGTCTACGGTCGCGACTTCACGGCCGACGGCACGATCGAGGCCGCGGAGGTGCGCGACGGCGACCCGGCCCCCGACGGCTCGGGCCCGATGCGCCTGACCCGCGGCATGGAGATGGGGCACATCTTCCAGCTGGGCCGCACCTACGCCGAGGCGCTGGGGCTGAAGGTGCTCGACGAGAACGGCAAGTCCGTGGTCGTGACGATGGGCTCCTACGGCATCGGCGTCACCCGCGCGATCGCTGCGGTCGCCGAGCTCTGCCACGACGAGAAGGGGCTGTGCTGGCCGCGGCAGCTCGCCCCCGCCGACGTGCACATCGTCGCCACCGGCAAGGATCCGGCGATCTTCGCCGAGGCGGAGCGGATCGCCGGCGCGCTCGAGGCGCGCGGCCTCGAGGTGCTCTACGACGACCGTCCCAAGGTCTCCCCGGGCGTGAAGTTCAAGGACTCGGAGCTGCTGGGCGTTCCCACCTCGGTCGTGGTCGGCAGGGGCCTGGCCACCGGTGTGGTGGAGGTGCGGGACCGGGCCGGCGGCGAGATCCGCGAGGTCTCCCCGGAGGAGGTCGTCGACGCGGTCACCGCGGAGGTCCGCGGCGCCTGACTGCGGCGGGGGCTCAGCCGGCGGTCGGCGCCTGCTCGACCTCGAGGCCGGGCAGCGGCTCCATGCGGTCGGCGAGGGCGGCCAGCTGCTCGGCCTCCTGCAGCGCGGCCGCGATCGGCAGGGATCGGCGCTCGAAGGGCGCCGCACCGACCAGGGCGATGTGGTCCAGCAGCAGGCCCTGCGCGAGCAGCCGCGGCAGCGTCTCCACCAGCTCGGCATCGTGCATATCGCCGGGCAGCGCGTACACGGCCTGGCGCGCCACGACCGGGGCACCGTCCTCCTCGGCGATCCGGCCCAGCTCCTCGGCCCGCTCGCGGTGGCGCTCGGTGAGGTCGAGATGCCGCTCGCGCGCGTCTCCCTCGGTGCGGGAGGCCAGCACCTCGCCGAGGTAGCCCGCGTACCACTCCTCCAGCTGCGCCCGCTCGAGCGTGGAGTGGTAATCGGACTCGGCCCCGATCGAGGGCGGATCGCTGGCGGGCACCTCGCGCTGCGGGACGATCTCCTCCGCGGTCGGCGAGGCCGGGACCCCCTCGGAGACCGCCTCGCCCGCGGCGCGGTGCAGGCGCAGCGCGCTCCATGCGGTGTGGGCGGCGATGCCGCTCAATGGCCGCGCCAGCGAGCCGGAGACCTGGCGGGCCGCCGCGGCGGCGAGATCGCGCAGCTCCACCAGGCACTCGAGGAGCGCCGGGAGATCCTCTGGTGCCTCCGGCGGCGGGGGAGAGGTCTGCTCCGCGGCCGGCTCCTCCGCGGCCTCGAGCTCCTTCTCGTACTCGGCGCCGGTCAGCAGGGCGGTGCGCTGCACGGGCAGCGCGCCCGCGAGCTCGGAGAGCGCTCCGGAGAGCGCGGGGTCCTCGTCCGGGCCGGCCAGTGCGACCAGGGCCTGCGTGCCGGCCGCTGCACGGTCGAGCACCGCGAGCAGGTCGACGCGGTAGAGATCGTCGATCCCGGGCGGCGGAGGGGTGTACTGCTCCGGGCGGCCCAGCGCGATCGGTCCACAGCTCGCGAGCGGCAGCACTGCCAGGGCGCCGGCGGCGCCCAGCAGGGCACGGCGGGTGACCGGCACGGCGGTGCGGGAGGGACGAGCGGGAGGGATCACAGGAGGATTCTCGCATCGGGGGCCCTGGTGGAGGCACGGGCCCGGCGCGCCCACTATCCTGGGGGGACCGCTCCGAGGATCGCCCCGGAGCATCACAGACACCCATAGCGGCAGGAGGCGAGCGGGCCATGAGCGCACTCGAGGACCAGACCATCCTGCGGGAGACCGCCACGGAGGTGCTGGCCTCCCACGGGCTCGTGCTCGAGGAGGTCGAGATCCGGCGCGGCGGCGGCACGCCGCAGGTGCGGCTCATCGTCGACCTGCCCGAGGATCAGCTGGGCAGCGCCGATCTCGACACCGTCGCCGAGGCCTCCCGGGCACTGTCCGAGGCGGTCGACGCCGATGACGCGGTGCTGGGCAGCGCACCCGTCCTGCTCGAGGTCACCACCCCCGGCGTCGACCGCGAGCTCACCGCCCCGCGGCACTTCCGCCGCGCGCGCGGCCGGCTGCTGAGCCTCACCACCGAGGAGGGCACCACGCTGCGTGCCCGGCTCCTCGCCGTCGACGGGGAGGAGCTGGCGCTGCGCCAGGAGCCCGGCCGGGACGACCGGGGGCGGCCGCTGAAGCTGCCCGCCGGCACCACCGAGCGCCTGCGGCTGCCGCTCGCGGAGGTCGCCCGGGCCCGGGTCGAGGTCGAGTTCGACCCGCCCGCGGATCTCGAGGAGCTCCTCGCCGAGATCACCGGCGCGGACGCCGCCCCGGCGTCCCGCGCCGCCACCGACCCGGGCCCCGGCGACTCGCCAGGCCCCACCGCGGCCACGGATCATCCCGCCGCAACGAAGGAGAGCTGAGATGGACATCGACATGGGTGCCCTCCGGGCCCTCGAGCGGGAGCGCGACATCCGCCTGCCCGTCCTGCTGGACGCGATCCGCTCGGCGCTGCATGCCGCGTACCTGCACACCGATCACCCGGTCCGCGACTCGGAGGTGCTCATCGACGAGAGCACCGGCGAGGTGGCGGTCATCGCGCGAGAGCGGGACGCCGACGGCGTCGTGGTCGAGGAGTGGGACGACACCCCGGAGAACTTCGGCCGCGTCGCCGCCTCCACCGCCCGCCAGGTGATCTTCCAGCGCATCCGCGACCTGGAGGACGAGGCGGTGCTCGGCGAGTACGCCGACCGGGCGGACGACATCGTCTCCGGCATCATCCAGCAGGGCCGCGATCCGCGGATGGTGCTGGTCGACCTCGGTGAGGTCGAGGCCGTGCTGCCCCCGCACGAGCGGGTGCCCGGGGAGGACTACTCCCACGGGCGCCGGCTGCGGGCCTACGTCACCGAGGCGCGCCGCGGGCCGAAGGGCCCCCAGATCACGCTCTCCCGCTCGCATCCGAACCTCGTGCGCCGGCTGTTCGATCTCGAGGTGCCCGAGGTCGCCGACGGCACCGTCGAGATCACGGGGCTGGCCCGCGAGGCCGGCCACCGCACGAAGATGTCCGTGCGGGCCACCGTCCCCGGCGTCAACGCCAAGGGCTCGTGCATCGGCCCGATGGGCGCCCGCGTGCGCTCGGTGATGAACGAGCTGGGCGGCGAGAAGATCGACATCGTCGACTTCGACGAGGATCCGGCGACCTACGTCGCCAACGCGCTCTCGCCCTCCAAGGTCAGCAGCGTGACGGTGATCGACGAGGTCGGCCGCGCGGTGCGGGCCGTGGTCCCCGAGACCCAGCTCTCCCTGGCGATCGGCAAGGACGGCCAGAACGCCCGCCTCGCCGCCAAGCTCACCGGCTGGAAGATCGACATCCGGCCCGACAGCGCCCCGGATCCCGCCCCCGCCGACTGAGGTGTGTCCCACGCCTCCCCGCTGAGGTCGACCCCGAGCCGGTCCGCTACACTGGGGAGGCTGTTCGCCGAGTGGTGGCACGCGTCGTCCGTCGACCGTGCCCCCGCCCGTGCGGAGAAGCTCGGATCGGAGGTGGAGGAATGGTCACCCGCTCCTCCGCTCACCGACCTGAGCGCACGTGCGTCGGCTGCCGTCAGGTGGCCCCGCGCGACCAGCTGGTGCGTCTGGTCCGGGAGTCCGCTCCCGGAGGATCCGCCCCCCGCGTCCGCGTCGATCCCTCGGGATCGGCTCCCGGCCGCGGAGCGTGGCTCCATCCGGACACGTCATGTCTCGAGCTCGCCCTCCGGCGAGGCGGTTTCCCCCGGTCCTTCCGCGGACCGGTCGACACCGGGCCGTTGGCCCAGACCCTCGAGGATCCCGATTTCACCCGAACGTGGAACAGGTAGAAGAACCATGGACATCCGATGAGTACTCACCCATGAGCACCTTCAGGAATTAGTGGTCCGAGCCCTCTTGTCGGCCGGACCGAGACAGGAGAAATGTGGCTAAGGTCCGCGTCCACGAGCTCGCCAAGGAGCTCGGACACCCGAGCAAGGTCGTTCTGCAGAAGCTGCAGGACATGGGCGAATTCGTTCGCTCCGCCTCCTCGACCATCGAGGCTCCGGTAGCCCGCCGTCTGCGTCAGGAGCTCCCCACCGTCAGCGGTGACGAGGCTCCCGCGAAGAAGAGCGGCTCCGGCTCGTCCTCCATCGGCGCTCCCAAGCCCGGTGGCACCCCCAAGCCCGGTGCGAAGCCCGCTGCGAAGCAGCCCGAGGCTCCCGCCCCGTCGGCCCCCGCCGCCCCGAAGCCGGGCGCCGAGACGCCGGATGCCGAAAAGCCGGATGCCGAAAAGCCGGCTCCCGCGCCGAAGCCGGGTGCCGAGAAGCCGGCCCCCGCACCGAAGCCCGGCGCCGAGAAGCCCGCGCCGGCTCCGAAGCCGGGAGCTCCGGCGCCCACCCCGAAGCCGGGTGCCGAGAAGCCGATCCCCACCCCGAAGCCCGGCGGAGAGCGTCCCGCGCCGCGTCCGGGGGGTGCCCGTCCGGGCAACAACCCCTTCGCCAGCTCGCAGGGCATGCCCCGTCCCGGCCGCAAGCCGGGCCAGGGCGGTCCCCGCCCGGGCGGTCCCCGTCCCGGGAACAACCCCTTCGCCAGCTCGCAGGGCATGCCCCGCCCCGGTCAGCGCCCGTCGCGTCCCGGCGGCACCGAGCAGGCCGCCGGCCGTCCCGCCCGCGAGGGCGGCGCGCCCCGTCCCGGTGGTGCACCGCGTCCGGGCGGTCGCCCGGGCATGCCCACCCCGGGCATCATGCGTCAGCACTCCAGCGGCGGCCTCGCCGACGCCAACAAGGGCGGCGGCGGCCGCGGTCGTGGCGGACGCCCCGGCCCGGGCGGTCGTCCCGGCGGTCCGATCGGCGGCGGCGGTCCCCGCGGCCGCGGTGGTCGCGGCAGCACCCAGGGCGCCTTCGGGCGCGGCGGCAAGCCCGCCCGCTCGCGCAAGTCGAAGCGTGCGAAGCGCCAGGAGTTCGAACAGCAGCAGGCTCCCGCGCCGGGCGGCGTCTCGATCCCGCGCGGCAACGGCCAGACGATCCGTCTGCGCCGCGGCGCCTCGCTGTCCGATTTCGCCGATCGCATCGACGTCAACCCCGCATCGCTGATCACGGTCCTCTTCGCCATGGGCGAGATGGCCACCGCGACCCAGTCGCTGGACGAGGTCACCTTCGGCCTGCTCGGCGAGGAGCTCGGCTACAAGATCGAGATCGTCTCCCCGGAGGACGAGGAGCGCGAGCTGCTCGAGCAGTTCGACATCGACCTCGATGCCGAGCTCGCCGACGAGGACGACGAGGACCGTCGCCCGCGCCCGCCGGTCGTCACCGTCATGGGCCACGTCGACCACGGCAAGACCCGCCTGCTGGACACGATCCGCAAGGCGAAGGTCGGTGCGGGCGAGGCCGGTGGCATCACCCAGCACATCGGCGCCTACCAGGTCGCGGTCGAGCACGAGGAGGAAGAGCGCGCGCTCACCTTCATCGACACCCCGGGCCACGAGGCGTTCACCGCCATGCGTGCCCGTGGTGCGGACGTCACCGACATCGCGATCCTCGTGGTCGCCGCGGACGACGGCGTGATGCCCCAGACCATCGAGGCGCTCAACCACGCCCAGGCGGCCGAGGTCCCGATCGTGGTCGCGGTCAACAAGATCGACAAGCCGGAGGCCAATCCGGAGAAGATCCGCCAGCAGCTGACCGAGTACAACCTGATCGCCGAGGAGTACGGCGGCGAGACGATGTTCGTCGACGTCTCCGCGCGGGAGAACCTCAACATCGATGCGCTGCTGGAGGCGGTCCTGCTGACCGCGGACGCCGCGCTCGAGCTGGCGGCGAACCCGGACAAGGACGCGCGCGGCGTGTCGATCGAGGCGAACCTCGACAAGGGCCGCGGCCCGGTCGCCACGGTGCTGGTCCAGCAGGGCACCCTGCGGGTCGGCGACGCGATCGTCTGCGGCAGCGGCCACGGCCGAGTGCGCGCCATGCTCGACGAGAACGGCGAGAACGTCACCGAGGCGGGTCCGTCCCGTCCGGTCCAGGTGCTGGGCCTGACCTCGGTGCCCGGAGCCGGTGACTCCTTCCTGGTCGCCCAGGACGAGCGCACCGCGCGCCAGATCGCCGAGAAGCGGGAGGCCGCCAAGCGCGCCGCCTCGCTGTCGAAGGTCCGCAAGCGCATCAGCCTCGAGGACATCAACAAGCACATGGCCGATGGCAAGGTCGAGACCCTCAACCTCATCCTCAAGGGCGACGCCGCCGGTGCGGTGGAAGCCCTGGAGGAGTCGCTGCTGGGCATCGACGTCGGCGAGGGCGTGGATCTGCGCATCATCGACCGCGGCGTCGGCGCGATCACGATGAACAACATCAACCTCGCGGTGGCGTCCAACGCCGTCATCATCGGCTACAACGTGCGGGCCGAGGGCCTGAACGCGGACTACGCCGATCGCGAGGGCGTGGAGATCAAGTACTACTCGGTCATCTACAACGCGATCGACGAGGTCGAGCAGGCGCTCAAGGGCATGCTCAAGCCGGAGTACGAGGAGGTCGAGCTCGGCTCGGCGGAGATCCGCGAGATCTTCCGCTCCTCCAAGTTCGGCAACATCGCCGGCTCCATCGTGCGCAGCGGCATCATCAAGCGCGGCACGAAGGCACGCATCACCCGCCGGGGAGCGGTCATCGCGGAGAACATCGAGATCTCCGGGCTGCGCCGCTTCAAGGACGATGTCACCGAGGTCCGCGAGGGCTACGAGTGCGGCATCAACCTGGGCTCGCACAACGACCTGCAGCTCGAGGACCTCATCACCACCTACGAGATGCAGGAGAAGCCCCGCAGCTGATCCTGGAGCGGCCGGGCATCCCACGGGATGCCCGGCCGCACCGCGGGGGAGGGCCGCCGGCCTGCAGTCGGCGCCGCGCCGACACCGCTCCTGCGGCCCCATCCGCTGCCGGACGTGCAGCGCCGCGGCGCAGAGCGGGAGACGATCCCGCGCCGCCCGGGAACGACCAGCGAGCAGCCGACCGCGCTGCTCGTCACCCCGCCGCCGATCAGGAGAACGACACCCCATGAACGACAACCCCCGCGCCCTCCGGCTGGCCGACCGCATCAAGGTCATCGTCGCCACCATGCTCGACACCCGGGTCAAGGACCCGCGTCTCGGCTTCGTGACGATCACCGACGTGCGCGTCACCGGCGACCTCCAGCACGCCACCGTCTTCTACACCGTCTTCGGCACCGACGAGGAGCGCGAGGGCACCGCCGCCGCGCTCGAGAGCGCCACCGGGATGCTCCGCCGCGAGGTGGGCCGCCAGACCGGTGTCCGCCTGACCCCCACCCTCGAGTTCATCGCCGACGCGGTCCCCGAGAACGCCCGCGTCATCGAGGACCTCCTCAGCGAGGCCCGCGGCCGCGACGCCGAGCTCGAGAAGGCGAAGGCCGGGGCCACCTACGCGGGGGAGGCGGATCCGTATCGCAAGCCCCGCGAGGAGGAGCTGGAGGACGAGGACAGCACGGGCGCGACCGAGCCCGGCGACGACACCTCGGGCGAGGACGAGACCGGCCGCGAGCAGCCGTGACCCCCGCCCCGCACGGCGCGGCGCCCTCCGCACCCGGCTCCGCCCCGCACGGGGTGCTGCTGGTCGACAAGGCCGCGGGACGCACCAGCCATGACGTGGTCGCCCGGGTCCGATGGCTGCTGGGCACCAAGAAGGTGGGTCACGCGGGCACCCTCGACCCGATGGCGACCGGACTGCTGGTGCTCGGCGTCGGCCAGGGCACCCGCCTGCTCACCTACCTGGTGGGACTGGACAAGACCTACGAGGCGACGATCCGACTGGGGCGCTCCACCACCACCGACGACAGGGAGGGCGAACCGCTCGGCGAGATCGTGGATGCGAGCGGTCTCACCGCGGCGGAGATCTCCCCGCACCTCGCCTCGCTCCGCGGGGACATCGCCCAGGTGCCCTCCACCGTCAGCGCCATCAAGATCGACGGGAAGCGCGCCTACGCCCGGGCCCGCGCGGGGGAGGACGTGCAGCTCGCCGCCCGGCCCGTGACCGTCTCCCGCTTCGAGGCGGGGGAAGCGCGCACCGAGGGGGAGTTCCTCGACCTCGACGCGGTGATCGACTGCTCCTCGGGCACCTATGTGCGTGCGCTGGCCCGAGATCTCGGCGCCGCGCTCGGCATGGGCGGCCACCTCACGGCGCTGCGCCGCACCGCCGTGGGCCCCTTCTCGGTGCAGGACGCCCTGCGCGTCCCGGCCCGGGGCGAGGGCGATGACGTCGACCTGCCGCTGCAGGGCCTCGGCGCGGTCGCCGCACGGGTGCTTCCCGTGCTCGAGGTGGACGCGGCGCAAGCCGCAGCGCTCGGCACCGGCCAGCGGCTCCGCTCCGACGCGGCCGGGGACTGCGACGAGGCGGACGGGCCCGTGGCCGCGCTGGATGCCGCGGGCCGGCTGATCGCGATCCTCGAGCGCGAGGGCGCCGGCTGGCGCCCGGTGCTGGTGGTGCCGGTCGACGCACGCTGCTGAACGGCGCCGCCGCGCTGACGCACCGGCCGAGCCGGTGCACGGAGCCTCACGGACTGCAGGGCCCCTCCCGCTCGGGAGGGGCCCTGCAGTCCGTGCTGGGGTGCCGTCACGAGGCGGCCGCGGCCGCACGGACCTCAGTTGTGGACGACGGTCTTGGTGCCGATGCTCGCCCAGTCGTACAGCCACTTCGCGTCCGAGACCGGCAGGTTGATGCAGCCGTGCGAGCCGGAGTACCCGAAGGAGGAGCGCCACGGCGCGCCGTGGAATGCGTACCCGCGGTGGAAGTACTGCACCCAGGGGACGTCGGGCGTGTAGTAGTACTCCGGATCGTCCTCCTCGTAGTAGCCGGCGTTGGTCATGTCCTGGCGGTCGTAGCGCAGGTAGATCTCGTAGGTGCCGGTGACGGTCTCGTTGCCCGCCTTGCCGTCGACCATCGTGCGCGGGCCCCACACCGGGGTGTCGCCCACGTACGCCGTGACCGTCTTCGCGGAGAGGTCCACGTCGATCCACTTCTCGCCCGTGGGGTTCGCCGGGGTGTCGGAGGAGTCGTCCTCGCCGTCCTCGTCCTCGTCCTTCGGGGCGTCGACCTTCTCGACCTCGGCGGTGACCTTCTCGGACTCGAAGGCGGCCTCGAGCGGCGTGGTGCCGCTCAGCGCGGCGATCAGCTCGTCGGCCACCGCATCGGTGTTCGTGATCTTCAGGCCGTCCTTCTTCTCGGTGACGACCTTGACGACCTCGCCGTCCTCGTCGACCTGCTCGATGCCGTCCTCGGCCTCGACCGCGTCCTTGTCGGCACGGGCGGAGACCCACTCGCGCACCGCATCCTCGTCGACCGAGATGCCGAGCGACTGGCCGTCCTCCTCGGCCTCCACGGAGATCCAGCCGTTGCGCCGCTCGGCGGAGACCTCGTGGGTCTCCCCATCTGCGCCGGTGATCGACATCGGCTGCTCGAGCAGGGTGGAGATCGTGCCGACGACCTCCTCCGCCTCCTCGGTGGTGATCTGCGGGGCGATCTCCTCGAGCGGCTGCTCGACGCTGAAGTCCTCGAGAGCGGGAGCGTTCTGGGTCACCGCGTCCACGAGCGGCTGCGGGTCCACGCCCTGGCCGTTGCGGCCGGGCTCCGCGGTCCAGGCCTGCTCCTCCTCGTCGAAGCTGACCTGCGCATCGACCGGGTCGGTGCGGTCCTCGGGGACCAGGCCCTTCGCGAACTCGGCGGCCTTCTCCTCGTCGACGGAGACGACGGGGGCGACTTCGTGCTCGCCGGCCCAGGTCGAGGACAGCACGCCGGTGAACGAGTCGTCGCGATCGACGGCGGCCTGCGCGGTGGCGGCGGCGTCGACGGTCACGCCCAGATCCTCCAGACCGGCCTCGAGCGTCTGGTCACCGGCGGTGACGGTGACCGTCACCTCGCTGCCCCGCTCGACGACGAGGGAGGAGATCTCCTCGGGAGTCTGGCCGGCGATGTCCTGGCCGAGCAGGGTCGTGCCGGGCAGGGCGCGACCCTCGAACTGCTTCGCGTAGGCGAGCGCGCCGCCGGTGAGGAGGACGGCGAGCACCGCGAAGACGGCCACCAGCACGAGTGCGACCCGGCGACGGCCGTGTCGGCCGGTGGGTCGCAGCGGGCCGCCCGGCGCGGCCGTATCGGTCACGTTCGTCATGGATTCAGATCCGTTCTCGGCGGCCGTCGTGACTGCCCCCGCTGCACTGCGCGGGAGGGCGCAGGGGTCCCTCCCCCGAGCCGCCTCACCTTCAGGGTAACGGAGCGGACATACCGCACAACATGGGGAGGCGCCAGACCTTCGTCACAGCGTGGCATCGTCGTCGACGGGGAGCCGGCCCGGGGCGCGGCGCCGCACCACGGGGCCGACGGCGACCCGCCAGTCGCTGACCCGGCCCCGACGGGCGCTACAGTGTGCACCGGCGACCCCCGCCGCCGCGTCGAGCAGCGACGCCCCTGACCTCGGCGCGAGAGCGCATCCGGCCCCGGAAGGACATGACCGCGTCGTGACCCGCGTCCCCATCTGGCACTCCGTCGACGAGGTGCCCGCCGAGCTCGGCCCCACCGCGGTCTCGATCGGCAACTACGACGGGGTCCACCGAGGGCACCGCTTCGTGCTCGATCAGCTCCGCCGCCATGCCCAGGCCCGCTCCCTGGCGCCCGTGGCCCTCACCTTCTGGCCGCATCCGCGGCACGTGATGGGCGATCCTGCTCGCACCCCTCTGCTGACCGGCCACGAGGACCGCGACCGGCTGCTGCTGCTCGCCGGGATGCACGGCGTGCTGGATCTCGAGTTCACCCACGACTTCGCCCAGTACTCGCCCGAGGACTTCGTGCGCGTCTTCCTCGTCGAGGGCCTGGGGGTGAAGTGCGTCGTGCTCGGGGAGGACGCGCTGTTCGGGCGCGGCAACTCGGGAGACATCGGCACGATGAGGGAGCTGGGCAGGGCCTTCGGCTTCGACGTCGTCACGGTCGACGAGCTCGGTCCCGAGGGGACGGGCACCGGGCGCATCTCCTCCTCCGGGATCCGCAGCGCCCTGCTGGAGGGCGAGGTGGAGACCGCCAACGAGGCGCTGGGCCGCCTCCACACCGTCACCGACGTGGTGCACCACGGCTTCCGCCGCGGCCACGAGCTCGGCTTCCCCACCGCCAACCTGGGCCCGTCGCCGGCGGGGCTGATCCCGGCCGACGGCGTCTACGCCGGCTATCTCACCGTCACCGAGCAGGCGCCCTCGCACCTCGGCGTCGAGCCGCTCGCCGGGGCCCCGGCCACCATCTCGATCGGCACCAACCCCACCTTCGAGGCGGACGGCGCGCCCCGACGCACCGTCGAGGCCTACGTGCACGGGGACCACGATCTCGACCTCTACGGCGACGTGGTGCGGCTCGAGTTCGTCGCGTTCCAGCGGCCCACGCTGAAGTTCGACTCGGTCGACTCGCTGATCGAGCAGATGGACCGGGACGTCGAGGTGACCCGCCGCACTCTCGCCGCGGAGCGCTCCCGCCCGGGCATCGCCGGCTGATATCCTGCCAGGGCCGTCAGAACGGCCGCGGAGAGCGGATCCTCCCCACCAGACCACCAGCCCTCGGGCTCGTGCGCCTCGGGGCCCGCTCGCCCCAGAGCCCGGGCATCAGGTCCGGAGCGCCGCGCAACGACCCAGGAGAGCCATGGCCTTCGACACCGCTACGAAGCAGCAGATCATCAAGGAGTACGGGACCACCGAGGGCGACACCGGTTCGCCCGAGGTCCAGATCGCGCTCCTCAGCCACCGCATCACCTACCTGACCGAGCACCTCAAGACCCACAAGCACGACCACCACACCCGTCGTGGTCTGATGCTGCTGGTCGGTCAGCGCAAGCGCCTCCTGCAGTACCTGCAGAGCGCCGACATCGAGCGTTACCGCTCGCTGATCAAGCGTCTCGGCATCCGCCGGTGACCACCGCCGCCGCTCGCCCTCGGGGCGGGCGGCGGTTTCGTGTGCCCCCTGTGCGCCGCACGGAGGGCGCCCCGTCCACCGCCCCGACCAGGTTCGGTCCTCGGCAGTGGCCCGCGGAACAGGGACCCGGCGCTCCGGATCCCCGCACCGAGGGCGACTGACGAAGGCCGCACCGGCTGGGCACCCCTTCCTCAGAGGAGAGACCCATGGCCATGGAAGGCCCTGAAATCACCGCTACCACCGCGGTCATCGACAACGGCTCCTACGGGCGCCGCGAGATCCGCTTCGAGACCGGCCGGCTCGCGCAGCAGGCCGCCGGCGCCGTCGCCGTCTACCTCGACGACGACACGATGGTGTTCTCCGCGACCGCCGTCTCGAACAAGCCGAAGGAGCACTTCGACTTCTTCCCGCTGACCATCGACGTCGAGGAGCGGATGTACGCCGCGGGCCGCATCCCCGGCTCCTTCTTCCGCCGCGAGGGCCGTCCCGGCACCGACGCGATCCTCGCCGCACGCCTCACCGACCGCCCGCTGCGCCCCGCCTTCGTCAAGGGCCTGCGCAACGAGGTCCAGGTCGTCCTGACCGTCATGGCCAACGGGCCGGACGACGCGTACGACGTCGTCGGCATCAACGGCGCCTCCGCCTCCACGCAGATCTCCGGCCTGCCCTTCTCCGGCCCGATCGGCGCGGTGCGCATCGCGCTCATGCCCAACTCCCAGGGCGGCGGCCAGTGGGTCGCCTTCCCGACCTTCTCGCAGCTCGACGAGGCCGTGTTCTCCATGGTCGTCGCGGGACGCATCGTGGAAGACGATGTGGCGATCATGATGGTCGAGGCCGAGGCCACCGACAACTCCTGGAACCTCATCAAGGAGCAGGGAGCGATCGCCCCGACCGAGTCCGTCGTGGCCGAGGGCATCGAGGCCGCGAAGGTCTTCATCCGCAGCCTGTGCGTGGCCCAGCAGGAGCTGGCCGCCACCGCCGCCAAGCCGGTGCGCGAGTTCCCGCTGTTCCTGGACTACCAGGACGACGCCTACGAGATCGTCGAGGCCGCCGCCACCGAGCGTCTCGCCGAGGTCATGTCGATCGCGGCCAAGACCGAGCGCGAGGAGCGCACCGAGCAGCTGCTCGCCGAGATCACCGAGGAGCTCTCCGGCGAGGGGAAGCAGCTCGAGGACCGCGAGAAGGAGGTCACCGGGGCGTTCCGCGCGCTGACCAAGCAGGTCGTGCGCAAGAAGGTCCTCACCGAGGGCGTGCGCATCGACGGCCGCGGCCTGCGTGACATCCGTGCGCTCTCCGCCGAGGTCGAGGTGCTCCCGCGGGTCCACGGCTCGGCCCTGTTCCAGCGCGGTGAGACCCAGATCATGGGCGTGTCCACGCTGAACATGCTGAAGATGGAGCAGCAGATCGACTCGCTCGGCCCGGTCGAGCGCAAGCGCTACATCCACCACTACAACTTCCCGCCCTACTCCACCGGTGAGACCGGTCGCGTCGGCTCCCCGAAGCGTCGCGAGGTCGGGCACGGCATGCTCGCCGAGCGCGCGATCGTGCCGGTGCTGCCCAGCCGCGAGGAGTTCCCCTACGCGATCCGCCAGGTCTCCGAGGCGCTGGGCTCCAACGGCTCCACGTCGATGGGCTCCGTCTGCGCCTCGACCCTGTCGCTGCTGAACGCCGGTGTGCCGCTGCGCGCGCCGGTCGCCGGCATCGCCATGGGCCTCATCTCCGACACCATCGAGGGGGAGATCCGCTACGCGGCCCTCACCGACATCCTCGGTGCGGAGGACGCCTTCGGCGACATGGACTTCAAGGTCGCCGGCACCGGTGAGTTCATCACCGCGATCCAGCTGGACACCAAGCTCGACGGCCTCCCGGCCTCCGTGCTCACCGGTGCGCTGTCGCAGGCGCACGAGGCGCGCCTGGCGATCCTCGGCGTGCTCGGCGAGGCGATCGACGCGCCCGACGAGATGAGCCCCAACGCCCCGCGCGTCCTCGCGGTCACCGTCCCGGTCGACAAGATCGGTGCGGTCATCGGCCCGAAGGGCCAGATGATCAACCAGATCCAGGACGACACCGGTGCGGACATCACCATCGAGGACGACGGCACCGTGTACATCGGTGCGACCGACGGCCCCTCGGCGGAGGCCGCGCGCTCCGCGGTCAACGCGATCGCGAACCCGATGGTCCCCGAGGTCGGCGAGCGCTACCTCGGCACCGTCGTGCGCGTGGTCGACTTCGGCGCCTTCATCTCGCTCACCCCGGGCAAGGACGGCCTGCTGCACGTCACCCAGCTGCGCAAGCTCAACGGCGGCAAGCGGGTCGACAACGTCGAGGACGTCGCCACGGTGGGGCAGAAGATCGAGGTGGAGATCCGCGAGATCGACGCCCGCGGCAAGATCTCCCTCGCCGTGATCGAGGAGGACGAGGCGGAGTCCGCCGAGTCCGCCGCCTCGGAGGCGACCACCGCCGAGTGATCCCGGCGTCGGCCCCGGTCGACGACATCCCAGGACGGGGAGGCCTCCGCACGGAGGCCTCCCCGTCCTGCTGCGCCGGGGCTCCCCGCCGATCGTCGGCTGACCGCGCCACGGTGAGCAACGGCTCGCCTGCGCACCGCCGTCGGCGTGGAACAATCGAGCGATGCCTCTCGACCTCTCCTACGACGATCCTGCCTCCGACGTGCTGCTCGACGCCGCCACCGGCGTGCGCCGCAGCATCCTGCCCGGGGGCGTGCGGCTGCTGACCCAGACGGACCGCAGCGTGCGCAGCGCGACCATCGGACTGTGGCTGCCCGTCGGCTCGCGCGACGAGACCCCCGCCCACGCCGGGAGCACCCACGTGCTCGAACACCTGCTGTTCAAGGGCACCCCGCGACGCAGCGCGATGGACATCGCGACCGCCTTCGACGAGGTGGGCGGCGACTCCAACGCCCTCACCGCCAAGGAGCACACCCTCTACTACGGCCGGGTCCGCTCCTCGGACATCCCGATGGCCGTGGACGTGCTCACCGACATGATCACCGCGAGCCTCCTCGAGCAGGACGCCCTGGCCACGGAGCGGGAGGTCATCCTCGAGGAGCTCGCGATGGCCGAGGACGACCCCGGCGACATCGGCTACGAGACCTTCCTCGCCGACGTGCTCGGCCCGGACACCGCGATCGGCCGTCCCGTGGGCGGCACCGCCGCGAGCGTCGAGGCGCTGACGATCGAGGACGTGCGCGCCCACTTCACCGAGCACTACCGGCCCGACAACCTCGTCGTCACCGCCGTGGGCGACCTCGACCACGACGAGCTCGCGGGCCTGCTCCAGGACGGGCTGCGCCGCGGCGGCTGGGAGCTCGAGCCCGGGCGCCTGCCCTCCCGACGGCAGCGGCCCGCGCACCCCGACGCCTCGGGCGCAGCCGCCGGTTCCGCGGCGGACGTCGCCGCGCTCGCCCCGCACCGCCTGGGTAGGCCCACCGAGCAGAACCACATCTACCTCGGCGGCCGCGGGCTCACCGCGCTCAGCGAGGACCGGCACGCGCTGTCGGTGCTGATGTCGGTGCTCGGCGGAGGGATGTCCTCCCGTCTGTTCCAGAACATCCGCGAGCAGCGCGGGCTGGCGTACTCGGTGTATTCCTTCAGCGCCGGCTACCGCGACGCCGGCCTGTTCGGGATGTACGCCGCGTGCCGGCCCGGCCGCACCACCCAGGTGGTCGAGCTGCTGGCCGAGGAGCTGGCCCGCATGGGGGAGCGGGGCATCGACGAGCTCGAGCTGGCGCGTGCGAAGGGCCAGATCACCGGCTCCTTCGCGCTCGGCCTGGAGGACACCAGCTCCCGCATGGGGCGGCTCGGTACCATCGAGCTGGTCCACGGCCGCTACACGAGCGTCGACGAGACCCTCGAGCGGATCGCGGCGGTGGGGGCGGGCGATGTCCGCGCCCTCGCCGCCCGGCTCGCCGACTCCTTCAGCACCCGGGTCGAGGTGGGCCCCGAGAGCTGACGGAGCACGGCTCCGCCGCCGCAGCACCTGACCTCCATCCGGTCCGCCCCGGCGCTTCTGCGCCGACCGCCCGGCCGTCGAGCGGCCCCGCCCGCACATCGTCCACCGCACCCCGCATCGCCCACCCTCGAGGAGAACCATGACCCCGAACGCTCCGTCCCGCCCCACCCGCGTCGCCGTGCTCGGCGCCTCCGGACGGATGGGCGCCGCCGCCTGCCGCGCCGTCGAGGAGGCACCGGACCTCGAGCTGGTCGCGCGCATCGGCCGCGGGGACGAGCTCTCCGCGATCACCGAAGCGGGTGCGGAGGTCGCGATCGACCTCACCATCCCGTCGGTCACCGCCGAGAACGTGCGCTGGCTGGTCGAACACGGCATCCACGCCGTGGTCGGCACCACCGGGTGGACCGAGGAGTCGCTCGAGGCGCTGCGCACGCAGCTCGAGGGCGCCGAGGGCGTGGGCGTGCTGATCGCCCCGAACTTCGCCATCGGCGCCGTGCTCGCCATGCGCTTCGCCGAGATCGCGGCGCGCTACTACGACAGCGCCGAGATCATCGAGATGCACCACGAGAACAAGCTCGACGCCCCCTCCGGCACCGCCCGCCACACCGCGGCCGCGATCGCCCGCGGCCGCGCCGAGGCGGGGCTCGGCCCGGTCCCGGACGCGACGGAGAAGGATCCCGACGGCGCCCGCGGCGCGGTGGTGGACGGCATCCACGTCCACGCCGTGCGCCAGCGCGGCCTGGTCGCCCATGAGGTCGTCCAGTTCGGCGGGGTGGGGGAGCAGTTCGTGCTGCGCCACGACTCCTTCGACCGCATCAGCTTCATGCCCGGGGTGCTGCTGGGCGTGCGCGAGGTCGCCGCGCATCCGGGCCTCACGGTCGGCCTGGACGGCTACATGGACCTCGGCTGAGCCGGCAGGGGAGAGGAGGGACATCCGCGCATGAAGCAGAAGCTCTTCGTGGCCGTGCTGGTGCTGATCACCGCGGCCTACGCCTGGGGGCTCGGCTGGATCGCCTGGGGCTTCGTCCGTGCCGGCAGCGCGCTCGGCTACGGCATGGCCCTCGGCATTGTGATCCTGCTGGCGCTCACGATCTGGGTGACCTGGCGCGAGATGCTCTTCGGCCTCGCCTCTGCCCGCCTCGCCGCGCAGTACGAGCCCCCGGTCGAGGCCGACGGCGAGGACCAGCGGGCCGAGTTCGAGGCGTCCCGGGCGGCGCTCCAGGAGGGCGCCGAGCACGACTGGCGCGCCTGGTTCCGGCTCGCCCTGGCCTACGACGCGCTGCGCGACCGCAAGGGCGCCCGGATGGCGACGCGCCGCGCCATCGCCGAGCACCGCGGCTGAGCCGCAGCGCACCCCGGAGGGCGGGCCGCCTCAGGACCAGCCGAGGGCCCGCAGCCCGGCCGCGACGACCGCGGCGCCGATGACGACCACCAGGAACGGGGCGCGCGCCCACAGCAGTCCCGCGGCGGCCGCGAGCGCGGCCAGACGCGCGTCGAGCACGATCTCCGAGCCGCTGGTCGCCGCCTGGGTGGCGACCAGCGCTCCGAGCAGCGCGATCGGCAGCAGCGTCGTGACCCGGGAGACCCGAGGCCGTTCGAGCACGTCCGGCGGGGCCTGGTAGCCGATCCACTTCTGGGCGAAGGACAGCACCGACGCGGCGATCACCGCGACCCACAGCAGACTCATCGGGTCCCCTCCTCACGCGTCTCGGCGCCCTCGCGGTGCACGGGCCGGCGCCGGGAGGGCAGCAGCCCGGCGACCACCGCCACCAGCGCAGCGGCCAGCACCGGCAGCCCGGCGGGCAGCACCGGCGTGGTCAGCAGGGCGACGAACGCCGCGGCCACCGCGATCGTGACCGCATCAGCCCGCCGCAGCCGCGGCCACAGCAGGGCCAGGAACGCCGCCGCGGCGGCGGCATCGAGCCCCCAGGCGCCGGGATCCGCGACACGCTGCCCAGCCAGCGCCCCCACCAGGGAGAACAGGTTCCAGAAGACATACACCCACACCCCGGCCGCCCAGAAGCCGGTGCGCTTCTCCTCGTCGGTGGCGGCCGTGGCGGCCAGCGCCGCGGATTCATCGATCGTCAGATGCGCGCGGGCGAAGCCCCGGAACCCGCCGCGGGGCAGGGAGGGGGCGAGGATCAGGCCGTACAGGGTGTTGCGCACCCCGAGCAGCACGGAGGCGAGCGCCGCCCCGAGCGCCGAGCCGCCCCCGCCGACCACGCCGATGAAGGCGAACTGGCTGCCGCCGGTGAACATCACCGCGGAGAGCACCATCGCCTGCCACACATCGAGCCCCGAGGTGGTCGCGAGCGCGCCGAAGGAGATCCCGTACAGCCCCGTCGCGAGGCCGATCGACACCCCGGTGCGCCGCAGGGAGCGCAGCCGTGCAGGGTCGGTGCCGGCGAGCGAGGGGCCGGGAGCCGCCGGGCCCGGTGAAGCATGCGTCATGATGCGCGACACTCTACGATCACCTGCGCAGACGTCGTCCAGCCGTCCGTCGGCCGGTGTGAGAATCTAGGACCATGACCCTCCCTACGGACCCCGCCCCTCATCCCGACAGCGGGGACTGCCTGCCGCTGCGCGCACAGGTGCTGCTGCTGGACATGGATGGCACCCTCATCGACTCGGGCCCCGCGGTCGAGCGGTCCTGGAACCAGCTGTTCGCGGAGCTCGGCGTCGACCTCGACTTCGGCCCGGAGCAGCACGGCAAGCCAGCTCGCCAGGTGCTCGGCGAGGTGCTCCCGGAACTGGGCGAGGAGCAGCTCGCGGCGGCCCACCGCCGGGTCGAGCAGCTCGAGATCGACGACGTCGAGGAGATCGTGGTGCTGCCGGGCACGGAGCGGCTGCTGGCCGAGCTCGACGCCGCCGCCACCGAGCTGGGCCGCGCCACCTGGACGATCGTCACCTCCTGCACGCGGGACCTGTTCGAGGCGCGCTGGGCCCGCACCGGTCTGCCCGTCCCCGCCGGGCTCGTCACGGCGGACCAGGTCGCTCGCGGCAAGCCGGCACCGGAGCCCTACCTGCTCGGTGCCGAGCGTCTCGGTGCGGAGCCCGCCGCGAGCGTGGTGATCGAGGACTCCCTCGGCGGCCTGCGCTCCGGTGCGGCGGCCGGATCGCCCACCATCGCGGTGACCAGCACCACGCCCGCCGGCGACCTCGCGCCTCTCGCAGACGCGCTGGTCACCTCGCTGGACGACCTCGAAGTGCGTGTCGAGGGGGACCAGCTGGTCCTCCAGCGCCGCGGGCTCTGAATCACACGCCGCGCCTGTCTCGGCGCACCCTGACCCGTTGATAGGCTCGGGCGGCCGAACCTGATCCGCTCGCGCGCGCGACGCCGACGGGAGCCCCCGCTCCCCGCACCCCTGCGTGGAGCGCCCGGACCATGGACGGCAGCCGTCCCCCTCGAAAGGACTCGTCGCATGTGCGGAATCGCCGGCACCTACGGATTCGGTGCTGACACCGAGGACATCGCCCGCAGGATGAGCGGCGCTCTGGCGCACCGCGGACCCGACGGCGAGGGCCTCTTCGTCGACGACCGGACGGGGCTGGCCCACCGCCGCCTCGCGATCATCGACCGTGAGCACGGTGCGCAGCCGATGACCACGGCCGACGGCCGCTACACGATCATCTACAACGGCGAGACCTACAACTACCTCGACCTGCGCGCCGAGCTCGAGGAGCTCGGCCGCACCTTCCGCACCGACTCCGACACCGAGGTGCTGCTCCAGGCGCACGCGGAGTGGGGCACCGCCGCGTACGACCGCTTCAACGGCATGTTCGCCTTCGCGATCCATGACGCGCACACCGGCACGGTGACCGTCGCCCGCGACCACTTCGGCATCAAGCCGCTCTACTACTGGATCGACCCCGCCACGACCGAGGCCCCGGGGGAGGGGCCGCGCGTCCTGTTCGGCTCCGAGATCCGCTCGCTGCTGGCCGCGAACGCCTTCGAGGCCGCGCCGGACGACCGCGCCGTCTACCGCTACCTGAAGTTCCGCGTCCAGGACGACGACTCGCAGACCTTTTTCGCCGGGGTGCGGCGACTGATGGCCGGCGAGGTGCTCGAGATCCGCGCCGACGGCACGGAGATCTCCTCCTTCACCCGGCTGAAGGACGAGCTGCGCGAGATCGCCGCCCGCCCCGGCCGCCCCTACGACCAGTCCGTGGTCGACGAGTACCGCGAGCGCTTCCAGGAGTCCGTGCGGCTGCGCCTGCAGTCCGAGGTCCCCGTGGGCACCTCGCTCTCCGGCGGTCTGGACTCCTCCGCGGTCGCCGCCGTGATCGCGCGGCAGCTGCGCGAGCAGCCCGAGGACGAGCGGTACAGCGCCGTCGGCACCCGGCAGAACACCTTCTCGGCCGTCTTCCCGAACTCCTCGAACGACGAGGAGCGCTACGTCGACGCGCTGCTGGACGACTACCGCGGGCAGATCACCTCCCACAAGATCCAGCCTCAGCCGGACGCCTTCCTCGAGGACGTGCACGACTTCGTGCGCACCCAGGAGGAGCCGATCATCTCCACCGGTCCGTACGCCCAGTACGCGGTGATGCGCGAGGCCAGCCAGCACGTCACCGTACTGCTGGACGGCCAGGGCGCGGACGAGATGATGGCCGGGTACAACCCGTACTTCTACGTCTACCTGCGCCAGCTGCGCCGGCAGAAGCGGTTCAAGGAGCTCGCGAGCGAGATCGTCGGCTCCCGCGACATCCTGCGCAAGCTGGCGCGCACCAAGTTCTCCGGCCGCACCTCGGTGCCGATCGAGGCGCTGCTGAACTCCGGCTTCGTCGCCGAGCACAGCGGTGAGAAGGTCACCTCGGTCCAGGACGACATCAAGGAGCGCCTGCTCGAGGACACCTTCCGCTCGTCCCTGCCCTCGCTGCTGCGCTACGAGGACAAGAACACGATGCGCTTCAGCATCGAGGGCCGGGTGCCCTTCGTCGACAAGGAGCTGCTGAAGTTCCTGTTCTCCCTCGACGAATCCGCGATCATCCACGACGGCTGGAACAAGCGGATCCTGCGCGAGTCGATGGACGGGATCCTTCCCGACATGATCTCCAAGCGGCGCAACAAGATCGGCTTCACCACCCCGGAGGGGGAGTGGTTCCGCTCGATCGCCCCGCAGCTGCGGGAGGTCTTCGCCTCCGCCTCCTTCGCCTCGCGCCCCTACTTCGACGCCCCGAGCGTGCTGGCGCTGTTCGACGACTACATCGCCCACCCCGAGAACCACGGCACCCTGATGTTCTGGCGGCTGCTGAACGTCGAGCTGTGGATGCGCACGTTCTTCGATGACGCCGACGGCGCCGCCCGCGCGCTCGGCGGCTCCGCCGACACCGACGCTGCCGCGGCGCCCGAGACGGTGCCGAGGGACTCCGCGACCGCCCCGTCGGGAGAGAGCGCCGGCCACACCGCCGCAGCGGCCGCCGGGGCCGCGGCGGCGACGCAGGAGGAGCCGCCCAAGAGCGACTACGTCGCCAACCCCGACAAGCAGCTCGACCTGGTCTCCGAGGCCGACGGCCACAGCTGGCGCCGCCTGCCGCTGCAGACCTCCCTGGTGGCCCGCGGAGACGACATCGAGGCGCTGGTGCGAGGCCATGTCGAGCGCTTCGCCGCGGGTCTCCCGGCCGATGCGGTCCCCGAGCAGGCCCCCTGGTACTTCGTGATCAGCGAGAAGATCGTCGCGATCGCGCAGGGCCGCTCCTGGTTCACCTGGGAGGTCAAGCCCCGCCGCGCCGCGAAGGTGCTCAGCCGCTTCGTCAGCCGCACCCCGGCGGGCATCGGGCTGGGCGACCCCACCACCATGGAGCTCGCCATCCGCGAGGTCGGGCTGCCGCGCGTGCTCGCGGCCTCCGCCGCGGGCGCCGCCGGCAAGGCGGTGGGTCGCAAGGGACTGTTCTACGAGGTCGTCGGTGCCGATGTGCGCGCGATCGACGGCCCCACCCCGTACTCGGCCTTCCCCTCGAACGTCTCCGCCAAGCTGCCGCCGAAGGATCCGGACGCCGTCTCCGCCCTGATCTCCGCCGCGATCCGCGCGGCCGACATCCCGGCCTGGCTGCGCGACAGCTTCGTGGGCACCGTGGTGATGGACGCCAACGACATCGGGCGCAACGTCCTGGGCTCCGATGTCGCGACCCCGCACCCGCACCTCGAGGCGACCTTCGCGGACAACCCCCTCGGCCAGGGCCGCCAGCGCACCCCGCTGGCGATCCTCGTCGACCTCGGCACCGCGTCACAGCGCTGAGAGCGCACAGCCCTGGATTAGGCTCCGGGGCACCAGAACATTTTCGGGAGGAGACCATGACCAGCACCGCCCCGCGCCCCGCGCGGCCGTTCGGCGCGGTGGGGACCGCGATGGTCACCCCGCTCACCGAGGACGGCCACGGAGTGGACCTCGATGCCGCCCAGAGGCTGGCCGACCACGTGGTCCGGCACGGCAACGACATGATCGTCGTCTCCGGCACCACCGGTGAGGCACCCACCCTCACCGACGTGGAGAAGCTCGAGCTCGCACGCGCCGTCAAGAGCGCCGTCGACCCCGAGATCACCGTCGTCGCGGGTGTGGGCACCTACGACACCGCCCATTCGATCGACCTCGCGCGCGAGCACGCGAAGCTCGGCGTCGACGGGCTGCTGGTCGTCACGCCGTACTACTCCAAGCCGAGCCAGGCCGGGATCATCGCGCACACCACCGCGATCGCCGACTCCACCGATCTGCCGGTCATGCTCTACGACATCCCCGGCCGCACCGGCACGCCGCTGAGCACCGCGACCCTGCTGCGCCTGGGGGAGAACCCGCGGATCCGTGCGGTGAAGGATGCCAAAGCAGATCTGCACCAGGCCAGCATGGTGATGGCCCAGACCGACCTCGTGTACTACTCGGGCGAGGACGGCCTGAACCTCCCGTGGCTGTCCATCGGCGCTTCCGGGCTCGTCTCCGTGGTGGGACAGGTGGCTGGCGACCTCGAGCGGGAGCTGGTCGAGGCGGTCGACCGCTCCGATCTCGCCGCCGCCCGCGACGCCCATCAGCGCCTGGTCCCGGTGACCGAGGCGATCATGAACCACATGCCCGGCGCTGTGGCGGCCAAGGCCGCGCTGCACCTGCAGGGGGTGCTGCCCCACGCCGTGATGCGCGGTCCCCACGTCCCCGCCGACACCGACCAGCTGCGCATGCTCCAGGCCGCGCTGGACGCCGCCGGCCTCGCCTGACCCCTCGGAGGTGCCGATGTCGACCGTCTTCACCCAGCGTCTCGCGCCGCCCCCGGCCCTCGAGGAGGGCACGCTGCGCATCGTCCCGCTCGGCGGGCTCGGCGACGTCGGCCGCAACATGACGGTGCTCGAGTACGGCGGGCGGCTGCTGGTCGTCGACTGCGGCGTGCTCTTCCCCGAGGAGTCCCAGCCGGGGGTCGACCTCATCCTGCCGGACTTCGACCTCATCGCCGACCGGCTCGAGGACGTCGAGGCCATCGTGCTCACCCACGGGCACGAGGACCACATCGGCGCGGTGCCCTACCTGCTGCGGCAGAAGCCCGACATCCCGCTGGTGGGCAGCGAGCTCACCCTCGCCTTCGTCACGGCGAAGCTGCGCGAGCACCGCATCCGGCCCGTCACCCGCACGGTGGCGGAGGGGCGGCAGGAGGGCCTCGGACCCTTCGACTGCGAGTTCGTGGCCGTCAACCACTCCATCCCCGACGCCCTCGCGGTGCACGTGACCACTCCGGCGGGCACGGTGCTGCACACCGGCGACTTCAAGATGGACCAGCTGCCGCTGGACGGCCGGATCACGGACCTGCGCGCCTTCGCCCGCCTCGGGGAGGCCGGGGTGGACCTGTTCATGACCGACTCCACCAACGCCGAGGTGCCCGGCTTCACCGTCGGCGAGCAGCAGATCGGTCCCACCCTGCAGAGCATCTTCGCCCGCGCGCAGCAGAAGATCGTCGTCGCCTCGTTCTCCAGCCACGTCCACCGCGTCCAGCAGGTGCTGGACGCCGCTGCGGCGCACGGCCGGAAGGTCGCCTTCGTCGGCCGGTCGATGGTGCGCAACATGCGCATCGCCGCGGAGCTGGGCTTCCTCGAGGTCCCTGAGGACACCCTCATCGACGTCAGACGGATCGACGACCTGTCCGAGGAGCAGGTGGTGCTGATGTGCACCGGCAGCCAGGGCGAGCCGATGGCGGCGCTGGGGCGGATCGCGAACCGCGACCACCGCGTCAGCGTGGGCCCCGGCGATGTCGTCATCCTCGCCTCCTCCCTGATCCCCGGGAACGAGAACGCCGTGTTCCGGGTGGTCAACGGGCTGATGGAACTCGGCGCCGAGGTGATCCACAAGGGCAACGCGACGGTCCACACCTCCGGTCACGCGAGCGAGGGCGAGCTGCTGTACTGCTACAACATCGTGCGCCCGAAGAACGTGATGCCGATCCACGGCGAGGTGCGCCACCTCATCGCCAACGGCAGGATCGCGGAGGCGACCGGGGTGCCGCGCGAACGCGTCGTGCTGGCCAGGGACGGCCACGTCGTCGACCTCAGGGACGGGATCGCCGAAACCGTCGGCGAGGTGCCCAACGGGTATGTGTACGTGGACGGCTCGAGCGTGGGGGAGATCTCCGAGACCGACCTCAAGGACCGCCGCATCCTCGGTGACGAGGGCTTCATCTCCCTGTTCGCCGTGGTCGACTCCCGGACCGGCGCGCTGATCGCCGGCCCGGAGATCCACGCGCGCGGCGTGGCGGAGGACGCCCAGGTGTTCGAGACGATCCGGCCCGAGATCATCGCCGCCCTCGAACAGGCCGTCACCGAGCAGCCCGAGCGCCGGGACACCTATCAGCTGCAGCAGGTCATGCGCCGGGTCGTGGGCCGCTACGTGGGCCGGCGGCTGCGGCGCCGCCCGATGATCATCCCCGTCGTCGTCGAATCCTGAACCCCCGCGGGCGCATCCCGCAGGCCTGCCGCCGGTGATCGCGGCCTGGGCGTCGCGGCACGGAAGGGCGTGATCTGCGCCCGCTGCGACAGCGCCGAGCCGGTCGCCTCCCGGGAGCGCGGCGGCACGGGCGGTACGATCGGGGCCATGGCGACACGTACGTCTTCCCCCGCACGTGCGTCGAAAGGCTCCTCCCGGACCGCTGCTGCCGGCACTTCGCGCACCCGCGGCTCCGGGGCGAACGACCCCTCGACGCTCCCTCTGCCGGTGCGCGCAGTGCGCTCCGGTTATCTGGCGATCGCTCGGATGGTCGGCGGCCTGATCCGCCAGATCGGCGTGCAGCGCTGGGAGGTCGCGCCCGAACAGCGGCGCGACGGCTATGCGCTGTTCCTCCTGCTCATCGGCACCCTCGTCGCGGTGGTCGAGTGGTGGCAGTCCGCCGGTCCGGTCTTCGGAGCCGTGCACACCGTGGTGGCCGGCACCTTCGGGATCTCCTCGATGGTGATCCCGCTGCTGGCCGCCGGCTGGGCGATGCGCATGTTCCGCCGCCCCGACCAGGTGCGCGCCAACACCCGCATCGCCATCGGCATCGCCCTGCTGCTCACCGCGATCTCCGCCATCGCCTCGGTCTCCGCGCGCCTGCCCGCCCCGGCCGACGGCATCGACGCGCTGGCCCGCGGCGGCGGCGTGCTCGGCTATCTCGCGGCGGCGCCGCTCGAGGCTCTGGTGCCCCCGGTCGCCGTGATCATCATCCACTCGCTCGTGATCGCCCTCGGCGTGCTGGTGCTCACCGCCACGCCCGTCGAATCGATCCCCTCGCGCCTGCACGGCGTGTACGAGGTGATGGTGGGCCGCAGCGAGGAGGAGGACGAGGAGCGCATCGCCTTCGGCCTGCGCCCGCGCCGGGTCGACCCGGCGGTCCACGACCAGGCCACCGAGGCGCAGCCGGCCGGACGGCCGCGGCGCCGCAGCAAGAAGGAGAAGGCCGAGGCCGACGCCGAGCGCGATCACGAGAGCTTCGGCTACGCCGGGGACGAAGCCTTCGAGCAGGGCGTCGCCGAGGAGGGCGGCGCCGGCGCGAAGCGGAAGAGCCGCCGCTCCCGTCGCACGACCCCGGCCGAGGCCGGCGAGGTCTTCGACGTGGTCGAGGACGAGAACCAGCGCACCAAGAGCTTCCCCTCCAAGGGCGCCGCTCCCGCCCCGCAGGCCACCACCCCGCTGCCTGCGGGCGCTCGTGGTGCGGCGGCCGCAGCGGCCGTCCCCGCCAAGCCGGTGCCCAAGAAGCCGGCCGAGCAGGAGAAGCCCGATCTGGTGCCGCCGCCGATGGGGGACCTGCCCCGCGCCGGCGAGCAGCTCGAGCTGGCCGGGGACGTCGTCTACACGCTGCCGGAGTCGTCCTTCCTGCTCGAGGGTCCCCCGCACAAGACCCGCTCCGAGGCCAACGACCGGGTGGTCGAGGCGCTCGGCGAGGTGTTCGAGCAGTTCAACGTCAACGCCGAGGTGATCGGCTTCTCGCGCGGACCGACGGTCACCCGGTACGAGATCGAGCTCGCCCCCGGCACCAAGGTCGAGAAGGTCACCGCCCTCGACAAGAACATCTCCTACGCCGTGGCCAGCGCCGACGTGCGGATCCTCTCGCCGATCCCCGGCAAGAAGGCGATCGGCATCGAGATCCCGAACACCGACCGCGAGACCGTGGTGCTCGGCGACGTGCTGCGCAGCTCCGTGGCCCGCCGCAACGAACACCCCCTGGTGATGGGCGTGGGCAAGGACGTCGAGGGCGGCTACGTCGTCGCGAACCTCGCCAAGATGCCGCACCTGCTGGTCGCGGGCGCGACCGGCGCCGGCAAGTCCAGCTTCGTGAACTCGATGATCACCTCGATCCTTATGCGCGCCACCCCCGAGGAGGTACGGATGGTGCTGGTCGACCCCAAGCGCGTCGAGCTCACCATCTACGAGGGCATCCCGCACCTGATCACCCCGATCATCACGAACCCGAAGAAGGCCGCCGAGGCCCTCGAATGGGTCGTGAAGGAGATGGACGCCCGCTACGACGACCTCGCCACCTTCGGGTTCAAGCACATCGACGACTTCAACAAGGCCGTCCGCGCGGGCGAGGTGCAGGTGCCCCCGGGCAGCGAGCGCCGCCTCGCGCCGTACCCGTACCTGCTGGTCGTCGTCGATGAGCTCGCGGACCTCATGATGGTCGCCCCGCGGGACGTCGAGGCGTCGATCCAGCGGATCACCCAGCTGGCGCGCGCCGCCGGCATCCACCTGATCCTCGCCACCCAGCGCCCCTCGGTGGACGTGGTCACCGGCATCATCAAGGCCAACGTGCCCAGCCGCCTGGCCTTCTCCACCTCCTCCCTGCAGGACTCGCGCGTCATCCTCGACTCGGTCGGCGCGGAGAAGCTCATCGGGCAGGGCGACGCCCTGTTCCACCCGATGGGCAAGGCCAAGCCGATGCGCGTCCAGGGCGCCTGGGTCAACGAGTCGGAGATCCACAAGGTCGTCGACCACGTCAAGACCCAGATGAAGCCGAACTACCGCGAGGACGTCACGGTCGTCGCGGCGAAGAAGCAGATCGACGACGACATCGGCGATGACCTGGACGTGCTGCTGCAGGCGGCCGAGCTGGTGGTCACCACGCAGTTCGGCTCCACCTCGATGCTGCAGCGCAAGCTGCGCGTGGGCTTCGCGAAGGCCGGCCGGCTGATGGACCTGCTCGAGTCCCGCGAGATCGTGGGCCCCTCGGAGGGATCCAAGGCCCGCGACGTGCTCGTCCACCCCGATGAGCTCGGCACCGCCATCGCCCGCATCCGCGGCGAGGACGCCCCGGCCGAGGACGGCGGCGACGAGCCCTACGGCGCGGACCAGGCCGTCGACCTCGAGGAGGGCACGCCCGCTCCCGCCCAGCCGGGCGAGGCGGGGCACGACCGCTACGGCGACGACCCCCTCGCCGAGGACGACTCCGCACCGGCCGTCGACTACTACGACGACGACACCGGTGAGGACAGCGAGGACGCCTGGAGCCTCACCGGGCGCTGAGCGCTCCCGGTGACCCCGCCCCTCGCGGCCCCGTCCCTCGCCCCACCGCACCGCCCCACCGACCTCAGGAGCCCCTGATGACCGCACCGCGCACCGCTGAGGTACCGCTCTGGAACATCGCCAACATCCTCACCATGGTGCGGTGCGTGATGGTCCCGCTGCTGGTGGTGCTCGCCGCGCTGTACCCGGAGTCCGTGCCGGGACGGCTGCTCGTGGCCGGGGTGTTCGTGCTGGCGATGTTCACCGATCTGCTCGACGGCCACCTCGCACGCAGCCGCCACCTCATCACCGACTTCGGCAAGATCATGGATCCGATCGCCGACAAGGCCATGACCGGCGCCGCGCTGATCATGCTCTCGGTGTGGGACTACGTCCCGTGGTGGATGACGGTCCTCATCCTCGTGCGCGAGTTCGGCATCACCCTCATGCGGTTCACCATCCTGAAGTACGGGGCGCTGCCGGCGAACATGGCGGGCAAGGCCAAGACCATGGTCCAGACCATCGCCATCACCTTCTGCCTGATCCCCGTCGAGCTCTGGTGGGCCCCGGCGCGCTGGATCGGCCTCGCCCTCGTGCTGCTGGCCGTCGTGCTGACCGTCTGGTCCGGTCTGGTGAACCTCAAGGACGGCCTGCGACTGCGGCGCGAGGCCCTCGCCGGCGGCGCCGAGTGAGCCGCGGGCGCCGATGACGGGGAAGAGAGCGATGACGGGGGAGGGGATCCGCGCCGCAGAGCCCGGCCCCGGGCAGAGGACCGACCCGGCCGACGTCATCGCCCGCGCCGCGGCCCGAGGCTGGATGCTCGCCACCGCGGAGTCCCTGACCGCTGGTGCCGTCGTGGCCCGCCTCGTGGACGTGCCCGGGGCGAGCGCGGTGATCGCCGGGGGAGCGGCCTGCTACTCCCTGTCGGCGAAGACCCGCGTGCTGGGCGTCGACGCGGACGAGCTGGCCGAGACGGGCGCCGTGACCTCACACGTCGCCGCCGCCATGGCCGCCGGGGCGCTGTCCCTCTACGACGCGGACCTCGCGGTCTCCACCACCGGCGTGGCCGGCCCGGGACCGGACGCGCGCGGCGTCCCCGAGGGCACCGTCCACCTCGGGATCGCCCGCCGGGGCGGGGCCGTCAGCACCCGTGAACTCCGTCTCAGCGGCGGAAGAGGCGAGATCCGCGCGCAGAGCGTCGACGCCGCGATCACGATGCTGGCGCAGGCCCTCGCGGAGTAGACACCGCCCCAGCTCGGACGGCAGGACGACAGATCTCCTCCCCACCGTCCCGCCATGCACACCATCCAGAGATTCTCCGAGGGTGGGCCACTACACTCTGGGGAACACTTTCATGGGGCGCCGCGTTGGGCTGTATGTCATGACGATGACCTACCGCAACCCCGCACCGCACCACGAGTTCCTACCGAGTCAGAGGAAAGGAGGCAGGTCCATGATCCTGTTCCGCCAGGAGTTGGGCGATGTGCTGCGCGACGCACGGCGCTCGCAGGGCCGCACGCTGCGTCAGGTGTCCTCTGACGCCCGAGTGTCGCTGGGCTACCTCAGCGAGATCGAGCGCGGCCAGAAGGAGGCCTCCAGCGAGCTGCTGGTCTCGGTGACCGACGCCCTCGGCCTCCCGCTGTCGTTCGTGCTCCGAGAGGTGTCCGACCGGATCGCGATCGCCGAGAAGGTGACCATCCCGGACACGGTCCCCGAGGGCCTCGCCGACGGCACCACGCCGCTCGTCGGCGCCCGCTGAGGTGCGCCGCAGCGAATTCGCGGCCCTGGCCGACCACGTGTTCGGCCCGGCCCTCGCCCGCACCTACACGCACGACCTCGTGCTCGAGGAGGTCGGCGGCCTCACCGCCGCCGACGCCCTCGAGCACGGGGTCGCTGTGCGTGAGGTGTGGAACGCCCTGTGCGATGCGATGGACATCCCGGAATCCGCGCGCTGGGAGATCCCGGCCGAGCAGCGCCGACGCTGAACGATCCCGCCCGCGCCCGCGGGCGGACTTCCCACGCCGGACCCCGACACGCCGGAATCTGCCGCATGTTCGAACGTCTGTTCGGTATCGTGGTCCCCGACGGTCCCTCCGGCACCCTCCGCGCACCGACTGCTCCTCCCCACGGCCCCTTCCTCCACAGCGGCCACGGGGAACAGCGAATGTCGGGGTCGGCGCCTACTGTGGCCGCAATGGTCACCGCGTCGGGACGCCCGGCCCTCAGGAAGGAACAAGCACATGGCTGCACCCAAGTCAGCATCCAAGTCCGCAGCGAAGGATCGAGGCTCCTCGCTCGACAACGCCCTCGCCCAGATCGACCGCCAGTTCGGCAAGGGGTCGATCATGCGGCTGGGCGATGACACCCGCCCGCCGGTCGAGGTCATCCCCACCGGCTCGGTCGCCCTGGACGCAGCACTGGGCGTCGGCGGGCTGCCGCGCGGCCGGATCGTGGAGATCTACGGTCCGGAGTCCTCCGGCAAGACCACGCTCGCGCTGCACGCGGTCGCCAACGCCCAGCGCAACGGCGGCATCGCGGCCTTCATCGACGCCGAGCACGCGATGGACCCGGAGTACGCCAAGAAGCTCGGGGTCGACACCGACGCCCTGCTCGTCTCCCAGCCGGACACCGGCGAGCAGGCGCTGGAGATCACGGACATGCTGATCCGCTCCGGCGCGCTGGACATCGTCGTGATCGACTCCGTCGCCGCGCTGGTCCCCAAGGCCGAGATCGAGGGCGAGATGGGCGACTCGCACGTCGGCCTGCAGGCCCGCCTCATGTCCCAGGCGCTGCGCAAGCTCACCGGCGCGCTGTCCTCCTCCGGCACCACCGCGATCTTCATCAACCAGCTGCGCGAGAAGATCGGCGTGTTCTTCGGCAGCCCCGAGACCACCACCGGCGGCAAGGCGCTGAAGTTCTACGCCTCGGTGCGCATGGACATCCGCCGCATCGAGACGCTGAAGGCCGGCACCGACTCCGTCGGCAACCGCACGCGCGTCAAGGTCGTGAAGAACAAGATGGCCCCGCCGTTCAAGCAGGCGGAGTTCGACATCCTCTACGGCGAGGGCATCTCGCGCGAGGGCGGCCTGCTGGACCTCGGCGTCGAGCACGGCGTGGTCCGCAAGTCCGGGGCCTGGTTCACCTACGAGGGCGACCAGCTCGGACAGGGCAAGGAGAACTCGCGTCAGTTCCTCAAGGACAACCCGGACCTGGCCGCCGAGATCGAGGAGAAGATCCTGCGCACCCTCGGCGTGGGCAAGTACGCGGCCGAGCAGGCCGCCCCGGAGGCCGAGGCACCCCTCGCCGAGGATGAGTTCCTCGATGAGGACGTCCCGGTCACCATCTGATCCGAGCGATGCCCCTGTCCGATCCCGAGGGTGGTGCCGGCGGTCCTCCGGCCACCGGCACCACCGCGCCGGCGTCTCCACGGAGCCACGCTCCGGACGCACCTCGTGCGGGGGTGCGCGACCATCTCCAGGAGCGGACCCGGCAGATCCTGGAGAGCCCTCGCCCCGAGCCGGATCCGGAACAGGCCGAGCGGGAGAAGGCCGTGGTGCACGAGTGCCGGTACCTGATGCGGCTACTCGCCTCCCGTCGCCGCTCGGCCGGGGAGATGCGCGAGCGGCTCGAGACGCGCGAGGTCCCCGCCGCCGTCGCCCATGAGGTGATCGCCCGCATCGACCGTGCCGGCCTGATCGATGATGCGGCCTTCGCCCGCGACTGGGTGGAGCAGCGCCGTGCGCTGCGGGCCCTCGGCGACGAGGCGCTGCGCCGCGAGCTCGAGAAGAAGCGCGTCGCCTCCCGGTGGATCGAGGCCGCGCTCGAAGCCGGGCAGAGCGACGAGGAGCAGCGCTGCCGCGCACTGGTCCGCTCCCGGATCGGGCATCGCGACCGGGAGCAGCTCCGGGCCGAGAGGGACGGCGCACACCGGCGCCGCCTCTCCCGCCGCCTCGACGCCCTGCTGACCCGCAAGGGGTATCCGGGATCCCTCGCCGTCCACGTGATCTCCGGCGAGCTGCGCTCTGCCGCGGAGCCCGAGGGTCGGTAGCTTCCGCCGCGGAGCCACGCTCGGCCTTGGGCTCCGCCCAGGTGATGCTCACCATGGCCGCGTCGCGGGGAAGGGACCGGTCGTGGGGCGGGCTGCGCCGTACCCTGGTGGCACTATGTCGCTCAGCTCCCTCGCCCCGCACACGGCGCCGGATCCCCGCGCGGACGGCACACTGCCCCAGCCCCGCGGCACCTACCAGGTGCGCACCTTCGGCTGCCAGATGAACGTCCACGATTCCGAGCGCCTCACCGGCATGCTCGAGGACTCCGGCTACGTCGCCGCACCGGCAGACGCCGACGCCCGCAAGGGCGAGGTCGACGTCCTCGTGTTCAACACCTGCGCGGTGCGGGAGAACGCGGCGAACAAGCTCTACGGCACCCTCGGCGGTCTGCGCCCCGGCAAGGACGCGAACCCGGGCATGCAGATCGCCGTCGGCGGCTGCCTCGCCCAGAAGGACAGGGCGGCGATCGTCGAGCGCGCCCCCTGGGTCGACGTCGTCTTCGGCACTCACAACATCGGCTCCCTGCCGGTGCTGCTGGACCGCGCCCGGCACAACGCCGAAGCGCAGGTGGAGATCCTCGAATCCCTCGAGGTGTTCCCCTCCACGCTGCCCACGCGGCGCGAGTCCGCGTACGCGGCCTGGGTCTCCATCTCTGTCGGCTGCAACAACACCTGCACCTTCTGCATCGTGCCCTCGCTCCGCGGCAAGGAGAAGGATCGCCGCCCCGGGGACGTCCTCGCCGAGGTGCGCGACGTGGTGGACTCCGGCGCCATCGAGGTCACGCTCCTGGGCCAGAACGTGAACTCCTACGGCGTCGAGTTCGGGGACCGCGGCGCCTTCGCGAAGCTGCTGCGCGCCTGCGGCGAGATCGACGGCCTGGAGCGCGTGCGCTTCACCTCACCGCACCCGGCGATGTTCACCGACGACGTCATCGATGCGATGGCCGAGACCCCGAACGTGATGCCGCAGCTGCACATGCCCCTGCAGTCCGGCAGCGACAAGGTGCTGCGCCGGATGAGGCGCTCCTACCGCTCCAGGAAGTTCCTGGGCATCCTCGAGCGGGTGCGCGAGCGGATCCCGGAGGCGGCGATCACCACCGACATCATCGTCGGCTTCCCCGGCGAGACCGAGGACGACTTCCAGCGCACCCTCGAGGTGGTCGAGGCCTCCCGCTTCTCGAGCGCCTTCACCTTCCAGTACTCGATCCGGCCGGGCACCCCGGCGGCGACCATGGACGGCCAGCTGCCCAAGGAGGTCGTGCAGGAGCGCTTCGAACGCCTGATCGAGCTCCAGGACCGCATCACCTTCGAGGAGAACCGCGCGCTCGAGGGCCGTGCCGTCGAGATCCTGGTCGCCGAGGGGGAGGGGGCCCGGGACGCGCAGACGCACCGCCTCTCGGGCCGTGCCCGCGACCACCGACTGGTCCACTTCGCCCTGCCCGAGGGTTTTCCCGAGGCGGAGCGTCCCCGGCCCGGGGACCTGGTCACCGCGACCGTCACCCGTGCCGCCCCGTACTACCTCATCGCCGACAGCGCCCTCGGCGCACCCCGGCGGGAGCTCGGGCCCGAGCGCTTCTCGGTGCGGCGCACCCGCTCGGGCGATGCCTGGCAAGCCGGGGAGCTGGGCCTGGACACGGGCGGCTCGTGCGGCACCGGCGGCGGCGCGGCCCTCAGCGGCCCCGTCACCCTCGGCATGCCCACCCTCCGCCCCCGCTGACCGCGGGCGCTGCGGACCACGGCCCGTGCCGGGTCCGCCGCCGAACGCCATGAACGGCACCTCTCCCGCAGGGGAGGGGTGCCGTTCGTCGCCGCGGGCGGCCGCAGCGGGCCGGGGTCAGCTGTCGAGCTCGTCGATCTCGGCGCCGAGCCGCTCCTCGAGGCTGTGGAAGAAGGCGATGACGGTGCTCAGCCCGCACGTGATCGCGCTGTCGATCTGGGAGTCCAGCGCTCCGGCGCGGAAATCTGCGGCGAGCTCGCCGTAGACGCCCAGCAGGCCCTCGGACTCGCGGCGCACGTAGACCTTCGGCCAGATGCGGTTCATGTTCCACTCGTTGCAGAGCTTGACCATCTGGACCTTGCGGGAGACGTCCACGGAGTGGCTCCAGCGGCCGCGGGTCTGGAGCA
Organism: Brachybacterium faecium DSM 4810; assembly: GCA_000023405.1. Classification (NCBI taxonomy): domain Bacteria; kingdom Bacillati; phylum Actinomycetota; class Actinomycetes; order Micrococcales; family Dermabacteraceae; genus Brachybacterium; species Brachybacterium faecium. The sequence goes on from CP001643.1 coordinate 1,187,135, forward strand.
CGCCGTGCTCGTCCCCGGAGACCATGAACTGGAATCGGTAGTCGTCGAAGCGCGCGCGCAGGATCTCCGGGTGCTCCTCGTCCTCGACGAAGGCGTATCCGTGCCGGGTCAGGCTCTCCTCGACCCTGGTCAGGGACAGAGGGGCCAGGTCGTCGGCCGAGTCCTTGCCCATATGAACAGGGGACTCGTTCGGTGCAGTCACTTCCCACCTCGGGGGTTCGGTAGAGGGGTCCACGAAGATCCGGGGTCCCGGATCGCGGATCACCCTACCCCTTCCGCGGGAGAGCGGCCCTGTGCGGCGTCGTGATCCCGCTGACCATCGCGCCTCGGCGCCCCTCGACGGCCCAGTCCGCGCCGGTCACTCGACGGCCCTGTCCGCGCCGGTAAGGTGCCGGACATGAACGCCCCCGCCGCGCCGGCGGCCCCCGCCGAGGCAGAGCCGGGCCTCCCCCTGCTCGCCGTCGTCGGCGCGACCGCCACCGGGAAGTCCGATCTCGCGATCGACCTGGCCGAACGCCTGGACGGCGAGGTCGTCAACGCCGATGCGCTGCAGCTGTACCGGGGGATGGACATCGGCACCGCGAAGGTGACGGCGCAGGAGCGCCGCGGGATCCCGCACCATCTGCTGGACGTGTTGGACGTGACCGAGGAGGCGAGCGTCTCCGCCTATCAGCGGGCGGCGCGCGAGGCGATCGCCGGGATCCGCTCCCGGGGCCGGGTCCCGATCCTGGTGGGAGGCTCCGGGCTCTACGTGCGCGCCGCGCTCGACGACATCGAGTTCCCGCCGACGGATCCCGACCTCCGCGCCCGCCTCGAGGAACGTGCCCGGCGGGAGGGCACCGAGGCCCTCCACCGGGAGCTCTCCGCGAGCGACCCCGAGGCCGCTCGCACGATCGGTCTCCACGACGCCCGCCGCATCGTGCGCGCCCTCGAGGTCGGGGAGCTCACCGGCAAGCCGTTCGCCGCCTTCCTGCCCCGTCCCCACCACCACGACCCCTCGACCGTGCAGCTGGGGCTGCGGCGAGATCGGGCGGTCCTGCACGAGCGGATCGCCCTGCGGGTGGAGCGGATGGTCCAGCAGGGCCTGCTGGCGGAGATCCGCGCCCTGCGCGAACAGGGCCTGGACCGCGGCCGCACGGCGCGCCGCGCGATCGGTTACGAGCAGGGACTCGCCGTGCTCGACGGCGCGATGAGCTGCGCCGAAGCGGTCGAGGCGACTGTCGCCGGCACCCGGCGCCTGGTGCGCAAACAGGACACCTGGTTCCGCCGCGACCACCGGGTGCACTGGCTCGAGGCCGATGCCGACGGGGACCTCGTGGGCCAGGCCCTGCACCGCATCGAGGCGGCCCGGACCGCGCGTGGCACGCAGCAGTCCTAGGCTCGCTCCATGACCGACAGCATCGACTTCACCAAGGGGCACGGCACCGAGAACGACTTCGTGGTGCTGGATGACCCCGAGGGTGCCCTGGAGCTGGAGGCCGTCGCGGTGGCCGCGCTCGCCGATCGGCGCGCCGGCATCGGCGGCGACGGCGTGATCCGGTGCGTCCGCAGCCGCTGCGCCGGGATCGACGCCCCGCCGGATGCCCCGGAATGGTTCATGGACTACCGCAACGCCGACGGCTCGCTCGCCGAGATGTGCGGCAACGGCGTGCGGGTGTTCGCCGCGCACCTGCGCCGCACGGGCCACATCACCACCGGCCGGTTCGAGATCCTCACGCGCGCCGGGGTGCGCACCGTGGACATCCTCGAGGAGCCCGCGAGCCCCGGCGGCGACTGGAGCGTGCGCGTGGGGATGGGCGCCTCCCGCAGCACGCAGCGGGCCCGCACCGTCGAGATCGCGGGCGTGCGCCTGACGGCGACCGACGTGGACATGGGCAACCCGCACACCGTCGTGTTCCTCCCGCCGGAGCTCGCGCTCGAGGGGCTCGACCTCACCCGCCGCCCCGCGCTCGAGCCCGAACCGGCCCGCGGCGCCAACGTCGAACTGGTCCGCGAGCGCGGTCCGCGGCACGTGGCGATGCGGGTGCATGAGCGCGGAGTGGGCGAGACCCGCTCGTGCGGGACCGGGGTCGCCGCCGTCGCGGTCGCCGCCGCGCTGCGCGCCGGGGACGAGTCCCGCGCACCGTGGACGGTGGACGTCCCCGGCGGTCGCCTGCAGGTGGGCTGGACCGAGGAGGGCGAGGTCACCCTCACCGGGCCCGCACGTCTGGTCGCCGACGGCCGCACCCTCGTCTGACGGCCCTTTCTGACGGCTCCCGCCTGACGGCCCCGTCTGATGGCTCTCGTCTGATGCTCCTGCCCGACGGGTCCGTCCGATGGCGGGCGCCTGCGCACGGCAGGAGGCTCGGTCAGGCCTCGGGGCCGATCTCGAGCACGCGGAACCCCTTCGCGCTCGCGACCTTCCCCACCTCCCGTTCGGGCAGCTGCTCACCGAGCCAGCGCGCCAGCGGGTCCGCGCCCAGATTCTTGCCGACCACCAGGTCGGCCGTGCCGTGCGGGGCGAGCCGCGCGGTCCACTCGCGCAGCAGGGCGTGCAGCGCCTGCTTCCCGATGCGGATCGGCGGGTTCGACCACAGCGCGTCGACCACGAGATCCTCCGGCACCTCCTCGGGGGCGAGGACGCGCACGTTCTCCAGCCCCGCACGCTGCGCGTTCTCGGCGGTGAGCTCTCGCGCGCGGGAGCTGACATCGACCGCCCACACCTGCGCATCGGGGTGCAGTAAGGCGGCGGTCAGGGCGATCGGGCCCCAGCCGCAGCCGAGATCCACGATGGTCGCGCCCGCCGGCGGGGCGGTGATCTCGTCCAGGCGGTCCAGCAGCACCGCAGTGGCCTTGTCGAGGCCGCGCCCGCTGAACACAGAGCTGCTCGAGACGAGGTCGAGATCGCGGCCCGCCAGGCGCACTCGCAGCGGGAAGCGGCGATCCTCGGTCTGGGGGGAGGGGGAGAAATAGTGCTCGTCCACCCGAGCAGGATACGGAGGCCCGCGACGGTGCGGCGACGGGGGAGCGGGGCCGGTGGCGGGCCCCGCTCCGCCCTGCGCAAAATCCCTCGACCGCCGGGCACGGACGTGGGACTCTGGATATCTCGACGTTCACCGACCCAAGGAGTGCCCTGATCGTGCCCATTGCTTTCCATCCCGAACCCGCTTCCGACGCCGACGTCGACGGGACCACGCCGGGAGGAGCCGGGGCCGCGGAGCACTCGAACAGCGCGGACCGTGCCACGTCCCCAGCGCCGGCCCCCAACCGCGACCCGCTGACCCAGCGGATCCTCGATCGCGGCGATGCGTCGCTCTCTGCGGCCACCTACGACTCCGAGACGGACGGCGAGCAGTTCGATCTCGCCGACCGCCAGGCGCTGCGCCGCGTCGGCGGGCTCTCCACCGAGCTCGACGACGTCACCGAGGTCGAGTACCGCCAGCTGCGGCTGGAGCGCGTGGTGCTCGCCGGGCTCTACACCTCCGGCAACGCCGAGGCGGCGGAGACCAGCCTGCGCGAGCTCGCCGCGCTCGCCGACACCGCCGGCTCGGAGGTGCTCGACGGCGTGCTGCAGCGCCGCGCCCACCCCGACCCGGCCACGTTCCTGGGCAAGGGCAAGGCCGCCGAGCTGGCCGATCTGGTCGCTGCGAGCGGAGCCGACACGGTCGTCGCCGACGGCGAGCTGGCACCGGGCCAGCGGCGCGCGCTCGAGGACGTCGTCAAGGTGAAGGTCATCGACCGCACCGCGCTGATCCTGGACATCTTCGCCCAGCACGCGAAGTCCCGTGAGGGCAAGGCCCAGGTCGAGCTGGCGCAGCTCGAGTACCTCCTGCCGCGGCTGCGCGGCTGGGGCGAGTCGATGTCCCGCCAGGCCGGTGGTCAGGTGGGCGGTGCCGGCGCCGGCATGGGCTCGCGCGGCCCCGGCGAGACGAAGATCGAGCTGGACCGGCGCCGCATCCGCGACCGCATGTCCAAGCTGCGCCGCGAGATCAAGGCCATGGCGCCCGGCCGCGCTGAGCAGCGCGCCCACCGCACACGCCACCAGGTACCGGCCGTCGCGATCGCCGGCTACACCAACGCCGGGAAGTCCTCGCTGCTGAACCGGCTCACCGGTGCCGGGGTGCTGGTCGAGAACGCCCTGTTCGCGACTCTGGACCCGACGGTGCGGAGGTCGACCACGCCCGACGGGCGGGAGTTCACCTACGCGGACACCGTCGGCTTCGTGCGGCATCTGCCCACCCAGCTGGTGGAGGCCTTCCGCTCCACCCTCGAGGAGGTGGGCGGCGCGGATCTGCTGCTGCACGTGGTCGATGCCTCGCACCCTGATCCGGAGGGCCAGATCACGGCGGTCCGCGCCGTGCTCGGGGAGCTCGAGGGCTTCGACGTCCCCGAGATCGTGGTGCTGAACAAGGCGGACATCGCCGAGCCCGAGACCATCGCCCGGCTGCGCAGCCAGGTCGGCGACAGCGCCGTGGTCTCGGCACGCACCGGCATGGGGATCCAGGAGCTGCGCGAGCTGATCGCCGAGCGGCTTCCCCGTCCCGCCGTCGAGGTCGATGTGGTCGTGCCGTACTCGCGCGGGGACCTGGTCTCCCGGGTGCACAGCACCGGCGAGGTCCTCGCGGAGGAGCACCTGGTGGAGGGCACGCGCGTGCACGCCCGGGTGGATGCGGCCCTCGCCGCGGAGCTGCACGGCACCGCCTGACCGCTCCGCGGCAGGAGGCCGGCCTGTCGGATCTCGCCGGGTCGACGTGCTGCGAAGGATGAGCGGCAGGAGACCGGCCTGTCGGACACAGCCTGGGAGGCTGACGGTCGATGCCCGGATACCCTGAGCGGATGACCGCCGCCACCGATCAGCCCACCGCTCCCGCTGCCGGTGACATCCCTCTGTCCACCCTCATGGACGCCGCTGTGGCGGCGATCGGCGGCTCTGCCCGCCCGGGCCAGCAGGCGATGGCCGGCGCGGTGGATGTGGCGATGTCCGGTGGGCGCCATCTGCTGGTGCAGGCCGGCACCGGTACGGGCAAGTCGCTGGCATATCTGGTGCCCGCGCTGCGCCACGCCCTCGTCAGCGGGAGGCCGGTCGTCGTCTCCACTGCGACGATCGCGCTGCAGACCCAGATCGTGCGCAAGGACCTGCCGCGCCTCGTGGAGGCCGTCGCACCCCACCTGCCCCGCACGCCCACCTTCGCGCTGCTCAAGGGCCGCGCGAACTATCTGTGCAAGCACAAGATCGCCGGCGGCTATCCGGTGGACATCGACCCGGGCGCGCTGTTCGCCGAGTCGTCCGCCGATCCGGCGCGCGGCGGGGGAGAACGGCTCGGGGACCAGGTGCGCCGGTTGCGCGAATGGGCGGAGGAGACCGACAGCGGAGACCGCGATTCCCTCGAGGACGCCGTCTCCGATCGCGCCTGGCGGCAGGTCTCGGTCACCGGCACGCAGTGCATCGGCAACAGCTGCCCGATGTTCGAGGACTGCTTCGCCGAGCGCAGCCGGGAGATCGCCCGAGAGGTGGACATCGTGGTCACCAACCACGCCCTGCTCGCGATCGACGCCTTCGACAACCACGGCATCATCCCGGAGCATGATGTCGTCGTCTTCGACGAGGCGCACGATCTCACCACGCGGGTCACCAGCGCCGTCACCGACATCCTCACTCCCGGCATGCTGCGCGGCACGGTGCGGGACCTGCGCGGCCTGGGTGTGGGCGCCACCGCCCTGGACGATGCCTCCGAGGAGCTGCGGGAGGCGCTCGAGCTCTCGCCGGACGGCCGCGTGATCGGCGATCTGCCGCAGCGGCTCGGCGATGCGCTGGTCCAGCTGCGCGTCGAGGCGCGCACTGCGCACTCCGAGGCCAAGGATGCCGGTGGCGAGAGCTCCGCCGGTGCCCGCAAGACGGTGCGCGCGAACCTGCAGGAGATCTTCGACGTCTGCGAGCGGCTCACCGCCCCGGGCGAGGATGACGTGGTCTCGATCTCCCATTCGCAGGCCACCGGCCGCTCGAGCATCCAGGTGGCGCCGCTGAGCGTCGCCGGGGCGATGCGCGGGGCGATCCTCGAGGAGCGCACGGCGGTGCTCACCTCCGCGACGCTCGCGCTCGGCGGGCGCTTCGAACCGGCCGCGGGCGAGGTGGGACTGGGCCGCCAGGGCCGAGTCGACGTGGAGGAGCTGCCGCGCGGGGAGGATTCGGGCGCCTGGGCGGGGCTCGATGTGGGAAGCCCCTTCGAGTACCGCCGGCAGGGGATCCTCTACACGGCGAGCCACCTGCCGCAGCCGGGGCGTGACGGCCCCTCCTCGGCGATGCTGGACCACCTCACCGAGCTCGTGGAGGCCGCCCGCGGGGGAGCGCTGTGCCTGTTCTCCTCACGTCGCGGCGCCGAGCTGGCGGCCGAGCACGTGCGGGCGCGGCTCGACCTCACGGTCGCGGTGCAGGGGGAGGACTCGATGGCGAACCTGGTGCGCACTTTCCGCGAGGAGGAGGACGCGAGCCTCTTCGGCACCCTCACCCTGTGGCAGGGCGTGGATGTCTCGGGCCGTTCTCTGCGCCTGGTCACGATCGACCGGATACCGTTCCCCCGCCCCGATGACCCGCTGACCGCCGCCCGGCAGGAGCGGATCGGCAGACGCGGCGGCAACGGGTTCATGTCCGTCTCCGCACAGCACGCCGCGCTGCTGCTCGCCCAGGGTGCGGGCCGGCTGATCCGTGCGCAGGACGACCGCGGCATGGTCGCGGTGCTGGACCCGCGGTTGTCGACCGCGCGGTACGGCGGGTTCCTGCGGGAGTCGATGCCCCCGCTGTGGCCGACGACCGACCCGGAAATCGCCCTCGCGGCGCTGCGACGCCTCGCCGGCGCCTGAGCGGCATCGCGAGGCTGAGGGCGGGGTTGGCGTCCTGCCGCGCGCTGAGCGGCATCCCGGGGTCGACGACCAGCCGCCCCGTCGCCGCGAGCTGAGCGCGCCGCCGCCGGGCTGACCTCGCCCGGCGGCAGCCGCGCGGCACGCTCAGACGGCGCGCAGCACCGCCACGACCTTGCCGAGCACGTCGGCGTGATCGCCCAGGATCGGCGCGAAGGCCGGGTTGTGCGGCATCAGCCAGACGTGGTCGTCACGCTGCACGAAGGTCTTCACCGTGGCCTCGCCATCGATCATCGCGGCGACGATCTCGCCCCGCTCCGCCGTGCTCTGGGACCGCACCACCACCCAGTCGCCGTCACAGATGGCCGCGTCGATCATCGAATCGCCCACCACCTGGAGGAGGAAGAGGTCCCCGTCGCCCACCAGGCGCTGCGGCAGGGTGAAGACGTCCTCGACCTGCTCCTCGGCCGTGATGGGGACACCGGCGGCGATCCGGCCGACCAGCGGGACGGTGACCGAGCTGGGGCTGATCTCCGGCTCCGCCGCCACGGCCGGCGGCGTCGGGGCGTCATCCGCCTCCGGCATCACGACCTCCATCGCCCGGGGGCGCTTGGGGTCGCGGCGCAAGAACCCCTTGCGCTCGAGCGACTGCAGCTGGTGCGCCACGGAGGACGAGGAGGTCAGCCCCACCGCGTCCCCGATCTCGCGCATCGTCGGCGGGTAGCCGCGGGTGGCCACGGCCTCGTTGATGGTCTCCAGGATCAGCCGCTGCCGCCGGGTGAGGCCGGCGGTGCGCTCGTCGGCCGGGGCGTCGCCCCGGGCCCTCGTCGGCTTGGGGGTGCTCGGCGTCATCGTGCGGCCTCCTGGGTTCGTCTGTCGGACCCTCGCGGTTCCGTTGTCCTGTGCCCCAGCGTAGGGCGGCGCACGGCAGAAGCCAAACAGGTGTTCGATGTTTCTGTTGCGTGTCGCGAGCGCATCGGGTTACAGTCGCACAGACATTCGATCGAACAGGAGTTCGGATATGCGTACGGAAACCGCCACGGTCCTTCCCTTCCCGTCGCAGGGCACCCCGCGCGACGAGGCCGCTCCTCGAGCGCGCGTTCGACTCGAGCCCACCCGTCGCGGGCGGCTGATGGTCACCGGGATCGCCTTCCTGCTCGGGCTGGTGGCCGCCGCCCTCGCGCTGCTGGCCCTGGATCTGCCGTCGGCGCTCGCCGGCACCGAGGGGGAGGAGCCCGTCACCGTCACCGTCGAGAGCGGCGACACCCTCTGGGCCTACGCCGAGCAGTACGCACCGGAGGAGATGAGCGCCCAGGAGTTCATCGCCGAGGTGCGCAGCCACAACCACCTGCCGACCGGCCGCATCACCGCGGGCCAGCAGATCGAGCTGCCGGGCACGGAGGATGCCGCGCGCTGAGCCGGCCCGCTGCCGGTACCCTGAGCGGATGCACTGTCCGTTCTGCCGCCATTCCGATTCGCGCGTCGTGGACTCGCGCACGTCCGATGATGGCGCGACGATCCGCCGACGCCGCCAGTGCCCGAACTGCTCGAGGCGGTTCTCCACCTCCGAGACGGCCTCCCTGTCCGTGCTCAAGCGGTCCGGGGTCAGCGAGCCCTTCAGCCGCGCCAAGGTGATCTCCGGAGTGCGCAAGGCCTGCCAGGGGCGGCCGGTCAGCGACGACCAGCTGGCGATGCTCGCACAGCGGGTGGAGGAGACGATCCGCACCAGCGGGCTCGCGGAGATCGACGCGCACGAGGTGGGGCTGACGATCCTCCAGCCGCTCCAGGAGCTGGACGTCGTCGCGTACCTGCGCTTCGCGAGCGTCTACCAGAGCTTCGACTCGCTCGAGGACTTCGAGGCCGCCATCGAACGACTGCGGGCCGAGGGCCCCCGGGGCGCGGCCGTGGCCGCGGAACCGACCTCCTGAGAGCCTCAGGGCACCCGCTCTGCGGGGCGCCCCCGCTGACCGCCCGTAGCGCGGAGCGTGTGCAGGGCTCCGCGCCCTGCCGTGGTGATCCTCCGGTCAGCCGTCCACGGTCCGTGCCCATTTCGTGGATGTGGTGCAGACGCACCGGATCCTGTGCATAAGATGTCCCTCGTGCGCTCATGCAGCGCACACCTGATCGGCGGTCGTGGAGGGGAAGCCACGGCCGCCGATCCTCGTCTCAGGAGCGGTGCGGCACCCTCATCCCGCCACGCCGGCGGGGAGGTCCCGCGCGTGGACCACGCCGAGGTGCTGCGTCGAGCGGCTCATGGCCACGTACAGGTCGCCGGCGCCGTGGGCGTCGATGAGCTCGGCCGGCTCCACGATCACGACCGCGTCGAACTCGAGCCCCTTCGCGTCCTGCGCGGTCATCACCGCGATCTCATCGTCCACGCCCGCTGAGCCGGCGCCGATCGCAGGAAGCGCGTCCTGCGAGCGCAGCACCGCCACGAGATCCCCGACGCGCTCCTCGGCGGCGATCACGGCGATCCGTCCCAGCCGCTCCGCATGCACGCGGGCCACCGCCTCGGCCGTGCGCGAGGAGAGCGCGGCCGGCTCGGCCCGTTCGATCAGCGGGTCACGGTCCCCCTCACGCACAGAGCTCACCGGCGTGACCGGCAGCTCATGCGCCTGCGCCATCGCCACGGCTCGGTCCATGATCCGGCTCGGCGTGCGGTAGTTGACGGTCAGGTGCTCGACCTGGAGGCGGTCCTGGATGTACGGGGCCAGCGCTGCGGACCAGGAATCGGTCCCGCCGGCGGAGGAGGTCTGGGCGACATCTCCCACCACGGTGAAGGACTTCGTGGGCGCACGGCGCATGAGGGCGCGCCAGCTCATCGGGGAGTGCTCCTGCGCCTCATCGACCACCACGTGACCGTAGGTCCAGCTGCGCTCGGCGGAGGCGCGCTCGGCGAGCGTGCGACCGTCGCGGACCTGGCTGACCTGATCGGCCAGGTCCTCGGCCCGGATCATGCCGGAGGTGTCGATATTCTCGATCACCTTGCGCGCGTACTCGACATCCGCCTCGCGACGCTCAGCGCCCTCCCGAGCACGGGCCTCGGCCGGCGCGGAGTCCTCCCCGAGCAGCTCGGCGACCTCGTCCAGCAGCGGGACGTCCTCGACCGTCCAGGGGGAGTCCTTGGGGCGCACCAGCAGGTCCACCCGGTGCGCGAGGGAGCGCGGTGCGGCGGCCCGCAGCCGGTCCTGCCGCGAGAGCAGGATCCGCAGGAAGCCCTGCGGGGTGTAGGGGAGCCAGGCGAGGTTCAGCTGCCGCTTCACCTCCGGATCGTGGCGGAGGTCGGAGAGCAGGTCGGGCCGGTCCTCCGGCACGATCGTGCTTCCCTGGGCCCGCAGGGATCGTTCATAGCTCTCCACCAGGCGGTCGAGCGCGGCACGCACGAAGACGTTCCGTGCCGCGTTGTGCGGCTTGTGCGAGGCGCGCGCCTCGCGGCGCGCGGCGCGCACCGCCTCGCGGGTCAGCGTGACGGGCGTGCCGTCGATGCGGAGGTGCACGTCCTTCTCGGGGAGGATCTGACGCTGCTTGACCGCGCGGCTGATCAGCTCGGCCATGGCGACGTCGCCCTTGAGGCGGGCCACCTCGTCGTCGTCGTGTAGGAACGTCTCGATCCCCGGGTACAGCTCGCCCGGGGTGAGCATCACGACGCCCGATTCGCCGAGGCTCGGCAGCACCCGTTCGATGTAGCGCAGGAAGCCGGGGGTGGGCGCCATGATCAGCACGCCCGTGTGCTCGAGCCGTCGGCGGTGCGTGTACAGCAGGTAGGCGGCGCGGTGCAGCGCGACCGCGGTCTTGCCGGTGCCGGGACCGCCCTGGACCACCATCACGCCGCGGTTCTCGGAGCGGATGATGCGATCCTGCTCCGCCTGGATGGTCGCGACGATGTCGCCCATGCGGCCGGTGCGCTTGCCCGAGACGGCGGCGAGCAGCGCGCCCTCGCCCTGGAGGACCACGTCGTGGTCCGGGTCCTCGAGCACCGACTGGTCGAGCACGTCGTCCTCGAGACCCACCACGGTGCGGCCGCGGTTGATCAGGTGGCGACGCAGCTTCACCGAGAGGCGGTCGGTGCTGGTGGCTCGGTAGAACGCGGCGGCGGCCGGGGCGCGCCAGTCCACGAGCAGCTGCTCGCGCTCCGGCGTGAACAGCCCGATGCGCCCGATGTAGTGCCGCGCCGCGTCGTCCATGTCCAGGCGACCGAACACCACGCTGCGCGCGACCGAGCGGAGCAGGGCGAGGCGGTCCTCGTACAGCGCCATGAACGAATCGCGTTCGGAGCGGTTCTGGTGCGTCGAGGCCTGCTGCGAGCCCTGGATCTCATCGAGCTTGCCCTCGACCTGGGCGATGAGCTCGTCCAGCCGGCGGTAGAGCCGGTCGGCGTAGTCCTGTTCCCGCGCGATCTCCCGGGCGATCTGTTCCTCAGCGTCGTCCACTGCCCTGCCTCTCACCCTGTGCGTCGACGTGCCGCGCCGTCGCCCGGCGGACTGCGGGTCGGCGGAGCACAGTGGTCCATTATGGTGGATGGCCCCGGTCCCGGGCGCCTTCAGGTGACCCGATCCCACTCCGCGCTGAGGGAGGAGCCACGATGCGAGACCCTCGTGATCTGTACAGGTTCGAGTCCACCGAGGTGCTGGAGGCCGTGCCGCGCACCGGGCTCACGCTCGTGCACGCCCTGCCCGGGATGGTCGACGCAGGCAACGCCTGCCGGATCGCCTCCACCTACCTCCGCGACGAGCTGCGCCACCTGCGGCTGGTCAGCTTCGAGACCGACGAGCTCGTCGACTACCGCGGCGCCCGCCCGCACGCGACCTTCGACGGGACCTCCTTCACGGAGGTGGAGATCCCGGAGCTGACCCTCTCTCTCATGTACGACGAGAGGGATCGCCCCTTCCTGTTCCTCGACGGCCCCGAGCCCGATCTGCAGTGGCGCCGGCTGGCGGAGGCGCTGATCGACCTCGTGGAGTACTTCGAGGTCGAGCGGATCGTGGGCATCCAGGCGGTGCCGATGGCGGTGCCCCACACCCGTCCGATCGGTCTGTTCGCCCATGCCAACGACCCGTCGCTGCTGGGGTCCCCGCGCACCGGTGCCACGCCGGCCCCGGGCACGGAGCCGTCGCCGGGGGAGGAGGGGACCGCCGAGATGGTGATCCCGGCGGCGTTCAGCACGCTGCTCGAGCACCGGCTGGGCAGGGCGGGCCACCCGGCGATGGGCTACGCCGCGCAGGTCCCGCACTATCTGGCCCGGACGGACTTCCCGGCCGGCGCCCTCGCGCTGCTGCGCCGGGTCAGCGAGGCGGCCGAGCTCGATCTGCCGCTGGTCCACCTGGGCGATCTCACCGACGCGGCCACCGTCGCCCTCCAGGGGACCCTCGCCCAGAACGGGGAGGTGCGCCAGATCGTCGGCGCTCTCGAGGAGCAGTACGACGCGATGGGCGAGGGTGAGGAGTCCTCCCCGCTGGCCACCCACATGGATCTGCCCACGGCGGAGGAGATCGGGGAGCACTTCGAGCGCTTCCTCGCCGATCACGACGGCGGCTCACCGGACGATCCGCCCACGCTCTGAGCCTCATCGGTGCTGCGACGGGCCCCCGCGACCCCTCCGTGCGGCGCCTGCGACCCCAGTTCGTTACGGCTTCGTGATCCGCTCGGGGCGGACGCCGTGTGAACCGGACCACGATCGTGACAGAATGGCGGCGTTGCGGTGATGCAGGTCCAGCAGGACAGTCCGACGACGGTGCCTCGGCACGCAGTACGGCACGCACCAATGCGCCACCCGCTCCGGCGGGGGACGGCTTCACGCGGCACCGCGATCGCGTCGTGCGATCGATGAAGGACGACACAGAAGGTGACAGGTATGGCACAGGGCTCGGTCAAGTGGTTCAACGCCGAAAAGGGCTACGGATTCATCGAGATCGACGGAGGCGGCGCAGACGTCTTCGTGCATCACAGCAAGATCGACATGGACGGATACCGCGCCCTCGACGAGGGTCAGCGTGTGGAGTTCGAGGTCAGCCAGGGTGACAAGGGCCCGCAGGCCGAGCAGGTCCGTCCTCTCTGACCCACGGCACTCAGCCCACAGCACGGACCGGGCAGGAGCATCGCGCTCCTGCCCGGTCCGTCGTCGTGAGAGGGGTCAGCGCGCCTCGAGGACGCGCCCGGCCCGTGCGAGCGCCTCGACCTGGGCGGGCCGCGCCAGGCGTACGGAGACCGCATCCGAGCGCAGGTCCCGGTCGATGCCCTCGGGCAGCGGCCGGCGCGAGGCGAGCAGCACGCAGTTCCCGCGACGCTTGCCCGAGAGGTGCGCCGGTTCGGCGATGACGCCGACGTGCGGGAACACCGCAGAGAGGGTCGCGACCTCGTCCGCCATCATCCCGGTGCCCGGAGGTGCCGCGCAGTTGGCCAGATAGAGCCCGCCCTCGCGCAGAACGCGATCGGCGTGGGAGGCGGCCTGGACCGTGGTGAGCTCCTCCGGGGTCACCGACCCGCTGAAGACGTCGCGCACCAGGACGTCGAAACGGTCGTCGCGCCAGGACCCGAGCGCGCTGAGCGCGTCGTCGACGCGCAGCCGCAGCTGCGGCGAGCGGGGGAGATCGAACCACTCCCGCACCTTCTCGGCCAGCAGCGCGTCGATCTCGACCACGACCTGCCGTGAGCGGGGGTGCCGGGCCGTGACGGCCCGCGGCAGGGAGCAGCCGCCGCCGCCGAGATGGGCGAGCTGCGGGACGGGAGGGGAACCGTCCCGCCCGACCGCATCGGCCGCGTCGAGGTGGCGATCGATCACCAGCAGCATCCAGCGCATGTACTCGAACACCAGGTGCTCGGGATCCGGGTGGAGGTGCGAGGAGGGGACCCCGTTCACGTCCAGCAGCACCGACCCGTCGTTCTCCAGGGTCAACCGGGCGCTCCCGGTGGAGAGGGGGATCGAGGTGTCGAGCGGGCCGAGGTGCACGAAGGCAGCGCGGCGCGAGCGGTCGCGGCGGGACATCGCCCCACTGTAGGAGATCCCCGCTCCCGTGCCCCCGCCCCGCGCCCCCGCGGACCCTGAGCCGCCGGTGCGCCTCGCGCCGCCGGAGCTGAGCACCGTTCCTCCCCACGGGTGCCTCCTCCACAGGCGGGGGAGCGCGGCGTCATCTGTCACACCCCGCGCCTAGCGTTCGGGGGACAGGGATGGCGCAGACGCCGCTCTCCCACGTACGCGGAGGAGGAGACCGATGAACCGTACGATGCCCCGTCGACACGGAGCCTCGGCGCTCGCCGGCACCGATGCCCGTGCCCTGCGCCGGCGTCTGGCCCTGCTCGACCAGGACCAGGCCGACCTCGAACGCGCTCGAGAACTGCTGCGTCAGGGCCGTCTCCTGGCCGCGGAGGATCCTCGTGAGGCCTTCGAGCTCGTGCACCGGGCCGCTCTGCGCGGCGCGGGGGTGCTGGTCGCCCGCGCCAACCGCGAGCGCCGACGGGCTCTGCCGCTGAACGTGTGGCTCGCTCTGGAGCGGCTCGGCGGGCAGGATGCCGAGCGTGCCGAGAGCCTGGCACCGCTGGTCGCCGAACGGATGCGGCTGGACCGGAACGCGGCGGCCCGCCCCGACCCGGAGCTGCTGAGCACGCATCTCGCCCAGACCTCCGCGCACCTCGATCTCGTCGCCGAGCGCCTGCTCGAGGATCTGCCGACCCACCTCACCGACCTCGCCGAGGCCGGGTGACGTCTCGGGACGGGGCCCTCACCGCGACGGCGACGTGTCCACGTGACCTCCGGCGGCGCCGCGACGAGCCGGCGCAGGCGGCTTCGCACGGCGCCTCCACGGGGCGGCGCGAGTGACGCCGGCCCGCGTCGCCGCGGCTCCGCCCCGGGAGGGCCGGTCGCCCCGGGTACAGTGCCTGCGCGAGGGAGGTGGCGATGACCATGCACGGTGGAGCGGAAGCGGGGGAGGAGATCCCCGGGATCCTGCACCTGGACATGGATGCCTTCTTCGCCTCCATCGAGGTGCGGGACGACCCGGGCCTCGAGGGGCTGCCCGTCGTGGTGGGCGGAGCGGGCGCCCGCGGCGTGGTCGCCGCCGCCAGCTATCCGGCCCGCACCCGGGGCATCCGCTCGGCGATGCCGATGGCGAGCGCCCGACGGCTCGCACCGGATCTCGTCATCGTGCCTCCACGGATCGACCACTACCGCCAGGTCTCCGCCCAGGTGATGCAGCTGCTCGGGGACGTCGTCGCCGAGACCGAGCAGATCAGCGTCGACGAGGCGTTCCTCGACGTGCGCGGCGCCCGGCGCCTCTTCGGCCCTCCGGAGCAGATCGCACAGCTGCTGCGCCGGCGGATCCGTGAGGAGCTCGGCCTGCCCAGCTCGGTGGGGGGCTCCGTCTCCCGCGCCGTCGCGAAGATCGCCTCCGCCCAGGCCAAACCCGACGGCATGCTCATCGTCCCCGCGGAGCGCACCGCCGAGTTCCTCGCCCCGCTGTCGGTCGCGGTGATCTCCGGCGTCGGCCCCAAGGCGCAGGAGGCCCTCGCCCGGATCGGGGTGCGCACCATCGGGCAGCTGCGGGAGATCCCCCGCTCGACCCTCGCGCGCGCTCTCGGGCCGCGCGCTCCCGAGATCGCCGCCCTGGCCGACGGCAGCGACCGCACCGGTCTCGGGCACCGCGCCCGCGACCGCTCGCTGGGAACCGAGCGCACCTGGGATGAGGACCTCACCGACCCGGACGAGGTGCGCCGGCGCATCACCACGATGGCCGACGACGTGGCCCGGCAGCTGCGGCGCAGCGGCTTCGTGGCACGCACCGTCGTGCTCAAGCTCCGCGCCCCGGACGGCACCACCCTGACCCGGTCCTCCACCATGGACCAGCCCACCGCGAGCGGTGAACGCCTGCGCAGCCAGGTCATCCCCCTCTGGGAGCGGGAGCGGCCGGCGATGCCCCGCCTCCGCCTCGCCGGGGTCCGCGTCTCGCACCTCGAGCCCGGGGAGGGAGCATTCATGCAGTCCGAGCTGACCGCACGGTCGGCAGGGTGGCAGGACCTGGAGACGGCGATGGACCGGGCGCTCGAGCGTTTCGGCTCCGCGAGCCTCGGCCGGGGATCGACGCTCTCCTCCGCGACGGATCAAGCGCGACGGCCTGGAACGGAGCCCGGGGAGCAGGACGACGGGCCTGCGCGGCGGCTCGGACGGTGAGTGCAGGGACTCGGTCGGTGAACGCTGCGCGCACCGCGGTGGTGATGCGGGACCTCCGCGGTTCCCATTACCCAGGAAGACGCTCTAAACTGGAGGGACCGCCGACGAGGGCATGAACTCGTCGCACGGTGAAGTGGCGCCGACCGGCGCGAGAGGACGGGGACAAGGAGCGGGATCATGCCGCTGTCTGAACACGAGCAGAAGATGCTCGACGAGATGGAGCGTCAGCTCTTCGCCGACGATCCGCGCCTCGCACGAGCTTTCGCACCGACGAAGCAGCCGCGACGTAGTCGCAGCGGGCGACGCATCCTGATCGGCCTGGGTGCCGTGATCGTGGGTCTCGGCGTCCTGGTTCTCGCCGTGAGCCTTCCTGCCGTCTGGCTCGGAGTGATCGCCTTCATCGGCATGCTCGCCGGGGCGGTCTACGCGATCACCTCCCCCGGGGGCTCGTCCGAGGGCAAGGGATCCGGCGGCGGCCACGGAGGTGGTTCCGGGCCCACCGCACCCCGCAGCGACGACGGCAGCACCTTCATGCGCAAGATGGAGGAGCGCTGGGAGAGGCGCGCAGGGGACGACCCCCGCTTCTGAGCGGTCCGCCGCACAACGGGCCGGCCGGCCGCGCCGCTCTGCGCTGAGAACCGCCCGCGCTTCCCGTCCTCACCCCACGACGACGCCCCGACTCCTCGGAGTCGGGGCGTCGTCGTGTCGCATGCGCCTCGCCGTTCCTGGAGCGAGCGCTGGCTCGGGCAGGGCTCGGGCGGGTCGGGTGCTGCGCTCGGCCCGGCTCAGACGGCGCGAGAGGTGCCGAGGGCCGCACCCGGAGGGATGAGGGCGTGCCCGCGCGATGCCCACGGCTGCCCTTCGACGCCCGGCGTCGCGCGCCTCACGTCGGGAGCTCCTGCTCGATTCCCCACATCCCTCCACCCGCGCCCTCCCCTTCCCTCCACCACCGCCCCCTCTGGCCGTGCCGCATCACCCGTAGTCGCGTGACCTGCGTTTTCTCCCGGCTCGGCGGCGGTGGTGCTCGCTGTGCGCGCGAGCTCGCTGCTCGAGCCTGCGCTCCAGGACATGCCGCACGCCGATTTCCCCCCACCCCGCTCCACAGCGTTGACCTGCGCTGACGGGAGGTCGTGACGTGGAATGGGGGGAATCTGGGTACAGGGGTGGGGGCTAGTGGGGTAAAGTGGAGCGCGTTGGGAGGAGATGGATTTCCGGATCGCGAGTTCACGGCAGTGAAGGAGGGCGCTGATGTTCCTCGGCACCTTCACGCCCAAGCTCGACGAGAAGGGACGACTGATCTTCCCGGCGAAGTTCCGTGACGAGCTCGCCTCGGGACTGGTCATGACTCGTGGACAGGAGCACTGCATCGCCGTGTACCCGCTCATGGAGTTCCGCCAGAAGCTCGAGGAGGCCCGTCGGGCGCCCACCACCGATCGGCGCACCCGCGACTACCTGCGGGTGCTGCTCTCCGGCGCGGAGGACGTCATCCCGGACAAGCAGGGCCGCATCACCATCCCGGGCCACCTGCGCACCTACGCGGGGCTGGACCGGGAATGCGCCGTCATCGGCGCACTCGACCGCCTCGAGATCTGGGCGCTCCCGGCCTGGGAGGCCTACCTCGAGCAGAAGGAGGAGGGCTTCGCCGAGACCTCCGAGGAGGTGATCCCCGGCCTGTTCTGAGCCCGGCTCGACGGACATCCGTCCTGTGAGACCTCTCGTCGTTCCCGCCCCGACGCAACTTCCCCGGTGGCGGGTCGGGAACGACGGGGAATCTGGCAGGACGGCACCGCGAGGAGATCGCGGAGCCGAGCAGGACCTGGACCACCGCACACATCGACAAGGACCCGAGGGGGTGACATGGAGCAGACG